>PLGG01000012.1 GCA_003138515.1 Acidobacteriaceae bacterium | reverse complement strand
ATGATCTGCTTGGCCAGTTGCGCCGCGATGCGGCCCAGCGGGCTGGTGTCGCGATAGATGCGAATCTCGCTGCCCACTTCCACGCCGGGAGCCATCTCATTGGCCTCTGCAAGCGTGATCTGGTTCACGGGATCTTCGATCTGATCCTCGTCGGCGACCACCGTCTTATAGATGTAGGCCGTAATCTCGCCGGTGTCCTTGTTCAATTCCCCGCGCATGTTTTCCTGTGTCTTGTAGAACTTGCGCGTGGCCAAGGCGATAGCCTCTTCGACCGCGCCCACAACGATAGAGGGGTCGATGCCCTTCTCCTGGCTCAGGAGTTCGATACTTTGATACAAAGCGCTGGTGGCCATACTCGTTTTGAACTCTCTTCTTCGTTCCGCGCCGTCCGGCTTGAAATGGGACCCTCTGACGGCGCTGTTGTTTTCGATTGGTGGCGGAGAAGCACAACTGTCAGCCCATCCGCCCTCAAGCTAAGAGCTAAAAGCTAATAGCTTGTTTTTCAAATTTCCGGCACCAGATTCGCCTTCTCAATATTGCTGAGAGCGATCTCCACCGTGTCCACGCCTGCCTTGCGGCTCTTGCTGTTCTGCTTTACAGCCGCCAGGTCCAGCGTGATCGCTTCTGAACCTGGCTCTGTTTGTGGCCCCGTCATCAATCTTCCCTGCCAGTGCCGGTTGTTTCGGATCGGCTCAAAGGTCCGCACCTTCACCAGGCAACCCGCAAACCGCTCGAAGTCCTCCGGCCGGCTCAACTTTCGATCCAGGCCTGGAGAACTGGCCTCCAGCGTGTACTCTCCGCCGGGAACCAGGTCCTCCACGTCGAGCAAAACCCCAAAATCGCGGCTAAACGCTGCGCAATCCTCGTGCGTTACGCCGGAAAGCTGCTCGACTGTGAGCGAACCTTCCAAAAGCTTCTCCGGCAGCCCTTCCGCGCCGGCCTCTGCCGCAGCCTTCAATTGCGCTCGCCCCTCGGCGTTCTTTTCCAGAGCCACGCGCAGTGTCCGGTCCTTGGCCGTCCCGGTGAACTCGATATCGACCACGTCGAGCCCGTGTGAGGCGGCCACCCGCTCCGCCGCCCTCCGGATTTCGTCCAAACTGACCGCCATCGATCCCCGCTGCCCCTTGGCAGCCGTTTTCCCCTCGTATCACCCTGATTTCAGGTGGTTTCCTGGAGAAATTTGCCGCAAATAAAAAGTGGGCGATGAGCCCACTCCTCTCTCCGCCAGCCGGTGCGCACACGGTCAGAACCTGGCGGACAAATTCGTCTGCATCGCCAGAATACCGGAATTTCCCGCGAAATTCAATGGGCGGCGATTCGGGTGTAGGGTGATAGCGGATGTCGTTCCTTTCCGCTCAAGACTCGCCTCCACCTGTCTCGCGGGCCGACATCGAAGCCCCGCTTGCCACAATTTCGTCGAGTGTCTCGGATCGGGACGCCTGTATCTTCTGACAAGCCTCGCCCAGCCGGCGGATCGATCGCGACTCGACGATTCTCTCGGGCAAGGTTGATGAAGGGCCGAACGCGCGCGCTCACCCGATGGAACAACCGCTTCTGGATCGGCCAGCCATTACTCCCGTTTGCCTGAACTACGTTACGAGCGCCCGCCTGTTCGCGGCCAAATTTGTAGCCAAGTCGCTGGATTTGCTTTGCACGCCGCCGAGCCAAGGCGCGACAATAGCGCAATGAAGTGGCTTCGTCTTTCTGCCCTCGCTCTGCTTGTTTTTTGTTCTGCGCTGCCTGAACTGTACGCACTTGATAAACAGCCGGCCGAGGTGTTCCACAGCCGGCGCGTGGCGCTGGCGGCCAGGCTTGAGGGGGGCGTGGCCGTGCTTTTCGCGGCGGAGGAGTCTCAACTCGATTTCATGCCCTACCGCCAGGACTCGGATTTTTACTATCTGACCGGGTGGAATGAGCCCGGCGCAGCCCTTTTGATCGTGAGCGACGCACCGCACGCCCCTTCGCCGCGCGCCTACAAAGAAATTCTGTTCCTGCCCACGCGCAATTTCCGCATGGAAAAGTACACCGGCGCCAAGATGGATGCGGTAACTCCGGGGGTGCAGCAGGCCGCCGGCGTGGACCATGTCGAACCGATGGCCGAGCTCCCCGCGGAGATGAATCAGCTTATCGCCGCCGACCACACGCTCTACGCCAATCTCTGGTCGCAGCCGGATTCTGCCGCGGCGAAGGCGCTGCTTGGCTTTATCGGCGTCGCGCTGGGAACATCGGCTCTTCCGGCGCTCCACGACGTTACAAGCCAGGTGATGCCGCTGCGCCAGGTTAAGGACGATGGCGAGATCGAGCTCATCAAGAAAGCGTCGGCAGCGTCGGTCCTGGCGCAGCGCGTGATGATGCAGTGGTGGGTCAAGCCGGGAATGACTGAGCGCGCCATCGCCGGAGCCATGACTGCCGTTTGGATGGAGAACGGCTGCGAACGGCCCAGCTATTCGCCCATCGTCGGCTCGGGCGTTAACTCCACCGTCCTTCACTACTCCGCCAACGCCCGCACCATGCAGGACGGAGACATTCTCCTTGTCGACGCGGCCTGCGAGTACTCCATGTACGCCGCCGACATCACCCGCACCGTTCCCGTGAACGGGCATTTCACCGCTCGCCAGCGCGAGATTTACAACATCGTACTGGGCGCGCAGCAGGCCGCCATCGACGCGTTCGTAGCCGGTAAATCCACCATCAACGACCGCGACCGCCAGGACCCGAACTCGCTCGACACCGTGGCCTACAACTACATCAATACCCACGGAAAGGACCTGCATGGCCAGTCCCTCGGCCAATACTGGCTGCACGGACTCGGTCACATGATGGGAATCGATGTGCACGATCCTGCCAACTACCCGGCGGTGCTCAAGCCGGGCATGATCTTCACTATCGAGCCGGGTATCTACATTCCCGAGGAAAACCTTGGCGTTCGCATCGAGTGCAATTTCCTGGTGGGCGCCGACGGCAAGTTGATCGATCTCGATGCCGCGCTACCGCATACCGCCGATGAAATCGAAGCCGCTATGCGCGCAAAATGAATCGCCAAACGCAAAAATGAATCGCGAAGCACCAAGATGAATATCGACCCGCGCGACGCCATGCCTTCGGAGCAACTCGAGACGCTCAGCCGCGCCTTCAGCGAACAACTGCTAGCCTGCCTGGACGAATGCGCCCGCGGGCGTCATGGACTTTTCTCAGAGCCGATTGACGACCAAGACGAGAACTCCTGGCCTGAAGCGGCCCGGCTGCGTGAGCTGGCGGTTGCGCTGCAAAGCATCCTTGCCCAGCACGAGGAGCGGAACGCGCTTTGCGACGAGTTCCTCGACCTGTGCACCATTCACGGCGAGAGCCATCCCGGCGAGCGAAAGCTGGCGCGCGCGTTTCTGGAGCGAATCGAGCGCGGTGAGGTGGGCGCGCCCACGGAGCAGGAACGAAAACCGTGGTGATCGCGGGCGCCTGCGCCTCGCCCTCGCAGGAATTGCCACGAAAAGGAGCGAGTTCGGAATTCTCTCAACGTTGCGAGCTTAGAAGCGCAACCCGACCGACACAGGGATGACCTTGGTATCGGCCGCGACCGTGGTCTCGTTCAGACCATTCGGTGTAATGCCTTTCACTGCCGGAGTTAGCACTTCCAAGTAGCGTGCTTCAATGAAAAGCTTTGTCTTGCCGTCGCCATACGTTCCGCCCATGCGGTGCTGAAAACCCGCGCCGATGTTGAATCCGCCTTGATTCGAAGAAAAATGGCCCACCACCACGTTGGTCGTCCCAATTCCACAGTAGCCGTAGTAGTAATCGCAGTATTCGATCTGTTCTGGATCGGTGAAGCTCGTGACCTTGCGGTAGAATCCGCCGCCGCCGGTGATGTACACATCGTTCGTGGCCTTGGGCATCAGATCAATCACGGGATCGAAGGTGAGGGACCAGATGTGCGCGTAGCCGCCAGACGCGCCAGTTTCGGAGATCAGATAGCCCGGGAGCTTGTCGTCAAGAAATTGGTATTCGATCAGACCCGCAATTCGCTTGGAGAAGTTCAAACCTGCGCCCACGGTGAACTGACCGCCGTACGTGACTGAATTGCTTTGCGGAGCATTGAATCCGCCTCCAGCCTCAAATGCCCAATTGTGGAGCAGCCCGTGCTTCTCGCCGCCTCCATAACCGCCGCTGTTTCCATATTGGCCGGCGCCGCCTCCGTCAGACGTGGGCGTGCCCAACACAGACTCGTTGGGTAGCGAAAACTCGTTGAGCTGCAATCCCGATGCGCTCGGTTCCGCTTGGCTCGAAGAGTACCCGACGGTGCCAGATTGGTCCTGGGACGGAGCTGCTTGAGCGACGGCAAAACTAGCGGCAAAAAGAAGCGCAACCGCGACGAAAATGGCGCGCCGCATCGGCGTTATCAAAAGAGGAAAGGCCATCGCAATCACCTCAAGCTCTGAATTTTGTTCAACTTCCGGGAGAGAAATGCCTATCACTGGAATTAGACACCGAAATTCGTCAGAGGTTGCCCGTACTGGACGCCAGATTCCCTCTGGATGAGACGCATAGCGCTCGGAACGAACTCGCGGAGAACCGAAAATCGAATCCTCCGCCCTGAAAGGCCGCCCCCTAACTTATCGCCCTTCAGAAAAAGCAAAAGGCCGGGGCAACGGCTCCGGCCCTGTGCTTTCGTGCGTCCTGCTTAGCCCTGGATGTCGAATTGCTCCGGATGCAGAGTTGGGTCGCTCTTGACCAGCACGTTTTTTCCAATCAGTTCCTCGAAGTCGGTTAGCCAACGATTCCCGTTCGCCTTCAGGACCTTCACGGTCTCTGGGTTCACGCGCAACATCACATCTGCGTTCTCAAAGTGCTTCCGCATCTTGCGCATCTCGATATAGATCTCGTTGCACACCGTGGCAGAGCTCTTCACCATGCCGGTAGCCTGGCAGATGGGGCAGGGCACGCTGAGCGTGCGCTCCAGCGACTGCTTCACGCGTTTGCGCGTGATCGCCACCAGGCCGAAATCGTTAAACTGCAGCACCTTGGTCGGAGCGCGGTCGTTCTTCAGCGCCTCTTCGAGCGCCGCCATCACTTTAAAGCGGTTCTTGCGCTCGTCCATGTCGATAAAGTCGATCACGATGATGCCGCCCAGGTCGCGCAGGCGAATCTGGCGCACGATCTCCGGCACGGCGTCGAGGTTGGTCTTGAGAATGGTGTCCTCAAGCCGCGCCGACTTGCCTACATATTTGCCGGTATTGATGTCGATGGCCACCAGCGCCTCAGTCTGGTTAATCACGATCGACCCGCCCGACTTGAGCCACACCTTGGAGCGCAGCGCCTTCGAGATTTCATCCTGAATTCCGAAGTGCTCGAAGAGCGGTGTTTCTTTGGTGTAGAGCTTCACGCGCCGCACCAGCGAAGGTGAGAAGCGATTGAGGAACCGCACAATGCGCTCGTAGTCGGCCTCGGTGTCGACCCAGATGTTGGCGAAGTTCGAGCTCACCTGGTCGCGCAGAATGCGCTCGATGAGCGAAAGGTCGTGGTAAATGAGGGCCGGCGACTTGGACGATTCCGAGCGCTGCTTGATGTCGTTCCAGAGATTCATCAGGAAGCGCAGATCGGCGCGCAGCCCTTCTTCCGAGGCGCCTTCGGCGGCGGTCCGCACAATGAATCCGCCGGGGGCCTCGCCGCGCTCATGAACCAGAATCCGTTTCAAACGATGGCGCTCTTCGTCGGAGGCGATCTTGCGGCTCACGCCAACGTGGGTGACAGTCGGCATGAAGACCAGGAAACGGCCGGGCAGAGCGATGTGGCTCGTGATCCGTGCGCCTTTCTTGGCGATCGGCTCCTTCGCAATCTGCACCAAAATCTCCTGGCCCGACTTCAGAAGGTCGGAGATGATGGGCAGGTCTGATGTCTGAGCCGAACGCCGCGATGGTCCGCGCCGATTGTTCTGCGCCCCTCGGCCACGCTGTCCGCGGCCTCCACGGTCGCGGTGTTCGCGGCTGGGCGCGGGCTGAGCTCCTGTCGAGGCTTCTTCTTCCTCTTCCCCTTCGACTCCGTCTTCTTCCACACCCTTTTCGTCAAAGCTTTTCTGGATCCGATGATCCAGATGAGCTTCCTGAAGCATCTCACCCAAATCGCCGGTGCGGAGATGGCTGGGAAGAGTCTCCTCTTCGTAGTCGTCCGTGTCGTGCACCTCCGGCTTGTGCCGGCGCGCATGGGGCGTGGAATCGAACTCCTCGCCTTCGATCAGTTCTTCCTCGACCACGCCGTCGCCGGGCGCATACGTCGAAACCGGAGTAGTATTCGCGGAGGTCGTCTTACCAGCGGCAGCATCAACGTCCTTCTTCTTCTTGCCGAAACCGAAAAGCTTGAACCCGGAGGGAGACGACGGATCGATGCGATGTGAAGCGTCAGCATCGTCTTCGGACTCCAGTGAACTTTCATCCAACGCTTGCGGCTCCTCTTCCGCGCCCGTTTCGAAATCGTCTGAAGCGAGTTCTTCTTCCTCGAATTCAAAAGGAGCTTCCGCGGCAGCGCTTGATTCAGTTTCGTGAAGCGCCGACAGAGGCGATTCCTCAGTCTCTTCGACTGTTTCTTCTTGTGCGAATTCTGTAAGGGGCGCGGCGGCCACGTCGCCTTGCGCTTCCTGGCTAGCTTCCACTGGCGGTTCGGCCCCTCGGCGGCGCAGAGAAAGCGATTCACCCGGCAACAAGCCGCTGCCGTCCCACCGGAGGGGAGCTTCAACAAGCGTAGAGGGCTTGTATGTGCTTGCCGGGCGGCGCGGTGCTGCTGGCGCCGGTGCAGTTTTCGGGCTCTCGGCGCCGGGAGTGCTTCCATACTTCGAAAGCGACTCGCCTGGCAGCACAAAAGGAGCTGGCGCATGATGCCCGCGCGGCGCAGTTGGAGCTCCGGATGCCTGGATCGCCGGGGCCCGCTCGGATGGGCCAGGTTCTTCCGGGGCGCTTCTCAAGACTGGCTTAGATTCGATCGGTGCGTCAAACTGACCGCCCGGGCCGCGGCCGCCACGGCGGCGGCGCCGGCCACGCCAGCGTTGTGTTCCGGCTTCGTCTGATTCCTGAGGCGTCTCAGTTCGTCCCGGAACTGCTGGCGCTTCCGGAACCAAGGAACCGGCAAACTCCGGCTTAGCTACTTCCGCCTGCCGCTGCTCGTGGCCGACCTCGTGTCTGACCTCGCGTCTGATTTGATCGTGACGCTGGCCACGTTCTTCCTGGCGTCCACCATTCTGGTCTACGCCCTGCGGATGCCGGACCTCGCGAGGGGCCTGCCCGGCTCCACTCGCCGCGGCCTTCTCCAGCTCGTCGGTCTCTTCCTGATCTTCAAGCTCGATGAAGTCGGTTACGTAGAGAAACGCGTCCCGCTCCAGCCCCAGATCGACAAACGCCGACTGCATACCGGGCAAAACGCGTGTCACTCGTCCGTTGTAAATGGAACCCGCGAGGGTGTATTCGTTTTCGCGTTCGTAGTAGATTTCCGCGAGTTGATCGTCTTCCAGAATCGCAAGCCGCGTCTCATGCGGCGTGCTGGAAATGCAAATTTCTTTTGCCATCGTGCCTTTCCGTCCGGCAGCTTATAGCTGTCGGTAACCGCGGCAAGGTCGAATGGGGCGCGCACGATCGGCGAAGGAATGGATGGACGGATAACCCCGGGGATGCCCAAGGGATAGCCTCTGTATCGAGGTCTTCCCAACAGGCGGCGAACCAATGCGGATGTCGATGAAAACAAGCCGAACGGGCTGCTGGTTGCGGTGATCCGATGACAGAGAGTTTGTGGCCGTCCGGGCCGGACTTTCCGGCGGGGCCGTTGGACCAGCGGCTATTGCAAAGGATTCTCGCGCCGGCGAACCATGGAATCCGTCCTCCGAATTCCCCGCGCGATCTTTGCAAAGAGCGAGCCGCAAGTGGTCTTCCCGTCTCTGCGTACTCATAAACCCAATCCTGCCGGGCGCGATCCATTGGGACCATGCCGGCGAAATACTTGAAACTACCTCTCTTGCGGCCAAAAACAATCCCCGGAAGCAATTCCGGAACGTTTCCGGTGTAACCAAGAGCCAAACCTTTGGGACCACACCTCAACCAAACAGATCGAGATGCGTCAGTTAACGAACCGGCGCATGCGGACATTCATCGCCACGCCCAGCGCCAGGAACGTAAACAGCACCGAAGATCCACCGTAACTCATTAAAGGTAAAGGGATCCCGGTGACGGGCATCAGCCCGATGACCATGCCAACGTTGACCGCGATCTGAAAGGTCAACACAGCCACTATTCCCATAATAATGAGGGAACCGGGCAGGTCGGCGGCTGTTTGAGCGTTCTGAATCAAACGCATCAATATAAGGAAGTATAGCAGCAGGATGAAAAACGCGCCCACGAAGCCGTGTTCCTCGCTGAACGCGGCAAAGATAAAGTCCGTATACGGGATGGGCAGGAAGTAGCCCTGGGTTTGGGTTCCCTTTTCCAGGCCTTTGCCCCAAACGCCACCCGATCCGACAGCGATCTCCGATTGCAGCACCTGGTAGCCCGCCCCACGGGGATCGTTGCCCGGATTGATGAAGCTTGTGAGCCGCGCCTTCTGATAGGGCTTGAGAATTTTGCCGCTCGACCAGACTCCGCCCACCAGAACCGCGCCCACCGTGATTAAGATCAAGCTCTGCCGCAAGTTGATACCGCCCAGGAACAGGCCCGCAACCAGAATCGGCGCATACGTGAGCGTCGTGCCCAGGTCCGGCTGGACGAGCACCAGGATCATCGGAACTCCAACCATGCCAAAGGCTTTGAAGATTTCCGTCCAAGTCAGGTTGCGGCCGCCAATATTGGCGATGTAGCGTGCCACGGCGAGGATCAGCACCAGCTTGACCCACTCGGAAGGTTGGAATTGGATGGGCCCGACGGCGATCCAGCGGCGCGCGCCGAGGGCTTTGTGGCCGATGACCTTCACGGCGACCAGTGAGACAACAAAAATGCCGTAGAACCAGGGCGACCAGTCGATCAGGCGGTGATAGTCGATCTTGGCCAGGACAAACATGCCCACAAGGCCGGCTCCGATAAACAGGACTTGTTTGGTTCCGAAGCTGGCGAACTTCGTATGTACTGTGGCCGAGTGAACTTCCAGAACCGACATCGCGCAAAGCAGGAGCACCAGGCCCAGCAACGTCCAGTCGAAGTCGCGAAAACTCAAGAAACGGCGTAGGGGCATCAGGGCTGCGGTTCCTTTTGCCGCAGCGGGGCTAGCGCAGCCACTTGCGGCGAATTCTTCGCGGATGCGGCCGCCTGCGGAGTCGTGCGCCCGGTCTCGTGTTTCTGCGCGGCCTTAGGGGCTTCCGCCACAATCCCGTTGCCATCGACAAAGAAATGTCCGCTGTGGATCCGCGCAACCGTGGCGCCCTTCGCGCCCGGTTTGGAGCCCGGCCCAGAATCGGGGGTCGACCACAACGCGCCCATCTCAACAGGCGCTGCGGCCTTCGCGGGCGGCAGATTGTGCGCTTCGCGCCGCTTCTTATTCACAAAAGCCGCCACCACTTGGGCGCCGATGCGCGCGGGATAGTAGCTGAACTCGCCGTTTTCCCAAAGCACCGCCACCACAAGCTCAGGGTTGCGCCTTGGCACCAAGCCCACAAACCACACGTTGGGATTCGTGGCCCGGCCCTTGTTGGTTTTTGCCAGCGCTTCGTGACTCATCTGCTGCGCTGTACCTGTCTTTCCTGCAATGTCGATGCCCTCAAGGTGCGCGGAGCCCGCCGTGTGAAACTCGCCCGGCTCCGTCACTTCAGCCATGCCATTCGTAATAATGTCCCAATTCGCCGGATCGATCGGAACGTAGGCCTCGCCCGTCCCGGGAAAGCTATCTTCGAGCGATTTATAAAAATCGCTGGAAAGCTCGTTGGGAAAAACCACATGCGGCCGAACCATGTGGCCTCCCGATGCAATGCCGCCGATGATGCGCGCCAGTTGCATCGGAGTTGCCTCCACCGCGCCCTGGCCGATGGCCACGTCGAGCGTCTCATCGGGATACCAGCGGTGATGGAAGTTCTTGATCAGCCAATCGGGTGAGGGCATCAGTCCAGCTTGCTCTCCCGGTAAATCAATTCCGGTCTTCTGTCCATACCCAAACTCCGTCGCGTACTTCACGATCCGGTCGATGCCCAGCTTATCGCCCAGCATGTAGTAGAACGTGTCGCACGAGTAGGGAATCGCGGTGTTGATGTCAACCGGTCCGTGCTTGCGGTCGCAGTGGTGGAAGTAGCCGTACGGGCCCCAGCCGCCCGTACAGACGATGTGCATGTTCTGCGCAACGCCTTCTTGCAGTCCAGCCACCGACATGAGGATTTTGAAGGTCGAGCCCGGCGCAAGCTGCGCCTGGATAGCCTTGTTCAACAACGGATGCTCGGGATCGGTGACCAGCTTGTTCCAGTCGGCGCGGTCTATCTTGACGGCAAATTCATTCGGGTCGAAGCTGGGGCGCGAGACCATTGCCAGAATCTCGCCATTTCGCGGGTCCATCGCAACAATGGCGCCGTTACGGCTGCCCAGGGCGAGTTCGGCTGCGCGCTGGAGATCGTTGTCAATGGTGAGCTTCAAATCCTGCCCAGGGACAGCGTGCTGGATTCCGAAATAGCCGACTTCGCGTCCACGGCTGTCGACGACCACCTCTCGCGAGCCGTCCTGGCCGCGCAGCAGTTCATCGTAGGTCTCCTCCACGCCTGCCTTGCCCACGACGTCGCCCGGCTCATAGTAGGCAAAACGCGGATTGTTCAAATCGTCTTCGCTCAACTCGCCGACGTAGCCGATTAAATGAGCGGCGAAACCGTCGCGCGGATAGAGCCTGCGCTCCTCGTCGATCGTCTCGAGCTCCGGCAGCTCGTTGCGATGGGCTGCGATAAAGGCCTGTTCGTCGGCAGTCACGTCCTGTTTGACGGGTATGGGCTGATAGCCGGGCTGGGTACGGAAGCGGCGCAGGGTGGCCCGCAGTTGTTCGAGATCGAGATCCAGACCGTGCGCGATCAATGGAAGATCCGCGTCCACATTGGGGCTTTGTTCGCGCACCAGGAAGCAGGTGACGGACGGGTAGTTGTCCACTACCAGCCGATTCTCGCGGTCGAAGAGCTTGCCGCGCGGCGCGAGGATCGGCTCCTTGCGAATGCGGTTCTGCTCGGCCAGCACGCGGTAGCTCTCCACATTCAGCACTTGCAGCCGCCACAGGCCCGCAGCCAGGCCGAGCATCATCAATAGGATGCCGTACTGCACAAACGCCAGTTTGACTGCGGAAAGCTTTTCGCCGCGACTGAAGCTTGAATCCATGGTCCTACTCTTCACAATACAGCGAACTCGGTTTTTCACCTGATCGCGCTACGGTATGCATTAGTTCTTCAGTCCCTGATCTGCAGACGGTCAAGCAACGGAAACAGCACAAGTGCAATCACGCCATTTCCCACGGCCCGCAGCAACTCCGTCAGGCCGTTCCATTCCACCGATAGACCAAGCAGGAAACGGGTTACGAAAAGGTAGATCGCGCTGGAGACCAGAGACAGCGCGAAGTTGAGCAGCACGCGGATCGTGTGATTGTCCACGTCGATGCGAATTCCCACCGAGCCCGCCAGGAAGCCGACAGTGGTCTTGGCGATGCCATTGATGCCGATGGCATTGTGCGAAAGCGCGTCTTCAAACAGGCCCATCGCCGCGCCCATTAACGTGCCTTGCATGGGATTGCGCCGGCCCAAAGCAAAGTA
The DNA here is from genome assembly GCA_003138515.1 of Acidobacteriaceae bacterium. Lineage (GTDB taxonomy): Bacteria > Acidobacteriota > Terriglobia > Terriglobales > Acidobacteriaceae > Telmatobacter. The sequence continues at coordinate 219,934 of PLGG01000012.1, read as the reverse complement.
GACGATCACCACGAGCGGCAGATCGAACCAGACGTAGCGGCCGACCACGCGCGGCAGCCATGCCTGCAACACCAGCGAACCCAGCAGAACCAGCGTGTACACCAGCAGTGGGTAGCGGTGGATCTCTATTTCGCGCCGGGAATCGGCGCCGAGCAGGGACATGGCTACGGATTCCTCCGCGGCGTCGTTTGCGGATTGGACTTCGGCGCCGGTCCCGTCCCGCCACCTGTTCCGCCACTTGTCCCGCCACCTTGGCTGGCCGGAGCGGCCGGAGAATTCTTTGTTTTCTGCGTGGAGTCAGCTCCCAGCCCCGCATTGGAATCGTCATTTGCGCTTGGTGAGAACTCATCTGGATGCAGCGGCTGCGGCGGTCGCGCGGCGGGGTTCGGATTGCTGTTGTCGTTCAGCGGCTGTTGATCGGGAGGCAGGTTGGGGTCGATCAATCCCGGCAGCTTCTCCGCCATGATCTCCGACGCCTTCACCTGATCCTTGATCGCGGCGGGCACCGCGCTTTCTTCACTCGCGCTCGCTGTAAGATCTTTCTGATCCTGGGGCGGGAACCGCGGCTTCGTCGATGTAATCACCAGCACCTCGTCGAGGCGATCCAGCGGCGCGGCGGGTGTAAGGATAATGTCGACCAGGCCGTCGCGATCGGGATCGCGGATCACCCTCTTCACCACACCCACGGGCAGCCCGCGCGGAAAGATCAGGTCGCCCCCAGCAGTGAGCACATGCTCACCCGGCTGAATGCGCTGATCGGCAGTCACGCCCACTACTTCAAGCTGTCCCGATGCATCGCCGCGAAGAACGCCGCGGATGCGCGTCGCCTCCAGAATCGCGCCCGCGCCGCTGGTGGTGTCGTTTACGGCCAGCACCTGCGCAGTGTGCGGAAAAACATCGCGCACCTTGCCCACGATGCCTTCCGCCGTGATCACGGCCATATCCGGCTTCAGGCCGTCGCGCCATCCCTTGTCAATAAAGAAATCATGCGAGCGGTCGCTGCCGCTGGAGCCATAGACCTGCGCGGCCAGCGTGGAATAGATGTACCTTTGCTGGAAGCCGAGGATCGCCTGCAGACGTTGGCCTTGTCGCGCATCCTCCAGCAATGCGGCCTCCTCGAGCCGCAACCGGTCGACAGTGTTTTTCAGATCCTTGTTTTGCTGGCGGACATGGACCAGATCGATGTAGTTCGACCAGGTTGCCGCCATTCCGATTTTGCTCGCGTGAACAAGCCGCTCCGGGGGCGAAATCAACGCATTGGCCCAAAGCCGGATCAGCCGTACGCCGCTCGGGTCGGTGTCGTTGAACATGCTGGTGCCGCCTGCTGTCCGGCGCACCTGCACAGCAAGGCCGACGAGCTGCGCTGCCAATAGTGCCAGCAGCACCACAAGGTTCCGATAGCGAACGATCAACGATTCCATAAATGCCAGGGTTCAGGTGTCAGGTTTCAGGGCTCAGAAGGCGGAGCGCCGTTTCTTGAACGATGGTGGGAGGGCTGGCGGGTTCTTTCTGATCCCTGATCCCTGAAACCTGATCCCTGTTTCTAGTCGATCTTGATCTTGCGCAGCAGCCGGAAGTCCGAGAGCATCTTGCCTGTGCCCAGAACCACTGAGGCCAGCGGATCGTCGGCCACGGACACGGGCAGCCCGGTCTCTTCGCGAATGCGCTTGTCAAGATTCTTGATGAGAGCGCCTCCGCCCGTCAGCACGATGCCGCGATCGCTGATGTCGGCCGAGAGCTCGGGTGGCGTGCGCTCCAACGCCACGCGAATGGCGTTCATGATCACGGCGATACACTCGCCCAACGCCTCGCGAATCTCGCTGTCGTCGACGGTGATGGTCTTGGGCACTCCCTCAATCAGGTTGCGACCCTTGATTTCCATGGTCAGCGGCTTATCCAGCGGGAACGCGGAACCGATGTCAATCTTGATCTGTTCCGCGGTGCGCTCGCCGATCAGAAGGTTATATTTCCTCTTCAGGTAGTTAATGATGGCCTCGTCCATCTGGTTGCCGGCCATGCGCACCGAGCGCGAATAAACAATGCCGCTCAGCGAAATCACCGCGATGTCTGTGGTTCCGCCGCCAATGTCCACTACCATGTTGCCCGAGGGCTCGGTGATTGGCAGTCCGGCGCCGATCGCCGCCACCATCGCCTGCTCCACCAGATATACTTCGCTCGCCTTGGCGCGATAGGCAGAGTCCTCGACGGCTCGCTTCTCCACCTGCGTAATCTCAGAAGGCACGCCGATCACGATGCGCGGATGCACCAGCATCTTCCGGTTGTGTGCCTTCTGGATGAAATAGTTGAGCATCTTCTCGGTGACTTTGAAGTCGGCGATGACGCCGTCCTTCATAGGCTTGATGGCCACGATGTTGCCGGGCGTCCGCCCCAGCATCTCCTTGGCCTCCTTGCCCACCGCCTCCACTTCGCCGGTCGTCTTGTTAATGGCAACAATCGACGGCTCATTGACGACGATGCCTTTGCCGGCTGCGTACACCAGAGTGTTGGCGGTGCCTAAGTCAATGGCCAGGTCGCTGGAAAACATGCTGAACAGCGACCGGAAACCATGGGACCGCGAAGAACGGGATCGATATCCATTCGAAGACATGAAAAAATTGAGTCAACCTCAAAGCCTATTGTACGGCTACTTGCCCTTGGCCGCAGCGATCGGCCCATAACACGAAGGAGGCACTGGGCGTCATGCGTGCCGCCTTAGTAACGGGAGGCGGCGCTTCCGCGCATTTCCTCTGTCGCCGGACTCCCAGCCGCAAACAGGAAGAGCTCGTTTTGCGGATTGCGGCCACGCCGCCACGACTCACGATCCATGACTCGCGAGCTTCTCGTTCAGCGCCTGCAGCAACCGAATCGGAGCCGAGCCGTTGGGACTCTAGGCGCGCGCAATCAGGCAGCGAAAGACAGCTGGGATATGGTAGCTGCCGTCGGGCTGGCGAAAAGCTTCAAGAGCTTCCGTGTGCGCCCGGTCCACGGCTTCGTCGCTCGACGCATTCCGGGCCCTTGCTGCTACGCCTGACGATCCCAGGCCGCGAACGCCATCCTCGAGAGAGGCATAGCGAAAGGGGCTCTGCACGTCAAAAATGCTTTCGGGTTTCAGTCCGGCTGAGTCCGCAAATCCGCGCAGCGCCTCCTCATTCGATAGCGCAAATGGCCCCGGAACGCCCGGCGGCGGCATGGGGAGTAGTGGCTTCAGGGCGGCGACCAATGCTGCTGCCGGCATGCCCTCGGGCGGTCCCCATGTGACAATCGCAACCCTTCCGCCCGGCTTCGTCACTCGCCGAGCCTCAGCCAGAGCCCTGCCTGGATTCCCGGCGTATTGAAAGGAGTTGAATCCGGTCACTGCGTCGAACGAGGCGTCGGCAAAGGGCAGCGTCTCCAGATCGCTGCATCCGAATGTTCCCTCCGGCACCCGCTGGCGGGCGATGGCCAGCATGGCCTCAGAAGCGTCCAGTCCAGAGATACGCGCGCCGCGAGACGCAACAATCTGGGCAGCCATCCCCGACCCGCAACCGGCGTCCAGAAACGCCATGCCGGGACCCACATTGAGCCGCTCCAGCACCGCTTCGTACACCGGCCGGCACTGTCTCTCTTGCAAAGACGCCCAGTCGGCGGACCGGGCGCCCCAAAGTACACCATTCACCTCTGCGGTTGGCTTCGCTTCACCTGGCATTCTAACCTCCTTAAGATGCGGGGATTGAGTGGGGAAACTGCGGAACCAGCCTACCATTTAACCTGAATCCCGCAAAACCTGGTGCCCGGGTCTCGTCCGCCGCTTCAGCCTTTGAGAAGCGCCCCCATCCAATTGATCCTCGCTCCCGCTGCTGGCTCTCAAACCAGAAACGGGGTTATGCTGATCTGCGGATTGTAGCTAGGTTCGGCAAGGAGCCCGTGGCGCGAGGATGACTCTCTGGCGCTTGGCCCCTGTCCACTGTCCACAGTCCACGAGGCACTCATGACCTATCCCATCTACCACAACCTGATCGGCGGCCAATGGGTCGCCGCGGCGAGCGGCAAGACCATCCTCAACCTCAACCCGGCCGACCATTCCGACGTCATTGGCGCGTTTCCTTCCTCTCACGCCGAAGACGTCGCCCTGGCCGTAGCTGCCGCTAAGAAGGCATTCGCCGCCTGGCGGCTGGTTCCCGCTCCCAAACGCGCCGAGATCCTCCTTCGCGCCGGCACTAACCTCCTCCAAAACAAAGAAAAATATGCCCGCGAGATGACGCGGGAAATGGGCAAGGTCCTGGCTGAGACCCGCGGCGACGTGCAGGAAGCCATCGACGAAGCCTTTTACGTGGCCGGCGAAGGCCGCAGGCTCTTTGGCGTCACCACCCCCTCCGAGCTTCAGAACAAGTTCGCCATGTCTGTCCGCATGCCCGTGGGCGTTGTCGGTCTCATCACGCCGTGGAACTTCCCCATGGCCATCCCCAGTTGGAAGCTCTTTCCCGCGCTCGTTGCCGGCAATACCTGCGTCATCAAGCCCGCGACTGACACGCCGCTCTCCACCTACAACCTCGTCCAGGCCCTCATCGACGCTGGCCTGCCTCCCGGCGTGGTCAATGTCGTCAGCGGCACCGGATCGACCGCGGGCGCGGCGCTGGTCGAGCACCCCGACGTCCGCGCCATCAGCTTCACCGGCTCCAGCGCCGTCGGTTCGCTCGTCGCTCAGCGCGCAGCCGCCACCTTCAAGCAGGTCTCGCTCGAAATGGGCGGGAAAAATGCCCAGATCGTTCTCGACGATGCCAACCTTGACCTCGCTCTCGACGGCGCGCTCTGGGGCGCCTTCGGCACCACCGGCCAGCGATGCACAGCTACCAGCCGCATCCTTTTACAAAAGGGGATCGCCGCCGAATTCACCGAGAAATTCGTCGCTCGCGCCAAAAAGCTCAAAATCGGCAATGGCCTCGACGAATTGGTCGAAGTCGGCCCGCAGGTCAACGCCAACCAGATCGAAACCACTCAACGTTACCTCGAAATTGCAAAGCACGAAGGCACGGAGTGCCTCTGTGGCGGCCACGCGCTCACTTCCGGCGCTTATGCCCACGGCACATTCTTCGAGCCCACCGTTCTCGCCGGCGTAACACCCGCCATGCGCATTGCCCGCGAAGAGGTCTTCGGCCCCGTCGTCTGCCTGATGGAATTCTCAACCTTTGACGAGGCCGTCGAAATCGCCAACTCCATCGACTACGGCCTCTCCACTTCTGTCTACACGCGCGACGTCAACCGAGCCTTCACCGCCATCCGCGATCTCGAATCCGGAATCACGTACATCAACGCGCCGACGATCGGCGCCGAGGTGCATCTGCCCTTCGGTGGCGTCAAGCACACAGGCAACGGCCACCGTGAAGGCCTCGGCGCACTCGACTTCTTCACCACCTGGAAAGCCGTTTATGTGGATTACTCCGACAAACTCCAGCGGGCGCAAATCGACAATGCGGAGTGAGCCTCTAACAGGGGCAGTTCTTGCTTCGAAAGCCTCCCTTGCTGTATATTGCGTACATATACGTGTGTGGACGGGCTTAGAGAGAGTTTTGTAAAGCTACCCAAGGAAGCCATGAATGGAACCGACGGGATTCGAGTGGGATGAGGGGAACTCGCGTAAGAATGAGAAACATAGCGTCACAAAGGCAGAGGTCGAGCAGATCTTTCTCAACAAGCCGCTGCTGTTTGCTCCTGACCTGAAACACAGCCAGGCTGAGCCACGAATTCACGCGTTAGGCAGGACTGATGGAGATCGCAGGCTGCATATCACATTTACGTTGCGCGGAGACGGTGCGTTAATCCGCACCATTTCAGCGCGAGATATGAGCCGCGAAGAGAGGGCCGTTTATGAGCAAGCGGTTAAAGCCAATCCCTAAATTCGCGAATGAGGCAGAAGAGCGCGCATTCTGGGAGTCCCCAAAAAACGACAGCACAGAATACGTGGACTGGAGTAAGGCGAAGCTGGTCGCATTTCCCAGGCTCAAGCCTTCCACCGAGGCGATTTCATTGCGCATGCCTGAAAACTTGCTGGATACAATTCGCAGTCACGCGCAGAAACTCGATGTACCGTATCAGTCTCTGATCAAGCTCTGGATTGCTGAAAAGGTCGCAGCTCTAAAAACAAGCGGCCCGCCGCGCCCCAACCGTCGCATTCGCGGGTGAGATATACACCGGCAACGGCCACCGCGAAGGCCTCGGCGCGCTCGACTTCTTCACCACCTGGAAAGCCGTCTATGTGGATTACTCCGACAAGCTCCAGCGAGCGCAGATTGATAATGCGGAGTGAGGCCGTATGGCTAACAGGAGTTGATAATGTCAAAAATCTCGATTTTTGGCGGCCTCCTTCTCGCAATTCATTTTGGGACTTGCGCATTTGGTCAGGCGCCCGGAAGCACAAGTTCTGAACATGTCTTCGTAGGCATTCTCGACGACAATCGCCACGAAGTGGCCAACTGGGAGCCGGGCCCGGCACGGCGTCGCATGGTGCGCATAGCTTTCGAAAAGACGGCAAAGGGATGGGAGACTGTTCCGTCAGATTCAACCTCGATCCCGCAGACAGTGCGATGGACTGTCGTCTTCGACGGAAGGAGTCTCGGGAGAATTCAGACTGAGGATTCGAAACTGCCGTCGGGCGAAATAGATCGCGAGTCCGACTACAATGCTCGCATCCAAGAGATCGTCACCGATGCCGAAAAAGTCCCTGTCGTCGGGAAGCCAGCCTCAAAGTTTGCGCCACTTGGAGAGGCAGATGGGCCGAGCAGAGCTCGCCGACCTCTCGTCGTTGTTTCAAAGCCGAACTTTACCGATCCAGACGGCTGGAAACGGATCGCCAGCCCACCAGGCGAAGTATCCATCCTCTTGCGCGATTCATTCCGTCGGGATTTCTCCCAGGTTGTCCGCTGCAAAGACGAAAAGATCGTGAAGCGCAATTGGCGGTTTCCGGACTCCGCGTTATCTTTTCCGGTTGCCTACGCGTCGGGCAACGGAACATTCCTGGTGGAAACCGATCTGGACGCCGGAAATTGCGGCTACATCGACGATCCAAACGATCCACTCTCAGACCCTTGGTTCTTCGTCGATGCGGATGGCAAAGTCAAACGCATAGGTTCGTTTCTCTATCTGCTCGATGCAGGGGACTACGACAACGACGGACGATCAGAACTGATTTTCGGATTGAATCAGCCCGAGGACACCGATGGTTTTGTGCTCTATGACGCGGACCTCAACAAGCGCGCGGAGTTGACCTGGGCCTATCACTGAGTACCAATGGCGACCGTCGAATCAGGAATCGCGCTACAATCTTCCCATGAGTCCGAACGCACAACGACTTCTCGACGAAGCGCTGAAACTTCCTCCAGAAGAACAGGAGTGGCTCGCGGAATGCCTCCTGATCAAAGATGAGCACGCCGCCGCCGAAGTCGAATCCGCATGGGGCGACGAGATCAAGCGCCGTCTCGACGAGATTGACTCGGGTGCGGTAAAGATGATCCCGCACGAGGAGTTTCTGGCCGATCTGGACGCGCATATTGCCAGCAAGCGGCGGGAATGAAGCCACTCGAGTATCACCCTGAATCCAGACCCGAATCCCGCGACGCAATTGATTGGTATTGGAATCGAAGTCGATCAGCGGCTTTGGATTTTGCAGATGAACTAAGGGCGGCTCTTGCCCATTTGCGCAACACTCCGCAGACCTGTCCTCCATACCTGCACGGCACCCGCCGCGTAATCCTCAAGCGCTATCCTTTTTCTGTGGTCTTCCGCGAACGCCTGTACGACATCCAGGTCATTGCTGTTGCCCACGCCAAGCGTCGTCCCGGCTATTGGGCTAAACGCCTCTAGATAAAGGGACCGAACCCCGCTCGGCCCGCGCATCTTCCCTCGCGCAGACCGGTCCGCCGCCACTCCAGGGGTTCACCCCAGAGACTTGTCAAGGGGTCGGCGCGGATATTTGTTGTAAGCCCTTTATTCTTCAGCGACTCGCAGCGATGCGAAGTTTGCCGATAGTTTGCCCTCATTTCGCTATCCTGATCTCACAATTCCATGAAGAGGCCGCCCTCGGCCGCACATCTGGCCTGCGGGTCTCATAAACCCCGCCTTTGCCCGAGCTTGAGATTCAGGTTCGTGAAAAGGCGGAGCTTACTCCCGATCCGTGCCGGCAACCGCTTTTCATGCACCAACTTGCCGAAAACACCCGGGGGTGGCGGGGTAGAGGGGTGTCCCCCCGGAAAGGGAAGATCCATGTACGCAACCTGCCGTCACATAATGCTCAGCGGACTCAGCTGCCAGTCGCCTGCCATCCGGGGCTCTGCCTTCTGTTACTTCCACGGCCGCCGCATTCCGCCTCAGGCCAAAAGCCTGTCAGCGGAGCATCGCGTCGAGATACCCACAACTCTCGACCAGAACGGAATCCCCCACGCCCTCCACAGCGTCCTTCAGGGTCTTGCCGACGGCCGCGTCAGTGCTCGCCGCGCATCCATTCTCCTTTTGGGACTCCAAATGGCCTGCAACCACCCCGAGACTCGCTCTCCCGTACCCGCCGCTCCCACTTCCGATCCGCCTCTTGACGAGCTGCTCTTCTCCGCTGACCCTTCCGACGACGAAGCCGTCTCCCTGATCAATGCACTCGCAGAAAAATTGGGGCTCGACGCGATAACCGCACCGCCCCGGGCGCCCGGACCCAAAAGGCCCACGCAGTAACATGGGAATGCTATGGAAACCGCCTATGTACCCGCCCCCACCCGCTACGATCACGCAATCTTCCGCCGCTGCGGCAAATCCGGCCTTGTGCTCCCGGCCATCACCCTTGGCCTGTGGCAGAACTTCGGCGGCGCCGACGTCTTTGAGACCGGCCGCGCCATGGTCCGCCGCGCCTTCGATCGCGGCGTCACCCACTTCGATCTAGCCAACAACTATGGCCCTCCCTACGGCTCAGCCGAGGAAAACTTCGGCACGATTCTCAGAAAAGACTTTGGTGTGCGCAAGCACTCAAGCGGCCTGCGCAACGAGCTCATCATCTCCTCCAAGGCCGGTTACGACATGTGGCCCGGCCCTTACGGCATCGGCGCATCGCGAAAATACCTGCTCGCCTCGCTTGACGACAGCCTCAAACGCATGGGCCTCGACTATGTTGACATCTTCTACGCGCATCGGCCCTGGAAAGATTGCCCGCTCGAAGAAACGATGGGCGCGCTGGTCTCCGCCGTGCATCAGGGCAAGGCGCTCTACGTCGGCATCTCGTCCTACAGTCCCGAGCGTACGCGCGAGGCCGCAAAGATCCTCAAGCAGATGGGCGTCCCGCTGCTCATTCATCAGCCATCTTATTCAATGTTCAACCGTTGGATCGAGAAAGGCCTTCTCGCCACGCTCGATGAAATTGGCGCGGGCTGCATCGCCTTCTCTGCGCTCGCGCAGGGTCTGCTCACCAGCAAATACCTCAAAGGCGTTCCCAAAGACTCGCGCGCCAAACTCGAAAACTCATCGCTTCTCAAGGATTTTCTGACCGAGAAGAACCTGAAGCGTGCCCGCGCGCTCAACGAGATTGCACAGGCCCGGGGCCAGACCCTCGCACAAATGGCCATCGCCTGGGTGCTGCGAGACACACGTGTCACTTCGGCCCTCATCGGCGCGCGTAACGTCGAGCAGCTCGACGACTCGCTCGACGCTCTGAAGAAGCTCAAGTTCACCGCCGCGGAACTCAAGGAAATCGACCGTTACGCGCAGGACGGCGACCTCGACTTGTGGCGCAGAGCGCGCGAAACGATGGAGTAGGCAGACTGGATGGCTGGGCTCGGCCTTGATGATTCTGAGCCTCAGGCCTTTCCCTCCAGCACATCCCGCAGCGCGAAGCTGGTCTCCAGCCGGATCACGCCAGGGAGCCGCGAAAGTTCGTTCTGGTGCAGGCGGTTGTAGTCGTCGATTCCAGCCACGCGAGCCACCAGGATGTAGTCATATTGGCCGGCCAGCAGGTGGCAGCTCACGATGTCGTGGCAGTGGCGCACCGCGTCTTCAAAGGCGCTCAGCACGGTGGAAGATTGGCGCTCAAGTGTGACGCGAATGTAAACCGTCATCTGCTTGCCCAGCAATCTGTCATCGATCATCGCGCGGTAGCCGCGTATCGCCCCCGATGATTCCAGCGCCAGAATGCGCCGCGAGGCTGCCGACGCCGACAGGCCCACGGCCTCGCCCACCTCGTAGTTTGTCGCCCGCCCCTGGCGCTCTAGATAGCGCAGAATCGCGGCATCAAGCTCGTCCAATCCCGCGATCGATCCCGCCGGCACTCCCGCGATTGCCGCAGCCGTGGGCGAATGTTGCTCAAGAATGGACTCTAGATCACGTTTCGTTCCCATTCGGTTGGTATATCACAAACTTTGCACACATTGGAAGGAGTTTGCGCCGTAGAATTGCTTGAAGCCGGAAGCCAGGCGGCCGTTCACCGCGATCAAGCCCCCCATTCGGCGCGCCGGCTTCCGGCCAGCAGCCCTCCCCAGAGAACGTCGAATAGACGCGGAGGCGGCATCGCACGGGAGAGAAAACCATGATCGTCGGCGTTCCCAAAGAGATCAAGGACAGCGAAGCCCGGGTCGGTGTCACTCCGGCGGGCGTTAAGGCGCTCACTGAAGCCGGCCACAAAGTTCTCGTCGAAACACTTGCCGGCGCGCAGTCCGGATTTCCCGATGCGGAGTACCAGAATGCAGGCGCGGAGATCGTCGGTGACGCGGGCTTTGTGTGGGGCAACGCCGAAATGTTCGTAAAAGTGAAGGAACCAATCGAATCGGAGTATGTCTACTTCCGCGAAGGTTTGGTCCTGTTCACCTACCTGCATCTGGCGCCGCTGCCTGCGCTCACCGACAAACTCCTCGAGTCGAAGGTCATCGGCATCGCCTACGAAACGGTGCGCGACCGGCAAGGGACGTTGCCTCTCCTCACGCCCATGAGCGAGGTTGCAGGCCGCATGAGCGTGCAGGTCGGCGCGACGTATCTCGAAAAAGAACGCGGAGGACGCGGCATCCTGCTCGGCGGTGTGCCCGGCGTGCCGCCGGCGCATGTCACTATCCTTGGCGGAGGCATCGTGGGTACCAATGCAGCCCGCGTTGCGCTCGGCTTCGGCGCCAAGGTCACCCTCATCGACGTGAACCTGAACCGGCTGCGCGAGCTCGATGACATCTTCGGTGGGCGCCTCTACACGTTGGCCTCAAACAGTTACAACATTGCGCAGGCCACGCGCGAGGCGGACTTGGTCATTGGCGGAGTCCTGATTCCCGGAGCCACGGCTCCGAAACTTGTCACGCGTGCCATGGTGTCCCAAATGAAGATTGGCGCGGTTATAGTCGACGTGGCAATCGACCAGGGCGGCTGCGTTGAGACGGCGCGGCCCACCTCGCATTCGAATCCCAGTTTTGTCGTCGATGGTGTGGTGCACTATTGCGTCACCAACATGCCGGGCGCAGTGCCTCACACTTCCACACTGGCGCTCACCAATTCCACATTCCCTTATTTGCTGAGGCTGGCCAACATGGGCGCGCGCGAGGCGTTGCGTCAGGATGCAGGATTGGCTGAAGGGCTGAACACCTGGTTGGGGACGCTCACGTATCGCGGAGTGGCCGAAAGCCAGCATCGTACATGGAAAGCCGCTTCAGGCGTGATTGCCTGATCGCGCGCCCGTAGTCGCCGTTCCGCCTCGTTGTCTACCTGCGCCAAATTGTTCTTGACACGCTCATTGCGCCTTTGTTAGCTTCCTCTCGCGGAAAAAGACTCAGAGAAATCCACCGCCAAGTACAGCTTCTCCTGAATCGATCTCGTGCATTTGGGTGCCGAGAGGAGGGGTCTGTCTTTGGGGTGGATTTTTGTCTTTGGCAGACTTTTAACGGTGTATTCCTCGAATCTTAACGGAAGTGGCCAAGGATGGCTTTGAATCGTCTCGCACTCAATGACTCGGGGCGCTGTCTTGGGCTCTGAGCCTCTTTATCCCCGTGTCCGTCCCCACGGGCCGCGCGGATATCCCTCCCCTTGGACGAACGCGCGTCCCTGGGGCATGGCTTTCTCATCCGGTTCAAATAACGAATCGCGTTTTCCGATGACCGTATCTTTCGATTAGTTAATAGCGCTGGCGAACAGGGAATTCGGTCAACCGCTTTTGAAACGAAATCATTGGGAGGCAATATGAATTCTTCAAACCGATCTGTGGGGCAACAAGCCGGAGTCAATATCAGGACGAGGTTCGGGATTCGAGGTTCCGGATGGATTTTTCTGGCGATGGCGCTCTTGTTGGTGATTTCTTCCCCTGCGGCTTTCGCTCAATACGACAATGGCGGCCTCGTCGGGACCATTCGCGACTCCAGCGGGTCTGCGGTTCCAAACGTTACCGTGACCGTCACCAACGATGCCACCGGAGTTGCCTCGGTCGTCAAGACCAGCGAGTCGGGCGACTATGAATTCCCATCGCTCCGTGTCGGCGAGTACACCATCTCGGCGAGTGCTGCGGGCTATGCCCTCGCCGAGGCCAAACACATCACCATCTCCGTTGGCGAGCGCGAACGCATCGACCTCGTGTTGAAGGTTGGCGCAGCCGAGGCCACCACAGTTGAAGTAAGCGACGTCGCCCTGCAACTTCAGACAGAATCGAGCCAGCGCGACCAGACCATCACGGGATATCAAAGCGCGGCCCTGCCGCTCGTGAGCCGCAATTATTCCGATCTCGTGGACTATGTCTCCGGCGCGCGCCCCGATCCATCGCAGGCCAATCAGACGGGCGTCACGTCTCTCCTGCGCCAGGGATCGTACAGCGTGAACGGGCAGCGCAGCATGTTCAACGACTACCTGATCGACGGCATGGACAACAACTCCTACGGCGAAAGCAACCAGGGCTTCGACAACCAGATCATTCAACCTCCGCCGGATTCCGTCGCCCAGTTTGACGTGGTGACCAACAACGAAAGCGCGGAGTACGGCCGCTCCTCCGGCGCCACCATCAACGTCGCCACTAAGAGCGGCACGAACCAGTTTCATGGCACGCTCTACGAATTCCTCCGTAACACCGACCTGAATGCCTTCGGCTACATCAAACCGGTTTCGATCAACGCTGTCACGGGCCAGCAATATCCCTTCTTCAAACCCATCTTCAACCGCAACCAGTTCGGCGTTAACTTTGGCGGGCCGATCATCACCAACAAGTTTTTCTGGTTCCTCGATTACGAGGGCTTTCGGCAGAAGCTCACGCCTACGGTCATCGATACCGTCCCCACCACCAATGAGCTAAACGGCCAATTGGCCGTTGCGGTGCAGGATCCGTGGAGCCCGGGCACCTATATTCCGGCCGGCACGCCGTACGCCAACTGGCCCACGCAGGCCAAAGCCGATGCTGACGCGACCTCGTTGGTGATTGCCAATTTATATAAGGGAGCGCTGGCCTCGAATGCGGGTGGCAGATGCGTGGTCACCGCTGGTTCCGCATCGACGGGCGTGGCCACGAACGATTGTCCGCTGAACGCGCCGTTCACCGATTATGCCGACAAGGGCGACCTGCGGCTGGATTTCCAGCAGAGCCAGAACACCTCCTGGTTCCTGAAGGTTAGCGACCGCAAGGAGATCGGCAAGAACTATAACCTCCTGCCCGAGCCGATCGACATGCAGACCAACGGCCACATCCTGATTCACGATGAGCAGGTGGCTCTTGGCTTCAACCATTCCATCGGGACTAATAAATTCGTCGATGCCCGCCTGGCCCTCTCCGGCACCAAAGCAGGCAAGTGGACGTTCGCGATCGGCAATACAGCGTTTCCGTCGGGTACGATTCCGGGTTTGCCAACCATCGCGAATGTTTCCGGAGGCCTGCCGTCGATGGCCGTCAGCGGCGGTTTCACCTCCTTCGGCCGCCAGAGCACGAACCCGCAATGGCAGAATCCCTCCCTGCTCGATCCCAAGGTGAACTTCACCTGGGTCAAGGGTCGCCACTCGCTCAAGTTCGGCTACGAGTACGAGAAAGTCTTTCAGGAGATTCAGGACTCGAATCCACTGTATGGTTCGTTTGCGTTCTCAAACGGGTACAGCGCTTGTCCGGCGGCGGCTGGATCGAGTTGCCCGAACACCAGTTCCGTGGCCGACACGTACTGGGCTGATTTTCTGTTTGGCGCTTCGCGGACCTACTCACTTGCCACTTACTACATCACGCACGTCTACCAGGGTATGGATAGCGCCTATGCGCAGGACGACTTGAAGGTTACCAACAATTTGACCTTGAATATTGGGCTGCGCTGGGAGTACGGTTCGCCATGGTCCGAACGCAACAACCTCATTTCGAATTTCAACCTGGGCACCGGAACGCTGCAAACCCTCACTCCCGGCTATACGACAGCGCAGTCGCCCATGTGCGGTTCGGCGCCTTGTATTGCTCCCTTTAGCGGCGGCGGTGTTTACGGCAAGACACTCGTCAACCCCGATCTTTCCGACTGGGCGCCGCGCGTCGGCTTCGCCTTTGCGCCGACCAACTCGATCGCCGTTCGCGGCGGTTATGGTACCGCGTATGTGCACTACTGGCGCGCCGGATCGGGCAACAATATCGCCATCAATGCACCTTTTGCGTTGATCACCACGGTCACCAACCCGGCCGTCGGCACGACCAATGGTTACGTTAGGCTCTCGCAAGGCTTCCCAACCGGACTGGCAACGACCTTCAGCGCCGGCACCGACAACATCGACTCCATCCCGCCGAACACCAGGGACGGCTACGCCGAGAGCTGGTTCCTCAGCGTGCAAAAGACGCTGGCTAAGAATATCCTCCTCGACATTGCCTATGTAGGCAACCATGGTGTTCACCTGCAGGGCTTCGTCAATGCGAACGAGGGCAACACCGCTTTGCCGCCGGTCGCGTCGAGCTTGAACCCGCAAGGTGGAATTTGGCAGCGTCCTTATCCAAACTGGAGCGGATACCTGCTCAATAACCAGGCGCTGTACCCCAACACCTTCCAGTACGGCGACATCACGCAGGCGCTCAGCGAATTCCACTCCAGCTATAACGCGCTGCAGGTGCGGTACGAGCAGCGTATGGTGGGCGGCTTGACGTTGCTCAACTCCTTCAGTTGGCAGCATGCGCTGGACAATGCTTCGTCGACTCTCGACGCTAATACTCCATGCCCGCAGAACGGCGACAACATCCAGGCCGATTATGGCCAGTCGGACTACAACCTACCCGTGGCCAACATCACCACCCTGGTTTACGAACTGCCGTTTGGCCAGGGAAAGAAGTGGATGAATACGGCGAACGGGCCACTGAACGCGATTCTCGGTGGATGGCAGATCAGCGGCGTGAACTTCATGCAGGCTGGAACGCCGTTCAACATCCAGTACACGCCCAACGCAAAGAACCAGGTTTCGCCCACGTTGACGCAGAACTGGCGTGGGTTTGCGGCCTATCGCCCCAACCTGGTCCGGGGCGTTCCCTATATCCAGAAGACACATCTGGCAAACGGGCAGGTGCAGTACATCAACGCCTCCGCTCTGAACATTCCCGAAACCTATACCAGCGGCTCCAGCTTTGTAACCGGGGCCACCATCGCGAGCCCATTTGGCAGCTTGCCCAAGAACTTCGGTCGTACGCCTGCGTATTATGAGACCGACTTGGCCTTCAACAAACACTTCAACACTCCCATTGAACGGGTGAAGATCGAGTTTCGCTCGGAGCTGTACAACATCTTCAACCACACGAACTTGTATCTGCCCGGGGGAACAGGCGGCAGCACGGTGTCGGGCACGGCAAACGGAGTCTCTGCGCCTACCAGTTTGGGCGGCGGCACCATCACGTCGACGTTCTCGCCACGCATCGTTCAGTTCGGTTTGAAAGTAACTTACTAACCCGCATCAAACAGGCGTGCCGGCCACTGCAATGCGGCCGGCGCGTCTCGCAGGTTCCCGGATTCGCCCAATATCGCGCCCACTGAGAGACCAGAGTCTGGGCGGAAAAACAGCCATTCACCTTGATCGAAGGCGGCGTACCGGCTCGCAACGTAGCTCGTGTGCGTCGAGTCGTGCCTCGCCTCAGATCGTGTTGTTTTCCGTCGTCCGGTCAGATCGAAAGGAAGTGAGAGGCGTGATCGATAGGCAGGAAATTCTCAGCCAAATTGGCGCTGCGTCGCAGCCGTGGGATGTATTGGTCATCGGCGGCGGGGCCACTGGTTTGGGTGCAGCGGTGGAAGCCGCCGCTCGCGGCTACCGCACGCTGCTTGTAGAGCGTTCCGACTTCGTCAAAGAAACCTCCAGCCGCAGCACCAAGCTCGTGCATGGCGGCGTGCGCTATCTCGAGCAAATGAACTTGACGCTGGTCCTCGACGCCCTGCGCGAACGCGGCCACATGCTGCGCAACGCGCCTCATCTGGTACACGATCTCTGTTTCGTTGTCCCGGCTTACAGCTATTTTTCGCTTCCTTACTATGGTGTCGGCCTCAAGGTCTACGAACGGCTTTCGGGAAAACTATCTTTCGGCCGGTCAGAACTTCTCTCCCGCGAGAGCACGCTCGCAAGATTGCCTGGAGTGACGGGCGACCATCTTTGCGGCGGCATTCTCTATCACGACGGTCAGTTCGACGACGCCCGCTACGCGATCGCGTTGTTGCGCACCCTCCAGGATCATGGCGGAACCGCCATCAACTACGTTGAAGCCACGGGTCTGATCGAACGCGGCGGCAAAATTGCCGGCATCCGGGCTCACGACCTCGAAGACGGCTGCGACTTCGAGGTGCAGGCCAAGGCCGTCATCAACGCCTGTGGCGTTCACGCCGAGGAAACACTTGCGCTCGATGGCCGCCCGCGCGGCTCGTTTCTGGTCGTCAGCCAGGGATCGCACTTCGTCTTGCCGCGTTCCTTCCTCCCTGGGAACACCGCGCTCATGATTCCCAAAACGGCTGACGGCCGCGTCCTCTTCGCCATTCCCTGGCTCGGCGCGCTGCTTGTCGGAACCACCGACGTACCCGTTCACACCACCTCGCCCGAGCCGCGCGCACTTCCTGAAGAGAAGAAGTTCCTGCGCGACCACATCGCCCGCTACCTGGGCCGTGCGCCGCGCCCCGAAGAGATTCTCAGTGTGTGGTCTGGTCTGCGGCCGTTGGTCCGCAAAGGCGGCGTCAGGACCTCAAAACTCTCTCGCGATCACACCATCCTGGTCTCTGCATCCGGCCTCATTACGGTGACGGGTGGAAAGTGGACCACCTACCGCCGCATGGGACAGGACACAGTTGATCGCGCCACGCAAGTTGCAGGCCTCCCCAAGCGTTCGTCTCCAACTCTGGAATTAAAGCTTCACGGCTGGACCGCCGACACAACCACTGCGAACTCCCCGTGGGAGAGTGTTTATGGTTCCGATCTTCCTGCCCTTCGCGCACTTTCCGCCCAGGACTCGAGTCTGGATGCTTTGCTGCACCCACGCCTGCCCTTCAGGCGGCGCGAGGTTGTCTGGGCAGCACGATACGAAATGGCTCGTAAGGTCGAGGACGTGCTCGCCCGCCGTACCCGAGCTCTTTTTCTCGATGCGCGCGCCGCCATCGAAGCCGCACCCGCCGTCGCTGACCTGCTGGCGAGCGAGCTCCACCGCTGCGACGCCTGGAAGGCAGACGACCTGCGCAGTTTCCAGGAAACCGCTAAAGGCTATCTCTACGAGGAATGAGTCGAGGGGCGATCAGCTGAGCAGGGTGCCGCTCCGGGGGAATCCATCGCCGCATAATGCGGGGAAAAAACCAGCTACGCCCCGCTCTTCACGGCTGCACACTTGGCGGGATCAGCAGCGTAAGCGAATGGGGCACGACTTCGAGCCGCACCGGCAGAGAGCCCAGAACCTCTCCATCCGCCTCGACGAAGAGATGATCGGCAGAGCCGTTGCATGCGCGACATTCGATCGATGGCGAGTCCATCAGTTCCACATCCCGGTTGAATGTGTGCCGCCCGGCGATCACCGCGAGCAGGAATGAGAGGTAGTGCAACCGGCTTTGCGTTTTGAAAGCCAGCATGCTCAGGCTGCCATTGCGCAAACTTGCGCCCGGAGCCAACGTGCGCAGGACTCCGCCAAATGAGCGCACCCGCACGGCCAGCAACTGCGAAACCACCAGCACCCGCCCGCCGCCGTTTCCATTCGATGGCAGTTCCGCCTCGAAAAGCGGAAAAGACGAAGTAGCCCAGATCCGGAACGCCTCGATCAGATACAAAACATATCCCAGTCTTCGCTTCAGCCGCGAGTCCAGCCGCGACATCAGCAACGCATCGGCGCCGATTCCCGCCGCTACGATGAAATAGCGCGCGCCGGGATTTCCGGTCTTGTCTTCGTAGTGAATGCGCCCTACGGAAACTCGCGCCGGCGTCGAATCCAGCAGCTTGCGCGCCACTTTGGCCGGCGATGCGATCAGTCCCAGGTCCGCAGCCAGGGCGTTGGCTGTGCCCAGTGGAACCACTCCCAGCGCCACGTCGGTGCCGACCATGCTCTGTACGGCCTCATGGACCGTGCCGTCACCGCCGCAAGCCAGAATCGTATCGAAGCCGTCGCGGATGGCCCGTTCTGCGATGGTTGTCGCACTGCCCGGTGCGCCGGTTTCAAACGCCTCTGCCACAACTCCCGCTTCACGGAGCACGGCCTTGATCTCGTCAACGGCCGCGTGCCTCCGCGCGGAGTATTGGCCTGAAGCCGGGTTGTAGATCAGCGCCACACGGCGCATTGCGGGTTTCACCTGGACGGTGGATCCTATCTGTCTAAAGTGCCCTCAGGCACATCTTGCCATCATCGCAGATTTGAAGCGAGAAATGCAGATTGCAGGGTTGAAATAACACTAAATACGTATCGCCTTGGTTTGGACGCAAAAGATCAGGGGAGAGAATCGTTTTGCCGGTCTAAGGCGGGTCGAGTTTCCTGCGAAGGTTCGGTATGCCAGTGCGACTTACAGCCAAAGATGCCACAGATACCAGATGCCATAAATGCTCAGTGCCGCCGCGCTTTCGATCGCTAGCGCCCACCCTACTCCTTTTCCCAAAAGATGCAAATTGACAATCGCCCCGGCGGGCCACTCCGCGCCTGCTCGAGCAGCGCCGCTCCTCAGAACCTTTGCTCCAGCCAGGGTGGCGGCATAACTGCTCATTCGCAATTGAGGTGCAAGCTGGGAAGGCGAAACTGTTAGCAGGTGGGCGTTGTCGAATGGTTGGGTTGCCATGTCGGCATCCTCCTTCGACTCCTATCGGCAATGCGCCGAACAGAATCAGTCGAGGTCGACAACAAAGATGCCCGGCAAAAGGCGTTGCTTCGTAGTCGATGCCTCATTATCCTTTTCGGTTAAATCGCCGGCGAGCGATTTAGATCACTCATTAGTAGATCGGTTCCAAGATGGTAAATGACTGCCCACAATGGCCCACTTTGGCTCCTTCGACGCCGCAACCGTGGCGATAGGTTGCTTCGAGTAACAATGAAGCTCGCCGGCATTGCGAGTCGCAAGCAGTCTGCTGTGCTCCTCAACGCAAGAACCACGCGATCTCGCTATCATTTGTGTCAGAGGCATTCGGTCCCATGAATACGACCGGCAACACCATCCTGATCACTGGCGGCGGTTCCGGCATCGGCCGCGGCCTTGCTGAATCCTTCCACGCCCTCGGCAACCAAGTCATCGTCGCCGGACGCAGGCTCCAGGCTCTCGACGAAACCACCGCCGCCAATCCCGGCATCAAGTCGCTCCAGCTCGATATCGAACACCGCGCCCCCATCCGTGCATTTGCCGCACAGGTTATCGCTGAGTTCCCCTCTCTCAATGTCCTCATCAACAACGCCGGCATCATGCGCGCAGAAAAGCTTCTTGAGCAGCAGCCCGACCTGGCCGATGCCGAGGCCATCGTTGCCACTAATCTGCTCGGCCCCATCCGCCTCACTGCAGCCTTGCTGCCGCACCTCCAACAGCAACCGCGCGCCACCATCATGAACGTATCCTCTGGGTTGGCGTTCCTGCCCATGGCGCGCACACCCACTTACTGCGCTGCCAAAGCGGCTCTCCACTCCTACACGCTTTCGCTCCGCGCGCAACTTCGCAACACTGGCATCGAAGTTCTCGAGCTAATCCCTCCCTACGTCGCTACCAACCTGATGGACGGCTTCAGCAACCCGCGCGCCATGCCGCTCGGCAAGTTCATTGCTGAGGCCATGGAAATCCTCACGTCGCAACCCACGCCCCAGGAAATCTGCGTCGAGAACGTGAAGACCCTCCGCTTCGCCGCGGAATCCGGCAATTTCGACACCATCTTCGCGCGTCTCAACGGCTGAGGGCCCAGTTAGTGCTGAGCGTGACGATTTTGGGCAGGGCTCGGTCTCAAATTCTTACCTGATTATTCAGATTCGTGCTCGTTTTTCCCAGCTTGCCCTCCGCTTCCGCAAGCCTCAAACTCTTTTCTATGGCCACTGTCCCCGACCTCACCCTCGAAGCCGGCCTGCCCGCGAATCTTGACGCGGAAAAGACCATCCTGGGCGCGATCCTGCTCGATAATGCCGCCCACGCCGAGGCCGCCGAAGCCCTCAAGGCCGACGACTTTTCGCTCGATTCGCATCGCCGCATCTTCCTCCGTATGAGCGAGTTGATCGACACTGGCCGCACCATTGACATTGTCACGCTTGCAGAAGAACTGGCGCGCTACAAGGAGGTCGAATCCGTCGGCGGCGTCGCCTACCTGGCATCCCTCACTGAAGGTTTGCCCCGCCGCCCGGTCATCGAGGATTACGTCCGCATCGTTAAAGACAAGAGCATGTTGCGCCGCCTCATGGGCATCTGCTCAGCCGCCATCGCTAAGGCTGCCGACCAGAGCCAGGATGCCATCGGCGTTCTCGATGAGACCGAGTCGCAACTGCTCGAGGTCAGCGAAAACGGCCTCGCTCAAGGCCTGCAGCCCCTCGATATTATCGTCCGCGACTCGTTCGGCACGATCGACAACCTCTACAAACAGAGCCTCACGATTACCGGTCTTCAAACCGACTTCACGAAATTCGATGAGATGACTCGAGGCCTTCAGAAAGGGGAGTTGATCATCATCGCCGCTCGCCCCTCGATGGGAAAATCGGCCCTGGCTATCAACATCGCTCAAAACGCGGCGGTGACGCATCGGAAAGTCGTGGCCGTTTTCAGCCTGGAAATGAGCAGAGAATCGCTCCTGCGCCGCATGTTGGCGTCTCAGGCGTGGGTCGATCAGCGAATGATGCAGGCCGGTCACATTGGCGGAAAGGACCACGAAAAACTGCAACTGGCGCTGGAACAACTGATTGAATCGCGCATCTTCATCGACGACTCGGCGAATACCACGGTGGCCGAGATGCGCGCCAAGGCGCGCCGCCTCAAGCAGAACGCCGGCGGCCTCGATCTCGTCGTGGTGGACTACCTGCAACTGATGTCGGCCACCCCGCCGGGGGCCGCGCGCAAGGGCTACGAGAACCGCGTTCAGGAGGTGTCTGCTATCTCGCGCGGCCTCAAGGCCATGGCCAAAGAACTCCAGGTACCGGTGATGGCGCTGTCGCAACTCTCGCGCAGCAACGAAAAACGCGACGACAAGCGCCCCTTGCTCAGCGATCTGCGCGAGTCGGGCTCCATTGAGCAGGACGCCGATGTTGTCGCCTTCATTCACCGCGACAGTTACTACAAGCGCGACGAGGAGATGACGTCGGACGAAAAGGCCAAATCGGAGCTCATCATCGCCAAACAACGTAACGGTCCCACCGGCATTGTGCACCTGCACTTCGCGTCCCGGTTTACTCGATTCGACAATCCCGATACGGCGCATGAAGTCGACTGAGCGCCTCGGCGTCTTGCCCGCCTTGCGTCCGCTTCCCCTGCGTGACTATTGTTGTCGAAGCAGCATGAGCCAACCCCAGTAGCCTTTCATGGACGTTCTCAGACGCCTTTTCGAGCAGCACTTCCAGTCGCCGCCGGAGCGCGTTATGCCGCTCCAGGGCCAGCTCGGCGGTTCCGGGCGCGTCATTGTCCGCCTCGCCGGCGCGGGGCACACCGCCGTCGGAATTCTCTATTCCGTGCGCGAAGAGAATGTTGCTTTTCTCGAGTTTTCCCGCCATTTCCGCCGTCACGGGCTGCCTGTACCCGAGATCTATGCCGAGGACTTGAGCCACGGGGCCTATCTCGAAGAAGATCTGGGCAACACCACTCTCTTTGAATTCCTCAGCGCCAATCGTTCCGGACACGAAATCGCGCCCGAGGTCGTTGAAGCGTATCGCAAAGTTGTCGCCGTCCTGCCGCGCTTCCAGGTCGAGGCGGGACGCGATCTGAATTACAAAGTTTGCTATCCGCGTGCCAGCTTCGACCGCCAGTCCATCGCCTGGGACCTGAACTATTTCAAGTACTACTTTCTCCGCCTTGCCGGCATACCCTTCAACGAGCAGGCGTTCGAAGTCGATTTCACGCGCCTGACCAAATTTCTGCTCGGCGCCGATCACGACTACTTTCTCTATCGCGATTTCCAATCGCGCAACATTATGCTGTGCGACGGCCATCCCTGGTTCGTCGACTACCAGGGCGGCCGCAAGGGCGCGCTGCAATACGACATCGCATCGCTCCTGTTCGACGGCAAGGCTGATCTGCCGCCGGATCTGCGCCAGCAACTCCTCGACCACTATCTCGATTGCCTCGCCGACTCCGTCGGCCTCAAACGCGACGCATTCATGGAATACTATTACGCCTTCGTCTACGTCCGCATCCTGCAGGCGCTGGGCGCGTACGGTTTCCGCGGATTCTATGAGCGCAAGCCGCATTTCCTTGAGAGCGTTCCGTACGCGCTTAAGAACCTGCGCTGGCTCGCGGAGCACGTCAGGTTGCCTATCGCCCTGCCGGCCCTGCTCGATGCGCTCGAAAGAATGTCATCCAGCGAAAAACTGCAGCAAAGCGCCGCGCCTTCCACGGGCTTGACCGTTCGCATCTTCAGCTTCTCCTTCCACCACTCCATGCCTGCCGATGAATCAGGCAACGGCGGCGGATTCGTCTTCGATGCGCGCTGCCTGCCCAACCCCGGCCGCGAAGAACAATTCCGCTCACTCACCGGCCGCGACGCGCCCGTCATCGAATACCTCGACCGTCAGGAGAACGTCCATCAATTCCTGTCACACGCCATTTCGCTCATCGACGCCAGTGTCGCCAACTATCGTCAGCGCGGTTTCTCCAGCCTGATGGTCTCCTTTGGCTGTACCGGTGGCCAACATCGATCGGTTTTTCTTGCGGAACAACTTGCCAAACACCTGCTTGGCGTCAACGGCATCGAAGTTGTCGTCCGTCACATCGAGCTCGAAAACTTGGGATTGTTAGGGGAAGCAAAGTAAATGAAGGCCATGGTTTTCGCCGCCGGTCTGGGCACGCGCCTGCGTCCGCTCACCAACGACAGCCCCAAAGCGCTGGTCACTGTCGGCGGCCGTACCCTCCTTGAGCTCACCCTCGGCCGCCTGCGTGCCTTTGGCGTCAGCGAGGTCATTCTCAATGTCCATCACTTCGCAGACAAAATCGTCGAATACCTCCAGGCCAATCGCAACTTCGGCATGCGCATTGAAATCTCGCGCGAGGAGGTTTTGCTCGACACTGGCGGCGGCCTCAAAAAAACCGCTTGGTTTTTCCTGGAGGCCGGCGAAAGCGCGCAACAGCCCTTCATCGTCCACAACGTCGATGTCCTTAGCACCGTCGATCTTGCGCGCATGGTCCGCTTTCACGTCGAACACAACGCACTCGCCACCCTGGCCGTTCAGCAGCGAGACTCCTCGCGTTACCTTCTCTTCGACGAGCATGGCCGGCTCTGCGGCCGTCGCATCGATGCAGAAACCGAGTGGGTCGTCCCCGCGCAGCCGGTCCATTCGCTCGCCTTCAGTGGCATTCACGTCCTTTCGCCACGCATTTTCTCCAAGATGTCCGAGGAAGGCGCCTTCTCCATCATTCCCGTGTATCTCCATCTCGCCGCCCAGGGTGAAGCGATCCGCGCCTTTTGCGCCGATGAGTCGTACTGGCGCGATCTCGGCCGGCCTGAGAACCTCGCTGAAGCCGAACGCGATCTGGCAAACGGAAGATATCCCGCAAGTTAAAGCACCGCCCGGCCACTTCATCTGCGGCCTTACATCGCGCATTGTTCTTCACAGCTCGTTCAAGATCAACGCAACCCGCCCGGCCAGCAACTCGCTGGGCGACTCTCCCGGGTCTACTTCAATCACCGACACAGGGAATGCAAGGTTGTGTGGGCGTAACACCAGACGGCTGGCAATGAAATCCACATATCGGAATGTCAGGTGCGATCCCTGCCGAACCGCGTAAAGATTCGCGCGATCGGGGCGGTATGGCAGCAGCGAATTGTAGTGCCGATCGATGAGCGCGATTGCCTCCGGCAGCAGCAGCGGCTCCATCGGTGGGGCATCGGCAGCCGCCACGCGAACGGCGACAAACCGCTCCCATGCCCGCCTGGCTCCCGACGCCCGCGAGTGAACCGATTCGAGCGCCGCCGCCGGCAGGTGCAGCAGCGATTGAATGACGGTTGGCCGGATCACCGGCTCGAACAGCGCCACTGCGTGCGAGACGACCGGGACCGCGCAGACCCCATCGCTCCCGGATAACCGTTCCGGCCTTTGCACAGAAGGCAGCAGGTCAGCGACGGTCAAATGCTGCGCCGCCAGGATCCGGTCCATGGCCTCCAACGAGAGTTGTCTCCGGCTATGCAGAAAGTTGGACAGATGGGCCTGTCCAAATCCGGTCTGTCGGCCCAGCAGTGAGACGCTGAGTGTCCCCCGCTGTATTCTGCGCAGCAGTTCCAGGCGGAGGTGCTCGTGCATCTGCGTGAAATTCATCTGTGGAAAATTTGCCGCCGGCAATGAGACGAAATCTTGTCTCATTTCCTCTCGCAAAACTATTAGGGCATTAACATACTTGACAAAATAGAGAAAGAGGCGCATTCTTGAACCATGAAGCTCAAAACCCTTCAAGACGCGATACTTTACTTCTCTGACGCTGATCGTTGCCGGGAGTATCTTGTTGCTAACCGCTGGCCCGACGGCGTTGTGTGCCCTCGCTGTGGCTCCAAGGACGTGCTGTTCCTTGCGAAGTACGACCGCTGGCATTGCCGCGCCAAGCATGATGCGCCCCAGTTCACTTTGAAGACCGGGACCGTGATGGAAGACTCGCCGATCCGCCTTGAGAAGTGGCTACCGGCATTCTGGCTCCTTGCCAACTGCAAGAACGGGATCAGCAGCTATGAGCTGCACCGTGCCATCGGCGTGACTCAGAAAACCGCGTGGTTCATGCTGCACAGGATTCGCCTCGGGATGAAAGCTACCGCGCTCGTAAAGTTCGGCGGACCTGGTAGCGCCCCCGTGGAAGTGGATGAGACTTTCGTCGGCGGCAAGATTGGCAACATGCACCGCGCAAAGGTGCGCAGCAAATACAAGGGGAGGCCGGTCGGCGGATCGTCCACCAAGGCAATCGTCGTGGGCATACGGGACCGCGAAACTCGGCAGGTTCGCGCCAAAGTGATTCCCGATGTGAACCGCGAGACCCTGCAAAACGAGATTCTGGCGAACGTGGAGAAGAAGTCGAAGGTCTACACCGATCAGTGGCAGGGCTATTGGAATCTCGCTCACCGGGACTTTGTGCATGAGACCGTGAACCACTTGGAAAAGTACGTTCGCGGCCAGGTCCACACTCAGGGCATCGAGAATTTCTGGTCGCTGCTAAAGCGGGGGCTCAAGGGCACTTACGTTGCAGTTGAGCCATTCCACCTTGCCGTTACGTGACTGAGCAGGTTTTTCGCTACAATAACCGCACCACCAGAGACAATTCGCTGGACGACGCGGATAGATTTTCGCTGGCAGTATCGCAGATTTTAGGGAAGAGACTAACTTATGCAGAACTGACCGGCAAGGTGGGAGAAACGAGTGCGGAGCCTTTCTAGGTATCCCGGTTGGATGAGGAGACAGAAGCGCGGGAAGCGGAACGCTTGATGGGCGTTTGCTTCGCCGCTTTTTCCTGATCCAGCTTCGCCTTGATTGCGCTGTGAGGTACAGCGAGAATCCGGCGCACAAAAGAATCGAGAGCGGCGGCGGTGCCCACTACATTCTTGGCGGAAGTCGTTGGGCCGTTCGCCACAGTTCACCCTCAGAAATGAGGGTATACTCGTGCTCCGTCGCAGTCAATTCGAAATTAGCGATCTCATTCGCATCATTCACTCCGGCCCCAAAGGACACCGCCTAATGGCGCTCATATTCAAGTTCGATGAAAGTTACGACAACGGAAAAACGCTAATGCTTGTCGGTGGCTGGCTCATGGAAGAAAGCCAATGGAAGCAACTGGAGGGCGATTGGGATGCGTGCATAAAGGCAACGAATCAAAGGCACCGGGCGGATCAGCAGATTTCGCGCTTTCACGCAACTAACGTGAACGGCTTCAAGGAAGAATTCAAGAACTGGGATAAGCCAATGAGCGAGGCACTGACTGCAGATCTCGTTGCGATTCTAAAAAATCGCCCATCCGTGTTTCTGGCCGCAGCGGTCAACCTGAAAGATATGGTTAACGCTTTTCCAGACAGGGCCGACACGATGCTCGAATCCGCGTTTGGTTTGTGCGTTAAGCAAGTGATGATCAGTCTTGGGCATGTGGTGCGGGAGAAATTTGTTCGCGATAAGCTGGCAATGGTATTTGAGTCGGGGAATTGGAACGCACACGCCACTCAGGCTTACGATCAGATGATCGCGGACAAAAAGTTCAAAGATAGGACGCTATTTAGTTCGCTCTCTTTCATGTCCAGCAACGCCGCAGGGCTTCAGGCCGCCGATCTCATTGCCTACGAATCGATGAAGAGAATTCTTTCCGTGAACGCCAGGACCGATGCAAAATTGCGCTGGGCGCTGCTGCAATTGGTAAGCAACAACCAACTCGGGGAATCGGCCTATATTGCCCGCAAGACGCTGCTGGCTCTCAAGGGCGGCAAAGCGAATTGATCCTAGTTGATCTTGCCGGTATAAAGATCGTGACACAGAGGGAAGACACTATTCTGCCTCGGGCTCCCGTCGCAGAACTGGCCGGTTTTCGTGTCGAGCACGAACGGACCTTCATCGCCAGCGCGTGGCATAGGTACAAAGCGCTGGCAGTTGCAACCGCATCCAGTCAAGCAACAAACCACAATCGCGAACGCAAGTTTTCTCATGCCCTCAATTGTCTCGCACGCTCGCCATTTTGCGAGGTTTATCAGTGCTCCCGTAAGAGAATATCTTTGATCGCTGATTCCATGCGAGAACGAATTTCTATAATCTCGTGGCTATCCTCTTGGACAGTCTCCACGGGCTGGATCGTTCCATTGCGAATAGCTAAAAGATCATATCCGTAGCCGACGTTTTCTGGAGATTCTTGCGCGCCGCAGTCCAGCACGAGGAGTGCCAGTTTTCGCAAGGCCTCAAATCTCAGAGATTGGCGATAGTACCGCTTCAGAAAGTATGTAGCTGCAAGTGGTAAACCGCTCGTGATCTTGTCCTTTATTTCTAGCGTGCGTTCTCCCATGTCGATTCTGATAAATTCCCCGGCATGCCCAGAACGCAGGACCAGGATCTTGTCTCTCCATGAGGTGGCGGGGCGAGATTCGCCAATTTTGATCATTTTTTCTAGCCACTCAGCGGAAGTCGAGGTGGCTCCCTCGGCGCTCAGCACCTTCTCCGCGGATTCCCATACGACATCACTTCCAGAGCAAGCCACTGCGATGGTTCGCTCAGAATTCACCTTCATTTTCTGTTGCCCAATGAATTCGCTGTATTGCTCTTCCACCCGGAAGATAGTGGGGGTCACTCTTTGCTTCCGATCGCTCCCAAGAAGCAAACAATCCCTGCCCACCAATCCCACCTGAAATGTCATTCGCAATTCCTCCTCTTGCATGGAGGCAGATAGGACAGGCGAAAATAGCACTTGCGACAAAGCACACCTCCATGGCATGATTTGGAAGTGAGCCAAACCGCAAGACCAAAGCCCGCCTGCCAGCGGGCTTTTCTATTTGCCCCATGCTACACCCTGTCACGGCATTTCGATTGTGCTTGATTCCTGCCGTTTTGCCAAGTATATTATTGCCACTATTAGGGCTTATTTGCCTTCATTTTGAGCGTCTTGGCGGCGATTTAAAAGGCAATGACCGGAAAGTCGTAGTGGGTCGTTGACGTAAGAGCAGCATATCCCCACAATGGGTTTACTGAATCACACTTTGACTTGTGGGAATCTTTTTGGAAACGCTTTATCGCCAATCGTTTAGGCGGAGGCGGACTTCTGCCTCTTGCGGCGGCGATTGATCATTGCCGGAGGAATTTCGATCGATCCGGCAACTCCGTTCCCACACTCGAGCGCCTCGTTGGGGCGCCCCAGACAAGTCAGTCGAGAATATTCCAGGATCTGCGCGCCGATGGTCATGACAGAAACCAAGAGAGCTCGGGCGGCAATCCCCCATCAGGACATGAGAAACCTGAGTTGTCCAGCCTGGTTCTCTTCACCCCGGGGAACAACATGCATCACCAAATTCCGTCGGGAGAAGAAACATGTGCGGAGAATCAGTCATGGAAGTGCGCGTGCAATTGAAGGTTTGCGAAGGGTGTGGTTGCCTCTGGTACCGGGCCCAAACTCAAGGGAGTGTGTACTGCAAGGAATGCGAATCTAAACTGAGAGATTTTCCATCGCCGGAAAGTCGCAGGCGGCGCGGACGTCCGAGCCGTAAGCAACTTGCCAGGGTTTGGGCGGTGGCTGAGGCAGCCGGAGGTGCGCAATGAGCGCAGCCTTTCAGTTGCCAATGGAATGGGACGCCAGCACCGCTGAGGCAGCCTGGCAAATCGAACAAAGGAGATCGAAACAACAATCCGCGGCGCGGCCTGACTTAAGCCTTGGAAAGCACGACTACAAGCCTCCGGCCAACCTGGCCTTCTACCGGAAGCACACCGAGAGCTTATTGCGGCGCTATCTGTACGCTTCCACGCAGGTGGGTAGGGCGCCTTCGATCCTGGGCGATCCTGTCGGGCGGGGTTGGGCCTCCAGCCGTCCCATTCGAACCTTCGAGGACGCTGTCATCTTCGTCCTCGACATCGAGAATTGCCTGAGCCAGCTCAGCATCCTCGATCGGGAGCTTTTGGGCAAGGTAGTGCTTCAGGATTACACGCAAGAGGAAGCTGCCCTGATGCTCGGCATCGGTATCAGGACAGTTGGCTACAGGTTTCCGCTGGCTCTGGACAGGCTGACGGAGAAGTTACTGGCAGCGGACCTGCTTGTCTTACCGCATTAATACAAAAGGCAGAACGAACATCCAGCACAGGGGAGCGCGCAATGCGTTCCTCTGTGCCGGCCCTATCCCGGCCCCGGGCGCTTTGATCGAGATCACACCACCGCGTTCCGTCGAATTGCTTCGCGATACCAATCCGCGCTCAGCTTTGCCGTCCGTTTCTTCGTCTTGAAATCCACGTAATGAAGTCCAAAGCGCTTGCTGTAGCCGTCGGCCCACTCAAAGTTATCCAGCAAGCTCCACAGGAAGTAACCCTTGACGGGAAATCCCTCCGCCGCTGCCCGGTGCAAATGCGTCAGGTGGTTGCGCAGGTACATCACGCGATCCGTATCCTCAATCCTTCCGTCTGCCGTCACCACGTCATCGGCCGAACACCCGTTCTCCGTGATGTAGATGACCCGCGGATGCCACAGCTCGCTAACATTGCGCACCGCCCAGTACATCACCTCCGGGCCAACGGCGATCCACTCCGAAGCCATGTGCGGATGCGACGCCTGTCGCGGCACAATTTCATACCCCTGCCGCGAATCGTCCGCGCGAACATAATACGGCGAGTACACGTTCAAGCCGAGAAAGTCGATCGGGCTCCCGATGGCTTGCATGTCGCCCGCCGCGATTCGCGGGGCGTTCTCTCCTTCGCGCTCCAGGTAACCCTCGGTGTATTTACCTTCCAGAACCGCAGTCAGAAATGCGGCGTTTTCTTCGCGCATCGCCCGCCGCGCCGCCTCGATATTCTTCTCATCTTCGATCACCGGCGTAAACACCGTCGGATTCTCGGCCAGGCCCACCTGCGCCGCCGGCGCGCTGGCGCGAACCGCCTGCACACCCAGCCCGTGCGCAAGGATCGCGTGATGGCGCACCTGGTTCACCTCAGCCGCGGGCAGTTGGAATCCCGGCGCAAATTTGCCAGTCTTGTACCCAAGGTTGGTAAAAGAATCAAACTCGTTGATAGTCATGAATTGGTGCACGCGGTCAGCTAGCTGGTCTGCCACAAAACCCGCATAGTCGGCGTAGGCCAGCGCTGTGTCGCGCGATTGCCAACCTCCCTTGAGCGCAGCGGGAAGGTCCCAATGGAAAAGCGTGATGTAAGGTGTAATTCCGCTCGCGAGCAACTCATCCACGACGCGCTTGTAGTGGTCCATTCCCATGGGATTCGGCTGCCCCGTGCCGTCGGGAAAGATGCGCGGCCACGAAACCGACATCCGGTATGCGCCCGCACCCAGATTCTTCAGCAGGCGCGTGTCCTCTTTGAACAAGTGATAGGAATCGTCGGCCACATCGCCCGTGTCGCCGTTGTTCGTCTTTCCCGGTGTGTGCGCAAACACATCCCAGATCGACGGCTTCCGCCCGTCCTCGCTAGCCGCGCCTTCAATCTGATACGCAGCCGTTGCGCAGCCCCACACAAATCCCTGCGGGAATTCGAGGCCCTTCGCCGCCGCCGTTTGGCCAAGTGCACTTACAGGCATCGCTACGTTTGCCAGCGCGGCCGTTGCGGCCACGGTCTTGCCAAACTGCCGGCGAGTCATATCTGTCATCAACGGGATTGCCCTTTCGGCCGCGCACGCGTTCACCTGAAGCGATTGATTTGGATCGCTCTGATAGGGATGATTTTTCCGCGGTCAAGTCAAAGGGCGATTATATCGGAGCTGGTTTGTTGCGGAACAACGGACTCTCGGCGTCCAACAATCCTAGCGGGCAACGAGGCCGGCTCGAAGTAGTTCATTTCAGGGGAATGGTTTCGCACGAGCCGCTACGGGCCGCTTCCATTCTGCGCAGCCTGGCCTCCTTGATGAGCTCGCCGTCCTCTGCATTGCTTTGGTATTTCGCTAATCCAAGGCGGACCGCGCTCACCAGTTCATCCTTGCCACAGGGCTTATTCAGGTAACGGAAGATTTGTCCGTCATTCACCGCTTCGATCGCGAGATCCAGATCTTTACACCCGGTCAGCAGGATCCTTACCGTTTCCGGCGCCAACTCTCGCACGCGCGCCAGAAACTCCGCGCCATTCATGCCCGTCATGCGCATGTCTGAGACAACCACGGCAAACGGTCCCAAAACCTGAATCGTCGCCAATCCCTGTATTCCGCTGGCGGCGGTCTCGATTTCGAATACACGACGCAAGAGCCGCCTGTAGCCATCCAGCGCGCGCCTGTCATCGTCAACAAATAAGATCTGGTTCGTCACAGCCGAGCCTCCCCTCGTCTCGCACTCAGCCCCATCGGCGGCGCGCCCACAGCCCGCTCTACACCGCTCGATTCATCTGCAGCGACGGCAATGTCTTTCCGTCGCCCCGGAAACGCAGTGCGGGTAGGGAGCACACCTCTCAGCATGTATCGGCAGCTCCGCCCGAAAGCGTGACTCGATCCCGCCGAAATCTCTAGCCCCGGCCCATTCTGCCGCGTTGTGCACGCAAAAAAAGGCCGCAGCCTTTTTCGAAAGCTGCGGCCTGCAATGTCCTTGTTCGAGCCGAACCGTCACATTTCCTTCACGCCCTCAACGAACGCCTTCAGCTTGCGGCTCCGACTCGGATGCCGCAGTTTGCGCAGCGCCTTTGCCTCGATCTGCCGGATGCGCTCGCGCGTCACCTGGAAGCTCTGGCCAACCTCTTCAAGCGTGTGCTCCGAGCCGTCTTCCAACCCGAAGCGCATCTTGATGACCCGCTCTTCGCGTGGCGTCAGCGTGCGCAGCACCTGCGACGTGTATTCCTTCAGGTTCACTCCGATCACCGCTTCCGAAGGCGACACCGCCTGGCGATCCTCGATAAAGTCGCCCAGGTGCGAGTCTTCCTCTTCGCCGATCGGCGTCTCCAGCGAGATAGGCTCTTGCGCGATCTTCAGTACTTTGCGAACCTTGGCTACCGGAATGTCCATGCGGCGCGCAATTTCCTCGCTGGACGGTTCGCGGCCGAGCTCCTGCACAAGCTGGCGGCTCGTGCGGATCAACTTGTTGATCGTCTCGATCATGTGCACCGGAATACGGATCGTCCGCGCCTGGTCCGCGATGGCCCTCGTAATCGCCTGCCGAATCCACCACGTTGCATACGTCGAGAACTTGTAGCCGCGCCGGTACTCGAACTTGTCCACCGCCTTCATCAGGCCGATGTTGCCCTCCTGAATCAGGTCGAGGAACTGCAATCCGCGGTTCGTATACTTCTTGGCGATCGACACCACCAGCCGCAGGTTAGCCTCGATCAGTTCGCGCTTCGCCTGCTCGGCGTCCATGTCACCCTGGATCATCTCGCGCTGCGTGCGCTTCAGCTCCACAATCGACACGCCCGCGTCGCCTTCGATCTTCTCCAGGTCCGTCCGGCAGTTCTTCTGCTGGCGCCGGTACTCCTTCTTCATTTCCTCGCTCTTTGAAGCCTCGTACTTCTGCTCCAGCGAGCGGACCTGGCGCTCCAGTGTGCGCATGGTGTCCACGGTCTTGTTGACCTTGTCCAGCAGGCGCTTGCGCTCCAGCGCTGTGTACTTCAATTCGCGCACGATGCGCGAAATAAATACCTTCTCGCGGCCCGCGGCCCAACGCAGCCGCCGCGCCTCCTTAACCTTTGCCTTGTTGGTCGACGGGATCGCCGCCAGCTTCTCTTCAATTTGCGCAACCTTCTTCTGGTGCTTCACCAGCGCGTCGGTGCGCGCCACGGTGGCTTTCACGCGCGTCAGCACCACCTCTTCGGTGAGCTCCTCCTCGTCGAAGATGACCACCTCTTTCACGTTGCGCACGCCGCGCTTCAGGTCTTCGCCCAGCGCCGCTATCTCGCGGATCACGATCGGCGAACGCGAAATCGCCTTGAGCACGCGGTTCTGCCCGCGCTCGATGCGTTTGGCAATCTCCACCTCGCCTTCGCGCGTCAGCAGCGGCACTGTCCCCATCTCGCGCAGGTACATCCGCACCGGGTCGTTGGTCTTCTCCAACGTTCCCGGTGTCAGGTCCAGCTCGACGTCCTCTCCCTCCTCCAGCTCAAAGTCCTTGTCGCCGGGGAATTTCGGAGTGTCGAGCAGGTCGATGCCCTGCGTGCCGATGGTCGTGATCAGATCGTCCAGATCGTCGGGAGAGCCAATCTCGTCCGGCAATGCGTCATTCACTTCGCCGTACGTCAGATAGCCCTTCTCTTTGCCGGTCTCGATCAGACCGTGCACATCCTCTTCAAATTTGTCTTCAATCGCCAAAATATCCCTACTCTCTTCGCCAAACTCGCTCGCCTGGAGCGTGTCGCCCGATTTCATCTCCGATTTCATCTTGGACCCGCATCATTCAAAGCGGCCCCATCATTTCGCCTGCTTGCACAGTTCGCCGTGCACATTCATCTGCGCCCACAGCAAACCCGCTCCGCGCCCGGTTTTCAGACGCACAAAATGAAGACTTCCCAGAGGAAATCCCCGCTTGCCTACACATCCGCAAGCCCGCAAAAGCGGTTTTGACTTTTCTCGGAACAGGATGGCAGCGCTTCAGGTTTCGCCTGGGTCGCCCGCGAGCCGGAGCTCATGTGTGGGGCAAAGGGGCGCGCATCCTCACTGAGATCAACAGATTACCACAGCTGCACTTGCCCACGCCAGCAAAAACTCGGCGGACAAAATCAGCCCGGTCCAATGCCTGCAAACCCGCTCAGGCCAGTTGCCCAGCCACCCGATCCCGGTCCCTTACTCATAGATTAGACGCGCGCAACGGCCTTTTCGACGCATGATTTGCCCAAATGAAGGCACTTCCGGCCACCGCCCAAAACCCTACCGTTCCTGCGCCTTTTGGCCACGCAGCCTTCGCAGCACATGGTCCAATTCCAGCTTCTTCTGGGTCAGAATCGCCAGCCCGGCGAAGTCGCCTTGGCGCTCGGCCTCGGCAATCTGCGCCCGCATCTCCCGCAGCCGGCCTTCGATCGCACGTTCCTGAACCTCTTGTACCGCGCTCTCCACCTCGTTCGCCTCCGGCGCCCGGCTCTCGCCCAGAAGCGCCTCGGCCAACAGCGCCCGCTGTCCCGGATCCACCACGGCGTCCATGGGGTCTTTCGCCGCCCGATCCGCCAACGCCTGCATAGCCCCGAAGGCGCCCAGATGCTCAAACCACATCGCGTTGTTCGTCAATGCTTCCGCCGCCAGCAGCCGCGCCTCCGCGCCCTCAGGATCAGTCACAGCCAGCGCCCGCAGAAGCACGCGCTCCACTTCCGTCAATTTCGCCGCCCGCTCCTCTACCCGCTCCCGCCGCCGCAGCGCCGCTTGCCGCAGTTCCTCGCGCAGCACTGCGGACCCGATCCCCAGTTTCTGCGCCGCGTCCGCTGCAAACTGTTCCCTGGCGAGGGTCTCCGGCATCCGCCGAATGTGCGGCAGCAGAAAATTCATCGCCTTCACCTTCTGTTCCGCGCTTGCCCCCGGGAAGAGCATCCGCGCTCTCTCGATCAAATAGTCTGCCTGTCGCCGCGACTCGCGCAGCGCCTCCTTATAGGCCTCCACGCCCCGCTCACGGATGAACCGGTCGGGATCGAGTCCCCCCTCAAGCGTCACAATCTTGACTGCAAACCCCTCCTCGGTCAGCAGCGCAATCGACTTCTCGGCTGCATTCGCGCCTGCCGTATCGGGATCGAAGTTCACGATCACGTTCGATGTGTGCCTCTTCAGAATTGCCACTTGCTGCTCGGTAAAAGCGGTCCCGCTGGTCGCAATCACGTTCTGTATCCCGGCCAGAAACACGCTGATGCAGTCCATCTGCCCCTCCACCAGCAAGGCAAACTCCAGCGCGCGAATGGCCGGCTTCGCCTTGTCCAGATTGAAGAGCACCTGCCCCTTCGAATAGAGCGGCGTCTCCGGCGAGTTGATGTACTTCGCTCCAGCTTTGTCGCCCGTCTCAAGCGTTCGCGCCGTAAACGCAATCACCCTCCCGCCCTCATTCGCGATTGGAAACATCACCCGCTTGCGGAACCGGTCGTAGATCGGCCCCTGCCCCCCGTCACCTTGTTCCTTCGAACTGAATAGCCCGCTCGCGCGCAGCGTCTCCTCGTCGGCCACGCCTCCCAGGCGCTCGTGCAGGGCGTGAAAGCCGTCCGGAGCAAACCCGATCCGGAACTTCCTGATCCCCTCTTCCGTCATTCCTCGCCCAGCCAGATATTCCCGCGCCAATGCTCCGCCGGGCCCGCGCAACTGCTCCTCAAACCACGTTGCGGCTGTCTCGTGCAGCTCCAGCAGCTTCGTCCGCATCCGCGCTCCGGCAGCCTCCTCCGGCGAGGAGAACTCCCTTTTAGGCAGCGGAATGCCGCACTTCTGCGCAACGATCCGCACTGCCTCGGGAAAGCCCACGTTCTCGATCTTGCCCACAAAGCTGAACACGTCGCCGGTAGTCTGGCAGCCGAAGCAGTAAAAGAACTGCTGCCCTGCGTGCACGCTGAACGACGGCGTCTTCTCCTTGTGGAACGGGCACAGCCCTGTAAACCGTTGCGCCCCAGCCTTGCGCAGCCGGATGTAGCTCTCGATCACCTTCACGATGTCGGCCTGCTGCTTCACGGATTGGGCAAAGTCGCTCACGGGAAGTCTGCTACCAAGCATAAGGCTTCGGTCCGCTCGGGCCGGCAGCCCATTCGCCTAAATACTTGTTGCAACGAATATCCCCTTCCCGCATCCAACCAATTGAAAGGAGCAACCCAACATGACCCCTACCACCGCCACCTCCACCTGGAACATCGATCCCGCACACTCCGCGGCCGAGTTCAAGGTCAAACACATGATGATCTCCAACGTCAGAGGCAAATTCAGCGGAATCAGCGGCGTATTGCACCGCTTCGAAGCCGACCACACTCAGTCCACCCTTGAGGTCTCCATCGACGCCAGCACCGTCAACACCCAAGACGCGCAGCGTGACGGTCATCTCAAGAGCCCCGACTTCCTCCATGTGGAAAAATTCCCCGCCATGACCTTCAAATCAACCCGCATCGAGAAAAAAGGCGACGGATTTTCCGTAACCGGTGACCTGACCATCCACGGCGTCACCAAGCCAGTGGTTTTGACCGTCGAGGAAGTGAGCGAGCCTGCAAAGGATCCCTGGGGCAACACGCGCATCGGCCTCACCGCTACCGCAAAAATCAACCGCAAGGATTTTGGGCTCACCTGGAATACGACTCTTGAAGCCGGTGGCGTGTTGGTTGGCGAGGAAGTGACCATCACCCTCGATGTGGAGCTCATCAAGGCCGCCCAGTAAGCGGCGGCTGCGTGCAGGGAATTCGCGGCTCTGAACTCTGATCCCCGATTTACCTGTTGCAACGAATATCTCCCCCGCGCATCGAATAGCAGTACGCTGAGAGTGGATGACGAGCATGTTTCTCCAGGCGGGCCGCCCCCGAATCGGGCGGCCCATGCGTTTGCCGCTCATTCCACTCCCGGAGGTCCACCGTGTCGCTCAGAGCCGTAAAAGAGATCTACCAAACCAAGCCAACCATCGAGGGAGCCGGCGTCAAGCTGCAGCGCGCCTTCGGCTTCGGCAAAACTGCCGAATTCGATCCGTTCCTCTTGCTCGATGACTTCCGCAACGAGAATCCCGCCGACTACCTGGCCGGCTTTCCCTGGCACCCGCACCGCGGCATTGAAACCATCACCTACGTCCTCGCCGGCGAGGTTGCGCACGGTGACTCGCTCGGCAACAAGGGCCGTATGACCGCCGGAGATGTGCAGTGGATGACCGCTGGCAGCGGCATTCTCCACCAGGAGATGCCCAAAGGCGACGAGCGCGGGCGCATGCATGGCTTTCAGCTATGGGCCAACCTGCCCGCGTCGCTCAAGATGACCGACCCGCGCTACCAGGACATTCCGTCCAACGCAATCCCCGAGGTCACCGAAGATGACGGGACCAAAGCGCGCATCATCTGCGGGGAATTCTGGGGCAAGACCGGCCCCGTCGAGGGTGTCGCTGCCGACCCGCGTTACGTCGACATTTCCGTCCCGCCCTTCAAGCGCAAGCGGATCAAGGTCGAGACCACGCGCAACGCCTTCGCCTACGTCTTCGCGGGCGCGGGAAGCTTCAGCGACGCGTCCGAGCCGCAGGCAGTGCTCACGGAATCCGCTGTCGACCCAAACGCCCAGGCCGTCTACGACGCGAACAACCATTCGCTTGTCCTCTTCGACCGCGGCGACGAGATCGTGGTCCAGGCCGGCCCCGAGGGCATTCGCTTCCTGCTCGTCTCGGGCAAGCCACTCGAGGAACCGGTTGCTTGGTACGGGCCCATCGTCATGAATACGCAGGAAGAGCTTCGTCAGGCGATGGCCGAGTTGCACAATGGCTCGTTCATCCGCCACGGCTGAGCCACCCCGGCGGCTCGAGTGCCTTCATCTTTGCCGCAGAACGAAGTCGCCAAGGTGCGGGGCTCAGCCGCAAAGTGCGGGGTAGTGGTGCGATTTGTGCCTTTTCGCGTTGCTTCGATCCTGTTAAACTAGCCGCTGGCACGTCTTAGGCGCGTAGCTCAGTTGGTTAGAGCGCTTCCTTGACACGGAAGAGGTCGTTGGTTCGAATCCAATCGTGCCTACCATTCCTTTCCACCTTCGCTTCTTCGGAGCACGGCTTTTCCCGCCCTTAAATAGAAGCCAGTGTTGCGTTTGACGCCGTGATATGCTCAACCCAGATTTAACGCGGTTCTCCAGTTAGAAGGTGGCATTTCCAGTGCGGAGCAGGGTGGCTTTTCCTTGGTGAAAAAGCCACTTAGCGTTTGCCGCTTCGCCTCACAGCAACTGGAGAACCGGCATAGGGAGCGCATCGTCCATCACCGCGCCATGGCATCTCAAGAGTCAAGCTCGCCGCCGCGGCCTCGCCTGGTGGTTCAAATCGGCGTAACGGGCCATCGCCCCAACCGGCTATCCCGCGAAGTCGCCGCAAGCCTGCCTGGTCAATGCGCACAAGTTCTCAAAGCCATCGCCGTTTTGGCCTCGGACGCACGCGATCCTCTCCTTCATTCGCCCGACCTGCCGCTTCTACGCATCCTCTCTCCACTCGCTGAGGGTGCTGACCGCATCGTCGCCCACGCCGGTCTCGCACTGAACGCGGATCTGCAATGCCCTCTCCCATTCCTCGCATCCGAATACTGCCACGACTTCGAAGACGCTGCCTCCCGCGACGAGTTCCACAATCTCCTCGCGAAGGCCTCCACGGTTTTTCAGATTGAAGGCTCGCGAGCCAGGGAGGACGAGTCTTACGAACGCGTCGGGCGCATGGTCGTGGAGCAGTCCGATGTGCTGATCGCCATCTGGGATGGCGAACCGGCAGCGGGCAGGGGTGGCACCACGCAGATCGTGGAAGAAGCCCTGGCGCAGCACACGCCGGTCGTCTGGCTCAATGCGTCCGAACCGAAGGATCCCTGCATTCTCCAAGCCGATAAGTCTGGCAAGCGCCAAACTCGCGCATTGGATGAGCTGAAGTCAATCTTAGCCGCGCGCTTTTCCGATCGCGAAGACGGCGAGAACAGCTTCAACTTCAGCCATGCCTATTTCGCCGAGAAGCAGCCGAACTTCGACCCAGGCCGGATCTTCCGTATCTTTCGCGATCTTGTCGCCCGCGGCCGCCTTCGCTTTCAATCGTGGCGCGTTCCGAATTTCGAGAAGTCGTCGCGGGAAGAATGGGAGAGGATGATTGCCAGCTCCCCCGGCCTGCCCGAAGACGCGCGCCGGTACCTGCTCGACCGGCTCTGTCCCCAGTATGGCTGGGCCGACGGACTGTCTACCTACTATGCCGGAGTTCTTCGCTCGACCTCGTTGGCGACCAGCCTCATGGCTGCTTTCGCTGTCCTGGTTCCCATGGCGGATTACGTCTGCGGACGGCACGGCATCGACCTGGGTAGAATTCCCGCGCTTATTGAATTCTCCCTGATCGTCATTATTCTCGCCATTACCTGGCACGGCCGCCGGAGACGCTGGCATGAGCGCTGGCTCAACCTGCGTCAACTGGCCGAGCTCTTGCGCCAATACTGTTACCTGGCCCTGCTCGGCTGCGCGCTGGCCGCGCCGCCGCCCCCGGCTCACTTTCGATCCGGTTTCGACCGCTCCTGGGTCGATGGGATGTTTCGCAATATCGCGCGCGACCTCGGCCTGGTAAACGCCGTTATCAACCAGGCCTATGTCTCCTCTGTCGCCAAACTGATCGCGGACATCCTTGAGGGCCAGGTAAAGTACCACGAAGGCAACCACGAGACGATGCACAAGTTAAGCCATCACCTCCATCTCATCGGCACGGCGTTGTTCCTTGGAACGGGGCTTGCCTGCGTCTGGCACGTGATCTTTGGAGAATCGCCCTGGCTGCTTTTGCTGGCCACCGTGCCGCCCGCCTTCGGCGCCGCGTTCTACGGCATCGCTAATCACGGCGAGTTTTCACGCAGCGCCGACCG
Organism: Acidobacteriaceae bacterium; assembly: GCA_003138515.1. Classification (GTDB taxonomy): domain Bacteria; phylum Acidobacteriota; class Terriglobia; order Terriglobales; family Acidobacteriaceae; genus Telmatobacter. The sequence goes on along the minus strand of PLGG01000012.1, from coordinate 180,330 downwards.
CTCGCTGGCCATGGCGCGCGAGCTCGAGGCCATTCGGTCGGCCGGGCTGGACAAAGCTCTCGCTTCGCCCCACGAGACTTTCGCCGCGCTACGCCAGACCGCCGAAAAACTGGCAAGCGTTATGATTGCTGAAACCATGGACTGGAGCTTTGTCTTCCGCTATCGCACGTTAAATCTGCCCGGCTGATCGTTGCCGCGGGTTGCAGTGAGGAGCATGGAAAAGCGATTCGAAAAAGCCGTTCTCGTCGCCTTCGCCGTTCTTGCCGTCGGGCTCGGCTTCTGGGGTTACGCCAGGGCGGGAAGCGACTTCATCGCCGATCCGAGTCATCCGCCATTCGATCCCAACCACGTTTACGTGGCATTTCACGCGGGTCACCCCTGGTTGGAAGCCCTGCGTTGCCTGTTCAGCTCAGTCGGTCTCATCCGGCTTTACGATCTCTTTCAGCCCGGCAAAGCTCCCTGGCAACTGATCATCGCACAGATCGCGGTGCCTGGAATCGCAGTGTTGTCCGCCGCGCAACTGTTCCTCAGTGGAGTCAGAAAGAACTTCCGCACTGCCCTGGCGCGCCGCAAATCTGGCCACTCCATCGTTTGCGGCATCGGCGACGTAGGCATGCAGATCATTCAGAACCTGCGCGCTGCGCATTACAGCGTTGTCGCCGTCGATCTGCTGGGTGATTCGCCCTACGCCGCAACCTGTGAGAAGGCCGGAGTTCCGGTGCTCCAGGGCGACGCCAAGAATCCTCACGTGCTGCTCGCCGCTGGTATCCGCCGTGCGCAAGCGGCCATCGTCTGCACCGGATCGGACAGCGAAAACATGGACATCGCACTCCAGATCGACGCCATCCATGCCCAGCCCCGCTATCTCAAATCAGGCCGGATTCAAGTACTGGCCGAGCTGCGCAATGACTGGATGCACAAGCGATTGATCGCCAGCGATAAGCGGTCTCTCGGCTCCGGCCATGTCGACCTGCGCCTCTTCAACTCCTTCAACGCCGCGGCGCGCATGCTTACCAAGCAACTCCATCTGCCTCCTAGCCCCGAGTTTGAAGCGCGCACCTTTGTCCTCGTTGGATTCGGCGCCTATGGGCGCGAGATCGCGCTGCATCTCATCCGTTCTTCACCGGTCGCTCTGGGCCAGATGCTCAAAATCGTCGTCTTCGACCAGGACGCGGATGCGGCAAAGGAGAAATTTGCCGTGACCAATCCCACCGCAACGGAGATGGCAACGCTCGAATTCGTCACCGCTTCCGTCACGCCGGGATCTCCGGATCTCGCGCGCACGATCGAATCCAGGCTCGAATCAGCCGGGCTTCTGCTCGGTGTCGCGCTTGCCCTCGGCGACGACGAGGTGAGCCTGTGCGCCGCCCTCGAAATGCGCGCCCTCCTCGATCGCAACGGCCATCTCCACGTCCCCATCTACGTCCGCCTCGAGCACTATCGCCGCCTTGGCGAGCTGGTGCGCAGCATCGAAAACATCTCCTCGTTTATCGATCGTCTACAGATCTTCGGAACCCTCGAGGAAACGCTCAGCCCGGAGGTGTTGTTCGGCTCTCAATTGGATGCATTCGCGCAGGCTCTTCACGAAGACTACCGGCATCGCGCCCAGGACACGCTCAATCCCCAGGCCAACGTTCCCTTCCGCGAGCTGCCTGAGTTTATGAAGATGTCAAATCGCTGGCGCGCTGACCACACGCCCCTGCTCCTCGAGCTGGCCGGCCTGCACTTGGCGCGCGATGTGCAGTCCCCCGTCGTCATCGCATTGAGCGAGGAACAGGTCGAGCTGCTTGCCCAGCTCGAACACCGCCGCTACAGCATTGAGCGCCGCCTCGTCGATATCCGCTTCGGTTCGGCGCAGCGCCAGGGTGCGCGCATGCCTCAGTGGAACGATCTCAACGACGAACAAAAGAATTGGGAACGGAAAGAGATTGCCCGCCTGCCGGAGATCTTAGCCGGGCTCGGGATCGAACTCCGTCCCATTCGCCCTGTGCGCCTCTACGGCAAATGGCTGGCGACCGCCCCCGCGGAACTCGACCAGTTGCTCGACGCTCCTGTCACCGTGCATTGCAGTTTGATCGTCGATCTCGACGAGCCCGATGCTGTGCGCACCGCCGCGCGCGCGTTGTCCTTGCCCTCGCTTAGCCTTTGGCTCTTCTCAAGTGAAGAGCCACGCGAGTTCTCGCTGCGCAAACCGCAAGCTCAGCCCGCCGACCGTGCTCTGCTGATTCAACGCGCCAACGGCTGGTCGCTTCGCGACCGCGTCGCTCTCGACGTCTGAGTTCCGTTCTTCCACGCAGCGTTGAAGGCAGCACCCGAAAGTCCGGGGAGCCTTGTGCGAATCGGACGATGCCGACCATCAGTTCGCGAGGTGACCGCCGCAGAGGCTGACTGCCTCGGTGACCGTTTTGGCGGCGCCGTAAGCGGAGCCCCTGTCCGTGAAGGTAAACGGGTTGACCCAGCTCGGCGTGTGTACGACGAGCGTCGTTATCGCCGGAGCGGTCGACGTGGCGACCATGTTGGGTTGGCCGCTGGCAGCGTTGTTCTGGGTCACGAACTGGATATGGGGCTCAACGACAACGCTCGTGACGTCATGCAACATAAACCAGGCATTCTTGTCGATGACGGGCTGGGCCACGCCGTTGTGCCACACCGTCCAGTGGTAGGAAACTCGGCATTGGGTAGGGTCGGCGACGACGTTTCTGAACTGTTGAACAACGGTGTATTGGCCTGTCGTGCCGTTGGCCGTATTCGTGCCGAATACGGTAAAGTTCACGGTCGCGATGCCGCTCAGTTCGCCCTGAATGGTCTTCATCGTATTCGCGAGTGAAGGCGCTCTGCTCGCAGCCGGGTTGGCCGGCAGCCTGTTTGCGGGTCCAGATGTGGGTGTCGTCGCGGGCGGAGCTGGAACCGTCTCGATGGGACCACCGGTGCCGGTTGGACTCTGCACGGGCGCCTGCCCGGCCTGAGGCAGACCTGCCGGGGCCGGATGCGAATTGGAATGCACCCCAAAGTAGATCGCAAGCAACAAGAGAGCTGCTCCTGCACCCCAGACCCATGCAGGAATCCGCATGCCGTGAGACTGAGCAGCACGCTCATTCCCAGGCGCACCTTCGCCAGGTCTCCTCGCGCCTGTTCCCCGATCGCCGCTGACCACCGCGCTCAAACTCGCTGGCGCCGCGAAGACTGCCGCAGGAGCCTCAACGCCACGAGCTGCCGGCGTCGGCGCCAGAGCCGGCTCCCGTATCCTCTTCAACTGCGCTTTGAGCCCATCCAGAACCTGGAATTTGACCTTCGCCCACTTGGCATCGCTCTCCGTGAAATCGATCAACGGATTCGCGCTGGGAACCATCTGGCGGTCGGCAAGAAATGGATAGTCGCTCCAGTCGCACGGTTCCACAAGCACCGGAATGACGATCGTCTCGCCCTGCCGCGCTCGCTCCGCAATGCGCGGCATCTCAGTCTGTTCGATGAATTCTGAATTCAGAAAACTCTGGCTCACGATCAGTATCGCGATCTGTGTCTGATCGATCTCCGATTCAATCTGCCGCTTGAACACATCTCCCGGCTTGAGTTCCGTGTCGTACCAAAAGACCACGTTGAGCCGCCGCAGCGACTCCGCCAGAAAGGGAATCAGGTTGTACCGGTACTCCGGATCTAACCACCGCTTGTCTTCGCGAGCATAACTCACAAAAACATGCACGGTCTTCTCGCGCGATTCGGAATTATCAATTGCGTTCATGGTTTGCGGACTCGGACTGTGGCTGCTTCTGATGGAGGATTGCTCTAGGCACACTATAACGCAACTAGGCAGGATTGCGGTCCGCGATCCGCCCCATCCGCCGGTTCTGTTGATGCCATGCGAAAACCTGCCTCCAGCAGCATGCGCACCGCTGAATTCGATTGACGTGCCTAATCCATTCTTGGATCATGGATGCACACCAGTGGTTCCGCGGTTACTCCGTCCTGAAGCCATAGACCCCATGTGGATTCCTCACAAAGAAGAATCCACCCGGCTCCGAGGCCGGAAATGGCTACAACAGCTTCGGAACCGCTCAACTACCGGGCTTCTTATTCCGCACGATCTCCGGAGGGCGCCATGCGTACATCCTTGCCGTTCGTTCGTTTCCTTTCCCCGCTGCTCGTTTCCCCGTTGTTCGTTTTCCTGACCCTTCACCTTCTGCTTCCATCCGCCCTCCGCGGACAGACAACGAAGACCCAGATCGATTACACCGGCGGCCTGTACGGCTATTACAGAATGGAATTTAACGAGGCGGATCAGAATCATCTGCCGCCCGTGAAGAGTTTTCTTGACTACCGCAACGCCGATTCGAGCAGATTGCTGCTGAGCATGGGCGACAACTTCGGCCCGGAGTTTGGCGCCTCCATTCAGCTTGAGAACCTGAATACGCCGGATCCCTCCAAGGGCGGCTGCAATTTGCCCCAAACCATCGACCCAAACACAAAGGAAACCCGCCCGGAGAGTCTTTACAAGGACGACGGTCGCGTTGCCCCCAGAGCTGATTGCGACAACGTGCTTAATTTCTTGATGCATGCTGGATTTCGCGCCGTTGTGCCCGGAAGCCAGGACTTTATGTATACCGCGCAATGGCTGCGCGAGGCTGCGCTGCTGCTGTCGGATGCTGGCCGGGACCCAAACCAGACCGGGGAGATCGGCAATTTCGACCACAAGACTTACCTTCTCGGCGCGAACCTGCGCATCGCCCTGAAAGGCGGCGGCGGCGCGCGATGCCCCTTGCTCTTCAGCCAGAATCCATTGGACCGCAACACATTCCGCTGCGTCGGCGATGCCTCTGCGCCCGAACCCGAACCCCTCGACTGGCTCGGCCGCCTCGACCGTCTCGCCCGCAACGGCGGAAGCAACCCCACCGTCTCGGCTCTGCAGGTGCTCGCGTCAGAGAGCGCCGCCCAGGCGCAAGGCCGGCCAATTGAGCTCAGCGAGCTTGTGCGCGATGAAATCTCCATTCTGCAATCGGCCTGGGGCCAGCGCTTCCACATTCCGGCTCTTTCCTCTGGCGAAAAATCAAAACAAGCGCAGGCCGGCAACCAGGTATTGACTGTGGAGCAGGTAAGCGATCTCGCCGATAAGTTGAAAGCCATGAGCGATTGCCCCGCTCCCGCAAATACGGGCGATCAGGCTGAGATGTGCACCTACGTCGGCCGCCTCGAACAGATCCTTCAAAGCATGGGGACCATTCTCGCGCCGCCACCCCAGAATTCGGGCGCAGGCGCGGCGCAGCAGACCGCCGCAGATCGCAAAGGTGTTGGCGCTTCTGTGATATTGACAGACAAGGAGCGAGACGCCGCCATTGATGGCTTGCTCCGCACCCTCGCCATCGAAGAAAAGGACATCGGCTACACCGTCGCGCAGACTGCGGACGGCAGTAGTGTCCTCATTGTCGGTCTTACCGGCCAGAACACCATGAATGCGGTATCGCAAACCAATATCCGCTTGTGCCCGGGCGCCCATAAAGACCCCGCCAGCACCTTTGGGGTTTGCGGCGACCGTCAAACCCCCGGCAGTGGCGCCACGGTTGCCACCGATCCCGTTCCGATCGCCGAGGCTATCGTGCGCGGCGCCGAGCTTCTGGCCGCCGACCAAAATCAGCGCCCCTTCGACAAGATTGTCGTCATGGCCCAGATGCCACACACTGAGGCGGAGGTTCTTTCCGAACGCGTCTCAGCCCTGCTAAAAAATGATGGCGCGCACTTCCACGTCGACGTCGTCCTCAGCGAGGCCGAGTCCGGGTACGGCACTCCGCAACTCTCGCTCAGCTTTCCGGCGTCCGCCAAGCGCGACTACCCCGCTCCCGTCGTGGCGCCCATTTCCAGCTACAACTCTCAAACTGGCGACTACCCTGGGAAAGTCTCGCGCCTCAGCCTTGACTCCCCGGCCGATATGAGCTTCTCCATCGCCAACGAATCCGATGGCATCTTTGCCCCGCCTCCAGTCCAGGGTTCCAGTCCCACAACCATCGAACTGCTTACCCAATTGTTGGCGCAATTGCAGCAGCTTCCCACGCCGTCTGCGATTGTCGGCTCCGACTCGAAGAGCAAAGCCGAGTTTGCGCTCCTCAACGACCTGGAGAAAGCGTCCCGCCCCAACGCCGACGTAGTCCTTTTGCAGAGCCGCGACGTGGAACTGGACGCAATCGGCCCGGGCTACTCCGGCTATGAAGTGTGCGCCAATGAGACCGAGCATCCCGATCTCTGCAAGTTGCGCGTCGCCCTCGATCGCATCTTCTGGAAGGGAGACTACCTCGAGTATGTCGCCGTCACCGGCAGGAGCCTGAAAGGTTTGCTCGCAGTCTCAGAGAACCAGATGGCCCAGCAGGCCCAGCTGGCCGATACCGGCGTTACGCAGGAGTGGCTCATCTCCTACGGCATTGTGCAGTCTACCCTCGCCAACGTCACTGAGATCAACCAGAACAACGAGCCTCTCTGGATTCCTGTCGATCCATCGTGCAATGGCGACGCCGCAGGCATGACCACCTACTGCATCGGCGGAACACCCGTCTCCGACGATGGCTACTATTGGTTGGTGACCAGCGATCAGTTGGCCCAGGATAAAGCCGTCTACGGTACGCTTGAGAGTCTTCCCCCCGTCAACCATCAAAGAACCGATGTTTACATTACCGCTCCCCTCTCGCACTATCTCTTCAATTCCTTGCATGGCCCCGCCCCTCAAGTCGCTACTCTGGCCCCCGCCACAGGTTCCGCGGAAAAGGTAATCACCGCTCAAAACCAGCAATTCCAGCAAATGCCGCTTTGGCAAATCGAATTTGCCAAGCTGGTCGCCAGTTTCACCTCGCGGGCGCCGGTCGGCGGAAATGCAAATGTTGCGCAATTCCAGGGAGTCTCCGACTCCCGCGCCTCCACCCCCACCTCGCAGGAATTGGATCTGGAATTGGCCAGCAGAATTACGGGAACGTTCTTCAAGCCGGCCGGCAGCGCCAAGGCGCTCGCGTCCCTCTCTGTCGGCGAGCAAACTGCCTTCGCATACGACCGCGCGGTCCTCGGCAATCTTAACGGCAAGCCGATCAACCCCTCCTATTCGTTGAACAATCTAACCGAGGGCGCTTTTCTCCAGGTTCGGCTTCACGCCATGAAGAGTGACAATTCCGTGCGTAGCGTGCGTTCCCTGCCGCGAAGCCTGCTGGTTCTCACGCCGCGTCAGTACCAGATTGAAATCAACAATCCCTACCTGTTCTTCACTTGGGCCGCTTCCGCTGGAACTGGGGAGCTTACGGTCCAACTCCCGCGCGTCTCCGGTTGGACTGACCGCGCCGGATTCAGGCGTGAGTTTGGTAGCAACCGCCCAAAATCATGGTTCTCGGCCGGAAGCTACTACGAGACAGGCATGGAGTTCAGCCAACAGAATGGAGTTCTGTCTTCGCTCACCTTCCAGGACCATCCCGCGAGCGGTACCCCTCCACCACCAGTAACCTGCCAGGTCAAAGCCAATGTCACGCTGCAAAACTGCTTCACCAATGCGAAATTCGTCATCAACAGCAGCACCACATACGTCGCCGCGGTGAAAACACTCCACACTCCCGGCTTCTACTGGACCTTCCACTTCCAGAACCGTCTCTTTGGCAGTACTCCGGGGAAGCAGATCAGCCTGGTCAGCGACAGCACCGGTGACTATTTCTTCGGGCGTACTCCTTCTGCTGAATTGCCCACGCAAACGGAATACGACATTCCCTTGAGCTTGGCGCTGGTCCTTCCTTCATGGGGCAATCTCACCTTCGCCCCCACTTACACCGGCTTCTATTACAAGCCGCAACTGAGCGGCAGTCGCCTGGAAGAGAATTCATTCTCGATTGCCGCGCGCTGGTATTTCGCCCGCGATGCCCGCGTGCCTCTGCGCCGCCAGATTCCGCTCCAAGGGCCGTTATCCGCGGATCAAACCCATACCGGAAAGGGACACTGAGGAACTCGCGCAACAGATTTTCCGCGCCCGTCAGGCAGCCTGGACGTGGTTATGCGGCCTGTCTCTCAGGATGCCGTTGCCCTTGGTCAGCCAAGCGATGCCGAAGGCGATGAGCGCCAGCGATTCGCAGGTCAGCAGCGGGTTGATCGGCCTCAGCCATCGCTCCGCGCGATCCAGATTCAGGCTGACCATAAGGACGTCGCAGACGAGGATCACCGTCCCGCACACCGCGTAGACGGCGTTTCTGTGCTGCTTGCGTCGAGTGCGGCTTTTCCCAGGCGCGCTCTTGCGGAACAGAACCAGGCAGAAATAGGCGAGGACGAGAAACATCTGCGCCGCAAACACGGTGTGAACCGTATTCAACTCCAACTGCAGCGGAGTGTGCAGAGGGTCTCGCGGATTCACCGAGGGACACAGTGCCACACCCAGAGTCAGAAACCCGGCCAGATACCCCGTGATCTCGTCCGCCCAGTCGTATCCTCGCGAGCACATCAGGAACGCCGCGATTGCGCACAGGCTTCCGACCTCGCAGCCGCTCATTGCTGTGTATCGATAATCGCTGATCGATCGCTCCAGAAGGGGACGAGGCAGCGCGTGGCTGGGTCCAAGGAGCGAGATCAGGATGGTCCCGCCGGCAAGAACGAGAGGAAGCAGTAGCGCGATGACGCCGACCATCCTGCGCATCGCGTGGTGCGACAGGACCGCGGGATTCTTGTACGTCGCGTGATTCATCGTGCTTGTCACGACGGGATTCCTCAGGACGAAGCAGAATATCGCATTTGCTTCCATCGCGGCATCCGCCGAATCCCCGAAGACACCCCCCGGTCTCTCTCATCGGCGTGCCGCTTCCACACTTTACGCAAACTATGGTTTCGCCCCCTCGCATCGGCGCATTCACCTCAGCGGCTCCTGCCAATCGGTTCGTGTCTGTAGAGTTGCGCCGTATGACGCACCGTCACCGCCGCGGCCATTCCGGCCATCCCGGCCGTCGCAATCGCCCCGCCCAGATCGAAGAGCAGCATTCTGTGTCCAAACACCGTCGCATATGGGCTGCGCAGTGCGGCCAGGCAGCCCATCGCCAGCAAAATACGAATCTCCGTCGGCCCAAAGATCCCCTGCGAAAGCTCAAAGCACTTCAGCGTGTAAGTGGCCAGGTAGCTTTCGCTCGATAGCACCAGGAACGCGATCAGCATGGCCATCGCCGTTGCCTGGTGCAGCAACCCGCTCCAGCCAAGCCCGCACATCAACGCCACCGACCCCAGAACGTCTACGATGTGGTCCACATAGAACCCGTAGCGCGGCCGCTCCTGCCGGCGCACGCGCGCCAGCGTCCCATCCAGGCTGTCACCCAGCCAGTTCAACGCCAGGCACACAATCACCGCAAGCAGGAACCTGCGGTCGTATCGCGACAACGCGAAGCAGATGCCCGCTCCAATCTGCGCGGTCAAGCCCAGCAGGGTGAGCTGGTCTGAACTTACCCACATCGGCGCGCGTTCGGCCATCCACTGCAACGCGCGCTTCTCCATCCGCGCCGTCAACGCCTCATTCACGCGTCGTGCATTCTCAAACGCTACTTCATTCTTAGCTGCCAGAATCTGTGCGCCCATCTTTGTCTCCTTTCCACATTGCCTTCGGTTTTCCGTCGCTGCGGCACTACTTTTTCAGCGCATCCCGCGTCGCTCGCAGCGTAAACTCGAGCGATTCCCTCGGCACGCTCTCCACAAACGGCCCAATCGCCCACCCCAGCCCCACCGGAATGGATCGCGTCAGCGAGACCGACTCGATCTGGATGTACAACCCGCCGTCCCGCTCCTCGTAACTCCAATAGGTGTTCATCCGCCAAAGAAACCCATGCTCTTCGCTTGGACTCAGCGCGCGCTCCCTGGCCGTTCCCGGCGCGTCGATCTCCGCGATCCTGGTGCTGCGCGAAACGCTGTACCCATGCTGCGCATCCAGCCGGCCGAACGTGACGTCGTACGTTCCGTCCGTCACGACTGTCAATATGTGATGTTGCACCACGCGCATCGTCATCTGGTAGTGATTGCTCTGTTGCTGGAGCGCGTTTGCCCGGACCACTTCCGGCGCCCAGTGCCGCGGATAAGCCTCGAAATCCCGCAACAAGTGCTCATAATCGGCAAGTGTCGCTCCCGGAAGAAACGCCGTACCCCGCCAGTGATGAACGAGTGCTCCCGGCAACTCCGCGCCTGTCGCCGGTGTCAGATGTTCGATCACCACGTCACCGCTCCTGAGTCGCGTCCCATCCACGGGCGCCAGAAAACCCTCCGCCGACCGATGCTGTTCGGCCAGCCGCGGCTCCAGGCGATCGACATACTTTTGGAACCCAGCAAGAGCGTCAGGCGTGGGCTCTTCCGCAGCTAAAGCCGCGGACGTCAGAAACGCCAGCAGCGCTCCGCCAGCCAGCAATCTCGCAAATCGCTTTCTCGTCATCTCTTGGCACCTTACCCCTTCGACGATGGGCGGGCAATGCACGTCACCTCACCCGGGGGTGAATGATTCTCACCGTGCAAGACGCAGCAGCCGTTGGATTTCCGCCGATCTCTCATTTGCACCAACCCGGCTTCCGCCCAACTCTGCATCGACCGCACTGTCAGCTACACTTGTCGAAAGCCATGACAGACTTGAGGAGCGACCTTCGGCCCGACCGGCGCTATCGCTTTGGCGTTTTTGAAGCGGACGCCGCCACCGGTGAGTTGCGCAGGCAGGGATTGCGCGTCAAGCTCAACGCACAGCCCTTCCAGATTCTTCTCATGCTTCTCGATCGGCCGGGTCAGTTGATCACGCGCGATGAAATCTCTCGCGTGCTATGGCCTGAAGGAACCTTCGTCGACTACGAGCATGGCGTCAACTCCGCGGTCAATCGCATCCGCGAGGCTCTCGGCGACACGGCCGGTAGTCCTCGATTCGTCGAAACCCTCGCCCGTCGCGGCTATCGCTTCCTCGCGCCAGTCGAACGAATTGCCGAACACATCCCTGAGCGCATCCCCGATCCCATCTTTGATCGCATCGATTCCGGCGACGCTCCACAGCCCGCGCCAATCGAGTCCCCGGCTCCCGCGTCAACCGATCGCGCCGCGCCACCTTCTCATCCTGATCCCCAACCGCGCAATCGCATTCTCGCTTCGCCGGAAGATCTCCCCAGAACATCCTTCCCGGTGGTGCAAACGCTCTTCGTTCTCTTTCAGTTCATGTATCTGGGTTTCTATGTGGGAGCGCTGGCCAATCTGGCGGAGATCGACGGTCTCCTCTCGCTGCTATCCGGAGCATCTCTCATTTTTCACGGCCTTATCGTCTGCGCCGCCATCCTCATTCCCGCCCGCGCCTTTGTCCTCTGCGCCGCTCTCTTTCACGCGCCTGGATTCCGCGGCAAATTCCTCAAGCTCTGGCCGTTTCTACTTGTTTTCGACGAGCTTTGGTCCCTCTCGCCCTTCCTTCTCCTCCACCACATCGACTTCGGCCTCGCGCTCGCCTGCACCACGCTTCTCGTCTACTCGCCATTTGCGCAGCGGTCTCTCGTCCTCATGGGCGCAGGCAACGCATCCGGCGAACTCCGCTAACTCCGCTGGCTTGCTTTGGTCCGCAGATCCCTTGATCGCTCGGTCCCTCGTTCCCTTGGTCCCTCGGTCCCTGTCCTTATCAAAAGTCCGTGTGGAAGCGAAACGCAGAAACTGCAACGGGCCCGCGCGCCTGGTTATAGCCGGGGTCGTTGATGTGCTGGAAATCGTAAGAAATGAACAAACCGCGCCAAAGGTGAGCGGTGTAAAAAGTCTCGACAATCTTCTCCCGGCCGTAAGTCAAGCCGCCGTCGCCGAGCAGGGAACCGAGCCCGCCCAACGCAAGATACTGCTGATGCGATGCCACGATCGCGTTCGTAACAAACGCCACGCCGGCTCGATCGCTGCTGCGCCGCCACGCGTCGCCCATGGCCAGCCCGCCGATCTGCACTGTCCGGTCGTCTTCGGTGTAGCAATAGGTTTCGTTGCGCCCATCGCTCCAGCCGAGGCGCGCGAACACGCCCACATTCTTCCGAATCTCCTGCTCCATGTTCAAGCCGAAGCCGTAGCGGTGCCGCCCCTCTCGGCGCGTCGCAATAATATCCGGCGTCGCAGTCTCGCCCGCGAGGAACTCCGTATTCGCCTCGCGGTAGTTTCCCATGTTGCCGTGATTCAGATAGCTCAACAGCCGCACGGTGCCGTCTCGATGCAGAATATGCTTCCCGCGAGCCTCCAACTCGAGGTTCTCCGAGCGTGAACGCGCCACATCGGCATCAAGGAATGGACTGTCCGCAACCTTCGGCATCAGCGCTTCGGCAAAGCGCACGGCCCGCGAGGGATCGTTATACTCCACGATGACGGCCTCGGTGTAACCCCGCGTATTTGAGGCCACATCGTAGGCACCATCATTATCCACCGTCCAGTTCAGGAATTGCAGATTGCTGTCGGAACCATAGGTGTTCGTATCGAAGAAATCCGTCAGGTCCATCTTGCCTGCGCGCAACTCCAGCCGTCGCGCGGGAAGCGAGGTCGCCAGATCCAGTTCGTCGCGGTCGGCTTTCACTCGCTCGCTCGTCAACGGGATGATCTGGCGCAGCATCAACTGTGCAAGGTACGGGTCATCCTTCCCCGGCACGCCCTCCCTCACTCGCACTGCATCGAGGTTTACAAATCCCGCCAATCCGACCGTATTCGCAATCCCGTTACCTGTCGCGTCTTCGATATCGGCAAAGACTTCGGTAGTTTGCGAGAGCTCGTATCCGGTATAGAGCGTCAACAAGTGTGTGGTTGCGCTCTCCGCAAAGTTGGTCAGGCTGTTTGGCCCGCTGTATTGTGCCCTGAATGCGCCGTGAACTTGCAGAATCACGTTTGCTTGCCCTGAGATCCAGTACCGTCCCGTTTGTGTGTGCGGAAATACCGTCTCGGAGTCGTCGCCAGTCGTGTCCTCCGCGCTGGATTCCTTGCTCGGATCTTTGCTTGCGTCCTGGCCCGTGGTCGCTTCACCTTTCGCGTGAGCCGGTCCCGCCGTTTGCGCAATCGCCCGCAATGGGCGGTAGAACGCCACCACTGCCAATCCGCATAGAATCTGTATGGCAATTTGCTTCAGGAGGCGCCACATTGCTTCCCGAGCAGCGCGCTTGTTCGAGCTACCGGTCACAAACTAAGTAGATCATCCGGCTGATGCATCCGTCGCCTCGCGGATCGCCCGGCCTCCGGCCTCTGCATACTTTCTGCCAACGCCGTGCAGCCCCAACGCTGTTCGATCGGCCGTCTGCCTCTATTTAGGTGGGTTATTGGGCGCGGGCGTTGGGGGTTGCGGTTCATTCGTAACCTCCTGCCCGTTGTAATAGACCTTGCTCGTTGATCCGAACCGCTTATAGTCCGTATATTTGATCGTTTCGCGGATGTGCACGTCCTGAGCCATATAGCCGTAGCCACCGGAGAAGTGCAAGATTCCCTCGCCCTTCGTGTACACAGGGAACCAGTAGTTACCGTCAATCTGCTGCCGCCACGTCATGAACGGCGCGTGCAGGTCCTCCGAGTTCTTGCGCGTGTCGTCTGGCACCATGCGTCCGTTGGTCACTACGATCTGCAGCTCGGTCGCATCCACCCAGATGCGCCCATCCAGGTACCGCTTGCCCTTCTCTATCGTCTTCGGTCTCACGTCAAAAACATAGCAATCCACTTCATCCACCTTCTGCCGCCCCACAAACTCGATGTCGTACTCGGGCACGTCTGCGGTAGTCAGCACGAACGGGTAACCGTGCTCCAGGTCCTGGAGATCGGATGGCGATATCATGATCTGCTTCAGCGTGTTCGGGGGCGCAAAGTCTACCCGCTCAGTGCGCCTGCCCGTCGGGTCGAAGATCACGTCGTCCACCTCGTACCACTCGCCGCTCGGCTTGTTATCGTCGTCAATCTCGTCCACGCGCGCCGTGCGTCGGTACGTATAGTGGTTCAGCGCGTCCTGGAACTGCGTCTCCTTCGCCGAAAACTCCTTGATGATCTGTTCCGGGGCAATGGGAGGATCGGAGATGTCCATGCGCCCGAAACCTGAATCGAGCGGCATCGGCGTAAACGTGTCCTTGTTCTGCGCCGCAACCATCATGGCGCAGCCGGCCATCGCGATCGCCGCAATCCAGCGTTGCATCATCAATTCAGCTCGCCTCCTGGCGCGATTCCCGCATGCGCCGTTGGGACCGGAAATCTCTTGCCCAATACTCTCACCCCATTGCAACTTTAGACGCATGTACTTTGCCATTGGGAGGCCTCGATACTAGCCTCGGAACGCCTATACGGCGCGCTGGGTGGACGTGCATCCTCGCCATTTGAGGCTCGCTCGTGAGAACGCCGCCCGGACCCGCAAATATCGAAGGATATGCACTTTCCGGCGATAGGGAAGGAAATTCGCGGCTTCCATGCCCGACTATTATCATTCCCCGGCCCTTATCCTGATGGCGTTGCTCCTTCCCGCCTTCGGCTACCTCTATCTCCGTTTCCGCGACGCGCGCTCCCTGCTCTGGTTTCTGGGCTTTCTCTGTTCCATCGTTGCCATGGTTCTGCTGTATACCATGAATGGCTACCCGGGAGCAGGTTCCCCATGGCTGGTCGCTTCAGGTCAAACGTTCATTCAGTTGAGCGCGGCCTTGTTTCTCGGCTCGCTGTCCCCGCTTCGCTTCCGCGTTGGACGTTTTCAAATCCTCTTCGTCGTCCCCTACGTCGCTTTTCTTGTCCTCTATTCCATCCTCCTTTACGGAGTCTTCGGCGGAGTCCAGCCTCGCGGCCCGCTCACCCTCCTCTTTCCACTTCTTGTGGGCATGAGCTTCGCCGTTGGCGTCTTCTGGGGAATGACCAGGGGCTCTGTGCCCGTCTGGATCGGGGTTTCGTTCATCGCCGTCCTGGGTACCTTCTCCATCTGGGTCTGCTGCCTGCTCGGGGCTGGCTCCGGCCTGATCTTTGTCGAATGCGTCAACCTCCAGTTGGCTGCGGTCCTGCTCGTCTTCGTCTCTCGTCGATTTTCTCCCGGCGTCTTCCTCAGCGTCCTCGGCTTTCTCGCCTGGTCGCTCCACTGTCTGCTCGTTCTTCACCTGGTCGGCCAAAATGCGCTTCTCGACCTCAACCTCACGCGCGTGATTGTCATGGCCAAGGTCGTCGCCGCGATCGGCATGATCATGCTCGCCCTCGAAGATGAGCTAAGCAGCAACAAAGCAGCCCAGCACCGCGAGCGCAGCGCCCGCCGCCAACTTGAGGCCTACGCCAACCTCATGCTCACTCGCCGCAGGGTCGAAGACTTTGACCGCCAGGGCGCCGATATCTGTGACACCGTAGTCAGCAATAGTTGCTTTACCCAAGCCGCGTTGGTGCTTGAAAGCGGCGGGCGCTACCGGTTGGCCGGATGCGCCGGCTTGGAGATTGCCATTGCCAGGCCGCTCGGTCAACTGGCAAAACGAATTCCTGCTGAAGGCTTCTTGGTGCCGGGTTCGGCCCCTGTTGCCGTGGCGCACAGCAAGACTGTCAATCTCGATCTCTCGCCCTGGCTCATCCCCGGTGACGACCTCGAGCGCCTTCGCTTCACCTCCGTATTGGCTGTTCCCATGGTCGGCCGCTCCGGCGTCGATGGAGCTCTCTTGCTCAAGGGAATGCGGCCCGAGGACGGCCGCAGATCTGATTCCGCCGATGCGCCTCGCCTTGACGACCTGCTCCCCATCGAAATGCTCGTTTCCCGCCTTCAGGCCACGCGTAGTCAAACCATGCTTTTTGAAAAGCTCATCGACTCGGAACGGTTCGCTGGTCTCGGCCAGTTGGCCAGCAACGTCACACAGCAGTTGAATAGTCCGCTCACGGTCATCCTTGGCTTTGCCTCTCTTCTCCAGGATTCGCCCTCGCTGGACCACCTGGATCGCAAGGCCGTCGAGTCCATCGTCATCGAGGCGCGAAGCATCCGCTCCACGCTTGAGAGCCTCTCCCGCGTCTCGCATGCGCACTCTGACCAGCCCGCCGCCATCTCGGTCTCGGAGCTGCTGTCCGATATGGAGCAGCTCTATCGTCCTGAATTTCTCCAGCGTTCTATCGAATTCCAGGTCAACGTGGCGCCCGGAATGCCACGAATTCTTTGTGGCGCGCAGCAGTTGCGCCAGGCACTGCTCCATTGCCTGCAGTACGCCATCGCAGCGGTCGATCGCGAAAGTCCAGAAATGGCTCACCGGGAGTCTAAAACGATTCGTCTTGAAGCAGCCCGCGAAGGCAGCCTCGTTCACATCTCCGTCACTCACTCCGGGCCCGGCTTCATCAACCCTGAGCGCGCCTTCGATCCTTTTGTTCCAGCCCGCGCCGGCGGCGAAACAGCCGGAATGGGCCTCAGCCTTTGCGCCACTATTCTGCGCGACCAGAACGGTCGCGCATCAGCCGTGAACCTTCAGCCCCGAGGCGCGGCCATTATTCTGGAATTGCAGGCGGCGTAATGGGTTCCTCACCGCACTTTTCCCCACCCGCTCGCAACCGCTGCGGGTCATTGCCGGAAAGCAACCTTGCGGCATCGAAATCGTTGATTGATCAATCAACGATCACGCTTGGATCGCGAAAGAATCGGCTCATATGGCTGGGGGCGCCAATAGGGCAAAGTCCATTCCGGGAGAACCAGCAATGATTCGCCGTCGCTCAGCCTCGCGGATTCTATTCCTGGCATTGCTGGCCGGCGGCGCGGCCATCGCTTCTGCCGTCCACCCAAAGGCCCGCTCCGTCGAGCCCCTTGACGCCTTCTTCCACATTGGGGTTTCCGGCACAATCGAGGCGAGCTTCGATCCGCCCATCCAGGGCATCTTGCGCATCGTCGTGCGGGCCAGGGCATCCGCGGGTCGGCCTCAGCAAGGCGGCTCCGCTGGCGCCCGCCCGCCCCAAAGCGAGCAACAGCCCTTCACCCTCGAAGTCACTCAATCGGACCGGCCCGTTCCCTTCCGGCTTGTCAACCAGAGCGGCCGTCATAATCTCCTCGGCAGCCGACCCTCCTTGCTCATCGCCGATATTGACGTCAACGACCTCACTCCAGGCGTGCCGGTTCGCGTCTGCGTTCACTCCAATCTCGAAGACCCGTCCAATCTTGAAGGCCGCGCCTACGCCATCGCCTATTGATCCCCCCCGCTGATCCCAGCGCCGGCGCTCCGATCTGATTCCACCCGTAGAATAGGATCGGATGGCTTTCACCGAGCAATACGATGTCGTTGTCGTCGGCGCCGGACACGCCGGGTGCGAGGCCGCCATGGCCGCCGCGCGCATGGGCCTAAAGACCGCGCTCATCACCATGAACCTCGACCTCATCGCACAGATGAGCTGCAACCCCGCCATTGGCGGCGTCGCAAAGGGCCATCTCGTCCGCGAAGTCGACGCACTCGGCGGCATCATGGGCGAAGTTGCCGACGCCGTTGGAATCCAGTTCCGCCTCCTCAACTCCTCGCGCGGTCCCGCCGTCTGGAGCCCACGCGCCCAGTGCGACAAGCAGCTCTACCGCGTAAAAATGCGCGAAGTCCTCGAGTCCCAGCCCGGCCTCCACATCCGCCAGGCCGAAGTCGTCGACCTCGTCATCGAAGAATCCGCTTCACCCAACGAGGTGGGTGCACCGGGTCCCTCGCATTTGGGGACCCGGGAAGAGACCTCGATCAACCAACTCGCGGGTGCCCCAGGTCCGGGGTCCCCACGGACAGGTCCTGGTCCGTGGGGTGGAGATCCCTCGCGTTTGGGGACCTGGGATAGCACTGCGGCCGATCCACCAGAGATCCACCGTCCCACGCGCCCACATCGCCGCGTTCTCGGCCTCAAGCTCCGCGACGGACGCAACCTCCTCGCCGGCGCCACCATCATCACCACCGGAACCTTTCTCAACGGCCTCATCCACTGCGGCGAAGAGCGCTATCCCGCCGGCCGCAGCGGCGAGCCCGCCTCTGTCCTCCTCGGCGAAGCGCTCCGTGCCCTCGGCCTGCGCACCTGCCGCCTCAAGACCGGCACGCCTCCGCGCCTCGACGGCCGCACCATCCGCTGGGAGTGTTTCGAAGAGCAGCCCGGAGACGCCGACCCCACTCCCTTCAGCTTTCGCACCAGGAAGATCGTTCAGCCGCAGGTCTCCTGCCACATCGCCTTCACCACGCCGGAGACCCTCCGCCTCATCCGCGAAAATGTGCACCGCTCAGCCATGTACTCCGGCCGCATTCAGGGCATCGGCCCGCGCTACTGCCCGTCCATCGAAGACAAGATCGTCAAGTTCCCCGACAAAACTCAGCATCAGTTCTTCCTTGAGCCCGAGGGCCTCAACACCCACGAGGTCTACATCAACGGCATGTCAACCTCGCTGCCCATGGAAGTGCAGTGGCAGATGGTCCACTCCATCCCCGGCCTCGATCAGGCTGAGCTGCTTCGCCCCGGCTACGCCATCGAGTACGACTCTGTCGACGCCACTGAGCTCGACCGCACCCTCCGCGTCAAGTCGATGACCGGCCTCTATCTTGCGGGGCAGATCAACGGGACAAGCGGATATGAGGAAGCCGCCTGCCAGGGCATTATGGCTGGAATCAACGCAGCCCTCTGGCTCAAGGGTCAGCCGCCCTTCACCATGGACCGGACTGAGGGCTATACAGGAATCCTCATCGACGATTTGATTTCGAAAGGGACAAACGAGCCCTACCGCATGTTCACCTCGCGCGCCGAGTTCCGCCTCCACTTGCGCATCGACAACGCCGATCGCCGCCTTACGCCGTACGGCCGCCGCCTCGGCCTCATCAACGACGAAGCTTGGGCCGAGTACGAACAGAAGCAGGCCCGCATGTCCGCGCTTGACCGTCTTCTCAACTCTGGCAAGGTCGATCCTGAAAAGCTCCAGCGCGCCGGCTTCGGAGAACTCCCGGCGACCGCTGGCCTCACCTGGGCTCAGCTCCTCAAGCGCCCCGAAGTCACCATCGAGCCGCTCCTGGCCGCCCTGAGCGATGACCTCGCACGCGACCCGTTGCTCGCGGAGTTTGCCACGGGTCTTGTTCAAAACCTTGAATCATTGGGTGCCCCATCCTATCTCCAGTTTTCCGACGGAAAATTTGGAGATAGGGTGGGAGACCAAGCCGACATCGCCATCGCGCGCAGCACTCTCCGCAACGAGGCCCGCGCCGTCGAAACCGAAATCAAGTTTGCCGGCTACCTCGAGCAACAGAAGAAGTCCATCGAGCGCCTCAAGGCCGCGGAATCCGTCTCCATCCCCGACTGGCTTCAGTACGACGCGATCAGCGGACTCTCGCGCGAGATGCGCGAAACGCTCGAGCGCATCCGCCCCATGACCATCGGCCAGGCCAGCCGCATTCCCGGTGTCACCCCCGCCGCCCTCACGTTGGTTCACGTGTCGATTAAGTTGCAGGGCAAGCGCCCGGACAAGCGCCACGCCACCGCCGACTCGCCGACTCGCTAACTTGCTGACTCGCTGTCTCTCCCGCCCGCGTATGATGTTCCCGTGATGAATCTCGACTCTATTCAATCAGCCCTCCGCGAATCCGCGCTCGACGGCTGGCTCTTCTACGACCACCACCACCGCGATCCCATCGCCTCGCGCATCCTTTCGCTCGATCCCAAAGCGCACATCACCCGCCGCTGGTACTATTTCATTCCCGCATCCGGCGAGCCGCGCAAGCTCGTTCATCGTATCGAGCAGGGCCGCCTCGACGCGCTGCCCGGCGCAAAAACGCAGTACTCAAGCTGGCAGGAACTGCACGCAGGCCTCGCAAATCTCCTCCAAAACCAGAAGAAAATCGCCATGCAGTACTCGCCGAACAACGACATCATGTATGTCTCCATGGTCGATGCCGGCACCGTCGAATTCCTCCGCTCTCTCGGCAAGGAAATCGTCACCTCCGCCGATCTCGTCAGCCAGTTTGAGGCTGTTCTCACCCAGGATCAAATTGCCAGCCACTCCGCCGCCCAGCGCGCCATCGACCTCGTTCTTGTCGGTGCCTGGGCCGAAATCGCTCGCTGCCTGCGTCCGCCTTCTGGGGTTGACCGCCCCGACGGCCTCACCGAATACGACATGGTCGTCTGGCTCCAGGAGGCCATGCGCCGCGAAGGTCTCGTCTGGGAAAACGGCCCCGACGTCAGCGTCAACGCGAACACCTCCGACTCGCACTACGAGCCCACCGCCGATCGCGCCGCCCCTATCCGCGAGGGCAACTTCCTCCTCATCGATATCTGGGGGCGTCTCGACTCGCCCTCCAGCATCTATTACGACATCACCTGGACCGGCGTCATCGGCCGCGAGCCTTCAAAGAAAGAGCAGCTCGTCTTCGACACAGTCCGCCGCGCTCGCGACGCCGCAATCTCCGTTGTTGAATCAGCCTTTGCCCAGAATCGCCCCATCCGAGGTTTCGAGGCCGACGATGCCGCCCGCTCCGTGATTCGCGACGCCGGCTTCGCCGAGTTTTTCACCCACCGTACCGGCCACAACATCGCGCACGAAATTCACGGATCAGGCGCGCATCTTGACAACCTCGAAACCCACGACGTACGCCGCATCCTGTCGCACACCTGCTTCTCCGTCGAGCCGGGCATCTACCTGCCCGAGTTCGGCGTGCGCAGCGAGATCAACATGCTCACCGCCCCCGGCAAAGCCTGGGTCACCGGCCGCATCCAGCAAGAGCTGGTGCGAATCTGAATCGAGCGGAATCAATCCATCGCTTCTCAGGCCGTTCGTTCTTAGTCCCTACGTCCCGGAGCCAGTCCTGAGCGAAGTCGAAGGATCCCTTAGTCCCTGTCTTGATCTTGTATAGTCGATAAAGGAATGGCCACCACCCCAAACAAGCCAGCCGCGGCAAAAACTTCACAAGGATTCGTCTACCTTCCCCTCATCGCCGGGTGGCTCATCCCTGGCGCAGGCCATTTTCTTCTTCGCAAATGGATCCGTGGCACACTTCTCGCCGTCTCCATCATCGCGATGTTTGCGCTCGGCCTCGCCATGCAGGGCAAGCTCTACACCAGCGCGCAAGACATCCTCGACATGCTCGGTGTGGCTGGCGACCTCGGCGGTGGCCTGCTCTACTTCCTGAGCCGCGCGGCCGGCTGGGGCGGAACGCCGGTGCAGACCACCGTCGCCGACTACGGCACTAAATTTATCGTTGTCGCAGGGCTGCTCAACATTATCGCCGCGGTCGACGCGCACAACCTGCGCACCGGGAGGAAGTCCTGATGCATCCTTCCCACTTTCTCGCGGTCCTCCTCTTCGCGCTTTTCGCGTCCACCGTCTTCGGCATCACCATGCGCGACACGCCGCCGAAGATGTTCCGCTACGGCGCTTACTGCTTCGTCCTCTTCGTCGGCTCGGTGATCGTCTTTAGCTGGGTGATGTTCCTCATTGCGCGATGAGCCGCGTCACCGCGAACGCCTGGGAGAAAAATCAATGACCTCTCGAAATGCTTGCCAATCAGGATGCCGCGCCGGAAGAGTCATCGGTTACTTCACCGGCTTTCGCTTTATCGCTCCGCACGGCGCGCTGTGCCTCGCGCTGCTGTTGGTTACCCTGCCCGCCGCTGCCCAAACCATCAACTTCTTTCCCGCGAATGAGCAGGACGCCTGGACCCGCGTCGCCATTCCGCCCGACCACCCAGTCAGTCAGGTCGCGCAGTGGCACATCGATTCCGCCAGGCGCCAGATCGTCTGCGACGGCAATGGCGGCCACGAATGGTTGCGCTTCAACCACGAGTTCACCAACTTCACCTTCCATGTGAAATGGCGCTTTACGCCCGTCTCCACGCCCAACCCCAAATACAACAGCGGCGTCTTCTTCCGCAACAATCTGGACGGCTCCATCTGGCACCAGGCCCAAACGCAGTTCGACGGCGGATACATCTTTGGCCAAACTCCGGTCGACGGGAAGCTCACGTACTTCGACCTGAAAAAAGATATGAAGGAAAACCGCGTGAAGCCAGCCGGCGCATGGAACGTTTACGACATCCGCTGCGCCGGCGACACGTGCACTCTCGCCGTGAACGGAGAAGTTGTGAACACAACCAAAGTGGGCCTCGACAAGGGCTACGTCGGCCTGGAATCCGAGGGCTATCCGATCACGTTCAAGGATCTCAAGGTTCGGGAATTGCCATAGCGCGAGTCCATTGCTTTTTTGAAAGACGAACCCATGAACAAACTCTGGCACGAACAGAACAAGATGCCGCCAAAAGCTACATTGGACCAGAGAATCCAATGGCACAGCGCGCATCAGATTTATTGCGCCTGCCGCGAAGTTCCCAAGAACCTGATCGCGCTCCGGCCCGAGCGTTTTGAAGCTCGCAAAGGCCGTCGCAAAACGCCGTCCGCTTAGCTCCCGAACGATCCAGTCTCAATCAGACATTGGAAACAAAAAAATGCCGCCGTCCTTTTGGGAACGGCGGCACAGGTTTCGGCGGGAGTGCCGAAAAACTGGCGAAGCTCAGCGGAGCCTCTGGACTCTAAAAACACGGTCGCGCCTGGATAGTTGCTGTTTTTTCGCCCCGGGCCTGAGGGCCCCTGCTCCTTCCGGCGGGTACAATCGCTTTCGGAGGACCGAGTGAAACGCCGCCGTTTTATCGCCGCATCCATTGCCGCCTCAACACTCGCCGCAGCCGGCGAAGCGGTCGGCCAGGTATCGTCACCTTCGACCGCCGCTCCCGAGGCCTCCGCGGGCCCGCGCCGCGAGTACTACCAGTTGCGCCGGTATAACCTTGTCAGCGGGCCACAGCTCAAAGTCACCGAGAGCTACTTCTCCGGCGCGTTGATTCCGGCGTTGGCCCGCATGGGGCTGGGGCCGGTGGGCGCATTCAAGCTCGATATCGGTCCTGAAACGCCCGCGCACTACCTGCTCATCCCGGGCACGTCCATTGAGGCGCTTGCGGAACTCGATCTGCGCCTGGCAGAGGACGCGGAGTTTCTGAAGGCCGCCGGCGCCTTCTGGAATGCCACCTCTGTGACGCCCGCCTTTCAGCGCGCCGAGATTTCGCTTCTCGCTGCCTTCGCGGGCTGGCCCAAGCTCACGCCGCCCGCTGCTGCCGCTACCAAAGCCAAACGGATCTTTCAGCTTCGGACTTACGAGAGCCCCAGCGACGGAGAACACATCCGCAAAGTGGAGATGTTCCACTCCGGCGAATTCGAGATGTTTCTGAACGCCGGCTTCCATCCGGTTTTTTTGGCGATAC
Source organism: Acidobacteriaceae bacterium (assembly GCA_003138515.1). Classification (GTDB taxonomy): domain Bacteria; phylum Acidobacteriota; class Terriglobia; order Terriglobales; family Acidobacteriaceae; genus Telmatobacter. The sequence continues at coordinate 157,186 of PLGG01000012.1, read as the reverse complement.
GCTCATCGGCTCACGCATGCCCAACCTTACTTACATGCTCAGCTTTGGAGATTTAGCCGAGCTCGATGCCAAATGGGATGTCTTCCGCAACGATCCAGCCTGGAAGAAACTCTCGGCCAACCCGCGCTACGCCTTCGACTCCATCGTCAGCAACATCACCAACCTGATCCTGAGCCCGCTCGATTGCTCGCAGATCTGACCATCGCGTCCCGGTTCCTTCTATAATCGCCCCATGCGTTTCCTCGCCGATTCGCGGCGCAGGTCGATCGTTCTGCTTACCGGCGGAGCCATCCTGATCTTCGTCTTGCTGGGAACGCTGCAATGGTTCAACACCTCCAACGTCAATTTCCTCAATCCGGCGACGTACGCTCAGACCATCGCCCTCACGGCCCTCGAAGTTCTGCTCTTCCTGTTATTGCTGCTGCTGCTCGTCCTGCTCTTCCGCACCGTCCTCAAAGTCTACGTAGGGCAGGGAAGCAGCGGCGTGGGCGCGCGCCTGCGCTCGCGCATGGTGATCGGCGCCGTCATCATTACCTTCATGCCCGCAGCGCTCATGTTTCTGTTCAGCTATTACCTGCTGAACCGCTCGCTGGAACGGTGGTTCTCGCCAGACGCCTCGCTGTTGCGCAATGACTCCGCCAGCGTCGTCGAGGAGCTCGTCGAATACGTGGCCAACAATGCCCGAACCGAGGCCGAGTCGGTAGCCGAAAGCGGAGCGCCTGACGGTAACTCCCAGGCTCTTCTGCAGGTGATGAGTTCGCGTCGCCTTTCCCTCCAAGGGGGATTCTTTCTGGTCTACGACAACAACAGGCGGATGTTCGCGAGCTTCCAGGCTCCGCCCGAATCGAGTCCTGTCTTTCTGCGCGCGTCGGCGCCCGACGCTGACTGGAAGGAGACTCCGCTTCGCGGGCCGCTCTCGGCCGGTCTTCTCCTCGCAGCCGAACGCAATGACAATCCTGTCGTCGATGTCGCCGGCCAGGAAAACGCGCTCGGTATGGCCGTCACACACTCCGGCAAGATCGTGATCGCGGTCCTGCCCATGCCCAACGGTCTCAACGCAACCACCGCCCGCATTCGTTCCGGCGCCGACGAGTATTTGCAGCTCTACCGCTCCCGCCGCGTGATTCGCACCACCTTGTCGCTCACGCTTTTGCTGGTTACTGTCTTCGTCTTCTTTTCCAGCGTCTGGCTCGCAGTCTTCCTGTCCAAGCAAATCACCCGCCCGGTTGAAGCGCTGGCCGATGCCATGGACGCCATATCCGCGGGCAAGTATGAGCAGCGCGTAGCCGATGTTGCCACGGGAGAGATGGGCGACCTTGTGCGCTCCTTTAATCACATGGCCTCGGATCTTGAGACAAGCCGTCAATTGGCTCAAACTGCTCAGGCGCAACTCACCGCAGCCAATCTGGCCGTCGAGGAGCGCCGCCGCGAGCTTGAGACCATCGTCGATACCATTCCCTCGGGCGTTGTCACGCTCGACGGGGCCGGCGTCGTGCTTCAGGCCAACCGCGCCTTTGCCGCGTTGATGGGCCTTCGGCTGGATGTTCCTTTGGCCGGCCAGAGCATCGCATCGCTGCTGCCTGCCGATTGTGCCGATGAGCTTGCCAGAGTCATCCGCCGCGCCAGCCGCATGGGCGCCGCATCCACTGAGCTGGAGTATCACGCCTACGGACGCACGCTTCATCTCGCCATCACCAGCGCGCGCCTCGATCTCGGCCGCGGGCAATCCGGATCGGTCCTCGTGGTCGAAGACACAACCGACTTCCTGCGCGCACAGCGCCAGCTCGCGTGGAAAGAAGTCGCCCAGCAGGTGGCTCATGAAATCAAGAACCCGCTCACGCCCATCGCTCTCAGCGCCGAGCGCATCGGCAGGCACCTCGATCGCGGCCAGCCTGAGTCACCCAGCATTATCCGCAAGTGCACCGAGGTCATTCTCGGCTGCGTCGCTACCCTCCGCATGTTGGTGGACCAGTTCTCCGCTCTGGCGCAGTTCCCCGCGCCCCAGCCTCGCCCATGCGACGTGAATCAAATCGTCGAAGAAGCCCTCGCGCTCTTCGGCGGCAGGCTCGAAGCCATCACCGTGCAGCGCAATCTCGAGCCCGGCTTGCCGCCTGTCCTCGCCGATCCTGAGGCCATCCGCCGCGCCCTGGCCAACCTCATCGACAACGCGGCTGAAGCCATGCAAGGCAGCCTGTTGCGCGTCCTCGGCCTGCGCACCGCTCTGAGCGAAGACGGCGCGGCCGCTGAAGTCACCGTCTCCGACACCGGATCGGGTTTGAGCGACGAGATTCGCGAGCGTCTGTTCCTGCCCTACTACTCAACCAAGCGCCGCGGCACGGGCTTGGGCCTCTCCATCGCCGCCAAAATCGTCCAGGAACACGGTGGCTCCATCAGCGCTGAGGCCAACGTCCCCAAAGGCGCGCGTTTTCTGCTGCGCCTGCCCCTGGTGGAACAAGTCGCCTCGAACGCAACCGCAACTGCCGACACGGAACAAGTGAAGGGTGTCGCTTCATGAACCACATCCTTGTTGTGGACGACGAAGCGGAGATTCGGAGTTCGCTCGAAGAGATTCTGTGCGAAGAAGGCTACGGCGTTGCCGGCGCAGCCGATGCCGACGAAGCCATGGTGCTGCTGCGTGACACCCCCTACGACGTGGTGCTGCTCGACATCTGGCTCCCCGGCCGTGACGGCCTTGACCTGCTTGCCGAGATTCGCGATCTCACGCCCGAGATGAGGCCTGAAGTCGTCATCATCAGCGGCCACGGCACCATCGAAGCGGCCGTGAAGGCCACTAAGCTGGGCGCCTACGACTTTCTTGAAAAGCCGCTCTCGCTTGAGCGCACCCTCATCGTCCTCAAGAATGCCGTCGAGGCTCGCCGTCTGCGCACTCAGAATGAGGAGTTCAAGCGCCAGTTCAGCGCCGCCGCCGTGCTCACCGGCGAAAGCGTGCCGCTCAAGGCCCTTCGCCAGCAAATCAAGCTGATGGCCCCCACCAACGGGCGCGTACTCATCTACGGCGAGTCAGGCACCGGCAAGGAGCTCATCGCGCGCTCCATCCACGCTGAAAGCCTCCGCCGCGACGGAGTTTTCGTCGAGCTCAACTGCGCCGCCATCCCTGAAGCGCATATCGAGGCAGAGCTCTTCGGCTATCGTCATGGCGCGCAACCCGGCGGCCCTCCCGAGCAGCGCGGCACCCTCGAGCGCGCCGACGGCGGAACGCTTTACCTGGACGAAGTGGGCGACATGAGCCTCAAGACCCAGGCTAAAGTTCTCAGCGCCCTCGATGATCAAATGTTCACGCCTGTGGGCGGTACGCAACCTTTGCGCGTGGACGTCCGTGTCATCGCTTCCACCAACAAGGATCTCGAAGAAGAAATCGCCAAGGGCAACTTCCGTGAGGATCTGTTCTACCGCCTCAACGTAGTGCCGTTCTTCGTGCCCCCGCTCCGCGAGCGCAAGCAGGATATTCCGCTCCTGGCGCGCGAGTTTCTCCTCGAATTTGGCCGTCAGTACGGCCGCCCGCGAGTCGAGATCGCCGAGGAGGCTCTGGACGCCCTCGCGCAATATCACTGGCCCGGCAACGTGCGTGAGCTCAAGAACGTGATCGAACGCGTTCTCATTCTCAATCCTCGCGTCCTGCGCATCGAGCGCAAGCATCTGCCGCCGCTTACCCACAAGGCAGGCTCACGCTCCACTGAGGAATTCTCCAGCCTGCAGCAGGCGCGCGATGCGTACGAGCGCGAATATATTCTCAAGAAGATTGAAGAGGCTCACAACAACATCAGCCACGCCGCCGAGTTGCTTGGCCTTGAGCGCAGCCACCTCTACCGCAAGATGAAGGCTTTAGGAATCGCCGCTCGCGAGTAGCGGCGTGTCGGATGTCGGCTGGACTTGCGGTGTCTCTCGCCGGTCCCTGAAGTGATAGCGCCGCTCCGCTTTTTTGTCGCGGAGATCGGGTTTGCCCACGCGGCGCCTGCCTCGGCGCCGCTCGTCCTTTTGGCTCATCGATGAAGGCAGAATGATTGGTCCGGGAGCGCCCAATGGGCGATTTTTCGCGGGTTGCCTTGCTTCGCCTCTGACAGTTCCGGCAAAAGTCGTCGTTGGTGCAGCAACAATAGGTTCGGGTGCGGCAACAGGCGCTTCTTTGTGTCGCGCTCGCGCCAGATCCTCCACGCTCGATCCCGAACCGCTGGTCAGCAGTTTGTGCAGGGTCGGAATGTTCCCTCGCTGTGTCTCCACAAAGTCCACGCCTTCCACTGAAAGCGTGTACTGCGCGTTGTCCGCCTTGGTTACGTATCCCTTCTTCTGCAGATACCACAACGTAAAGTCCAGGTAGTCGCGCGGGAAACCCATCCGCACTTCGATCTCGGAAAGGGGAACCTCGGGATAAGTCGGGCTGGTGCGCCGCCGATAGTAAAGAACCGCCAATACTGCCAGCCGCCTGTTCAGCTCGCCCTCCAGGGCATCCATGAAATCGATCGTCGTGGCGAGCGGTTCCGGTGGCGCCTGTGTCCGGGCCCGCGCCGCATCGTACTCCGAGCGCCGCCGCGGATCCGCCAATACGTCATAGGCGGCCTTGAGCAGGCGGAAGTTTTCTTCATGGCCTGTTTCGTTATTGTCCGGGTGCAGGCGCGCCGCAAGGAACCGATAGACCCGGTGGACCGTCTCGGCATCCGCGTTGGGGCTGATTTGGAGAAACTCGTAGTAATCGACCGCCGGTGTGCCCATGTTTCTCCCGCTGTATTCGTTTCGAGCTTAGCCCACGCCAGAATCGATCTGGTATCCCGCATAGGTGGGAGCCTGCTCCCCACAATCTCCCCCAGCCTCAATGCCGCGTAAGCTCCGGGCTCGCCGCTAAAGCCTTTTCAAGCAACCACTTGGGCCGCCAACTCAGACGCTGGGAACGCCTCCAAATAGGTCGGATGCTACGCTAACTCTCATGCCACCAACGGCGCGGTCGGAGATCGAGACTCAATCCCTGGCGACGCCGCGCGACCGTCCCTGGCTCCTCGCATTTCTCATCGCGCCCGACGCGGTGATTTCCCTCGGCCTTGCCAGCGGAGCGCTGACCTTTCTGCTGCGCAACGAGGGAGTCACGCCCGATCGCGCGGCCAGCATCTCCGCGCTGATTATGCTACCCCACTCTATCTATTTCCTCTGGGGCCCGGTAACGGATTTCTGGATGCGCCGCCGCACCTGGATCATGGTTGCGGCCGTCGCGGCGGCCGTCGCGGTGCTGGCCGCATTTCACCAGCACTCGCTTGCGACTCCGTGGGCCGTGGCATTGCTTTTCCTTGGCGCGTGCTTCGGCGTAATTGTTGCGGCGGCATGCGGCGGCATAATGGGTGCGTTTACAAGCGAGACCAATAAGCGCCGCGCCAGCAGCGCTTACCAAATCGGCTCGCTCACTATTGGTGCGGTTGCGATTTTTCTGCTGGTGTCGTTCGCCGATCGCTTTCCTCTCGGGGTGCTTGGCTGCATTGTGGCAGCCATGGTCATTTTGCCAGCACTGAGCGCATTTGCCGCGCCGCCGCAATCAATGGTAAGGGAACACGGCTTGGAGGGGACCCTGGCGCGCATCGGACGCGAGTTCAAGTCCACCTTTCTACGCTGGGAAGCCATTCCTTATACGCTTCTGATCGCTGCGCCATGCGCCAGCGGCGCCATGATCGGTCTGCTGCCGCAGTTGGCTCGCGACTACGGAGTGAGCGGGGCGCAGGTGGCGTGGATCAACGGTCTTGGCGGCGCGCTGCTCACCAGCGCCGGCGCACTCTCGGCGTTGCTGGTTCCCGTCCGAGTGCGCTCGTCCATCGCCTATTTGCTGGTGGGCCTAGCGAATGCGGCCACCCTCGCATTGCTCAGCATGGGACCGCAGCGGCCAGCGATTTATTTCGTGAGCACGGCGCTTTTTCTCTTCACCGTCGGCGCGGGCTACGCGCTGTTTACGGCAGTCTGTCTGGAATTCCTCGGCAGCTCGGGAAAGAGTGGCAGCTCGCGCTACGCCATCATCAACTCTCTGGGCAATGTTCCGGTGGCGTATATGTCGTGGCTCGACGGCCGCGGCTACGCGCTATGGGGTCCGCGAGGCATGCCCGGCATCGATGCCCTGGCGAGCGCCGTGGTGATTCTGATCCTGCTGGGGCATTTCGTTTTCAGCAATCGCAGGAGAAATCGATTGCGTTAGTTGCGCGGCTGTTTCAGGATCGGCCCGATCGAACCGGGATTATCTCCCAGTCTCGGGTCCACGCGAAAATCCCACACCGACTCGCTGATGTCCGACGGAGAAAGAATCTCCACCAGCGCGTACTCGCCGATGGTCAGCGTCTGCAGCGGCTGAATCTTCATCCAGTGCTTGCCCGGCAGAATCTCCGCCTTGGTGGCGATCGTATCCTCGTCCTGCGTCACGGTCCCTGTGGGGCTCACATGAACGGCGCCTACGATGCGTACTGCCTGCCGCTCGTCCACCCGTACAATCGCGAACCCTGACTGCGCCGAATGTGCCCCGTGCTTCCCGCCATTCACCGCTTTCGCCCCGCTCGTATCCACGGTCAGAGGGTGTGACAGAACCGGCTCGTTTCCCGTCTCCACGCCAAGCGAGAGATAAATCGCCGGATCGTTCACGTGCAGGTGAACCTTGGCGTTCGCGCCTTCCAGTTCCAGGTTCGCCCGCTGCGTCGCCAGCGGATTCAGCACCGCGACTCCCTTCCGGTTCTTTGTGTTCAGCGTCAGATCTTTCGAAATCAGCTCCACCAGCTCGGGAGTGCCCTGGAAAGTGTCCAGCACAAAAACGCCTTCCTCATCCGGCAGCTCCACTCCCGGGGCCACCTGCGGCATGCGCGCCTTTTCGTCGTCGCGCTCGTCTAATTCTTCCTTGTCGATGTCCGCGGCCTCTTTCATCGCCGGGGAAGAATTCTCGTCAACCAGCTGGGCGTGATCCTTGGCCCACTTGTTCGTCGCATCCCAATCCACCAGGTCAGCCGGCAATTCTTCCCACTCGCCGCGCTCCTGCGACAAGTAGCGCACGCGGTCGCCCGCGATCTGGTAATCGCGCACTAATTGGTAGGAGCCGTCTTTCAAAATCAGCCGCAAATTTCTACCCGTGCCGGGAACGGCGGGCTTCAATGGCAGCGGCTTGGAGCTTTGGCCGCTCGGCGCGCTCGGTGCCTGCTGGATCGTTACGCTCTGCGGGGCGTCTTGCGCAAAAATGGCCGCCGGCGAGATAAGGAGAACAGCCAGCGAAAGCGCCGGCGCGCGCAATCGTCGCGGGACTAGCTGAAAAGGGACCATGGCAACTCAGTTTAGACGCTCACACCGTGCCGGCGTTTTTTCGCGCGCCGCCTTGAAATCGTTACCGAAGGGCAACCTCTTCAGACCCAAAGCGTCCAAACTTCTGAGAGCTTTCTGTAGAATAGAACCGGAAGGTTCCATCGATTGACAGGACTTAAGTCAAATCTCCGCGGCAAACGCGGCGCCCAGGGCGCCTTCTTGCACGGCTTTTTGCCCGCCGTGGCGGTTTTTTGTCTGGTTCTGCTGGCGATGCTGGCCGTGGCCCAGGTCACGCACCTGCATCCAAGCCAATCCGACGCCGACCACTGCCAGTTGTGCATTGTCATGCACACGGTTGTGCCCGTTGCTGCCGCTGCGGCCGCCATCATCATCGTGCAACTGGGAGCTTCCACGCCCCAGGCCGAACCCATCGTAATTGCCCGCCAGCGGCAAATCCGCCTCTTCATTCGCCCCCCTCCCATCTCCTGCTAGAGCATCTCTCCGTTTTCATTCAGGCCCTCGCATCCGCCAACGCTTTTCCGACCGGGCGATGCTTGGCCGCACTTGCACATCCTGATCTTGAAGCGGACCGATGCTCCTCCAATGCACTGAGGACGCCGCGGCGGCGCGACTCGCGGCCTGCATTTCAGCATTCATCAGCCATTTTCAGGAGGTTTTGCCATGACGTTCCAACGCGGCGCGATTACGCGCCTTCTTCCGCTGATTGCCTTTGCCTTCGCGGTGCTCTCCGCGCCCGCGCAAAGCGGCAACGCCGGCGCCATACGCGGCGCAGTCACCGATCCTTCCGGCGCCGTCGTTTCCGGCGCGACGGTCGACCTCACAAACGAGCGCAGCGGATTCGACCGCACTACGACCACCGACGCGACCGGCCAGTTCACCTTCTCCAACGTCCCCTTTAACCCATACAGAATCGACGTCACTGCCAAGGGATTCGCCCATTTAAGCCAAAGTGTCGAGATTCGCTCGTCATTGGGAATCAGCGCGAATCTCGTTCTTCAGATCGCCGGCGCCAGCCAAACGGTTACTGTGGAGTCTGGTGGCGACCTGATCGAAGACGACCCGACTTTTCATGTCGACGTCGACCGCGACCTGTTCAACAAGGTGCCGCTGGAGAGCGCTTCATCCACGCTTAGCTCGCTCGTAACCCTCACTACACCCGGCGTCGCGGCCGACTCCAACGGTCTCTTTCACGGCCTTGGCGACCACGCCTCCAACTCCTTTTCCGTTGACGGCCAGCCGATCACTGACCAGCAGAGCAAGATCTTTTCCAACCAGCTTCCGTCCAACTCGATTCAGTCCATCGAGGTCATCAGCGGCGCGCCGCCGGCCGAATACGGAGACAAGACCAGCCTCGTCATCGTGGCCACCACGCGCTCAGGCCAGGGCGTCACCAAGCCCACCGGCGACATCTATGCCGCCTATGGGGCCTTCGGGTCTTCGAATGGGGGCTTCGATCTCTCCTATGGCGGAAAAAGCTGGGGCAACTTCATCGAGGCTGATGCCCTGAACACCGGACGCTTTCTCGATCCGCCCGAGTTCTCCGTCTTCCACGACAAGGGCAATGAGGAGAATTTCTTTGATCGCGTCGATTACAGCTTTACCTCTGCCGACTCCATCCATCTTGACTTCAACTACAGCCGCTCCTGGTTTCAGAACCCCAACACCTACGACAACCTGAACGTGCCGAACGTCGTCAGTGGAGGAACCAGCGCCAATCCCACTTTTGCCAATGTAGGCAACGCCGACCAACGTTCCAAGATCGGGACATACAACATCGCGCCCACCTACACGCACGTCATCGGCAACAGCTCGGTCCTTAACTTTGGTGGGTACGTCCGCAATGACGATTACAACTACTACCCCAGCCGCAACCCTCTCGCCGACCTCGGGCCAATTCAAACCTCATCGATCTCCCAGTACCGCACGCTGACCAATGCCGGAGTCCACTCCGACTACACCTATGTCCGCGGACATCACAACATCAAGGCCGGCGCCGTCTACGAGCAGACCTTCTTACGCGAGCACGACAACCTCGGCGTCGTCAGCTCCACTTATGACTCGCCCTGTGTCGATGTCGATGGCAATTCTTTGCCGGGGTACGCCAGTCCATCCGACTGTGATGGCGTAACATCGTTCCCGAACAGCAACTATCTGCCGGTTTTGGCGCCCTATGACCTCACCCGAGGCGGCAGCGACTACCTCTTCTTCGGCCACACCGACGTCAAGGAGCTGGCCCTCTACATCGAGGACGAGATCAAGGCCGGCAACTGGGACTTCAACCTGGGAATGCGCGGAGATATTTACAACGGCCTCGCCGCTACGAAACAACCCGAGCCCCGAGTGGGCATTGCCTACAACATCAAGCCGTCAGCGACGGTGCTCCGCGTCTCCTATGCGCGCACCCTGGAAACGCCCTTCAACGAAAACCTCGTGCTCTCGAGCAACGGATGCTCCGATGCCGTGCTGTCGCCGCTCCTCGCGTGCACTCCAGGCGTTTCGGGAACGCTTCAGCCGGGTTTCCGCAACGAGTTCCATGCCGGTTTCCAGCAGGCCGTCGGCAAGAATTTGGTCGTTAGCGGAGAGTACATCTGGAAATACACCCACAACGCCTTCGACTTCAGCATCCTGGGCAACACGCCCATCTTCTTCCCCATCGACTGGCATAACTCCAAGATTCCGGGCTACGCGCTGAATGCAGAAATCCCCAACTACCATCACTTCAGCGCCTATTTCGTTGCTTCATCGGTCGCTGCCCGCTTCTTTCCTCCGCAGTCGGCCGGCGCAGGCGCAACTGTGGGCCAGACCGGCCTTCCCTTCCGCATCGACCACGACGAGAAGTTCAATGAAACCACGCACCTTCAGTACACGTACTCCCACGATGGAAGCTGGATCAACGGTCTGTGGAGCGGCTTCAATTGGCGCTATGACTCGGGCCTCGTCGCTGGCGCGGTGCCCTTCGCTACCGACACTACAACGCCCGTCGACCTGAGCGGCCTAACCTTCGACCAGCAGGCCGAAGCCGGTCTCACTTGTAACGGTGTTGCGGCCACACGTACCGCCGGCTTCCAGTCGTGCACTCCTTCCCAATACTCATCTACGCTGGTTTCCATTCCAGCGCCGGGAACCGAGAACGACGACCACAACCCGCCGCGCATCGCGCCGCGCAACCTCTTCGACGTGTCCCTTGGAAAGAACAACATCTTCAACAAGGAGCACTTCAAGACCGACCTCGACCTCACCGCCATCAACGTCACCAACAAATACGCGCTCTACAACTTCCTCTCCACCTTCAGCGGCACGCACTACGTGACTCCGCGCGCGCTGACAGCCAAAATCACGCTGAATTTCTAAGCGGAAAACAACGCGGCGCCGGAAATACAAAACGGGCAGGCCATCAAAGCCTGCCCGCTCCATTTGTGATGCGTCCGTTTATGAGATCCCGTCGACCGCGCGCTGGTACGCCTGAAAAATCTCATCCCCAAAGCACGCAAAAATCACCTTCTGAATCGCGTCGCTGCTTATTAACTCCGCCACCGTCTCCCCTACAGCAATCTTCACAGCGCGCTCCACCGGAAACCGGTACACGCCGCAACTAATCGCCGGAAACGCAAGCGACCTGATCCCATTCTCCCGCGCAATCTTGAAAACTGATTTATAGCAACCCGCCAGCAATTCCGGCTCGCCGCGCTCTCCGCCGCTCCACACCGGTCCCACGGTGTGGATCACAAACTTCGCCGGCAGCCGGTAGCCTTTCGTCAGCCGAGCCTCGCCCGTCGGGCAACCGCCAATCTGGTAGCACTCGTCAAACAGCTCAGGCCCCGCCGCGCGGTGAATCGCCCCGTCCACCCCGCCTCCGCCGAGCAAAGACTCATTGGCCGCGTTCACAATCGCGTCGACCTCCACCGTCGTAATGTCGGTCTTCAGCACTTCAATCTTGCTTGTCATTGCAGCCCATTCCCAGAGAGCATCCTAAACCCGTCCGGGCATCCGCGCCGAAGCGCCCACCCAGATGGCTCATTCCAGTCTCGTTACTTGGGACATTGCCCACTTGTAGTTAATTCGGCCGAATTTTCCTCTTTCGCCGCACCCCGATTCTCTGCCATACTTGAATGTGCCCACCAGGTACGGCCAATCCCAAAAACTTAGTGACGAGGTTGCATCGATGTCGGCAAAGTACGTCTTTGTGACGGGTGGAGTTGTGTCCAGTTTAGGCAAGGGTCTTGCAGCCGCCTCCATCGGCTGCCTGCTTGAGAGCCGCGGCCTCCGCGTCAACCTGATGAAGTTCGACCCCTACCTCAATGTCGATCCCGGCACCATGTCGCCGTTCCAGCACGGCGAGGTCTTCGTAACCGACGACGGTGCCGAAACCGACCTTGACCTCGGCCACTACGAGCGCTTTACCCACGCGCCCCTCTCGCGCGACAACAACTACACCACCGGCCGCATCTACGAGCAAATTATTCTCAAGGAGCGCCGCGGCGACTACCTCGGCAAGACCGTTCAGGTCATTCCCCATGTGACCAACGAAATCAAGAACGCGATGCGCAAAATCGCCGCAAACGGTGCCGACGTCACCATCGTCGAAATCGGCGGCACTGTCGGCGACATCGAATCCCTCCCGTTCCTCGAAGCCATTCGCCAGATGCGCCAGGAACTCGGCCGCGAGAACACCGTTTTTGTCCACCTCACGCTCGTCCCCTGGATCGCCGCCGCGCAGGAGCTGAAGACCAAGCCCACGCAACACTCCGTCAAGGAGCTGCTTTCCATCGGCATTCAGGCCGACATTCTCCTCTGCCGTTCCGATCGCGCCCTAAGCCGCGACATCAAGCAAAAGATCGCCGCCTTCTGCAACGTCGAAGAAAAGGCCGTCATTGGCGCCAAAACCGTGCCATTCATTTATGAAGTCCCGCTCGGCTTTGCCGAGGAAGGCGTCGACTCGCTCATCCTCAAATACCTCCACAAGGAAGCGCCCGAGGCAGACATCACTCGTTGGCGGGAACTCGTCGAGCGCTGCTACCACCCCAAGGACGAAGTCTCCATCGCCATCGTCGGCAAGTATGTGGAGTACGAGGACAGTTACAAGTCGCTCAAGGAAGCGCTGACGCACGGGGCGATTTCACAAAACTTGAAACTGAAAATTCATTGGATCGAGGCCGAGGGTCTCGAGTCCACCGGCCCCGACGATCGCAGCTACGAATCGCAGCTCGAGGGCTTCGACGGCATCCTCGTTCCCGGCGGATTCGGCAAGCGCGGCATCGACGGCATGCTAAACGCCATCCGCTACGCGCGCGAGAAAAACGTCCCTTACTTCGGAATCTGTCTCGGCATGCAAACCGCCTGCATCGAGTTCGCGCGCAACGTCTGCGGCCTCAAGGACGCCAACTCCAGCGAGTTCGATCCCGCCACCGAGCATCGCATCATTTACAAGCTGCGCGAGCTCCTCGGTGTCGAAGAAATGGGCGGTACCATGCGTCTCGGCGCGTGGACCTGCGTTCTACAGGAAGACTCGCTCGCCTCGCGCGCTTATGGCGGCCAAAAGGAGATCAGCGAACGCCACCGCCACCGTTACGAGTTCAACCGCGAGTACGAAGCCCTTCTCACCGGCGCCGGCCTCCAAATCAGCGGCACCACTCCCGACCAGACCTATGTCGAGATCGTCGAGATCCCCGGCCATCCCTACTTCCTCGGCTGCCAGTTCCACCCCGAGTTCAAATCCAAGCCTCTCGAGCCCCACCCGCTCTTCCGCGAGTTCATCACGGCCAGCTATAAACACCGCTTGCAGCGAACGCAAATAGAGTCGATCGCCGGCCAGGTCGTCCAGTAAAGCTGCGGGCGAATCTTCTGTTGCGGCTTAAGCCGTGCCCCGAAATCACGGAAACCCAATTAGTTCGTCGTTCGTCTCGCGATCGACCTCAATCGACCCCGGCTCGACGGCAGGAACTTCCGGCGACTCCCATTGCTTGCCAGCCGTCTGCCTAGTCCGCAGCACCACTTCCAGCCCCTCGAGAATCAGCTCCCTCACCGTGCCGCCGCGCTGGGCTGCCGTCACCTTGATCGCTCGGTACGTCTCATCCGGTATGTCCACCGTAGTACGCATAGATACATATTAGCATAGTTATATGTTTATGGCTATAAGTCCACAGCCAAGCCAGTGGCGAGGTCGGATTGAGGGGCTAGCTCTTTCAGGTGGAGCTAGATTGTACAGATAACCTGGATCCACGTGGATATGTTCGGAGAATGCTGTTCAGGTGAGAGGGGGAGAAGAATGCTCACACCTTTGAAGCAGAGCTTCCCACATCGATTCAACGCTAACGGTAGCCACGATTCGATTTGCACGATGTGTCTGGCGACAGTAGCCACGGTTCAGAACGAATCGGAACTGGCTGGCCATGAATCCACCCACGTCTGTGAGCCAGCGAATCTTTATCGGGTCAATCAAAGTTTGCCGCGATGGCCAAGCTAGCCGCCGCTTTCTACTGATCCCAAGAGAGGCAACCCGTTCTTCAATGGGTCGAGTTTGATCGGGTCAAACCGTCTTCTATCGCAGGTTCGACCCTGAGCGTCGGATAAATCCGGCAGTAGTTATAGACCCTACAATGAGGCGCTCTAATTCCTTTCGTTTCATTACGTTCTCGTTATTTCGCACCGTGGCCTTCCTTCCACCAGCCTCTCCAACGAGTTTTCTCTGAAGATTCTTCTCCAATCCAACCCCCATTCAAACGATCCTCTCCGCCATTTCGTCTACTACCAACGGAGTGTCCTATTTCGAGGCAGAATCTCATGAATAATTGCCGCTTCCACAGCATGACAGGCAGCCATTTCCCTGGCTGCAGGCGTCTCATGGACCAGTCCGGCACGCGGGTGAAAAAAACACCCTCTGGGTTATTGACAATGATTTCCCGCCGGGCCTATCTTGACTAAGTTTTTTGGCGTATGAATTGAAAGGATGGAGATAAAGATGGTCGCCTATTTCCAGCTTCAGCCTGCTGAAGCGGAACTGCAAGACTTGGCTGAGCAATATTGGCAAACGGCCGGCGAGAAAGAGCATGAGCTTGAAAAGGCTGCTTTCGAAGCTGGTGAAGCCATTCGCAATGGAGATTATTCGCTTGCCAATCTGGAAGCGATCGTGCGCTGGAAGTCCGAGCGCGCTGTGCAGGTTCTCATCGGCAACAGCAACGAGAAGATTCGCCGCGCGCTGGCCGTCGCCACGTCGCCCGAGTCTTCAACCGAAGCTGCCGTCAAGGCCCTGCTTGACCTGCATGGCATTGACATTGCGCTGGCCTCGGCCGTTCTGGCCGCGATTTTTCCCGAGCGCTACACGGCGCTGGACTATCGCACCCTTGAAGCCCTGGGCCACGCGCGTCACGACGTCCGCTTCTACGAGGAGTATCTGGCCTTCTGCAAGCGCCTTGCCGAGAGCAATATCGTCACGCCGCAAAGCGAGCTTCCCGCCCCCACGCCTCTGCGCACGCTCGACCGCGCACTGTGGGAGTGGTCTCGCAGCCACACCGGGTAACCGGGCCTGATCTCCGAATCATTGCCGCGTGCTCTCCCATCCCGTCTCAGGGATACGCGGGGAGCACGCGTGTGCCTCCCCTCAGCCTTCCAATCACAGATCAAGGTTTTACTGACCCCGACCCCTGATCCCGTGCCCCCTGTACAATTTCCTTCGTGAGTTCATCGTTCGAAATCGGGCCGGTCGAAGTGGGCGCGGGTCGGCTCTTCCTCATCGCGGGTCCCTGCGTCATCGAGTCCGAGCCTCACACTCGCTCCATCGCTGAAGCCGTCCAGCGCATCGCCGCCGACGTCGGCATTCCTTTCATCTTCAAAGCCAGCTACGACAAAGCCAATCGCACGAGCGTGAAGAGCTTCCGTGGACCGGGCCTCAAAGAAGGTACGCGCATCCTCGGCCGCATCGCCAAAGACACCGGCCTACCCGTCCTCACCGACGTGCACGAGCCGGCCCATTGCGAAATCGCCGCTGAAGCTGTCGACGTTCTCCAGATTCCCGCTTTCCTTTGCCGCCAGACCGACCTGCTCGTCGCCGCCGGAAAGACCGGCCGCGCCGTTAACATCAAAAAAGGCCAGTTCGTTGCCCCGTGGGACATGGCACATGGTCTCGAGAAGGTCCGCTCCACGGGCAATGAGCGCGTCTTCCTCACCGAGCGCGGCTCAATGTTCGGCTACAACAATCTGGTCGTCGACTTTCGCTCGCTCGCCGTCATGCGCCGGCTCGCGCCCGTCGTCTTTGACGCAACCCACTCCGTGCAGCAGCCTTCCGCGGCCAACGGCGTCAGCGGTGGCCAGCCTGAGTACATTCCTCTGCTCGCGCGCGCTGCTGTGGCCGCCGGCATCGACGGCCTCTTCGTCGAAGTCCACGATTCGCCCGCCGACGCCAAATCCGACGGTGCCAACGCCCTCGACCTCAAGCTCCTCAAGCCCCTGCTCGAAAAGCTCCTCGCCATCCAAGCCGCAACTGGCTAGCCTTCCCGCGGTTGAGATGATTGTGAACATGACGACGCAAGTTGGCCTAAGAGCGAAAATCGCAAGCCGATTGCCCTGGGCGCTTCTTTGCGCGCACACTGCACACGACCAGCGCTCGGCGCGGCGCTGGCTGCGCGTCGCCATCTTGTTGATCGTTTGCGGCGTTGGGGCTTTGAGGTTCGTCCATCTCGAAGCCGATTTCCCCAACGATTCGATGTGGTCGATCGACCAGGCGAAGTTCACTGACGAAGGCTGGTGGTCCGCAGCCGCTGTCACGCACGCTCTCACAGGACACTGGTACGTCCCCGGCGACTACAATCCCGCGGCCGCGTTGCCGGTGTGGCCGCTTTTGCTCAGCGCCGTGTTCCATTTCACCGGTGTCAGCGTGATTGCCGCGCGGGCGCTCAATGTTGCCATCTCCCTGGCCACGCTTGGCCTGGTTTTTGTGCTGCTGCGACGCCATACGCGCTCAGGCTCCGGTGTGCCCCTCGCCGCCGTGCTGCTTCTCGCACTCAGCCCGTTTGCCTTTGTCTTCAGCCGGCTCGCGATTCTCGATTCTTTGGTGATCTTCGAGTTCTGTCTTTCCCTATGGGTGGCCTCTTTTGCAACCTCGCGGCGAATCTGGCCTCTGGCCATTCTTTCCGTCCTCGTTTCTCTCATGCTGCTCACCAAAACAACCTCGGCCTTGCTCATTCCGTCCGTCTTCTGGCTGGCGTGGTCGGCCATGGGCCGCAAGACTTCTGCCTTCCTTCGGGTTGCGCTGGCCGTTGCCATCGTTCCTGCGGCGTTAACCAGAGGCTATGCCGCTCTGGTGTGGGCGATGGGTTACGGCGCCGATTACAGATACTTCTTCTCCCGAAACGCCCTGGACGATTTTGATTGGAGCCAAAGCCTCGACACCCTCGTTGAGCTGGGGCGCAACTGCCTCTCGATTGATCGTGTTCTGTATCCGGTGGTCCTCGTGATCCTGGTGCTCACATTGGTTTGGAAACGGAAGTTATGGTCGAATTCCCTCTTTGCCGCGTCGTGGCTCGCACTTGCGGGCCAGGCGTGTTTTATCTTTCGCCTGCAGGACGATTACGCGCCGCGCTACTTCCTGGTGATGCTCGCGCCTATCGTCTTGATCGTAGCGCTGACGCTGGACGAGTTGCTCGCAGATGCGAGAGCAATTCCAATTCCGCCCAATCCTGAAGCAGGCATGTCCGAGCCGGTCCTGCCATCGGAAGGCCGGCACTCGAACAAAGGTCTTGCCGGGCTGAACCCGTTTTGGAATCGCAGCTCGGTGGCAGCGGTCCTCTTGCTGTCCGCAATGGCTGCCTCCGCCACAATCAATGGGGTCATGATCGAGCAGTTCGTCGCCCATCCGCAGCGGCAGTTTTACGACGCGGCCAATTCCATTCGTAAAATCGTTCGCAGCGACCCGGAGCAGAACCAGGTGATCTCTGGCGTGAGTGGAAGCCAGATTTCCCTGATGACCGGAATTCCATGCATCAACGACGCTCACGGCCCGCAGGAGAGGGCCGCGAATGATCAGCCGGGTTGGTTCCTCGCGTGGGCTGATTTATCCAGCGACGCCACCGCCCGGTTTTCGGCCTTTCGACTCGAAGAGGTTGCATCCTATCCCGTCTTCGATGATCCTGGCCGAACCCCACTCATCCTGTTCAAGATGGTGCGCCGCGTTCAATAACCGCAAGGCAGAACCTGCAGTTTCTTGAGGGGAACTATCGGAATTTCTGGTGCTATCACTGCCTTCCGCACCCCACCGCCCCCGTCGTCGTCCTCCCATCTAGCACGAAGCACGAAATCCCGTTGATGTCCGTCCGCAGCGTCCGCACATGCGCCGCCTCAAGCTCTTCCAGCACCTCCTCGCGCGGATGCCCATACCGATTGTGAAGTCCACTCGAAATCACCGCCCATTGCGGCGACACGCGCGCCAGGAACTCAGGCCGCGTCGAGGTGATGCTGCCATGATGCCCCACCTTCAGCAGAGTGCTTGCAAGTCCCGGCTCGCCAAGCATCGCCTGCTCGATCGGCGATTCTGCATCGCCCTCAAGCATCACCGAAGTCGCGCCGTACCCCACGTGCAGCACCAGCGAGTCGTTGTTCATCGGCTCCGCGCCCGGCACGTAATCGCGAAATGGCGCCAGCACGTGTACCTGCGTGCTCCCAAAAGTGAACGCATCGCCCAAGCGAAAGCTTTTCACCCGCACATGCAGCGCCGCGGCCTCATCGAGCAGCGCGTTGTACGCTCCGAACCGCGGATTGTTCCCCACCCACAGCTCATCGGGATGAAAATTCCTGAGCACCGCCGGCAATCCGCCCATGTGGTCGGAGTGCGCATGGCTCAGCGCCACCGCGTCCAAATGCCGAATGCCCCGCGCCCACAGCGCCGGCGACACCACCTCCTCGCCGATGTCAAAATCCTGCGGCGCCTGACTTGGCCCGCCGCCGAACCCACCTCCATCCACCAGCAGCGTCTTTCCGTCGGGCGTTATCACCAGCAGCGAGTCGCCCTGCCCAACATCGATCGCCTCCATCAGCATCGCGCCCTTCGGCCGATCCACTGGCCGCGGCATCACTGCCGCCAGCGCCGCTATCGCCAGCGCCGCCCACGCTCCGTGCCGCATCCAGCGTTTGCCGCGCCCCAGGCTCTCGTGCGCCAACACAATCGCCGCTCCAAGCAGTGCACAAAACGCCGCCGACTGCCACAATAGCGGGCTTGGAATCCTGAAATCTCCGAGCGCCATGGAGCCGAACAGATGCACCAGCCTCACTCCGAGGCGCATTACCAGCGCCACCACCATTGCCGGTACCACCGCCGCCGCCGGCCACACCACAAGCATCAGCATTGTCACGAGTGCCGCGGGCATCAACACCAGCAGCATCGGCAAAATCAACAAATTCACCGGCAGCGCAAAAATCGTAATGCGGTGAAAGTACACCGCCATCGGCAGCGTCATCGCCAACTCCACCACGCATGAAACGACGACCAACTCCGCAACTCGAATCGCAAAGCGCACAGCCCAGGGAAAAATCCGCCACGCGATTGCGCCATTCCCGGCAGCCTCCAGCCGTTCCGCCACCGCTCGCATCATCATGCGAAACTCCGCAGCTCGTGGAGTGAGCTTGATGTCGACGGCCACCAACGGCAGGTCGCGCATCGCGGCCGCGTAAGGATGAATCGTTCCCTGCAGCAGCGGCGCAGCCACACCGGCAATCGCAATCACCGCCAGCAGTGTCATCTGCTGGCTCGAGTCGAACAGGCTGCGCGGGCTCACAACCAGCAAACAAAGCGCGGCAAATCCGATCGTGTTCAGCGGGCTTCGCTCGCGATATACCAACCGTCCGAGCAGATAAAGGGTCACCATCCACAGCGAGCGCTGCACCGGCGTTGCGAACCCCGTGAACAGCGCGTAGGCAAACGACGCGGCGATCGTCAAAATCGTCGCCGGCACGCGTGGCACGCGCAGCCTCCTCGTGATCCAGAAGACGCACGCGGCCACAATCGCCAGGTGAAACCCTGAAACCACCAGCATGTGAAAGGAGCCCGTTCGTTCGAAGCCTACGCGCAGCGAATGGGTCAGGTACGTTCGGTCGCCTGCCACCATCGCCGCCAGCATCACGGCGTCGTCCTCGCTCAACCGCAGCGGCGCCGGCAAATTCCGCATCGCCGCGGGCAGCGCCAGCAACCGTGTGGTCGACGCGCGCTGCCACCCTCCCACTCTGCACGACAAGAATGCTCCCGGCGCGAGCCCCAGCCGGTCTACGCGGTCAATTGCAACCGATGCCGTCGACGTGATTCCCTCGTCCAGCAGATAGTCCGCGCGGCTCCAGACGCCGGGATCGTGATAAGTCTCCGGTCTCAGCAGCCGCACCACTGCCTGTACGCGCTCACCGCACCGGAACGCCTGCGCGCTTTCCTTCGCGTCCACCGGCCACCGCACCGTTAGCCGTACGCCACCTGTCACCGGCGTCTGCGCATCGCTCGCATCGTTCACCACCTCAACCGTGGCCACGCGCACATCAATGCGCTGTGTGGGCGCACTGGCTGAGGGCTCGTCTACATTCTGCTCAAGCTCGGTGCGCACCGGCCCCGCATTCGACACGGTCCCTTCCACTGTGCGCAACAATCCGTCAGAGAGCGTGGCCAGCTCCGGCGCGGGCGCCGGCTGCGGTTCCATTTCCCCGCACCATGCGCCCAGCAGCATCCACAAAATCGCGAGCGGCAAACCCACAATCCCTTGCGCGTGTCCGCTGCGGCGGACGGCCACGCCGCACAGCACAGCAACCACCGCCAGCAGCACCAGCAAAAGCGGGGGCTCAAGCCACACTTGGCTCGCCACCAAAATCCCCGCCGCAAACAGCCACGCCGCATGAAACAGCGGCACGACGGTTAAGCCGTGCGTGCGTTGCGCAGGGTTGGGGTTGTCGCGATGCATGGGGCCCAAATTTGAAGAGCGAATTTGGCATCAAGCCTATCAGGAATTGGAATTCCCGGTACACGCCCTCCGTCACCGCTGTAGCTTGACCACCGTCTCCAGGTGAAACGTCTGCGGAAAGAGGTCCGCAAGCGTGACGCGCTCGATCGCATAGCCTGCGCCCACAAGCGCGCGCAGGTCGCGTGCCAGCGTTGCCGGATCGCACGATACATACACCATCTCGGGCGCGCCGATTCTGCCCAGCAGCTCCGTTGTCTCTGCGTCCAGCCCCGTGCGCGGGGGATCGACGACAATCACATCCGGCCGTTCGCCCTTCGCCGCTCCACGCAAAAACTCAAGCGTCGTAGCTCTTACTGCCGTCGCATTCGTGCCGTCGAGGTTGTGCTTCAGTCCCGCCATCGCCGCTGGCGCCGACTCTACCGCGATTACGCGCTCAAACTGCTCTGCAAGCTTCCGCGCAAACAGCCCCACGCCGGCAAACAAATCCCACGCTTGCCCGCCATGCAGGCCTTCCGTTACGCGCTCCACCAGCTCATCCAACAGCCAGCGGTTCACTTGAAAGAACGCGCCGTGATCCACTCGATAATCAAAGCCCGCTGCACGGTAAGCGATGGATTCGGCGCCTGTCCGCGCGATGGTCCTTGGCAGGCTTTGGTGTACTTCCACCAGCTCCACGCCGCGAAGCGAAGGAATCTGTGGCGACAGCGCATCAAAATAGTCCGTGAGCGGAACCCGTGCAGCACCATCCGTAAAGACGCTGGCCAGCATCGAATCTTCAGCCGCATCGCAAAAGAGCGAGAGCTCAGCGGGCCGGCTTGGAACTGCGAACCGCCGGAACAGTTCCGCGGCGCCGAGGGCAGCCCGTACCAGCAGCGGCGCTGCGATTGGGCACTCCTCAATCGCAATCACTGCATGGGACCGCCGCCCGCGGTATCCCACCCTTCCCTCCGCATCGAACGCCAACCGGATCCGATTGCGGTACGCCCACGGATCGCCAGCCAGCACAGCAATCTCATCCGGTGCGCGCACGCCGCCCCGCTCCAGCGTCTCGCGCAAAATGGTCTGCTTCATCTCTAGCTGCGCCTTGTACTCTGCGTGCTGATACTGGCAGCCGCCGCACGCCCCAAAGTGTTTGCAAGCCGGCGCAACCCGCTCCGCCGATGCCGTAACAATTTCTTCCACCTCGGCCGTCGCGTACCCGCGCTTCTCTTCGACCACGCGCACGCGCGCCTGCTCACCCGGCAGCGCCAGCGGCACAAACACCGCCTTGCCTTCTACGCGCGCCAAAAACGCCCCACCATAAATCGGCTTTTCAATTTGAACGAGTTGCGGCGCCGCGGCGCTCTGCTGGGAGTTCTTCGGCACAGCTTCATTGCGCCGCGAGAATGATCGCGCCCGCTTCTTCATTGCTGGCTCATGTAAAACAGGCTCAACCGCGGCAAATTGTAGTGGACCAGCAGTTGCTTCCGCTCAAACTGCTGTTCAACCTGCCGCAGTTGCACCGCGCCCATACGGCTGCGGTAGGGCGCCAGCTCCCGCGCTGCGTGCTCCTTCAGGCCCACAAGCAGTGCCTCCGGCGCCGCCGCGGTCAACGTGACAAATAGTTTCTCCTCGAGCACATTCAACGACCGCTCCAGAGCTTCAAGATCGACTGCCGCCGCATTTTCCCCGCCGGCAGCTCGCACCTCCGCAGCCAACTCGCGCAGCCTTACAGCCGTCGCCCGGCAAGCCTCGTCGGCCACCATCGCTCGATCCAGCGCCTCCGCGGCCGCCGTCAAATGCGCCGATACGCGTTCATGCTCGAACCCGGACTCCTGGGCCGTGGTTGTCGCAGCAGCCGATCCCGTCGCCGCCGTACTCATCTCCATCGCCGCCTGCATCACCGCCTGCGCGCACCACGCCAACCCGTTCACGCGCTGCATTCGGGCCCGCTTCTGCCGCACCTCATATTTGTCGAATGCCGCATCGATCCCGCGCAACACCGCTTCCAGCGGAATCCCAGCCTCGCGCCACATCTCGATCAGCGCCCAATCCAGCGTCGAAAGCAGCAGAATCGTTCCCCGCCTCTGCTGGAAGCGCTCCTCGATCTCGGTAAAATAGTTGAAGTAGTTGCGCACAGTCCCATCTTAAATTCCGCAAGCGGAGACGAACGATGGCAATCGTTGGATTTGTCGGGCTCGGCATCATGGGCCGCCCCACGCTCATCGAAGTGTCGGGCGCGTAGCGCCTTCCGGTTTCACGCGCCAAGTCAACTCATTCCGCGAAATCCCCACCCGCCTCCGCCCGGCGTTTCGATCCGCAGCACATCGCCCTTCTTGAGCTGGCGGCTGCACTTTCCCGGTAGCTCAATCTCCTCGCCGCTCTCGGCCTTCACCACAATCGCTCGTCCTGCCGCTCCATCCCCGCCGTCCCCCAATCCGTACGGCCTGAACTTCCTCCGATCCGCAAGCAGCGTCACTTCCGCATCGGTCAGCAACTCCACTTCGCGAATCAATCCATCTCCGCCGCGAAACTTCCCCTCGCCCCCCGAGCCGTCGCGGTA
Source organism: Acidobacteriaceae bacterium (assembly GCA_003138515.1). Taxonomy (GTDB): domain Bacteria; phylum Acidobacteriota; class Terriglobia; order Terriglobales; family Acidobacteriaceae; genus Telmatobacter. Next base: position 134,434 of record PLGG01000012.1, on the reverse strand, counting down.
CTCATACCGCCGCACGCGAAACGGGTACGCATATTCGAGCGCCTCAATCGGTGTGTTTAGGGAATTCGTCATATGCGTGTGCACGCCGCTGATTCCATCCATCCCCGGCCGCGCGCCCATTCCGCCGGCCGCCGTCTCGTAGTACGCAAACGCCTCGGTCGTCCTTGGGTCGGTCCCGCCAATCGTCACATTGCTCATCGTTCCCGCGCTCGCCGCCGGAACCCGCTCCGGCACAGCCTTTGCCAGCGCGCGCATCAGCACGTCCACAATCCGCTGCGACGTCTCCACATTACCGCCGGCCACAGCCGCGGGCGGCCGCGCATTCACAATCGATCCCTCCGGCGCATGCAGCGTTAGCGGCCTTAAAATTCCTTCGGTCGCCGGCGCATCCTCCGGCAGCAAACATCGCAACACATAGAAGCACGCCGAAAGCGTGATCGCGCGAACCGCATTCACAGCGCCTGCAACCTGCGCTGACGACCCTGCAAAATCCACATCCATTGCCCCCGCTTCCGGATCGATCTTGAGCCGCACCGCAATCCTCCGCGGCTCATCCGTCACGCCATCGTCATCCAGCCAATCGTCCGCGTCATACTCTCCCGCCGGCATCTTCTTCAGCTCCGCCCGCACCAGCCGCTCCGAGTAATCGAGCAGCTCCTCGCCCCACACCGCCAGCTTTTCCATGCCGTACTTCGCCGCCAGTTGCAGCACGCGCTGCTCACCCACGCGGCACGCGCCCATTTGTGCGTCCAGGTCCCCTTCGCGTTCTTGCGGCGTCCGCACGCTGCTCAAGATCCAATCGAGCACCTCGCGATCGACCACCCCGCCGCGCACAATCCGCACCGGCGCAATGCGAATCCCCTCGTCTTCAATCGTCGTTGCCGGCCCCATCGATCCCGCAAATTTCCCGCCCACATCGGCGTGATGCGCGCGATTCGCAACATAAAACACCGGCTTGGCCCCACCCTTCACACTTTCCGCTGGAATTCGCAGAGTTTCGATCTGTTCCAGAAATACCGGCAGCACCATCGTGATATCCGGCAAATGCGTTCCACCCGCGTACGGGTCGTTCAAGATCGCAATGTCTCCCGGCGCAAATGCGATCGCCGCTATCGCCGCCTGCACGCTCATCGGCATCGAGCCCAAATGCACCGGCATGTGGTCGCCCATCGCGATTGCGCGCCCGCGCTCGTCAAAAACCGCGCACGAATAGTCGCGCCGCTCCTTGATGTTTGGCGAGAGCGCCGTCCGCCGTAGCGCTGCGCCCATCTCTTCCGCAATCGAGTGCACCGCGCACTGAAAGATCGCGAGCTCTACCGGATCGGCCGCCTGAGTCTTCATGCGCGCTCCTCCTCGCCCGCCGCATCTTCGCCAACCCCATCTTCGCGCACCCCACCCTCGCGGACCCCATCTTGGCCAACCCCATCCTCGCGCACATCGATCACCAGGTTGCCTAGCCCATCCACACTCGCCGCGCATCCTGGCAGAACCAGTGTTGCCGCCGTGTATTCGGTGATCATCGCCGGTCCCGCGATCGCATCGCCCGGCCGAAGCCGCTCGCGTTTGTAGAATCGTGTCGGCCGGAATCCGCCTTCAAACCAAACTTCGCGCTGGGTGCTGCAAGCCGCGCTTCCGTCGCCCGCAACAAGCGCGCACCTCTCCGGCTCATACGGTTCGCTCGCCGCAATCATCCGCACGCGCACGTTCACAATCTCCACCGGCCGCGATTCATCCGCAAATCCGTACCGCTGCCGGTGTAATTCGTGGAACGCCTTCGTCGATCGCTCCGGCTCCTGCGGATCGTACGCGACGTTCAACTCGTATCCCTGCCGCCGGTAGCGCAGATCCACGCCGCGCTGCGCCACGCCCTTCAAACCCTCCGCCGCAAACTCCGCCGCGGCCTCCGCAGAAAGCTCGCCGAAAATCTCGTCGACACTTCCCATCGTCTCGCCCGGCATCATCACGGTTCGCGAAAAATCCCGCACTGTATCAGCCAGCAGAATCCCCACCGCTGAAAGCGCGCCCGGCAGCGCCGGAACCAGCACGCGCGGAATGCGCAGCGCCCGCGCCAGCGAGCACGCATGCAGCGGCCCTCCGCCGCCAAACGCCACCAGCGTAAAGTCGCGCGGATCGTGTCCCCGCTCCACTGAAATCACGCGGATCGCTTTCTCCATCTGCGTCTCTACCACGCGCACAATCCCCGCCGCAAACTCTTCCACCGTCTCGAGCGCGCCCTTTTGCTCGCGCATCAAGCGCTGTGTGCGCTCGCCATCCAGTTGCACGCCTCCGCCCAGAAAGCTCTCCGCATCCAGCCGCCCCAGCACAAGGTTCGCGTCCGTCACAGTCGCCCGTTCGCCGCGCCCAAAACAAATCGGCCCCGGATCGGCGCCGGCGGACTCCGGCCCCACGCGCAGGATGCCCCCCGCGTCAAATCTCGCGAGGGACCCGCCGCCCGCGCCCGCCGTGTGAATGTCCAGCATCGGCACGCCAATCGGCACTCCCGCCACCACCGACTCGCGCGTGAGCTGGGCGGCCGCCTCCGTGTTCGCGACAAAAACATCCGTCGATGTCCCGCCCATGTCGAAGCCGATGATCTTGTCGAATCCCGCCCACCGCGCCATGCGGCACGCGCCCACTACTCCGCCCGCCGGGCCGCTCAGCACCGTGCGCACGGGCTCCTCCGCCGCGACGCGCGCAGCAATAATCCCGCCCAGCGACTGCATCACATCCACGCGCCCGCCTCTGTGTTTCTCGGCGATCCGCTCCTCCAAAGCCAATAAATAAATCTCCATTCGCGGCGCCAGGTACGCGTTCACCACCGTCGTCGACGCGCGTTCGTACTCACGAAACTCCGGCAGAATCCTGTGCGATGCGGAAACCGGAATCCCCAGCTCACGCAGCGCCGCTTCCACCCGCTTCTCCGTTTTCGGATTCGCAAATGAAAACAGCAGGCTGATCGCTACTGCCTCAGCGCCACTGGCCCGCACAGCATCAACCAGCGCGGCCAACTCTTCATCTGTCGGCTCGCGCAGAATCTCGCTCTCCGAGCTCACGCGCTCCGCAACTCCGAATCGCAGCTCTTTCGCGATAAGACATTCCGGCGCTGGCGCAAACCAGTCGTAGAGTCGCGCCCGCGCCTGCCTCCCGATCGCAATCGTGTCTTCAAACCCGGCCGTCGTCACAAACGCCACGCGAGCGCCGGTCCGCTCCAGCATCGTGTTGGTGCCCACGGTCGTTCCATGGCGCACTTCCACATTGTCAGCGCCGCTTTGAGCGATTCCACATTTGGCAATGTCGGAGCCGTCACCTTCAAGTGGCTTTTCCGCCAAGGAAAAGTCACCTTGCACGGTGTCGAAGGGGGCACGGGAATTGTGGAATCGCTCCAGTTGCCGCACGCCTTCGAGCACCGCGCGCGAGGGATCAGCAGGTGTCGAAAAAATCTTCTTCACGCGCAGCTTTCCGTCCGCCAAACAAACGCAGTCGGTAAACGTGCCGCCGGTGTCGATTGCAATGCGCAAATCCGCCCGCTCCTCTCGTGTGGAACCGTCAAGAACGCTTCAGTTGTGTGATGAGTTTAAATGCCGGCTCCATGGCCGGCAGAACAAGCGAAAGCTGAAAACCGAAAGGCGACAGCTACGACAAGAACTCCGCAATCGCTTCGGCCACTGCGTTCTGCTCGTCCTCGCGCAACTCCGGGAAAATCGGCAGCGCCAGCACCTCGCGCGCCGCGCGCTCCGCCTCGGGGAAATCCCCTTCGCTGTACCCCAGTCCCTTCAGCGCTTCCTGCAGGTGCAGAGGAACCGGATAGTAAATCTCCGATCCAATCCCGCGCGCCGTCAAAAACTCCCGCAGCGCATCGCGCCGCGCCACGCGAATCACATATTGATGCCACACATGTTTTGTCCCCGGCGCTTCATACGGCGGCACCAACCCATTCGCCGGATACGGCCCATTCTCGGCAAGCCCAGCCCTGGCAAACAACCTGCCATATCGCGCTGCCAGCTCCCGCCGCGTCTCATTCCACGCGTCGACGTATTTCACCTTTACGTTCAGCACCGCGCCCTGGAAGCCGTCCATGCGCGCGTTCCAGCCCAACTCATCGTGGTGGTAACGCCGACGCATTCCCTGGTTGCGCAGCATTTTCACTCGCTCGGCTACGTCATCGCGGTTCGTCGTCACCATTCCCGCATCGCCCGCCGCGCTTAGATTCTTTGTGGGATAAAAACTGAACGCCGCGGCATCACCCAACGCACCCGCTTTCACACCGTTCCACTCCGCGCCCCACGCCTGAGCAGCGTCTTCGATGACCGTCAGCCCGCGCTCTCGGCCCAGCTTCGAGAAGGCCGTCGCGTCCGAACACAATCCGTACAGATGCACCGGCAAAATCGCCTTCACGCCCGAGCCGCGCTCTCCGTCCAGAACCGCTTTCACCGCCGCCGGCGAAAGATTAAATGTGCCTGGGTCGATGTCCGCAAGCACCGGCGTCGCGCCCGCGCGCAGAATCGCACTGACCGAAGCAAAGAAGCTGAACGGCGTCGTGACCACCGACGCGCCGGCGCCGATTCCAGTCCCCGCCAGCGCCAGCCACAGCGCGTCCGTCCCCGACGAGCAGCCCAGCGCGTGCTTCACCCCTAACTGCTCCGCCGCCGCCCGCTCAAACGCCGCGACGTGTTCGCCGAGAATAAACTGCTGTGTCTCCAGCACCTGACCCAGCGCTTCCAGCAGTTCCCCGCGCAACGGCTCGTACTGTCTTCTCAGGTCCAGCATCGGCACCGGCGCGCGCGCGGCCCCGCCGCTTTTTGTCTCAACCCCCTCCGGGATGGCAGTCTTTTGCATACCGCTCTCTTTCTCATTTGAATGCTATCAGCCACGGAATCCGGCTCGTCTCAAGGCTCTGCTCTTTCCCGTTCTTTCGCCTAATTCGTGGCAAAACACACACTTTCGCCGCACAACTCGCCTGTTTAACCGCTACCAGAGCCCACTCCGCGCCGCAAGTAACCTCCCGCGGAGTTGAAATAGGCCGTAAATCTCTATAAAGTTGACCCATTGCGGGGTTTGCCGGTTCCGGGCGTTCCGGGGCCGTCCCGCGTATCTGAATTGCGGTCGAACAGCAGGTCCACAAACAACTTCAAAAAGAAAGTAGGAGATCGGCATATGGAGAACAAGCCGGCACAAAATATTCAGGACACCTTTCTGAACACGGTTCGGAAAGACAAGTCCCCCATTACGATTTATCTGGTCAGCGGCGTTAAGCTGACAGGAAAGATCAGGTCGTTTGATAAATACTCCGTGCTCCTGGAAAACAACAGCCAGGAACAGTTGATTTTCAAACACGCCATTTCAACCGTGGTGAGCAACCGGAGCGTGCTGCATAGCGAGCACCGTCCGGGTACCGTGTCATCGGGCATCGGACCGTCTGCCGTTCCGGCGCAGGTGCAATCGATATCCCAGGCGACCGCTGAGCAGCGCTAGCGCGGGAGCGCCCTCGCGCGGGAGCCTCTTCGATTGACACGCGAGGCGAATAGGTTGGGCAGCGCTCGTGGCCGGTCGAAATCCTCATCGCCAGATCCCGGCCGATGGGATAGCAGGCCTGAGCGTGCCGTCCTCGTCGCAGTGGACCTCGAGGTTCGCTCGCGTGCCAGTCGCGCGGGAGTAAGGGGTGCGAGCGGTGCAGTTGTGCGTTTCGACGCCGCACCTTCAGATCTCTCTGCGCCGGAAACGTATTCACTCTCGCCTTCGAACCGCTCGCAAGCCTCACTCGATCCGCTCCGCGAATCGGCCGGCCCGATTTCTCTCGGCCTCGACGTCGAAGAATCTCTCGCCGAGTTTCGCGAGCTGCTCCTGAGCGCTGGTGGCCAGGTGGCAGCCGAACTCATTCAGCGCCGCCCTCGCCCCGATCCCGCCACCCTCATCGGCTCCGGCAAAGTCGAAGAGATCGCAGCCGTCGCCGCCTCCACCAACGCCGATCTCGTTCTCTTCGATCACGACCTTTCGCCCACGCAACTGCGCAACCTAGAAGCCGCGCTGCCCTGCCGCGTCCTCGACCGCACGCAACTTATCCTCGACATTTTTGCGCGCCATGCGCGCACTCGCGAGGGCCAGCTCCAGGTCGAGCTCGCTCAACTTGAATACATGCTGCCGCGCCTTACCGGCCGCGGCAAAGCCATGTCCCAATTAGGTGGCGGCATCGGCACCCGCGGGCCCGGCGAAACCAAACTCGAAACCGATCGCCGCAGCATTCAGCGCCGCATCGATCAGCTCAAGCGCTCGCTCGACTCCGTTCGCAGCGTCCGCCGCCAGCAACGTCAGCGCCGCGAAGCCGTTCCCGTTCCGACCGTCGCTCTCGTCGGGTACACCAACGCCGGCAAAAGCACGCTCTTCAACTCGATCACCGGCGCGCAGGTGCTTTCCTCCGCGCGCATGTTCGCCACGCTCGATCCCAAATTGCGCGCCATCGAGCTGCCCAGCCGCTGCCGCGTTCTGCTGTCTGACACTGTCGGCTTCATCCGCAACCTGCCGCACACGCTGGTCACCAGCTTTCGCGCCACGCTCGAAGAGGTCGCACAGGCCGAGGTGCTTCTCCACATTCGCGACGCCTCCTCCACCTACGGCGGCGAGCAAAAGGCGCAGGTCGAAAAAGTCCTCGGCGAGCTCGAATCGCTCTCCAAGCCCCGCATTGAAGTCCTCAACAAAATTGATTTGCTTCCGGAAGACGAGCGCGCGGTGCTGGTCGCCCGCACGAACATCAGTCCAAAAGAGAAAGGCGCACCCGGCTGCGCCGCCACGGTAGCGCTATCAGCGGTCACCGGCGAAGGCATTCCCGCTCTGCTCACCGCCATCGATGCCGCGCTCCACTCCGACCCCATCGTCGAAGCCGAGCTGCGCATTCCTCAGCACGAAGGCGCGGCTCTTGCCGCCATCGAAGCCGGCATGATCGTCCACACGCGCGACTACGAAGGCAATGTCGTCCGTCTCAGCGTCAGCGGCCCCGCCTCGCTTGTTGGCCGCATGCGCCGCTTCCGCCAGCGCGAAAGCTGATCAATCCGCCGCGGCGTGAGGCTACATCTTCAGGTTGTAAATCAGTCCGAACGGGTCCTTCACGTAGCACCGTGGAAACTCCGGTTCATCCTTCACGATCTCGCACCCGTTGGCCAATAGCCGCTTCTTCGCTTCTTCCACGTTCTCGACCGTCACTTCCAGAACCGCACCGAGCGCCGGCCCCTCCTCGATGAAGAGGTTGATGTGCTTTCCGTGCAGGCTGACCATGTTGTGATCTTCGCCGCTAATTTTGAACCCAAGTTGCTTCACGTAAAACGCCGCCGCAGTCTTGGGGTCCGGCGCTTGAATCAGAATGTCTGTGCCAAATTTGTTAGCCATTTTGAAGCCCTCTTGTCCGAAACTTACCGCCCTTCAGGCCGCTTTCCGCCAAACTGCGCGCCACCACGACTCGCGCCGCCGCTCGGCCTGCCCGTTTTCGAGAACGCACTTGGCCTTGAAAATCCGCCCGGCCTTGCAAACCCTCCCGGCTTGCCCGGCCTTTTGAAACCACCCGCCCGTGCGTTGCCGCCCGGCTTCGCGCCAAAAGCAGGTCTCGCTCTTCCCGCCTCTGGCCGCGCGCCGAACGAGGGCCTCGTTCTTCCGGCGTCCGACCGGGCCGCTCCATCCGCCGCGCCCTTTCCTTCCCAGCGCTTTTTTTCGAATCCTGCAGCAGGCCGATCCCCACTCCCCGTCCGTCTGGGCGCTTCGTCCGTTCGTGCGCCACCAGTCCTCGGAATCCATCGCGGCTTCTTTTCCGCACTCCTTCCAAAGCTCTTGCCGGCGCCCGAGTCGCGTCCGCCGCCAAACCCCGGCTTTGCTGCAAACGGTCTGCTGGGTCGCGCACCAAACCCCGATCCTGCTCTCGGCGGCCCACCTGCCCGCTTATCGAATCTCGGGCGCTCCCCGCCGCCCGCCGCGCCGCCCTCGCGTCCACCGCCAAATGCAGGCCTCGCGCCAAACGGTTTGCCGCCTCGCTTATCAAACCCCGAGCTCGCTCTAGGCGGCCGGCTTCCTCGCTCGCCGAACCCCGTCTTGTCGTCGCGCCGGAATGGCTTTCCTTCACTTCGCCCGCCCGCCGCACCCTCGCGCGGCTTCCATTCCTTGCGCTCTCCGCTCCGCTCTCCACTTCGACCCGCACCGCCCTCGCGTCCGCTTCCAAAACCCGGCCTCGCTCCAAACGGTCTGCTCGGTCGCGCGCCAAACCCCGAACCCGCGCTCGGCGGCCCGCCAGCCCGCTTGTCGAACCTCGGCCGATCTCCGCCCCGCTCTTCGCCCCGTTCTCCACTTCGTCCCGCGCCGCCCGCACTCGCGCCGCCAAACGTCCGCTCGCGCGGCTTCCACTCCGTTCTCGGTCCGCGCTCTTCCCGCTGCCCGAAAGGCTTTCCGCTTCGGGCCGGCGCTCCACCTTGCGCCGCCCCTCGCGCGCCCCGTTGTTCTCTGTCGCCGCGCTTTCCTGCCGGCTTCGCTCGCAAGGCTGGCCTCTCGCCCCGCGTTCCCGGCGCACGCCTCGCTTCCTTCGGTAGCGTCACTCGCATGGCTCGCGGCTTCATCTTCCCCTCGGCAGTCAGCCGCAGCGCGTTCACCTCATCCGCCGTTAATTCGCGCAGCTTGCCGGGCTCCATGTCCAGCTCCAGCGGCCCGTATCCCACGCGTCGAATCTTCTCCGCAAAGTGCCCGATCGCCGCGAACATCTTTCTCAGCTCGCGATTTCGTCCCTCCGTCAGCACCACTTCGTACCACGGATTGTCGCCAACCCTTACCTGCCTGATCCGCGCCGGCGACGTCCGCACCCGCTCCGATCCCGCCTCGCCGCGCTCGATCGCTACGCCTCTGCGCAGCCGATCCAGTTCCTCCTCGCTCGGCTGTCCGGCCACCTTCATCAGGTACGTCTTCTCCACGCCCGATCCGGCCTTCGTCACCAGGTTCGCCAGCTCGCCGTCGTTCGTCATCAGCAGCAGGCCTTCGCTCTGGTAGTCGAGCCGCCCCACCGGATACAGCCGCTCATTTGTCTTCGCAAAGAACTCCATCACCGTCGGCCGTCCCTCGGGATCGCTCACCGTCGTCACATAGCCTTTCGGCTTGTTCAGCACAAAGTACCGGTGCCGCTCCGCGCCCTTGAGCAGCTTGCCGTCCACGCGGATGTGGTCGCGCCCCGCATCGGCCTTGCTTCCCAGTTGCGTCACCACCTGCCCATTCACCATCACGCGGCCGGCGACAATCATCTCCTCGGCGTGGCGTCTGCTTGCAATCCCCGCCTGCGACAAAATCTTTTGTAGCCGCTCCAGCTTCGCCGGCGGCCGCTGAACTGCGCCCGCGCCTTCCTCGGTCCCTTCTTCTTCCGCGCCATCTCCGCTCGCCGGCGCCATCCCCGGCCCAGCGTCAACAGTTCCATCCGCCGCCTCTGTCTCCGCCTCCGCCCGGTACGCGCTCATCTCGGTCTTGCCCGAAACCTCCGCATCGCCCAGGTACGTCCGCGCTTCTCCGCTGACCACATCTCCAATCGGATCCAGCACCGGCTCACCGGCCCTGACCTCAGTGGCTTCTCCAGCTTTGGCCTTACTTTTTCCAGTTTGTGCAGCGGGAATTTTCGATCCGGCGGCAGGTTTCTTAGTCTTCGCCGCCGACTTTTCCGCCGGCTTGGCCTGGATCTCCCCGGCCTTGATCTCCTTGGCCCTGACCTCGTCAGTCTTGATCTCTTTCGTCTTTTCTGCCGGCTTGGCCTTTGTCGCCTTCGTCTTCACAGCCGGCGTTTTCACCTTCGCCTCATCCGTTTTGGCCTTCGCGCTCGGAGCCTTGCTCGCGACTGCAACTTTGCTCGCGACGACAACTTTGCTCGCGTCTGCGACTTTGCTCACGGCTTTGTTTTTCGGGCTCTTCGCTGCGCTCTTTGGCGCGCGCTTGGCCGCCGGCGATTTCGCCCCGAACTTCAGTATCGAATTCGCCTTTGACTTCGACTCTTTTTTCATGGGGAACTGCCTCTATTTCTTGTTACTCTGCGCCGCTTGGCGCGGCCTGTGGGGTGTTTCCTTCTGTTTCCGCTGGCGCTTCTTCTGCTGGTGCTTCGCTCGCCGCCTCTTCCGTCTCCGCGCTCAAATCCGGATTGAACTCTGCCGCCTCTTGAGCCGTCTCTTCTCCGGCAGCCAGCATCGCTTCGTCCAGCTCGCTCGCCGCCATCTTCTCGAACTCTTCCATTGACGGCAGCTCCGTCACATCTTTCAGCCCGAAGCGCAGCAGGAACTCCCGCGTCGTCTTGTAGAGAATAGGCCGCCCCACCACCGGCTTGCGCCCCGCCGTCACGATCAGCTTGCGCGCCAGCAGCGAACCGAACACCCCCGACGAATCCACGCCTCGAATCTCGTTCACCTCCGGCGCGGTCACCGGCTGCTTGTATGCGATTACCGCCAGCGTCTCGAGCGCCGGCAACGACAGCTTCAGCGGCGGCTTCAAGCTCTTCACAAACAACCGCACTGCGTCGTGGCACTGCGGCTTGGTTCCCATCCGGTACCCGCCGGCAATCTCGCGAATCTCGATTCCCCGTCCATCGGCCGCATACTCCGCAACCAGCTCGTCCAGAACCTGCTTGATCGCATCGCGTGCCTCGCGCTCGCGCAACTTCGCCGCGCGCTTTGCCTCCGCTTCGGCCGTAGCTTCATCGTCTGCACCAGCTTCTTCCTCGCCAGTTGCGCCTTTCGCGACCACCGCTGCCACTGTAGCGCCGGCGTCCTCGCCGGCTGTCGTGCGGGCGTCCTCGCCCGCACTGCTTTCGCCGCCTTCCGTGCTTGCTCCCGCAGTCGCCGCTTCGCCCTCTCCCACCGGCTCCAGCCCCAGATACGGAAACGCCTCGTTCAGCTGCGGCAGCGCTCCGCCCTCCGCGCCCGGCTCCGCAATCTGCGCCGCGGCCGCCGCTTCCTGCTCTGCCTTCCACTCCATCGCCTCATCGGCAAACAGCGCGGACAACTGCGCCAGCGTCACCGGCTCCTCGGCGGCATAAATTACTGCTTCCAGCTTGGATTTCAGGCTCATTCCTCTCAACGCACCATTCTGTATGTTACCGGATGCGCCTCTTTTTTCGCCTGATCGCCCGCTCCCCTCCTACGCCGCGCACAAAAAATGGCGTCCGGCCCCGCCGGACGCCCCCATCATTGCAACCCTTCGATTAAAGCGACAATTGCCGGAACAGCCAGAACAGCGATCCTGAAAGCAATGCCGCTACCGGCAGCGTGAACACCCACGCCGCCGCAATATTGCGAATCGTCGAGAACTGCAAGCCGCTCTTGTTCGCCGCCATCGTTCCCGCCACGCCCGAGTTCAGCACGTGCGTCGTCGACACCGGCAGCCCGAAGTTGTCCGCGGCCATGATCGTTCCCATCGCCACCAGCTCCGCGCACGCTCCCTGCGCATAGGTCAGATGTTCCTTGCCGATCTTCTCGCCCACCGTCACCACAATGCGCTTCCAGCCCACCATGGTGCCCAGTCCCAGCGCCAGCGCCACCGCAACCTTCACCCATCCGGGAATGAACTTCGTCGCCTTGTTCACCTGGCCCTCGTACTTCGTCAGCGCTGCGCTCTCATCCGTGGTGAACTGCGGGTTCTTGCTCTTCAGCATCAGCCGGATCGCTTCGCTGGCCACGTACATGTCGTTGCGCACGTTGGTCTGCTGGTTCGCCGGAACCGCCTTGTACTCCTTGTAGAGCGCCACTTCGTTGCTCAAATCGTTCACCAGCTCCCGCAGCGCGAGCATCGTGTCCGGCTGCAGTTGCTTGCTGGCGATGTATTGGGTCACCGTCGCTCTTGCGTCGGCGCCCATCACGGCACTCTGATCCGCATGCTTGTTGATCACCTCGTCGGCTGCCTGCGAAGACGCAACAAACGCCTGCACGTCCTTCGCCGTCACCGCGTGGTTCAGCGCATACGCCGTCGGCACCGTGCCGATCAGGATCAGCATGATCAGCCCCATGCCCTTTTGTCCGTCGTTCGATCCGTGCGCAAAGCTCACGCCTGAACAGGTGAAAATAAGCAGCGCCCTGATCGGCCACGGCGGAGGAGTGGTGCCCTTGGGCGAGGTAAACAGAACATCGGCGTTCTCAATCACGATCCTGGCGAACACGGCGACCAGGTACCAGCCGGCGATGCCCACCAGCACCATCGTGGCGATCAGACCCATCGGCGGATTCCAGGACGTGAAGTATTTGATGGGCTGCCATACGGCCATTCCCGGAGTGCCGAAGAGACCGAAAACCATGGGAGCGACCCACAAGAAAATGTAGGCTCCAGGGATTCCTGTAACTGCGACCGTCGGAATCAGCCAAAGCGGCTTCCTGTGGTTCGCGTCGAAGAGGTGGGCAAAACTTTTGGCCCATTTGGTCAGGATAAACAGCTTGGAAACCAACAGCAGCAGACCGGCGGCGCAGAAGCCGATAATGGGCGAGATGAGCAGCACCTGGAACACCTTGGTAGCTTGTCCCCAGTCCACGCCCGAAGTCCCGGAGTGCACGCTCATCAATTGGTTCGCCACGCCCACGCCGATGATCGACCCCACCATCGTGTGCGAGCTTGATGCCGGCAGCCCAAACCACCACGTGCTCAGGTTCCAGATAATGGCCGCAATCAGCAATGCGAACACCATTGCAAATCCCGCGCCGTAACTCACCTGCAAGATCAGCTCGACCGGGAGCAGCGTAATTACGCTGAACGCCACAGCGCCGCTCGAAACCAGTACCCCGGCCAGGTTGCACAGCCCCGACCACACCACCGCAATGTTTGGATCGAGCGAGTGCGTGTAGATCACCGTCGCCACGGCATTCGCCGTGTCGTGGAATCCGTTCACGAACTCGAATCCCAGCGCGATCAGCAGCGCCACGCCCAGCAGCACATAAGGCCACACGCTGGCGACAACTACGTTGCTCAGGTCCTGCTGCACGTGGAAGCCGATGTAACCGAGGCCGCCAAGCAGCGCGATCCCGACTACTGCGCCGCTCACCCAGGCGGAACTTTTCTTCATCTTGCGGTCAAGAAGAGACCCGCCTGCGGGCGGGACTTCTACAGTCGTAGCCAGATCGGCCATCGTCGAACTCCGGATTGGATTTTTTGTTGGGTCGGAGCCGGCGGGGGTGGAAAACTCCGAACCCCTCAGGGATATCGGACTTTTGTGAACCGCGCGTAAATGGCCGTTGAATTTTCCGCTCGCGCTCGCCGCGCCGCGTGTGCGCGGGTGCCCCCGGTCCCTCGCACTTGGGGACCGGGGAGGGAGCTAAGGCCAGTCTTCGTGCCGGACCGTCCGCACCGACTCAATCTCCGCGCAGCCTCGCCGGACGCCCTTCCAAACTTGATGCCCGAATCTTACGCGCCAATCTTACGCGCCAATCTTACGCGCCAATCTTACGCGCCAATCTTACGCGCCAATCTTACGCGAATGTATGGAACAGGAAATAAAGCGTGCCCGAAAGCAGCGCCGCCGCCGGCAGCGTGAACACCCATCCCGCCGCGATGTTGCGCACCGTCGACCACCGCAATCCGCTGCCGTTTGCTGCCATGGTACCCGCCACGCCCGAGCTCAGAATGTGCGTCGTAGAAACCGGCAGGCCCCACGTATCTGCGGCGAAGATGGTCGCCATCGTAACCAGTCCGGCGCTCGCGCCCTGTGCGTAGGTCAGGTGTTCTTTGCCGATCTTTTCGCCCACCGTCACCACAACCCGCTTCCAGCCCACCATGGTTCCCAGCCCCAGAGCCAGCGCCACCGCCACCTTTACCCAGGTGGGAATGAACCTCGTGCCCTTGTCCAACTGGCCGCGATAGTCCTTCAGCGTTGCACGCTCTGCCGGAGTAAAGGCCGGATTGTCCGCCTTCTCCATCAGCCGCAACGCCTCACTCGCCAGGTACATGTCGTTGCGGACGTTGCTCCGGTCCTCGGCCGGAACCGACTGGAACGACTTGTAGGTCGTCACCTCGCGGTCCACTGCGTCCACCAGTTGCCGAACCGCCAGAATCGTCCCCGGCTGCAGTCGGCGGGTGCTCACAAACTGCGTCACCTCAAGGCGCGGGTCCGGATCGGGCGTGCCCGGCGCGATTTGCCGGTCGAGAATGTTCTCTGCCTGCGTCGATGACGCGATGAACGCCTGCACCTCCGCGGGGCTTACGGTCTGGTTCAGCGCGTACGCCGTCGGCACCGTGCCGATCAGGATCAGCATGATCAGCCCCATGCCCTTCTGCCCGTCGTTCGATCCATGGAAGAAACTCACGCCCGTGCAGGTCAGCACCATCAGCGCGCGAATCGGCCACGGCGGCGGTTCCTTGCCTTTCGGCGCCTGATAGAGCGCCGGAATTTTGATCAACCGCTTCGACAGAACAATCAGCGCGCCGGCCAGCGCAAATCCCAGCAGCGGTGAGATGAGCAGCGCCTTCAGAACCTTGATCACCTGCGCCCAGTCAAGGCCAGACGTGCCGCTGTGCACATTCATCAGTTGGCTCGCCAGGCCCACACCGATAATCGACCCCACCATCGTGTGCGAGCTCGAGGCCGGCAGCCCGAACCACCATGTGCCCAGGTTCCACAGGATCGCGGCAATCAGCAGCGCAAACACCATCGCAAATCCCGCGCCCGAGCTCACCTTCAGAATCAGCTCCACCGGCAGCAGCGTAATCACCGCGAACGCCACCGTCCCGCTCGACAGCAACACGCCTGCCAGGTTGCACATCCCCGACCACACTACCGCGATCGTCGGCGTCAGCGAATTGGTGTAGATCACCGTCGCCACCGCGTTTGCCGTGTCGTGAAAGCCGTTCACAAACTCGAATCCCAGCGCGATCACGAGCGCCAGCCCCAGCAGCAGGTAGGGCCAGATGCTGGTCACCACCACATGATCGAGGTCCCGCGCCACATGAACGCCGATGTAGCCGATCCCGCTGATCAAAGCCAGCAAGAAGATCCATTTGCCTGCCCGGCTCGAACTGCTTCGGTGCCCGCGGTCAATCAGGCGGGGAGGCGCAGGAAGTGCATGAACTACCGTCGCGAGATCAGCCATCAGAAATCACCACGGCGGCCAGACAAATTCCGGCTCCGCCTGGGCCTCCTGTTGGAAACCTCAACGTCAGTGTTGTTTTTCAATGGGAATAGAGATGCTTTGCGGCTGGAATAAAACGATCCGGAGAGGATGGCTTGCATAAAACCTCAACAACCACAGTCTTTCGCGGTTGTTTACCCGGCGGTGAGGGAGTCTAAACCGGGCTACACTTAAGTTTACTCCCGGCCCTCCGGGTGGGTGTGCAAGATCATCCCGTTTCTCCCCGTTCCCTGGGGCGACAGGCAACGCAGATTGCGAGCCTATCTCAAATATATTCACCAACTTATCGATAAGAACACCGCGTGCTCCTTCGCTCCGGGACCGTCCCATGAGCCGGCCCTTGACAGCATTTTGCCCAATTTGGCCGCCTTCATGCCGCTGAAGCGCTCCATCTCATTGTTTATCAATCATTTATTCCAGCATAATCGGCTAGCCCCTCACCCTCATCAAAACCAGCGCTCCACGATCACAAAATCGCAAAAGTCACAGAATCGGAAGCACCGCTTCTCTCGGATCCGGTGCCGTCTCATGCGCGCCGGTGCGGTATGCCCCCAGCCCCCTCGCCATCTTCTCCAACTCTTCAGCGTGCGCGGACAAGCCGCAGGGATGACCCTCCGTCTCGAGCAGATGCCCGTTCTCCCGGATCATCGCAAACAGCGGGCTCGCTAATGCTTCGCTCAGGCTCGATTTCCTCACGTTGTGTGTCGCCAGCGCGGAAACCGGGCAGGCCGTAACGTCGCCGCTCGGATTCACGTGCACGAATCCGCGTCCCGCGGAGACGCAGCCCCCGAGCGCTTCCTCATCTCCCGGCGAATGAATGATGTAAGCGCCTCCCGTCATCCGGTCCCGATACTCGACGACCACCTGCCGGAAACGCGCTCGTTGCTCCTCCGTCAGTACCGCCCCGTTGTCGCACCCGACGGTCGGAATCTGTTCAATGAACATGGCCAGCGGTCCGCTGTGGGCAATCAGTGCGTCGATATTCTTGGGCTGCGACCAGTATTCGACATTTGCCGATCCGATCGTGACGGCAATGCCGGTCAAAATGCCCGCGTCGTTAAGTTGGTCGAGCGACCCCATCGCCTTCTCGAAAACTCCGCTGCCTCTGCGCGAATCGGTCAGGTCGCGATCGCCCTCCAGGCTCACCACAACAACCGTATTGGTGCACCGTTTCAGAACCTCGTAGTCGGCAGGCCGCAAAGCTGTTCCATTCGTGAACACGAGAAACAGCCGGTCGGGATAGTCGCGGAATAGCCTGGCAATGCCTGGCAACAAGAACGGTTCGCCGCCGGCAATCATGAACGCCATTACTCCCAGCCGAACCGCTTCGTCCACCACCCCGCGCCATTCGCTTAAGGCCAGCCCTGGCTGCACCGGTGCATTCGTCACCGTCCCCACCGCGCCCGCATAACAGCCGGCGCAGCGCAAATTGCATTTCGATGTAACGCTGAGAACGAGAAAAGGAGGAACGCGAACCCCGCGAGCCAGCGAGCGCGCTCGAACCCGGCTCGACTGCGCGACCGTCCGCGCGAGACGCATGAAGCCCGGCAGGTAGCGCCGATGCCGCATGACCCATGGAACGAGGACGCGCGTTAGCTGCGGGTCAATCCCTTTGATCCGGCGCGTGAGATCGAAGAGCCGATCTGTCAGGAAGTCGGCTCGCAGAAAGTCGCCGCGCCGAACGGGCAACTGTTGTTGCTTAGGCATTTCCTAAAGGATACGCGTATTGCGTTGCCGTGGTTCCTCTGCATCCGATGCGAGCGCCGCATCTGCTACTCCGGAATCGCCACCGTTCCCTTTACCGTCAGCATCCCCGTAACCACCGCCGCTCCGGTCTCCGGCTGTCCTCCGCCCACGCTCACCGTATACGCGCCCTCTGGCTCAATCAGCTTGCCCAGATCCGTCACCATGCTCAAATCGCGCGGCTTCAGCTCGAAGTGCACCTTCGTCGATGCTCCCGGTTCCAGATGCACGCGCTCGAAACCACGCAGCGCGAGCCGCGGCGCCCCGGCCACATCGGGAAACTTCAAATACAGCTCTGCCACTTCATCGCCCGCGACCGCTCCGGTATTCGTCACCGTCGCTTCCACCACTGCCGGGCTTCCCGCGTCCACCGTCCCCGCCGGAACCGTCAGCCCGCTATACGCAAACTTCGTGTAGCTCAGCCCATATCCAAATGGATACAGCGGCGTCCCGGTGAAGTACCTGTAGGTCCGCCCCTTCATCGAGTAGTCCTCGAACTTCGGCAGTTGATACGCGCCTTTGTAGAACGTCACCGGCAGTCGTCCCGCGGGATTGTTCGCGCCTGACAGCGTCTCCGCCACCGCGTTCCCGCCCTCTTCGCCCGGATACCACGCATCTACAATCGCATTTGCGTGTTCCTTGGCCCAGTTCACCGCCAGCGCGCTCCCGTTGGTCAGCACCACAACCAGCGGCTTGCCCGCGGTCGCCAATCCCCGCAGCAAAGTCTCCTCGGGCGCGGGCAAATCCAGGCTCGTCCGGTCGCCGCCTTCAAAGCCCGGCTCGCTCACCAGCATCTCCTCGCCTTCCAGCTCGCTCGTGATTCCCACCACGGCCACCACTACGTCCGCGTCCTTCGCCGCGCTCAGCACGGTCGGATCCACGGCGCGATCGATCTTCGCCCACACCAGCTTCAGGTGCCGCGGCTTCGTGCGGTCCGTCAGCTGGAATTGCACCACCAACTGGTAGGCCTGCCCCTTTTCCAGGTGCACCTGGCCGGTCCGCGTCTCTACTCCATGCGGATAATTCGCCACCGTCACGATCCTGCCGTCCAGGAACAACCGGAAGAACCCATCCGTCTCGATCCCCAGGTTGTAGTCGCTGGTTTCGTCGGGCGTCAGCGTCGCCTCCCACTGCACTGTCAACGGATTCATGTTCGCCGTCTCTGCCGGCAGCTCGTCCGCTCCGAGGTCGATCCCCGGTTCAATCCGTGTGGCCACCGCTCCCGTGTTGCTGCCGAGTTCATTGCTGAAGCCGACAATGTTCTTGCTTGAGAACGACTCCTTCACTCCCGGCTTCCCATCCGTTGTCAGCAGCGCGTTCGGCACGGGCCACGTATCCTTGCTCAGAAAATTCGTGCCCTTCATATAGTTGATCGTGTCGCCAGCGAATTCTTTCTTGATCCCCTCCAGGACTGACACCGTATGCGTCGGAATCCCGTTGTAGTTCCCCAGCAGCACCCGTGTCTGCTCCGCTAGCGGCCCCACCACCAGGATCTTCGCGCCGGTTGTCTTCAGCGGCAGGGCACCGTCGTTCTTCAACAGCACCATCGACTCGTTCGCCAGCTTCAGCGCCAGCGCGCGGTGCGCCGCGCTGTCCAGCTCGCTCGCGTCGATCTTTGCGTACGGCCCCGTCTCCGTCGGATCGAACATTCCCAGCTTCATCCGCGCCGTAAACAACCGGATGACTGCCGTATCAATCTCGCTCTCCTTCAGGTAGCCTTCCTTCACCGCATCGAGATACGGCTTGTAGTCCGAGGTGTCCGTCACCGGCGCCCGGAAATCGATGCACTCGTTATCCATCCCGCGTTCCAGGCTGATCGCCGAGGCCTGCGCCTGTGTCGGCTCATAGCGGTGGCCTTCGAATATGTCGCGCACGGCTCCGCAGTCCGAAACCACGTACCCCTCGAATCCCCACTTCCCGCGCAGTTGGTCCTGCAGCAGGAATTCATTCGCGCACGCCGGCTGCCCTTTGATGCCGTTGTAGGCGCACATCACGCTGTCCGCCTTGCCCTCAGTCACCGCCGCGCGAAACGCCGGCAGATACGTGTCCAGCTCGTCGTGCTTGTTCACGTCCACGTCGGTAAAGTGCCGGGTCGGCTCCGGTCCCGAGTGCACGGCAAAATGCTTCGGCGTTGAAATCACCCGATAGTAGTGAGGATCGTCGCCCTGCATTCCCGTCACAAACGCCACGCCCATTCGCCCCGTCAGGAACGGATCCTCTCCGTAAGTCTCCTGCCCGCGTCCCCACCGCGGATCGCGAAAGATGTTCAGGTTCGGCGCCCAGAAATCCAGCCCGCGAAAGATTGGACTGTCGCCGTTCGCCTCCACCGCCTGTGCATGAACCACTCGCGCTTCCGTGCTGGTGGCCACGGCCATCTCGTGAATTTTGTGTGTGTCGAAGGTCGCCGCCAGTCCGATCGGCTCAGGAAACGACGTCACGCCCTCGGTGTTTGCCACGCCGTGCAATGCCTCGCTCCACCAGTCGTATGCGGGCACGTTCAGCCGCGGAATCGCGCGCGCCTGGTTCACCAGTTGGCTCGCCTTTTCTTCGAGTGTCATCCGGTGCACCAGGTCGGCCGCGCGCTGCTCAGCGGGCAAATTCGGATTCAGGTACGCCGGTTTCTCTGTGTCCTGTGCCCATACCGCCCCAATCGCCGCAACCCCCAGCAACGCTCCCGCCAACACTCCCATTCCACGCATCGAAATCATCTCCTTGAGTAAACCTCTCCATTCATGCCCGCAGCTATCGCGGCAGGCTCGAACTGTCTCGCCCCCAGCGGCCAACTCTAATCAGCGCAAGAACCGCTGTCAACACGCATTACCAGTCAAAAAAACGATTTACAACAACATTTTCTCACTCAGCCCCGCGACACCTTCAGCGCATAATGCGCATGTTTGCGCTCGCCGGTGCGGATCAGCGCATCCTTCTCCACCAGATCGGCCAGATCGCGAGTCGTAGTGGCCGGTGATGCTCCTGTGATTTTGCCGTAGTTCCCCGCGCTCAACCCGCCTTTGAATCCTTCAAGGCCCTCCCTGAACATGCGAAGAAGAGCCTTCTGTTGTCTTTCGTTGATTTGGCCGCGCAGCCGGTCCAACAACTTCACTTTGGTCAGAACGAATTCCACTTGCGTAATGCTCCGCCGCTGCGCTTCCAACGCGATCTCAGCGAACCATACCAGCCAGTCAGTGATTTCGTTCTGCCGATTGGCTTTTTCCAGAGCCCGATAGTAGCTCTTTTGATGCGCCAGAATAGTCGTAGCTAAAGATACGAGCACAGGGTGGCCGAAGCTCTGCGTCACCGCTTTTTCCGCAACTGCCCGCCCAATGCGCCCGTTCCCATCCTCAAAGGGATGGATCGACTCAAAATATAAGTGGGCCGTGCCCGCGCGTGTGATGGCAGCCAACGGTTCCTTGCCGTGTGGCGACGTGCGATTGAACCATGAGACAAACTGCTTCATCTCCGCCGGAACTTGTTTTGAAGGCGGCGCCTCAGAGTGAATCGTCGGAGCGCCAATTCGTCCGGAGACGACCTGCATCGGTTCCCGGCTGGTGCGGTATTTCCCAATGTCGGCGAGGTCTTTCCGCCCCGTCGTCACCATTCGATGCCAGCCAAACAGCATCTGGGTAGACAGCGGTTCTGAAAACGACCGATACAGATCGACCATCACCTCGGCAATACCTTGTTCCGCGGGCTTCGCTCGCTGCTTATCCGCAGACGCCAACCCTAGTTGGCGTAGGATCGACGATTGCACGCTGGCCCGATTGAGGACTTCCCCCTCAATAGCCGACGTGGTCACCGCCTCTCCACTCATCAATTCCACCAGGAGTTGAGTGTGGTCGTCTTCGTCCAGATGCTTGACGGTGCCGATAGCAACGCCCGCGCCAAGGAGAAACTGCTCCTCTGCTTGGGTAAGTCGCGCGCTGTCCCACTTGAAATGGGGCCAGTCCGGGGATTGCCAGTTCCACGTCATGAGCGATAGCTATCCTCTCTATCGCTCATTATATCCCTATATTGTGATCGATACAATCCGCCTCTATCGCTCACTGCATTGCTGTTCCCTACCCCCCTACTCCCTATTCCCTGTTCCCTGTCTTTTTCGTGTAACCTTTGTGCCGTCCCCTTCGTAATCCCGTTCAGAAAGGGAAGTCAGATGCCGGCACGATCGGAAAACGTACCCGAGCGATCGGACAGCGTACCCGAGCCATCGGACAACGCATTAAACCGGTTCCGGCTTGGCGATCTCGATGCCTTTGAATCTCTCTTCCGCCAGCATCAGCGTTCCGTCTACGGCTGGATCCTCTGCATCGTCCGCGATCCAGCCGCCGCTGAAGACCTCACGGTCGAGACTTTCTGGCGCATCCATCGCGCTCACGACCGCTTTGAGTCCGCGCGTCCCTTCGAGCCCTGGGCGCGGCGCATCGCTACCCGCGCTGCTCTCGACTGGCTCCGCGCGCGCCGCCCCGAATCGAAGCTGGCCACCTCTGATTTCGATCAGGACGTCGCCGATCTGCCCTCGAAGTCAACGCCCGATCCCGGCATAGCCGCTGAGATTCGCTTGAAAACCGCGCAGGCGTTCGCCCGCTTACCGCCCAACCTGCGCGTCGCGGCAGTTCTTTCTGTCGTCGAGGAGCAGCCGCACAAAGACATCGCCGCCGCCCTCGGCATCTCCGTCGGCGCCGTCAAACTGCGCGTCTTTCGCGCCATTCGACTGTTGAGAAAAGATCTTGAAAGCCAGGGAATTACGCCATGAAGAAACAAGATGAGAATCGTATCAAGCAGCTCTTGCAGCAATCGCTGCCGCCCGTTGATCCCGCTTCCGAGCCCGCACGCGACCTTTGGCCCGCAGTCCTTCGCCGCCTCGATGAGTCTGAAGCTCCGCTGCGCGCCACGGTCGGTTCTGCACCTCGCGCCGTTCCTTGGCCCCACGCCGTGCCCTGGTTTGACTGGGCCATTCTCGCCGGCCTCGTCCTTTTCGCCATCTCGTTCCCGGCCACGATTCCGGTCTTTCTCTACTACCTATGAAAAGCAGTTCACAGTTCACAGCTCACGGTTGGCCGCATCATCGTGAACGACAAAAAGAGCCCGGCAACTGCTCGCCGGCCACCTGAATCTGAGAACGGTGAACTACAAAGAACCGATCAATGAATACGATTCACGATTCACGAACCACGAATCACGGTCCACGATTCACGGAAAGGAATAAACCATGACCACCCACCCTTACCTTCGCGCCTATCTCGCCGGAGTCTTTGTCACCACGCTCATCCTGCCCGTCATGCTCACGGCGTTCATCGTCATTCGCCTGGTCCTTCAGGTGCCGGTCCCCATCGAACGCGGCCTCATCTTTCCCATGGCCCTCGTGCCTGCCGGCTGGGGCTTGTGGAACATGCTCTGGCTTGCCTCGCACGAGCGCACGCACCTCGCAGTCGGCGTGCACGGCGCCATTCTCCCATTCCTGCTTCTGCCCATCGGAGCCACCGTCGCCCGCTGCTTCGGAGTCCTCACTCTGGGACCCACCAGCGCCACTTGGTTCAATGCCTGTTCGGTGCCCTACGCCCTTATCGCCGTCGGCTTCTGCTGCGGCGTCGCCGCCTACTACCTCGTCTGGAAGTACATTGTCGGCTTCCTCAACCGCGCTCTCGGCATCGCGGCGTAACGCCGGCCTCTGGCCGGCTGTCGTGCGGGCGTCCTCGCCCGCACTGGCCACTGACCACTGAAAGGAGCGCCATGTTCGTGATCGTTCGCACCATCACCTATGCCTCTTTATTCATCGGCCTGCTGCTGGTCTATCTCCCGGCGCGCATCCTCGCTTGGTTAGGCATCGTGCGCCCCGCCGCCATGGGCTGGCCGCAGACCGCTGGCCTCCTCATCGGCGCTGCGGGCGCCGTCATCGCTCTCTCATGCGTTTGCGCATTCGCCTTCATCGGCAAAGGGACCCCCGCGCCGTTTGATCCGCCCCGCCGCCTCGTCGTCCGCGGACCTTATCGTTTTGTTCGCAACCCCATGTATATCGGCGCCGCCCTCGCCGTCGCAGGCGCTGCTCTCTTCTATCGGTCCATCCAGTTGTTCCCCTTCGTGGCCGGGTTCCTCCTGGTCACACATCTCTTCGTCTTGCTCTACGAGGAGCCAACCCTCCGCCGCCTCTTTGGACCGGACTACCAGGCCTACTGTCAGCGCGTTCACCGCTGGCTGCCCTCCGCTCATGCTATGCATTGATGCTCGATCGCGCCGTTCTCGCATGGAGGCGAGCGAATACCGTCGTCGGAAGAAGAAACGATAGCTGATAGTTGAAAGCCGAAAGCCGAAAGCTAGAAGCTAGGAGCTAGAAGCTAGAAGCTAGAAGCTAGGAGCTGCTTCTTCCTCATGCGGCGCGCGCACAATCTGCATCAGCATCCCGCCATCCATCCAATGCAATTCGCACTGCTCGCAGGTCGACATCACCGCGTGGCCCCCGCCGAAATAGAAGTGCGTGTCCATGCCCTTGTGGCACTTTGGGCATGCCACACTTCGCTTCAAATCGGCCGCATCCGGCTGCATGGGAATCATGGTGTCCGGGTGCTTCGCGCGCATGGCTTCGATCAGCGCCTCTAGCTCGCCCATGTCCACCAGCAGGCCGTGGCACTGCTTGCACGCATGCAGCCGCAAGCCAACCAGCATCACGCTCCATAGCGACACTGAGCTCGCACCGGAGCAATTCGGGCAGGTCAGCTCTGTCGCCTCTTCAACGAACTGCATTCCCGTCTCGTCGCCCTGCGCCATCACTACGCTGTGGCAGTAGTCGCAACGCAGGCTGCCATTGTCGGCTGCCATTCGCAACGGCGCGCCGCACGACGGACAGTTCATTGCTCTCCCCCGCACCCAGGGCAAAACTTCGCCCGCTCCGGCATCGCCTTGCCGCAATCGATGCAGAACTTCGTTTCCGCTTCGGGTGCCGCAACGGCTGCGCCCGCTGCCGGCGTTGCAGCAGCCGCGCCACCAAAAACTCCCGTTCCCGTCGCCGTGCGTCCATACATTACCTGCGCCATTGCCGCGCCCGCGCCCAGTCCCACGCCCATGCCAGCCGTGCCGCCTGCGTTCTGCGCCGCCTCTTCCAACGACTCGGCAGTCTCGAATTGCGTCAGCCGTCCCAGGTCGCCCGCCATGTTCACGCCGATCCGCTGATCCATCACCTTCTGCAGGTCGTCGGGCAGCGACACGCTTTCCACCACGAACCGGTTCAGCTCCAGCCCCAGCGCCGCAAAGCTCGGCGACACATCCGCTGTCACCTTGTCTGTCAGCATCCCCAGGTTCGCCGCCATATCCACAAACGAAATCTCGCTATTTGCAAAAATCGCCGTCATCCGCGCCACAATCATCGTGGTGAGCTGGCCGTCCAGGTCGTCGGCCACAACTTCTTCCCGTGTGCCCGTCACTTCCGTGAAAAACTTCTTCGGGTCCGCGATCCGGTACGAATAGTTCCCGAACGACCGAATCCTCACCACTCCATATTCCTTGTCGCGGATCGTGATCGGCGTTGGCGTGCCCCATTTCTGGTCGATCTGGAGCCGCGTCGAGAAGAAGTACACATCCGACTTGAACGGCGACTCGAAGTCCTTCGACCAGTTCATCAGGTCGGTCAGGATCGGCATGTTCTGCGTTGTCAGCGTGTGCAGTCCCGGCCCGAACACGTCGGCAATCCTGCCCTCGTTCACAAACAGCGCCAGTTGCGACTCGCGCACCGTCAACTGTCCGCCGTTCTCAATCTCCATGTCCGCCATCGGGTAGCGGTACGACAGCGCGCCATCCCCGCTCTCATTCCACCGGATGACGCGAATAAACTGCTTGCTGATGAACTGGCTTAAGCTCACGGTGCTCTCCTCGCTCGCGAGACTAGCACCGTATCCCGCGCCAGGTAACTCCCACCTTCGTTGAATAAAGTTACTTTCCGGATGCTTTCTTACCGCATCGTCGGGATTTGAAGGGAATTTGGGTTCGCCAGCATCCCGGCCGCTTCGAGTTCCCGCTCGCCGCCGCCCAGTGATCCCGCTCACCGGGCAGCGAACTAATCACTAATCACTAACCACTAACCACTGCTTTTGAAGAAATCCCCCAGCCCCGCCCGCTCCGCATGGGCCGCCATCGTCGCCTGAATCGTCAGGGCCAGTTCCAGTGCGGCGCGCCCCTGCCGCGCCGTTACCTTCGGCTCGCGCCGCGTCCGCACCGCGTCAAGGAACGAAAGAATCTCGAGCTTCAGCGGCTCCCCTTCCTTCACCTCTGGCTTCACAAAGCTAAGCCCCGGCGCCGGCCCCTCTTGTGTTTCCGCCAGGCTCTTCGCAATTTCCTTCAGTTTTTCGGGATCGTTCTTCGCGGCAGCAATCTTCATCAACAGCGTCGCTGGAATGTTTCCTGATGCCATCAGTTTCTGGATCACAGCCGAATCGAGTTTTCCCGTCGACAGAAATTCAGCCGCCGCCTGCGCCAGCTGCGACGACGAGCCCGATGGCTCATCCCCGATGCGAATCACCAGCACGTCCCGCCTCGCATAATCAATCGACACGTACTGTCGCGGCTCAAAAAACCTCAGTTTCCTCACCCGCTCCGTCGACACGCGCGACGCCGTAAAATTCGCCACGCACCCTGACTCGAGCTCCACCCTTACATTTGCAATGTCTACCTTGGGAGAAAGAATCGGCAGCCCCACCGCGCGCACCTCGCGCACCGTCGACTTGGCAAACGTCAGCACGATGTCCAAATCGTGGATCATCAGGTCCAGCACCACGTCCACGTCCAGCGCCCTCGGCGTAAAGACACTCAGCCGGTGCGCCTCAAAGAACATCGGTCTCTTGAGCGTCGGTTCCACCGCCAGCACCGCCGGGTTAAACCGCTCCAGATGTCCCGGCTGCAGAATCTTTCCGCGCCGCTCCGCGCGCGCAATCAAGTCGTCAGCCTCAGCGAGTGTCGCCGCCAGCGGCTTCTCTACCAGCAGATCAAGACCCGCATCGAGCAGCGCAGCGGCCACCTCATGATGTTTCACCGTCGGCACGGCCACGCACGCCGCATCCAGCTTCAGGTCCGCCTTGAGCAATTCGTCGATCGACGCGAACACCTTGATCCCGTATTGCCTGGCCGCCTCTTCCGCCCGCGCCGCATCGGGATCGACCGCCGCCACAAGGGCTACGCCCTCGCCCGCCGCCTCAAGCTCGCGCACCACCCTCAAGTGGTTGCGCCCGAACGTCCCGGCGCCGGCCACTGCCACGCGCAACTGTCGCTCGCCGCCTATTTCGCCGCCTCTTTTTCCGGCCCTTTTCCTTCAACTGCCTTCAGGCAGCGGCTATAAAGCGCCAGCAGTTGGTTCACGTGTTCTTCCGGCTTCGTCCCGCTCGCTCCGGTAAATCCCGTCGAAGGCACCGCCGTCTTTCCCACCCCCGCCGTCCCCGCCACAAACTTCAGCAGGTCCAGCGCGATATCTTCATTGCGCCGGGCTCCTAGCCCCGCGCTGCTCAATGTGTCCATATGCATTTCTCCGAACACCGATGCTACCAGATCAACCGCTCATATTCCTTCCCGCTTTGCCTCCCGCGCTCTCACTTGCAAACTCCGCGATTCATCGCAATGGGACAGCCAAAAGGCTATAATCCGCCTAAACCTCAGCGGAGACAGAAGAACATGAGTGCGAAAGCGAGCTGGGTAGCAACAGCAGTCGGTACCGCCGTGGGTACTGGCGGTTGGATCTTCGGGCTGGGCAGAGTCGTTTGGCCGGCACATCCTCAGTGGGCGCTCTTCATCATCACCATCGCTGCCACCATCGTCACCTCGGTTTTGGTTGAGCGTAACACGCGCCCAACCGTAACACGCGCCCAACATTGATCGACCAGCGCGTAGCGCGGCGAACTACGAACGCTCCTGCCAAAAAGCGAATGGGCAATGGCTAACAGCTAAATGCTGACCCTCTAACTTGCTACCCTTGTTCCAATGCCCCTCGCCTTCATCGCCCTCGGCGCCAACCTCCCCAGCCCCGCCGGCCCACCCGACGCCACGCTCGCCGCAGCGCTTCCGCACCTCGCCTTACTCGGGCGCATCGCCGCCCGCTCCTCGCTCTACTCCACCGCGCCTGTCGGCTTTGCCGATCAGCCCCGCTTCCTCAACGCCGTCGTCGCCCTCTCGACCGATCTCGCCCCGCGCGTCCTTCTCGAGGCCCTCCTTTCCATCGAGCGCCTCTTCGGCCGCGACCGCTCCGCCGCCCTCCCCAACGGCCCCCGCACCCTCGACCTCGACCTCCTCCTCTACGCCGACCTCGTCCTCTCGGAATCCGGCTTCGAAATCCCTCATCCACGCCTCGCCCAGCGCGCTTTTGTTCTCATCCCCCTCGTTGAAATCGCTCCCAACGCCGTCAATCCCCGCTCCGGCCTCACCGCCGCCCAGCTCCTCGCCAATCTCTCTCCGCGCGCCGATGCTGGCGAGGTCGTCCCCTTCACAAGCCTCCTCTGGCCCAGCGAATCGGACCGTGCCTCAAAAGAAGCTGAAAGCTGACGGCTGATAGCTTCGCTTCGTCACCGCTGGCCCTCCATGAGTCGTGAGAAGCACCCAACCGGAGGTAACCGGATTGGTTCGAACCCCATTAGTAGATGGGGCTTTCCAGATAACATGAGTCCAACGCTCTGCGTGCCGCACGAGCTTCTTGGGCTCCGCGCGCACGCCGGTGCTTGCTGCACCGCCGCAGGTTGGAGGTTCGCATCATGCTGTCGCAGCACTTCGGTTTCAAAGAAGATCCCTTCGGAGTTAACCCCGATCCCCGCTGTCTCTATCTCAGCCGTACCCATCAGCAGGCGCTCGAAGCCCTCGAGTTCGGCTTCTCGAATAACCGTGGTTTCACCGCCATGATTGCGCCCCCCGGAATGGGCAAAACGACTCTTCTCTTCCGCTTCCTCGATAACATCCGCGACTCCGCCCGCGTCGTCTTTCTTTTCGATCTCGATCCCCAGTGCGAGCCGCGCGAATTTGTCGCCTACATCCTCCGCGACCTCGGCATCGTTCCCGCGCATGGCAGCGCCGAGATGCACGATCAACTCAGCAACGCCATCATCAAGGAGAATCGCGCCGGGCGCAAATTCGTCATCATGATTGACGAGGCACAGAACCTCTCTGACCCCGTCCTCGAGCGCGTTCGCCTCCTCACCAACTTCGAAACCTCGCGCGGCAAGCTGATCCAGATCGTTCTGTCAGGCCAGACGCAGCTCTCTGAAAAACTGCTCCACGCTTCCCTCGTCCAGCTTCGCCAGCGCATCTCCACGGTTTGCCACATCGAATCGCTCTCCGCCGAAGAGACCGTCGGCTACATCGACTACAGGGTCAAAATGGCGGGCTATCTTGGCCAGCCCCTGTTCACCGCAGGCGCGGTCAGGCTGATCGCCGAGGCCAGCCATGGCACTCCCCGCACCATCAACAACCTTTGCTTTAACGCGCTGGCCCTGTGCGCAAAAATGAATCTCCGCCAGATTGACGCTTCCATGGTCGCCAAAGTCATTGCAAGCCTGCAACTTGTTCCGAAATCGAGTGCGCCCATCGCCGCCCCCGCCGTTCCTGTCGCCGCACCCATCGCCGCGGCTCCCGAACGGCCCTGGGATAGCAACGCTTACATCGGCCTGCGACTGATTCCTTCAACCTACGTGACGGCCGCGCCCGCAATCGGTCCTGTCGCTGCCTCCTCAGGCGAATCGCCCGACCAGCCCACAGAGCGCAAATTCTGGGAGCGGACCAAACTGCGTCTTATGCACTTGCTTCCGGCCACCACCGGCAGCGTCATGCTTTGGGTTCCGTCAGCCGCGATCATCCTCGTCGTCGCCTTCCTCGGCGTGCTGCGCCTCACCGAGCTCTGGGCTCCTCAGGCTCAACCGGCCAGTGTCGACCAGTCAACCGTCCTGGCCGCTCCGCCCTCAGCTCCCGCGCCATACACCGACGAACCCGCCGCCACTGAATCCACTTCCCCATCCGATCCCGGATCACCGTCGGACAAACCCAACTCCGCGCCCGCCGCTGCCCCCAAGCCAATGCAGGCCAGAGCCTCGATTCCCAAGCCCTCCCCGGCCACCGCCGCCCCAGCCACTATATGGCCCCCCGCACCTGCTACAAAGCCGCTTCACGCCGATGGCTCCAAACCCAAACCCGCTGCCCTCGCTCAACCCTCCGCCTCAACTTCAAAGGAGCCCTCAGCTTCAATAAGACCCTCAGCGTCAAATTCGCGGGGCAGCAGCGCCTCCATCCCCATGCCCTCAGCCGGCGCGCAGCCTGCAGTGACTCCGTCGTCTTCCGCCGCCAATCCCGCGGCCGCGCAGCGCAGCTCAACTCCGGCCGCGCCTGCTGCCGCCGCGCCAAAGCAGGTCCGCGCCGCGCTCGCTGCCAAAGCACCGGTCGCCGCGCAGCCGTCCGCCTCGCCCAGCGTCCGCCCTGCGCTGCCCCCGTTCGCTCCCTGATTTTCGCCTCTTGATTCTCTCGGGTTCTCGCCCGCCGCGCCTGCCCGCGCGGCGTCGGCGTCTTGAGGGATGCCGGGGACTCATCCCCGCGCCGGAGCACCGCTTTGGCCATCGAGCAGCAAGCCAATTTGAAGGGTACGTGCTCTAGCCCGCACACAAATTCAGCAAAATGATCGTCGGCCTCAGCACCGAGGGATCCTCCTCAAGCACACCCAAGCTCCGCCCTCGCGTCTATTCACCGCTGTCGGCAATCCAGTATTTCAGAACCTCGTTCTCCTCGCTGTTGTAGCTGCAAACCAGCTCCACGCGCTTGAACACTCCTGTCCTGTCCTCGAGCAGCAGCTTGTCTGAAACGCTCGTTGTAATCCCCGGAGCCACGGTAACCGCCACCTCACCATTGAACCTTTCATCGGGCCTATCGGCGCCAACCCATAAGAACCCCTTCCCAGCAATCGACCTTACATACGTATCCGCGCCTCTCGAGCAGGCCCGCGCAGCCAGCGCTCCGTCGTTGTCGCCGAGCGTTCTTCCGTCCGCCCCTGTCGCCGCGCTCCCCCGTTGCCGGGTTGCAGCATGGCCTCGGCCGGCCGCGATCGATTCCCATGCTCTCACTCCGCCGTAAAGCCCGATCCCCACCATCGCCGCCAAAGCAATCGCTCCGGCTCGCACCCTCCACTTCGCTCGGCTCGCTCCTGCCAACTCCCAGTCCCGCGCAAACTGTTCGCCGCTATACAGCAGAGTCCCCGTCCCATCCTCCGCTGTCCAGCGCACCGCCACCAGATCCGTCCTCGGGCTGCTTACAAAAACCGTTCCCGCCAGCCCGTCTGCCTTTCGCTTTGCCTCCGCGCCCTTCGGGGGATATCCTCGCGAACTCATCTCGCATCCCTCCTCGCTTGCGACGCGCTATCCACGTCCTCGATCCTCATCTCGCCACTCGGCTGCAACGCAATATACCACTCCCGCCATCGCCGTCGCTCAGGCTGGCCCGCTGCCGCACAATGGATGAAGAACTTGTTTCCCTTTCCTGAGACTCCAATTCATGCAGCGGCCCGAATTCAATGCGATCTTTGTCGCGCACGTGCTGGTCGTTGCATTGTCGATCCCCCCACTCACACCGCCCCTCGCCGCCCAATCCCCGCCGCAGCCCCCGTCCGCATCCCCGCAGCCCACGCCCGCGCCAATCCCCAAACCAGCGCCGATTGCCAAGCCCGAACAGGTCACCGTCACCGCCTATCGCGCTCCGCTTGGCGTTTTGGAAAGCCCCACCACCACGCGCCTCCTCAGCGGCGAGTCGATGCGCTCGACCGCGGCTATCACGTTTGACGACCAGTTGCGCACGCTTCCCGGCGTCGAGCTTTTTCGCCGATCCAGCTCGCTCGTCGCCAATCCCACTTCGCAGGGAATCAGCCTTCGCGCCCTCGGTTCCACCTCCGCCAGCCGCACTCTGGTCACCGAAGAGGATGTCCCTCTCAACGACCCGCTCGGCGGTTGGATTCACTGGCAGGAGCAGCCCGAGCTCTCCATCCAATCCATCGAGCTCGTTCGCGGCGGCGCCAGCGACCTCTACGGTTCGAGCGCCATTGGCGGCGTGGTCAACATCATCCCCGCCCGCCCTTCGTCGAATCTCGTCGACCTCAGCTCCAGTTTTGGCGGCGAAGGCACATACGACCAGAGCCTCCTCGTCGCGGCTCATCACGGCCCGTGGAATCTTCTCGCCGCCGGCGGCCTCATCGGCGCCGACGGCTACATTCAGGAAGCTCCAACGCAACGTGGCCCGGTCGATGTCCCCAGTAATGTTCACAGCCAGAACGCCCTCCTCACGGCCGGCCGCGACTTCGGCGCTCTAAAGCTCTTCGCGCGCGCCACCGGCTTCAACGAGTTGCGCCACAACGGAACTCCTTACCAGCGAAACGCAACGCGCCTCATTCGCTACAGCACAGGCGCAGATTGGCAAAATGCGCGCAGCACCGCGCTCGCCCTGCGCCTCTACGGATCGTCGGAACGCTATCGCCAGACCTTCTCGAGCCTTTCGAATCTCCCCAACTTCGGCGACCCGGCCTGCACCTATCGCTGCGGCGAAATCCCCTCGCGCTTCTCCTACGTCCCCGACAACGAGCTCGGCGCATCCGCGCTTTGGAGCCAGCCCTTCGGCGCGGGCCTGCTGCTCGTTGTCGGAGCCGACGCGCACGACGTCCGCGTCTGGGATCGCGAGCAATCCTACGGCAGCGCCGCCGCGCTCACCAACCTCGCCGACCATCAGCGCGACTCAGCCGCCTATGCCGAAGCCATGTGGGAGCACAATGCCTGGTCGCTCGTCGCCGGAAGCCGCATGGACTGGTTTCAGAACTACGACGGCCATGAAACGCAATGGAACGGCGCAACCTGGCTGCCGATCGCTGCTCAGCCGCCGCAACGCGATGAGCGCATCTTCGATCCGCGCCTGGGCCTCTCGCGCAAGCTGTCGCCGCACTGGGCCCTCACGGCCTCGGGGTTTCGCGCCTTCCGCGCGCCCATGCCCAGCGAGCTTTACCGCTCCACGCAGGTCGGCAACCAACTCACTCTTCCCAACGGCAGTCTCTTTAGCGAGCGCGCCACTGGTTGGGAAGCAGGCCTGGCAGCCGAGCGCTCCTGGGGCAGCATCCGTTCCAGCTACTTCCTCACCCAGGTCAATCGCCCCATCGTCGCCGTCACCACCTGTGCCACCTGTTCGCCCATCCGGCTCATGCGCGAAAATCTCGGCCAAATCGAAAGCCGCGGCATCTCCGTCGACTTCGACCTCGCGCCACTCTCCTGGTTCGCCCCCCGCTCGTCGCTCGTCCCGCGCTCGTGGCTCACCGTCGACGGCGGCTATCAGTATGCCCACGCTGTGGTCTCGCGCGGCACTCAGGACCTGGGCAAGTGGATTCCCGAGGTCGCCCGCAACATGGCCACTCTCAACTTGCGAGCATCTCGCCCGTCTCTCGGAACCATCGGCCTCGAAAGCCGCCTCAGCGGCCGCCAGTTCGACGACGACGCCAATACCAATCTCCTGCACGGCTACTTTCGCCTCGACGCCTACGCCTCGCACAACTTCGGCAAGCACCGATTCGGCTCGCAAATCGAGCTTTTCGCCGCCGGCGAGAATCTCTTCAACCGCTCCATCGAAGTTTCCAAGACTCCGACGACCACGCTCGGCCAGCCCCGCACAGCCCGCGCCGGATTCCTGGTCCACCTCGGCGGCGCAGCCAAATAACCCAGTCGCGGCGAAGGTCTGCCGCATCGTCCCCCTGGCGCGTTCATTCCTCGCGCGGAATTCACACCAACTCGCGCGCTTCCCCTCGCAGACACGAGTCGGGATTCCTCCCGGCTCTTACCAGCAATTCAGGGGGAGAGACTTAATGCAGATGGTTTGGAGGGAGCGGCTTGAAATGCTGCTGTGCGGATAGGCTGCGGGAACTGGTGCTTGCAACCACCCTACAAAGCTCCGGCGATCAAAGATGTTCAATTTTGACCATCTCCCCGTTTTCCGAGTTAGGTGATTGCCCGGACCTGGGTTGCCGCACTTAGAAGGCTTTACCGGCGCAAAGTGTTCAAAATTGACCATCATCGCAGGCCGAGAAGCTGTAAACAATTCCAATGAACGATAATTCCTCGCTCGATTTCGGTTGTCCCGCTTGCGGTGCCATGCCGAAGGTAAGGTGTTTCAACGTGGCCGGAATTTTCCGTTTTGAGTCTCACATTGAGCGCCAATGGATCGCCCAGGGTCACCGCCCGGAGCATTCGCCCACAATGGCAATCCCGCAAGGAAGCCGCGAAATCGATAAAAATTAGGCACCATAAACGCGCAAAGCCCCCTCGCTTCTGAGAGGATTCGCGCCAGATCGCCGAGGTCCAGCCTTGGAATTCATCATCCGCAAGCTCAGAGTCCAAAATCTAACAGCGCAAGTAGCGCTACGCCGGTACGTCTGTGAGTTCTTGGTAACGGAGTTCCAGACCCCAACCTTAACTACCAATGAGAGGGCAGCGATCGCTCGTCGCTGGGATATTGCGCTGAAGGAAACCTACGTCTTTCAGTTTATGTTGGACCTGATCGAGAGACAGAAGAATGAAGAGCTCGGCGGCGTCAGTCGCGGAACAGCAACACCTTATCTGACGACTGCGAACGTCCAACCGTGAACTGTGCATTGCCCACTGCCCGCTGATAACTGACAACCGACAACTGTCAACTAGAATTACCCCGTGCCCCCGCTCTTTCAGATCCTCGCCGCATCCGCCGCCGGCGGTCGCCGCGGCCGCCTTCTCCTGCCCAACCAAACCGTCGAAACCCCCGTCTTCATGCCCGTCGGCACGCAGGGCACTGTTAAAGCCGTCCCCCAGGACACGCTCGAATCCCTCGGCGTCGAAATCATCCTCGGCAACACCTACCACCTCTATCTGCGCCCCGGCCACGAACCCATCCGCCGCATGGGCGGCCTGCATCGATTCATCAGCTGGCCCCGCGCCATCCTCACTGACTCCGGCGGCTTCCAGGTCTTTTCCCTCAACGCCCTCCGCAAAGTCACGGCCGACGGCGTCCAATTCCGCTCCCACCTCGACGGCAGCTCGCACTTCTTCACCCCCGAGCACTCCATCGACGTCCAGATTGCTCTCGGCGCAGACATCGTCATGGCCTTCGACGAGTGCACCGAGTACCCCGCCACTCGTGATCGCGCCGAAGAAAGCCTCCGCCTCACCGTGGCCTGGGCCGAGCGCTCGATCTCGCACTTCCGCCGGGTGCCCCCGGTCCCTCGCACTTGGGGACCGGGGAGCGACCCCACCCAATCCGAAAGTGGACCTCGCACGCAATCCCTCTTCGGAATCGTCCAGGGCGGTATGTATCGCGATCTCCGCCGCCAATGCGCCAAACGCCTCGTCGAAATGGATTTCGACGGCTACGCCATCGGCGGCCTCAGTGTCGGCGAGCCGCGTGAGCTCACCCTCGAAATGATCTCTGAAGTCTTGCCGCTCCTGCCCAAAGACAAACCGCGCTACGTCATGGGTGTCGGCTACCCCGACGAAATCGAGCTCTACGCCCGCATGGGAGTCGACATGATGGATTGCGTTCTTCCCACCCGTGCCGCCCGCCACGCTCTGCTCTTCACCAGCGAGGGCCGCCTCAACATCAAAAACAAACAATTCGCCGAAGATCAGTCCCCGCCCGACCCCGCCTGCCAGTGCCCCGTTTGCCGCCGCTATTCGCGCGCCTACCTGCGCCATCTTATGAACGCCGGCGAACCGCTATCCGCCACCCTCAACTCCATCCACAATCTCGCCTACTACCTCGCCATCATGTCCCGCGTCCGCGAATCCCTCGCTGCGGATTCGATCCCAGCCGCTACAGACTCCAAGGTTTAACTTGAGAACTGCGAACTACGAACTGAGAACTGACAACTGTTTCCGCCACCCGCATCGCGCGCATCAGCGGACGCCCTCCCTGGGCATCTGATCCAGATTCTTGCTAAGGGTCACCACCGCGGTAATCCACAGAGCCACGCCCGTTCCCCCCGCGCAGTTAGCGGAACTAAGCTGGCTACTGGAAATCAAGAGCGAACCAAAAGCAGCCAACGAAATGGCCGCGCCCGTCAAATAGTAAAGAGGTATTTTGAATAGCTTGCCGAGCGGGAAAAAGTGAATCCCCACGATCGCACCGACCCATTGCCCGTAGAGGTCTGGCCGATGGAAGTGGCCCAGGATCGGCCCGCCAACAGATATCGCAGCGCCTTCTATCGCGACGATGATCCCGTACCCGATTCTGTAAAATCTCACCAGCCGTTTATCCAAAGCAACTCGCGGCGCGTGACGCAGCGCGACAAGACTCGCAATCCCCCAGACCACAAGAGTTGCCGTTACCAACGCGATGGCGCCAAACCACAGTCTTCGTTCGCCCTCAATCGCAGCCTCGGTCCACCAATACAGCGCATAAGCCCCGAATCCGGCACACACAATCGCGCCGACCGCTCTGCCGCGCATGCGAGCCAGCAAATCCTGACCGTCGCCGGGACCAAGAATTCCGCCTGCATCGCTCACTTCATCCTCCGGTCCGATTCTTCGCCATCACCTTGCCGTCACTTCAATTGCCCCGCATTGCAAATCCCGCCGCCCTTGATCCTGCCCTTCAAATTGCCGAACCCAACAGCTCCTTCAGTGCCGAAACATATTCCGTCAGTGCTGCGCGCCCCTTCTCCGTCATCCGATAGAGCGTCTGCGGCTTCCGCAGAACAAATCGCTTCTTCATTGCGATGTACCCCGCCTCTTCCAGCTTCATCAATTGCGCGCCCAGGTTCCCATCTGTCGAGCCCGTCTTCTCCCGCAGCCATGTAAACTCCGCCTCGTCCACCCCCGAAAGCAGTGAGAGCAGCGCCAGCCGCAGCTTCCCGTGAATCACAGGATTCAACTCCGGCATCTCAGACATTCGCTGCCCCCTGCCTCCGCTGCTCGCGCGACTCAAGGATCATCGCGTAGATTCCGAACACAATCTGGCAGAAGAAAATCGCCGCCAGGAACGCGATCGAGCTTTGCGTAACACTGCCAAACAACGAAGCCGACCCGGCGATCCACCACACCACCGCGCACGCAATCTGCGCCTTCCACTTGAGCAGGAAGCCCGAGGCCGCATTGGCCGTTCCCAGCAGGGTCACGACCACGGCCACGCACACCTGCTGGTCAGCCCTGCCGCTCAGCCCCAGCGGCACCAGCAGCGCGAACATTGAAATTCCCATGGCCGTCCAGATCGAAATGATCGCGCGCTTCACTGTGGTCATGGGCGACTTCGCGCTCTGGCGCATCCGCGTGGCCAGGTCCCAGCTCAGCAACCATGTGCCCACCATCGTCACCGGCCATGCCATGTAGTGCTGCCCCCAGATGGGCCCACCCAAGAAACCCGAGGACCACGCGATGGCCACGTAAAACGCCACGCCCCACAGCACGATCGTCCATGCCCATCTCGTCGTGCTCCGCCGTCCCTCGGCGATCATCGTCTCAATCAGCTCCAGCCGCTCCGTCAACTCCAAATTCTCTGCACTCATAACTGTTCTCCTGTCTCCGTAGCGCCGGCGTCCTCGCCGGCNNGCGGGCGTCCTCGCCCGCACTGGATCGTTGCACCACCCGTTTCACAGCCGAGCGATCGAAAAAGGGTGGAAGCAAACTATCCTCGTAGCAACTAACCACTAATCACTAACCACTAACCACTGCTTTTCACGCGTACTCCCACCTTCTTGCCACTCTCCGCGCAATCAAAAACAGCACCACCCCAACCCCCACGAGCACCGCCACCTGCGGCCACAAATCCGTCACCGGCAAATCCCGCCAGAACACCTTCTCGAACCCGTCGATCGCCCACGCATTGATCGTCAGCAGTCCCGCCTTCTGCATTGACTCCGGCATCAGGAACCGCGG
Organism: Acidobacteriaceae bacterium; assembly: GCA_003138515.1. Taxonomy (GTDB): domain Bacteria; phylum Acidobacteriota; class Terriglobia; order Terriglobales; family Acidobacteriaceae; genus Telmatobacter. The sequence continues at coordinate 97,731 of PLGG01000012.1, read as the reverse complement.
AAACATGCTCCCGCCCACCGACGACATAATCAGAATCACCAGCGTCGACAGCGCTCCCAGTTGCGCTCGCGTGTGGCACAGGCTCGCCAGCAGCATCCCGAACGCCGCCACCGCGAACGCCGTGCATAATCCCATCACCGCAAATCCCGGCAGATGGCTGAAGAAGTCCAGCTTGAACACTGCCCATCCCCACAGAAACATCGCCACCAGTTGCACAAACGCGAGCCCCGTATTGAACACCAGCTTCCCCGCCAGCAGCTTGGTCATCGTCACCCGCGTGCTCAGCACTCGCTCCAGAGTTCCGCTCTCCGCTTCGTCCAGCAGCGCTCCGGCCGATCCGCTCGCCGTAAACATCAGGAACATCACCCCGATCGCCGCCGCGTAAAACGAAATCATCGGGCTCTTTTTGTTCTCTCCCACCACCGCGCGTTCGTTCACCGCCACAATCCCCGCGCCTGCCGAATTTGACCCGCTCCCCGCATTCGTCTTGCCATCCGCTTCTGCCTTTCGCAGCTCCTGCAGCCCCTCGTCCACCTTCGCCTTCTGCGCCGGCGTAAACCCGCCCACGTATTTGTCCGCGTACTTCATCCCTTCGTCCGCCATCGTCGAGGGCATCGAGGTGAGCGCCACCTTCTGCAGCAGCCCGACGACAATCTGCGGAGCGATCGCGTCACTCTGGTCGTTCAGTAGCTCCAGCGTGCTTCCCCCAGCTCCGGGCCCAAACGCAATCGGGTGCTGCCCGAATCCCTCAGGAATAATCAGCGCCACCGGCGCGACTCCCGCCTTCACCGCCGTCTCCGCAGTCGCCGCCGTGTAATCCGCTGGCGCCGGAGCGTTCTTGCTCTTCGCCCCGGGCCTCGTCATTACCACCAGCGACGTCTCGTCCTCCAGCCCCTTCACCAGCGCACGCGAAGCCTGGCTCTGGTCCTGGTCCACCACAATCAGCTTCACCGTGGGCGTCGTGTTGTTATCCCTCCCGAAAATCACCGCGAAGATCGAGAAAAACGCCAGGGGCAACACGAAGCTCAACACCAGCGCTCCGCGGTCCCGCTTGAGTGCAATCAATGCCGTCCTTGCCACATTCCAAATCAATCTCGTAACTCCCTTCCTGTCAGGTGCAAAAATACCGACTCCAGATTCGGTCGCCTAAGCGTCACGTCCACCAACTCGAGCCCCGCCTTCGTCGCGTCATCCAGTAGCGGCGCAATCTCCCCCGCTTGCTCGATCGTGAACTCCGCCGTCTCATGCGTCACTCGCCCGTCGTGCCGCTTGGCCCACGCCTCAATCGCTTCTGTCTCTCCCGCGAACCGCGCCAGCACCTGGCTGCATCTCCCAAAGGTTTTCTCCACGAGTTCTTCCTTCGTGCCCTCGGCGATAATCCGTCCGTGATCGATAATTGCGATCCGGTCGCACAACCGCTCCGCTTCTTCCATATAGTGCGTCGTGTACACAATCGCCGTCCCCGCATCGCGTAGCGCCTCGATCATTTCGAAGATCCGGTTTCGCGACTGCGGATCGACGCCCACCGTCGGCTCGTCGAACAGCACCACCTTCGGCCGGTGCATCATCCCCGCCGCCATGTTCAGCCGCCGCTTCATCCCGCCGCTGAGCGTCTTCGCCACGTCGTCCTGCTTTTCTTCGAGCGCCGCCCAATGAAGGCACCACGCAATCGCTTCCTTCAGCGCATGCCCCTTCAGCCCGTAGTACCGCCCAAACGATCCCAGATTTTCTCTGCAGCTGATCCGCGGATAAATCGAGAGCTCCTGCGGAATCCATCCCAGCGCCAACCGCGCCTCTGTCGATCCCGCCTCGTGCCCCATCACTGTCACGCGCCCACTGTCCTGAATCACGCGCCCTACCATGCTCCGGATCAGCGTGCTCTTTCCCGCCCCGTTCGGCCCCAGCAACCCCAGGCACTCGCCCGCGCGCACTTGCAGGCTCACCCCGTCCACCGCCGTCAAATCGCCGAACCGCTTCACCAGCCGCCCAACCTCCAGCGCCGTCTCCGTTCCCGCTTTCTGCACACTCGCCGTCATCGTCCCTCTCTATTCGCTGTCCACTGCTTTCTTGTTCCCTCGGTCCCCTGTTCCCTTAGTCCCCGCCATCCCATGAAGAGAACTCTATAAAGTAGAGTACTCGATGTCAAGACAATTCTTCTGCGCCCCGGCAGAATTCTCTCTCTCTCAGCTAACTCATTGGTTCAACAGGGGCTTTCAGCGCAGCGCTGCCGCGACCCCCCGGCGCGCAATCCTCGCACCCGCGCGCCCAACGCGGACATCCTTCTCACTGTTTTGGATTAGGGATTACTCTGTCTCTATCCTGCAGGCTCAGGAAGTGAAGTCTTTGCCGGGACCTCCGAGGCACTTGAGTCTGCCGGCTCCTCAAACAGATCCTCCCAACCGGACAGAAGGGTTACGGGCAGGTCGATGGTCCGTTCGGTTGGATTATTTCCGCTGACGGCACGGACGGCTACGCAGTCGCCCTCCTCAAATGGATCTGAAACTAGTTCAACGTGTTCGCCATACAGATCTACGTGTTTGCCCACGATGTAGCCAAGTTTCTTGATTCGGGCGCAGTTCTCGGCAGGCGACCGAACAGCGATCGGCTCGGCAGAGGAAGAGGACATGGGACACCTCAGCGGTAAGGAAACTCTAGTGCCAGGGAAACAATGATCTCCTCGACCGGCTTGAGTTCCTATCCTCTTCCAACCGGCAAAGAGAAATCTGAGCCCTTCGATACACCAGTGTCCCTGCCTACAGGTGAAAGATGAATACCGGAGCCATCGCCGCCAAAATCGCCGCCACCAGCAGCGCCATCACGCCCATCGCCTGCTTCGGCGCCTTCGGCAGCCATCGAATCCCAAACACGAGCAGCGCCGGCAACTGCGCCACCATCAGCAATTGCCAAATGTGCGCCGTAGGCCCCTCGTCCGCCTCCCGCGCCACGCCATACAGCGCAATGTGGCCCAGCACTACGGCCAGCGCCGTCACCGCCATCCCCAGGGGAATCAGCGCGCTCGGCTGCCTCACCACCGTTCCAAAAGTCGTCCGGTATTCGCTCATCGCGCCTCCTATTGTCGGATGAATATGCTCACCTACCGCCGAGCGAACCACGTCCATCCACGTCTTCACATCCCCGCGGCCCGTCAGCAGAAAATCCTCAAACTCCTCGCCATACCGTTCTCTCCAGCGGCGCGGATACATCCGCGTCAGCAGATGCGCGAGCCTGCGGTTCATCGCGCCTCCAGCCTCTTCAGCCCCGCCTTCGAGAAATCATGCAGCCTCGTCAGCTTCGCGCGCAGTACCCTCAGCCCATCCGGAGTAATCCTGTAAGGGTGGCGTCGCTCCTCCGCAGGCAGCGGCCTGATCCATCCCTGCTGCTCCAGCCGCGCAATCGCTCCATACAGCGCCCCCGGACCCAGCCGCGTGCCGCACAGCCGCTCAATGTCCTCGATCATCGCGTGCCCGTGCTTCGGCCCGCTCGCCAGGCTCGCCAGCACCAGCAACGGCGGATCGGAATAATACCCGGGATCGAGCTCGCCGCCCGCATCTACTACGTCGCGCGTACTACTCATGACGTAGTTATCGCACAGCCGACGAACCTTTGCAAGCAGATTCTTCGCTTGGGGAGCACGGGAGAGACCGTCACCGGCCGTCCCCGCTTCTTTAGAGGTCGAGTTGCACTCAGTGCATCATCGCCGGAGCGGGCGTCGCATCGGACCATTTGCCAACCCAGACCATGAGAATCGTCACCCGTTCTTCCGGATCATTTGCTGCTATAACCGGCGAGCCCGGCAGGTCGGCTCCCCAGCTCTTCGCCGCGTCGCCTGCAACAAAGAACATCAGATGTGGATGCCAGCTCATGCCGCGGTCGTTTAGATATTGCTCCTTCGACATCATGTAGCACATAGCACCCGGCTCCAGCGGGGGCAGTTCCTTCTTGTCCAGCGCCGATGAAGTCGCCTCCAAAATCTCCCTCTTCGATTTTCCCGCCAGAACAAGTCTGGTCTTCATCAGGTAGATGCGCGCAAAGGTCCGTGCCGCCGCTGGATTAAAGCAAATCGGAGCGCGAATCTTGGGATTCCAGAACTCTGGATCATCGGTTGCGGCGCCCCACGATCGCTCTACGATACACAGAAAACCATTCGTGCCTTTCACGGCGGTCGTGTATCCCTTCGGTCCCAGCACCATCACTTCGGCCCCGTCCGCAATGGACGCCGGAGCGGCACTGCGCGCCAGCGCAATTTCAGCGCTCGCGTCGGCTATCAGATACTCATCCATCGGAGCCATGGCCGGATAGGGAGCTTTCCCCGCCTGGACTCGCGCCTCACAGGTCGCGACCGTCAGCCCGACCTGAACAAGGATTGCGAATGCGATGATCTTGAAATTCCTCTTCCGCATTGGATTCTCCCGGAGACGCATATTGACGCACGCGCCTTGGGTCGGGTCTCGGAACGCCCAACGCCAGGTCGTCTGCCTGTATTAGATCAAATAAACACCTTCCTCCGACCGCCATCGCCGGCATCGCCTGAAATCGCTCCCCGCAAGTCGGCTTACACGACGAATCCAAAGTCGCGGTGGCTTCCGGATTGGCGACCATCCAGACACGATGCATTCCAACGCCCCGGAGGCGAAACCCGGACATCCATCTTCCGTTCGATGCAGATTTGCTCACCCACTTGCCGCCCGCCGCTTTAGGCAAGCGCCGTTATTGCATGTATCCGTCAATGTGAATCTTGCCCGTCGCCAGATTCACGCTCCCGACCCCCCAGATCTGGTGCGTGTTGACCCACGCATAACCCGCGGCCGCGGTGGTGAGAGTTACGTTTTCACACAGTTCAGCGACCGGCTCTCCAGGGCGCAAAACGGACACGCCATCCGCGCAGAGTCCAATGCGATGACCGTCGGCCGTGTCGATGGTGGCGCGGATGTCAAGGTCGATGCGTCCGTCGGCGCGCATCCGGAGATAATCGACGCCACGCACTCCACCCGATATGCGGCCCGTTGCATTTCCCGCAAAAGCCACATCGAAGCGCGCCCCTTGCGGCGGGACCTTTTCTTTGCCCGCAAGGATTGACTCCATGCTGACGCCATAATCTGTCACTCCAGTAATATCCAGGTCGTACTCGTAGATCTTCTCGCCTGTCATGGCAGCTCCCTCTCCTTTTGCCTTAATTCGCAGTCTCCGGTTTGAACCCAAACTGGTCGATTCTACCTGACAGACTCACACATTCGATGCCCCACCCCTATCGATATGGGCTAGCACTTTTGCAGGCTGGCGGCATCACGCGGCGGAACTGGGTGGATTCAGCACTGGTGACTATAAGATCGTACAAAAGGCCTTGCGCTCGAGCGTGCGCTAGGCGAGCCGAAGCAGGGCTACAATGAGGGGACGAGTCGGTTTTCTGGCGCTTTTCCATTGCGAAGCGCCACAGAACCCGGCTCGAATGCGCTCTCTCCAGCGCGGAGGCCATCATGGTTCATGCAGCCATCGCTGTTGCAGTCCTTCTCGTGCTTGTGGCGCTTGTCTCTGCTGGCCTTTATTTCAGCTATCCCCGGCGTGGCCCGGTCATATCCACAACGGAATGGGTGAAATTGATGCGCGAAAACGATCTTAAACTCGATCGCGCCGCCAAAGCCAGAGCCGCCAAGCTCCGTCCGTCCCGAGTCCGGTGAGGCGTCAGTCCCATCCTGAATCCGTCGTTCATCCTTCGCTGTTGACTCAAGTCCTCAATCAGCCCGCGTTTTTCCATTCGCAGGCGTTTGCCAAAAGGAGCCACCATGAAGTTCACCGCGCAAATTCTTTTCGCCTTAGCAGCAATCTGCATGTTCGTAACCGGAGCGCTATGGGGCAGTCACTCGGTCGTCAGCGCGCAATCAAGCGCCGGAAATCCCGTCAAAGTGCAGGACGGAGCCAACAACACGTACTTCGCCGAAGTAACTTCGTTCAAGGCCCTTAAAGTTGATGGCTCCGCGATCACTCAACCGATAGCCGGCCAGGTAACGATTGCCGGTCAGGTAACAACCGTCGGCTCTCCAACTTCAGGAAGAAGCGGCACTCTCGTTGTTGCCGCGGGCGCGAAATACGGTGTCAGCCCCGATCTCGGATATGCGAAAACTCTCACCGTTTGCGCCCCCGCCAGCGGACTCGCCAGCAACTTCCTCCTTGACCAGTCCATTGACGGCACTACGTGGGTTACGATCACCCAGCTTCCACTCCAGAGTGGGCCCAGCTGTATCTCGCTTCCGCCCACAAGATTCGTGCGCCTCTCGGGCGCAGTCGGCACAGGCTTTTACCAAGTGGCGTACTAGAAATGAGCGTCAGCGATAAGAATTCCGTGGTTCCGGGCGAGTCGCCGGCTATCCGCACCTTACCCGCGCTTGGAACGGATCTGCGCCGCCAAACATGCCCCGCAAGAAAACTTCAAATTGGGAAGCTGGCAGCTGGAAGCTGCCTTCCTCCTGCCAACCTCCGCACCACCCTCCGCCCTTTCGCAAACCCGATAACCCCTTGATCCGCAACCCGTTTTCTGACCCCTGACCCCTGATCTCTGCCTTCTTACCCCTGCGCATCGCGCGCCGCCTTCCCGCCGCAATACCGCGCATCACCAATCCCGGAGGGATGGCCCGAAAATAGCCCAGGGCGCAAACCCTGGGACAGCAGACAATCTGATCGTTTCCGCCCTGTAGGGCCGGAACGACCGAAAGCGACGAGCCGCCCGCCTATCGCGCGAACCCAGATCAGCAGGTCTTGTATCAGGGTATGAGTTCACCCATGCCGCAAGCGTCGCAAAATGAACCTGGGCTTCGGCCCCTGCGCGCGCCCCCAGCGCGCAATCGGGGTCCCCAGGAAGCCGATCTTGATTCTTGGGTTGATCGCTATCCTTGCGTTCGCGCGCCGAACCCACGCCGGCATCGCACGGAACCGCTCCCCGCAAGGCGGCTTACAGCACCCACCCAAAGTCAAGGTAACTTCCGGTTTGGCGACCAACCAGGAGTTGGCCGATTCAGCTACTGTCAGGTGCCCAACGAGCACCTCAGCTCATGCTAAGGCCTGTTATCGCCAAGCGAGGATTACGTCCAGCTCCCTCCGCATTAGCCCCGCGTCAGAAAAATCGGCAGGCCCAGCTTGCGATCGTAAGTCGGCCGGTAGCGCTCTGTGTTGTACATGGTGGCGACTTCCACTTTGCGCGGCCCAAGTTTGGGATCGGGAATCGGCACCATCGCGTAGCGGCCACTGCTGATCGCCGTCATCAGGCCGGTCTTTCCCTCTTTCACGGCGTCCATCGCCATTCCCGCGAAGGTGATAGCCACCATGCGGTCGATGAAATCCGGACTGCCGGAGCGCAGATCGTATGTCAGGTCACTGACAACGGTCTCATCGCCGGTGGCAGCTTTGATCTCGTTGCTCAGGTCCTCCGCCACGCTCATCTTCTTGTGGTGACCGAAGGCATCGGCTGGGCCATATTCCTTTATCGTGTAGCCCTCCCACTCCGCACCTTCAGAAAGAATCACCAGCGAATAGTTGCTGGGATTGTTGTGCTTGTCGGCGGCCAGGATTTCGATCAGGTGCTGCAAATTCACCTTGAACTCCGGGATGCAGCAGCGCAGGGATGTCACGAACGCCGTATAGAGAGCGGTGTAGCCGGCGTCGCGTCCGAACACCCGGAAGATGCCGATGCGTTCGTGCGAACCGACCGTCGTCCGCTGCCGCTCAATGGCGTCCATGGCACGCGTGATGGCGGTTGAAAAGCCTATGCAATACTCGGTGTTGCGAACGTCGTTATCCATGGTCTTCGGCACCGCGATCACCCTCACGCCTTGCCGGTCAAGTTCGGCGGCATAGCTGAGGGTGTCATCGCCGCCGATTGCCACCACGTAATCGAGCCCCAGCGTCTCGACATTCTTCAGCACCGCCGGCGTCACGTCAAATAGCGTGCTGGTTAAGCCATTCTTAGTCGATTGCTTGCTTGGAAATTGTTGTCCAGCGAGCACCGGCGGTAGCTCTTGCATCTTGGTGGGATTGGTGCGGGAGCTGTGCAGATAGGTGCCGCCTGTGCGATCGATCGTGCGGGTGTTCTCGCGGTTGAGCGGCATGATATACCGCGACCGGCTGGCCGGATCTTGCAAATCGACGTGCGTCAGTCCCTCCCAACCGCGACGGATGCCAAGGACCTCGTACCCGATTTCGGTTCCCCGATAAACGACCGACTTGATGACCGAATTCAGGCCTGGGACGTCGCCGCCTCCCGTGAGAATGCCAATTCGCTTTGCGGACATGGAAAGTACCTCTTTCCTTGCAGGGGCCCCCTTTTCCAGCTCTGAGCACGAAGCTTAGGCTGCTCTTGCGCTGTATCGCAACGCCCAACCTTCCTCTGCAGCCGAGGAGGCAAGTAATTCTTAGAGTTCTGGCGAAGGCTCCAGGCAGAAGCGAAGGCCGGATGCGACGCGCAGCCCGAACCCGCTGCTACTCGCCATGGCTACGCGACCATTCCCACAATGCACGATCGAGCGTGCGCAGCGGCGTGGGACCGGGGAGTTCGCTCTGCGGCTTGATAATGTTGCTGTCGGCCAGACGCTTGCAAAAGGCCAGATACTCCTCATAAAAATGCACGTCGTGCCGGGCGTACCCCACTGCTTCTAGAACACGGTAGTCCAGCACCGTGTACCGCTCAGGGTAGATCGCGGCCAGAATCGCCGACGCCACGGAGATATCTACGCCGTGCAGTTCGAGCAAAGCCTTTACGGCAGCTTCAGTGGTCGACTCCGGCGCGGCTGCGACGGCCAGGACGTGCCGGACCTGCTCGTCGCTGTTGCCGATCAAGTATTGCACCGCGCGCTCCGACTTCCAGCGCACGATCACTTCCAAATTGGCTAGCGAATAGTCCCCACTGCGAATCGCTTCCCCGGCTTCGAACGCTGCCTTTTCAAGCTCATGTTCTTTCTCTCCGGACCTCTGCCAATACTGCTCTGCTAACCGCTGGAGCTCCGACTCCGCGGGCTGAAGCTGAAAATAGGCAACCATTTCGTCTTCCTTCCCTTTCTTTCCTAAAAACGCAATCACAGTAGGCCCCGCGCGAAGTCATTGTCAACAACACGGAGCGGGCCCTCGCCGGAGGCGTATCGGCATGGTTGATTCGGGGTCATGCACGAACCATAGCGCGTAGGCCGCCGTCTTACCGTTCGCCGTACCCACCTCGATCAGCCGCAGCAACCCTACAATCTGCTCCGGTGTCTGCTTCCTGCCTGGTGCCGTTCAAGGCTCCTTTCATTCCAGTTCCTCTTACAGCAACTGGTACAAAAAAGTGCCGGGCATTCCATGTTGACGTAGTTGAACCCAGCCGAATTCGCGTTCCTGGCGAATCACCGCCCACTCGGAAGTTACATACGTCTTGGGGCGGGGTCAGTGTGGCCATCGACCCACCTCTCCCAAAAATCCCCCGCTCAACCGACCGCCGGCCGTTTTCTGGTCCCTGGTCCCTGTTCTTCTGTTCCCTGTTTTTGTGTCAAGCCCTCACTCGCCCACACGCACGCGCGAAACCCACCCTAACCCCTCGCTCTCCAGTCACTTATTCACTCCTTCACTTTTTCTCCCAACTTTGCCGATCATTTTCTCCTTTTGGAGCACAATGGTCCCATGATCAAGGCGGGGGCCAAAGGGCCAAAGGGCCAGAGGGCCAAGACACCAAGGGAACAAGGGGACGAGGAAAGCCGCTGCCTCAGCATGAAGTGCTAGAAGCTAGGAGCTGGAAGCTAGCAGCTGGAAGCTGTTTTTACCCACCCCCCATGCCGTTTTGTGAAACTGTGAAACTGTGAAACTGCGAGGTCTTTGGAATGAGAGCCTTACAGCCAGTGACTCCACAGTTTCACAGAAACTGTGAAACTGTGTAAACGACAAGAAAAGGCGGTGAAACGAGGTCCAAATCGCTCAAAATAAGACGGATAGCGTGGAATTGATCGCAAAAAACCAATCTCCGAAAATCGCTGAAAACTGATCGATGTGAGCTGAAAACCTGCTTCGCTAACTCGCCAACTTGCCAACTTGCCAACTTGCCAACTCGCTAACTTGCAAACTTGCTAACTCGCTGACTCGCTGCTCTTCCCACTCGCTCAATCACTTCCGCCCAATCGCCGGCCGTCCGCTGCCGGAACAACCTCGCCGTCGGATACCACGGTGTTCGCTCCGACACCTCCATCCAGCGCCAATCCGACAGATGCGGCAGCAAAATCCAAACCGGTTTTCCCATCGCGCCGGCCAGATGCGCAATACACGTGTCCGTCGTGATCACCAGGTCCAGCGTCGCGACTAACGCCGCCGTTTCCGCCAGATCGCAATCGCCGCTCGATCCATCCACGACAAGAACATCGCTAGGCAAGCTCGCCAGTTGCTCCGCTGCCTCGCCCTTCTGCAGCGAAGTCCATTGCGCATCCACCGCGCGCAACAACGGCAGCAACGTCTTCAGCCTCAACGATCGCGCGGCGTCTGCCTTGTACTTTGGATTTCCCGCCCACGCCAATCCAACGCGCAGCCCGCTTCGCGCATCGGCCCGCAGCGCAGCAAACTGCCTGCGCTTCTCTCGCACGAGCTCCTCATCCGCGCCCAGATACGCCCCGGTCCATGGAACCGTCTCTATCGTTGTTCGAAAAGCAGCAGGCAAACTCATCATCGGGCACTCGCAGTCGAACTCCGCCGCATTCGCGTCCATCGCTGCCGTCTCCGCCAGCCCCGCGCGCACCACGGCAAGAGACCTCATCAGCCGCTCTGCCGCCGGTTGCACCTCGAGCACCGGCACGCCGCCTCGCGCCGCAACCAGCGCGGCATAGCGGCAAAACTGGATCGTGTCTCCGAGTCCCTGTTCCGCATGCAGCAGCACGCGCTCCCCATCGAGTTCCTCGCCATTCCATCTTGGCTGAGTGAAGTTGCGCGGTCTTCGGTGCACTTCGCGGAATCTCCATCGCGCCTCATATCCAGCCCATCCGCGCTTCCAGTCGCCCAATCGCAACTGCGTCAGCGCCAGGTTGTAGTTAGCGCCCGCGCTCTCGGGATCCAACTCGACCGCTCTCTCGTGCGCCCTCAGCGCCTCCGCCATTCGTTCCAGGTCCAGCAGCGAGTTCCCGCGGTTCGACGACGCCGCGCGATTCCCCAGCGCCTCGGCCCGCTCGAACACTTCGATCGCCTCCTCGAACTGCCCTTCCAGATGCAGCACGATTCCGTGCATGTTCACGGCCTCGTCCAACTCCGGATTCCGCTCCAGCGCCCATCGCATCCATTCCCGCGCGCCCGCAACGTCCCGCTCCGTCGCGCGAAACTGGCTCCATGCCACGAGCGTCTCCACCTGGTTCGGGTTCAGCGCGAACGCACGTCGCAGATTCGCCTCAGCTGCTTCGGGCCTTCTCCGGTCCCGCTCCAGCAGCGCCAGGTTCACCCATCCAGAGATCAGGTCCGGCCGCAGCTGCACCGCTCTTCGCAGCGCCGCCTCGGCCTCCGCTTCCCGGCACTCGTCGCGCAACAGGCTCCCCAGGTTGATCCACGCCGCGGCAAAGTCCGGCCGCATCACCAGCGCTCGCCGGTAACGCTTCTCCGCTTCCTTCGTCCGTCCCAATCGCGCCAGTGCGAATCCCGCGGCAAACTCACCTTCCGGCATGTGCGGGCGCAGCGCCAGCGCCGCCTCGTACCGCTCGAATGCCTCCTCGTTCCGGCCCGCCAGCGCGAGCGCATTCCCCAATCCCAAGTGCGCCGCCACCATCGCAGGCCGCCGCTCGAGCGCCAGCTCAAACTCCCTCGCCGCGTCTCGTGGCCTCCCGCACGCGATCCTCAGTTCGCCCAGTCCCATTCGCGCCAGCGGATCCACTCCGTCCAGCCGGATGGCCTCTGCGTACGCCTGCTCAGCTTCCTCCATCCGTTCAGCGGCCTTCAACGCCTGCCCCAGCACAACCCAGGCCGCGCCCATCTTCGGTGCCGCGGCCACCCCTGCCGCAGCCATCTTCACCGCGGCTTCGGTCTGCCGGCTGCTCAGCGCCACCAGGCTCATCCCCAGCAAAGCCTCAGGCTGTTGCGGATCTCGCTCCAGTGCGCGCTGATAGCACAGCGCGATCTCAGTCAATCGCCCCGTCCGCCGCGCTGTCGCGGCGCACTCGATCGCTGCTTGCATGTCTTGGAAGTTAGCTCGCCGCAGCTACGCACTCAAGCGCGGAATCCCTTCACCCGCGGCCGCCCGCAGCCAGGATTCCCATTCCTCTCGCCGGTTCTGATTCGGGACGCGCTGTGTTCCCGCCCGCCCTGTCCGCGCCTCGTCCGCGCCGTGCCCGACTTGTCCGCCTCGCCCGCTCCGCCTCGCCCGCTCCGCCTCGCCCGCTCCTTCACCTCGGCCGGGACTATCCCCGGACCATCCCCCGGACTATCTCTGGACTATCCCCGATCTATCATCGACCTGTGCCTCCACACACCAACCTGGGCGACATTCTCGCCAACGCCATCACACACGGCATCGGCCTCGGCTTCGCTGTCGTGGGAGCGGTTTATCTCATCGTCGCCTCAGCGCGCGGCCCCGCGCTCGTCATCGTCTGTTGCTCCGTATTCTCCGGCGCTCTGGTCCTCGTTTATCTCTGCTCCACGCTTTACCACTCGCTGGTGCGTACCCGCGCTCGCCATGTCCTTCATGTCCTGGACCACTCGGCCATCTACGTGCTCATCGCGGGAACCTACACGCCCTTCACCCTTGTCTCTCTGCGCGGGCCGGTGGGATGGGCTCTCTTCACCGCGGTCTGGGCGCTGGCATTGGCGGGCGTCATCTTCAAGAGCCTGGCCATCGGCCGCTTCCCCGTCGCATCCGCCCTGGTTTATCTGTTCCAGGGATGGCTCGCCATCTTCGTTGTGCGCTCGCTTCTCCACGCCATAGGCTGGCACGGACTACTCTGGCTCGGCGCCGGCGGCGTGGCCTATTCTCTCGGCGTCATCTTCTTCGCGCTCGACCATCGCCGTTACTTCCACGCCACGTGGCACATCTTCGTCCTTGCCGGCAGCGTCGCCCACTACTTCGCGATCCTGTTCTACGTTGTGCCTGCCCGGTTTTGACCGGGCTCTTGCGGCCATTTGCCGAAGGCTCCATGAACGGTTCACCCCTCGACCACGCCGCACTACGGAATCGTCTGTTTTTCCACGCCCGCCATGCGCACTATAGGATTAATGCTGTTCCCTCTTTACGAGCGCGGATACTACTAGAACGCGCTTGGCTAGATTTAAGCGGTTCATATAACGAGAAGATAGTACAATATTATTGTACTTACGTCTATTATTATTTGACTTTCTTTTGGACTCCAGATACTGTGTATCTATGCTCTTTAAGTCTCCTCAAATCGGAACCTTAGAAAAAGAGGTCATCGATCAGATTGAGGAAGCACGCCAAAAACTCCGTCACTCTTTAGCGCGGCCTCGAAGGTGGACGGGGATGCTTCGCCGTGACACCTTTGCTCGTGCAATCCAAGGATCGAACAGCATCGAGGGATACAACGTCACTGCGGAAGATGCAATTGCGGCGGCAGAAGGTGAGGAGCCGCTGGATGCAGACCGTGAAGCATGGTTGGCGGTCACCGGTTACCGGACTGCAATGACTTTCGTTCTTGAGCTGGCGAAGGACAAGAGCTTCGTCTACAACGAAGGGTTTCTCCGAAGTCTCCACTTCATGATGCTTCAGCACGATCTGTCAAAGCATCCTGGCAACTGGCGGCCGGGCACAGTCTATGTTCGCCAGGAGCCTACTGGAGAGGTCGTCTACGAGGGGCCGGAGGTTGAAAGAATTCCGGGCCTTGTCGCGGAGCTGATCGACTTTCTTAATTGCGATGACGATAGTTGCGGCCATGTCCTCATAAAAGGCGCGATGGCTCATCTGAATCTCGTTTTGATCCACCCGTTTTCCGACGGCAACGGCCGCATGGCTCGGTGCTTGCAAGCGCTGGTTCTTGCTCGGGATGGGATTCTCGAATCTCAATTCTGCTCAATCGAGGAGTATTTGGGCCGCAATACTCCGGCGTATTATGAGGTGCTCTCGAGAACTGCCGAAGGATCGTGGAGTCCGCGTAACAGCACAAAAGATTGGATCCAATTCAATCTGACTGCCCATTTTAGGCAAGCGTATACGATCTTGCGCCGGTCAAAAGTGCTTGACCTTCTATTTCTGGAGGCAGACCAGATCATAAAGCAACTTGGATTACCGGAAAGAACCCTCAACGCGATCTGTTCGGCTGCAATGGGACTCCGGGTGAGGAATTCTAGTTACCGGAACCTCGCGGAACTGAATGACATCCTCGCGAGCAGGGATCTGAAGAACCTTGTCGCTGCAGGGTTGTTGATACCACATGGAGAAAGGCGCGGAAGACTATACGTTGGCTCACCCCAAATCAGAGCAATCTTTGACCGCCTGAAAAGAGAGCATGGGGGGCCAATACCCGATCCATTCACTGCCAAAGCAGGGCAGCTTGAATTGCCTAATCTTTCGTAGCCTCTTCCACGATCCGCGCGTTGACCCCACCCCGGTTTAACGGTAAAATCGAAGAGTTTGGCGATGCACCCGGTTGAAGGGGTGCGCGGGATGGTGCCGGGTTTTCGGCGCTAATGGGTCTCGGCCCACCTCCCGATGCAGTTACCTATCTGTATCCGCCCCCTTAGAGCACACGTTTATCGAGCGCTCGATTCTTGAGCACACCATTTGCGGTTTGCGCCCGGTCTAGGGACCCTTGGCGCTGGAGGATTTGTTATGTACGCAGTCATTCGCACCGGAGGCAAGCAGTACAAAGTCGCGCCGGGCGACCTTTTGAAGATCGAAAGCGTTCCGTCGGGCAGCCCGACCATCGAGTTCAGCGATGTGCTTGCCGTTTCCGGCGAACCCGGAACGTTAGCCAAGCCGGCCTCCGCCACCGTCACAGCCGAAGTCGTCGGCCAGGGCCGCGGCGACAAGATCCTGGTCTTCCACTTCAAGCGCAAGAAGCAGTACAAAAAGCTCCAGGGCCACCGGCAGAACTTCACCGAGGTGCGCATCAAGGCCATCGTGGCCGACGGCGTCACCTACAACGCGGACAAGAAATAGCGCGCTGATTCACACAGATCTTTGCGCATATGCGCACTGCTCTTGTGGTTGCACAGGCCAAGCTGAAAGCTAAAAGCTAATAGCTGCTTTAAAGAGGAGATTCGACAATGGCACATAAAAAAGGTGGAGGCAGTTCCACAAACGGGCGCGACTCAAACGCGCAGCGGCTGGGTGTAAAGTCCTTTGCCGGTGAATTGGTCACCGGCGGCACCATCATCACCCGCCAGCGCGGCACCCGCATCAAGCCCGGCCCGAATGTGGGCATTGGGTCCGACGACACGCTCTTCGCCAAGGTTTCAGGCCGAGTGAAGTTCACTGACCGGGGAAATCGCGGGCGCTTCGCCTCCATCGAGCCCGTCACCGAGTAACCGGCGCAATATCCGGACCCTCGCGTTGTCCTGCGTACACGCGCAATGAGCCCCAAATCAAAAAGGCCACGGCACTCGCCGCGGCCTTCCGTTTTTCTGATCCCTGATCCCTGATCCCTGTTCCCTGTTCTCTGATCTCTATTCTTACGTCTCCGACTCCCGCCCCTTCATATTCCGCGCCAGCACTTTTTCCACCACGCGTTCCACGTCCGAGAGGAAGAAGCTGTTGGCGGGCTGCTGCACGGCCACCTGCGTGCCCGTGTGGCCCAGTGCCGAAGCGATTTCGTTCCAACGGTAGATAGTCGAGCTCGCCGGCATCAAAACCGGCTTCAGAGGCGGTTCCGGAAGAATGCTGTAAACCATCCAGATCGCCAGCGTCCCCAGAATCAGCGACTCGTAAACGAATTGCAGCGGGTCGATTAGCGATGGCGATGCCACGCGCGAGATCCACGATGCGATGATGAAGTCGGCAGAGGACATCACGCCAAAGCCCAAAGCAATGCCAAACGACAAATCGCGCACCGTGAGGCGCAGCGCATTCATGCTCAGGCAGAGGAATGCCAGCAAGCACAACTCAAGAACGCTTACCGAGTGCATCAGCCCGTAAGAAACGTCCGCAATGACGTAAATCCCCTTGTGCGCATAGGAGATTGAGGTCATGCTCACAATGATTGAAGCGACCGCCGCCCAGCGGAAGATCACGATCGCCAGTTTTGCGATTCCGGGAAATGCGGCCAGCGCCGAACGGAAAACCTCAATGCAAATAAAGAACAGCAGCACCGTGCTCGCGAGATAGGTCGCGAAGAAACCGAAATAATAAACTCGGCCCACGCGGTGATCGATTCCCCACGGCTGTGACTGTAGATAGAGAACAAGCATTAGCACCGGCGTCGAGATCGCCCGCAGTGCAAGGTAGTAGCCCATTGCCTGGAAACGGCGATGCAATCCCTTGCTGAAGAAAAGAATGGCGAGCGAGGCCCAAAGCAGAAGTTCAGCCGCGCTCATCGCCGACATTGCAAGGTTCAATGGCATAGAGACTATTCTGCGATCGTTCGAACGTCATCAGGATAGCGCCAATATGCCTAAAGGCCCAAACACAAAAGGGTAACGCTCCGCTGGCACTTTCGTGCTACCCAACACATTTCCGGGCACCATGCGTCTAAGAGGACCAATCTGTGAGGCTTAGCGCGTCGACGACGCTGGGGCATAGCACGCGCCGACCGATTGGCAGGGAAGGGGCGCCGGGAGAATGATTAGGGGGCCGGGATCACCCGCGGTCACCGAATTCTGCGTGGCGCGAATCTGCGAGTTGGCTGGCGCAAGCGACGCGGAAGCAAGTCCGGCAACGGCGACGAACAGGGCGAACATGCGAATGGCGGCTTTCATCGTTGGTAACCTCTCCGGTTTGGATTTTAAACGGAGATTGCTCTCCATTTATGCCACAATCGTAGCGGACTTATGAATATAAGTCCAGCTTTTTCATATAGATACTAAATTAGAACGGGCATAGATTACCAACGTCATTTCATCGCGCCTGCCTCGTTCCGTTAGTAACCGCTTTCTCGCCGCCCCATCCTCCCTCCAGCGCTCCTTCCCGCATGGTAAAATAACCCTAGGTGAGCACGCTTGAGAGCCCCTCTTTTCAAGCGCTTACTCCCATTTCAGCGTCCGGATTTATCCCCGGCGACCCAAAACACTTACGCAACAGCTTGCGAACGGAATTCAATGGCGACTGAAGCTCTTAGCTCGACCTCCATGCACGGCGACAACGACAACTACACAAGCGAGAACATCAAGGTCCTCGAAGGCCTCGAAGCCGTCCGCCTCCGTCCCGCCATGTACATCGGCTCCACCGGCGAGATCGGTTTGCATCACCTCGTCTATGAGATCGTCGATAACTCCGTCGATGAGGCATTGGCGGGCTACGCCAAGAAAATCGATGTCACGATCCACGTCGACAATTCCATCACTGTCGTCGACGATGGCCGCGGCATTCCCGTCGATATGAAGATTCTCGCGAACGGCGAGCAAATGCCCGGGGTGCAGGTTGTGCTGACCAAGCTGCACGCAGGCGGCAAATTTGACGCTTCCACTTACAAAGTCTCCGGCGGACTGCACGGCGTGGGTGCGAGCTGCGTCAACGCGCTATCGCAGGAGCTTACCGTCGAAGTCTGGCAGAACGGCCACACCTGGGAGATGGATTTCAGTTGCGGCACTCCAACCAGCGAGCTGCGCCAGTCCGGCACGACCAAGAGACGCGGGACGAAAATCCATTTCTTACCAGACAAGTCCATCTTCACGAGTACCGAATTCAACTACGACACCCTCGCGCAGCGCCTCCGCGAGATGGCCTTCCTCAACAAGGGCCTCGAGATCACGCTCACCGATGAGCGCACCGCCGATCCCAAGACCGGCGAAGCGCGCCGCACCGAGTTCCGCTACGCCGGCGGCATCTCAGAGTTCGTCAAGCATCTCAACCGCGGCAAGAGCGTCCTGCACGACAAGCCCATCGTCATGGAAGCCCTCCGCGACGCCGTCGAAATCGACATCGCGCTGCAGTACAACGACGCATATTCCGAAACCGTCTTCAGTTTCGCCAACAACATCAACACCGTCGATGGCGGGTCGCATCTCTCCGGTTTTCGCGCGGCTCTCACCCGCACCATCAACTACGTCGGCCAGCAGATGGGCCTGTTCAAAGACATGAAGGAATCGCTCAGCGGCGACGACGTCCGCGAAGGCCTGGTCGCCGTCGTCAGCGTCAAGCTTTCGCAGCCGCAGTTCGAGGGCCAAACCAAGGGCAAGCTCAACTCCGACATCGCCGGCACCGTGCAGGCCTTCGTCAATGAGCGCCTCGGCATGTTCCTCGAGCAGAATCCCCCCGTCGCCCGCAAGATCATCAACAAAGCCATTGAGGCAGCCCGCGCGCGCGAGGCGGCCCGCAAGGCTCGCGATCTCACGCGGCGCAAGGGCGCGCTCGACGGCGGCGGCCTCCCCGGCAAGCTCGCCGACTGCAGCGAACGCAACCCCGAGCGCTGCGAGCTCTACCTCGTCGAGGGCGAAAGCGCCGGCGGCACCGCCAAGCAGGGCCGCGATCGCAAATTCCAGGCCATCCTGCCGCTCAAGGGCAAAATCCTCAACGTCGAAAAGGCGCGCTACGACAAGATGCTCGGCCACGAGGAAATCCGCGCCATGATCACCGCCCTCGGCTGCGGCATCGGCAAAGACGACTTCGACGCCGCCAAGGTCCGCTACGGCAAAATCATTCTCATGACCGACGCCGACGTCGACGGCTCCCACATCCGCACGCTGCTGCTCACCTTCTTCTTCCGCCACATGACCGAGCTCATCAAGCGCGATCACGTCTACATCGCGCAGCCGCCGCTCTACAAAATCAAGAAGGGCCGCTTCGAGCAATACATCAAGGACGACCGCGAATTCGTCAAGGTCATGGTCAACCGCGCCGCCGAGGGAATGATTGTCCGCCACGGCGAGACCGCCGGTCGCATCGAGGGCGCCGACCTCACGCGCTTCATGGCCACCCTCAACGAATATCTCGGCTACGTAGAAAAGGTCGACAAGCGCATCCGCAACGAAAAGCTCACCGAGATGCTGGCTCGCGCGGAGCTCACCCATCGCGCCGACTTCGCCTCGAAAGACGGCAAAGAGATCCCGGAAAAAATCGCCGCGCTCCACGCAAAACTCACCGAGCTCGCCGACGAGTTCCAGTGGAAGGTCGATAAGCCGGAAGAAGACGAGGAGCACCACACCTGGTCTCTGCGCTTTAAAGACACGCAGGGCCAGAAACGCTCCATCGACTGGACGCTCGCATCGAGTCCCGAGTTCCGCCAGATGATGTCGAAGTATTCGCTCATCAAGGAGTTCCTCGAGCCGCCGTTCCTCGTCGAGTTCGCTCCCAAACCAGCCAAAGCCGCGGCAGGCGGCGGCGCTGAAACTGGCGACGCGGAAAGTGGCAACGAAGACGACGAGCCGGATGCCGCCGGCGCGCCCTCGCCGGGCAGTGTCGACGCCAAGGCCGCCGGCCGCACTCCCCGCGCTCTTCGCGAGCCGGTCGAGAAGCAAACCGCCCGCGATCTCTTCGCCTACATCGTGGAGCAGGGCAAGAAGGACTACCAGGTGCAGCGCTACAAGGGACTGGGCGAGATGACGGCCACGCAGCTCTGGGAGACCACCATGGATCCCGAGCGCCGCACGCTGCTCGTTGTTAAGCTCGAAGATTATGCGGAATCCGAGGCCATCTTCACCACGCTCATGGGCGAAGACGTCGAAGCCCGCCGCAAGTTTATCGAGGACAACGCCCTCGACGTCAAAAACCTCGACATCTAATCTGTCAGGATTCGATGACGTGGGCCCCGATTTCGGATCCAGTAGCGCCGGTCTCCAGGCCGGCTGTCGCGTGGGTCTCCAGACCCTCGCAACACGACTTCCCCTCAAGGAGTTTGTTTCATGAGCTTCCGTATCGAATCTGTCAGGATGCGATTGCAAGCGCCCTCATTTCGTATCCTGTAGCGCCGGTCTCCAGACCGACTGTCGCGGAGGTCTCCAGACCCCCGCAACACTACTTCCCCTTAAGGAGTGAAAGTCATGAGCTTCCGTCTCCACGTTGCCTCTCTCGCCGCGCTTGCGCTGGTTTCCGTCCTCTCGCTTGGTGGATGCAAATCGTCGACACAACAGGCCGGGCAGCAGACCGGCAATTCGCCATCGAGCACTAACCCTTCAGGTCAGCTCGGCGCAAACGCTCCGCAAGCGCCGCCGCCCCCCGCCTCTATTGATCTGCCGGCAGGCACGCGCCTCCGCGTTCGCCTCGACCAGGACCTTGGCTCAAAGATCAGCCGCCCGGGCGACTCGTTCAGCGCCACGGTTGCCGAAGATGTCGTCGTCAACGGCCAAACCGTCATCGCCCGGGATTCTCGCGCCGACGGAACCGTCATTGACGCCAAGGCCCTCGGCCACATCAAGGGCGGAGCGTATCTCTCCGTTCGTCTCGATCGCGTCCACACCCAATGGGGCAGCTATCCCGTCGAAACCAGCTCCATCGATCGCGCGGAGAAGGGCAAGGGCAAGCGCACGGCTCTGTTCGCGGGCGGCGGCGGCGCGTTTGGAGCCATCGTCGGTGGCATCGCGGGTGGCGGCAAAGGCGCGCTCATCGGCGCGGCAGCGGGCGGCGGCGCAGGCACGGCAGGTAGCGCGTTCACCGGCAACAAGCAGATCGTTCTCCCCGCCGAAACGCTGCTGACCTTCCATCTGGAACATCCCGTCCATATTGTTGAGCAGCAGTAAACGGAACAACGGAAGGAGCGGGGGCCTTCAGGCCCCTGAATTCCCGCGCAACCCACATCTCGGCGCTCGCGCCTTGCGGGCTCGCGCCGAATGCCCCGCCGCTCGCGGCGCTCGCACCTTGCGGGCTCGCGCCGAATGCCCCGCCCGCCCGGCGCTCGCACCTTGCGGGCTCGCGCCGAATGCCCGCAGCCGTGTCATCCCGAGCGAAGCGCTTTTCAGCGGAGCCGAGGGACCTGCTTTTGCTTTTCGTACCGCTCCATCGCGGGAACCCAGCCCTCGCCTATATTCCGCCCCACCCCGCCCGGCGCTCGCACCTTGCGGGCTCGCGCCGAATCCGTTGACGGCGCGATTACCTCGCGCTTGCGCGCCGAGTCCCCCACAGATCTGTCATCCTGAGCACAGCGGAGCGGAGTCGAAGGACCTGTGGTTGCTTTTGTCTTTGCCCTTCTCCGTTACAACCCAGTAGGGCCGGACCGGTAGCTGCATTCGTCGCTGGAATTGCCCACAGAGGCTGTCTGGAGAGAATGGCATTTTTTAATATCAATCAGGTGCAATAGGCTCAGCCCCGAGTTTAATGACCACCGCTTTCCTGTTGGGGGCCAGCTGGCCTCGGTCCAAACGCCATCACTTGTTGCGTGATTCGCGAACTGATGAATAACCCTCGCGAAGCATGAGAGTCAGGCATTGAGGACGCTCCTTCCGCGATAGATGCGCAGCTAATTGCGAATCTACACAAAACCAGGTCGAAGCGAGGTAAAATTCATGGCACCGGTCTCCTCAGACGTATCCAGTTAGGTGTATCCAGCCGGTAGGTAAGTTATGGATGACCAAGCCCCAGAGACGCATGCGCCACCGGAAGAGCGTCAAATCCCCGAGCACGTGGCGCATGAGCCGCCGGCTGCCGAATGCTCACCTCGGAAAAAGGCACGAGACCTGGAGCAAAATATGCCCGACCCGCCAGCTACTGACGAGGATTCATTTGCGTTGTTCAAGAGCCTAGCCGAGGCCTCTTCAGTTTCTCTCGGATTCGCCTTCGTTGTGGGCTGGTCTTACCTTGCCTCCTACTACCGCACATTCGGTTTGAATCCGCTGGAACTGGATTTGCCGCTGCCTGTCGTTTGCACGACTGCCGTCTACGTACTGTACAACGCCGTGTGGCCAATTCTTGTCATCGCCGCTCCCTCGTTCGTATGGATTTTCTTCGGCCATTACCTGAAACGCTTCCGGCGAGGCGTGACAGCCGTGTCCTTGGCGTTTTCACTCTTCGCTGTGTCCCTCGCCAGTGCCTCTCTCGGACGGCAATACGCGAATGACGACATGCTCGCTGACTCAAACGGGCTGCCTAACATAGCGTTTTCGACCAGGCTCGCGAAGACCGATCAACCAGACTGCGTCGATCATGAAACGTATGGATCCCTCGACTGCAAGCTGCTTCTGCATTCGAAGGGAACCTACTATTTCTTCATTCCGATTCCGAACCCGGGCGAATCCCTCACAAAAAGTGGCAACCTAAATGTCTACACACTCGCAGATCCAGATGTAACCGGAGTACATATCCTGAGGGGTACAGAGTGAAGCGCGAGGGGAATATGAAAGTTCCTTGGAGTCGCCTGATCGTGCTCGCGTTGCTGACTTGCAACTCGGCACACCCCGACACGATCACAATGAAAGACAATGTGACTATTAATGGCGCCCTTGTCGGAATGTCGAATGGTGTCCTTAGGGTCAGAGTGCGGTTTCCATCGGAGACGAAGGAGGTGTGGATTAAAGCTGAGGAAGTCCAGAGCATCGAATTCAATTTGCTAACCCTCAACGCCGGAGCTCCTCCAAAGTTGCTGGGATTCGGCCCACCGAGCGATCAATCCCCCCCACAGACAAACCCTTCTGCGGAAGGCGTTATCGTGTTTCGAGGAGGAACACGCCATTCTTGCGTTTTGGTGGGCATCGATCCAAACCGCGTCCACTGCGATCCAAAAGACGCCGGCTACGACCGGAACACGGTACTCCGAATTTTACTTGGATCAAAATGAAGATAATCGGGCTTATCTTTTTCGCTCTTCTGGCCAGGGGAACAAGCCAAGAGGCCGGTGTCGTCGCGCAGGCGGACACAAGCGAACACAAGCCATGTGTCGATCTGAATGCATCACCTGCCAGCGACGAGGATAATGCTGCCTTTAAGGCAATCCTCGACGCGTTGCACGTTGATATGGACATCCTCCTTTACGTGTCGCACGACCCGATGCTGAAGAACTACGGCGGGGCAATGTCTTTCCAGTGCAAGGTCGACAACCACGAGTTATACGAGACGGACGAAAACTGGACCATCTACGATCCTGAAATGATCCAGGGCGATGCAGCCCGCGACTTTGTATTTGCTCACGAAATAGCGCATCACTTGCACGGAGATACAACGTCGGGACAACCTCGAAGCAAGCAATTGGAACTGCGGGCCGATTTCAGTGGTACAAAGTACCTTCTTCTAATGAGTTGGACCAAGGCAAGGATTCTGCATGCACTGGACCTACTAAATCTCTCTCAGGACCCTCCGCCAGGTTATCCGACTCCCGAAGAGCGGAAGGCAACCGTCGAGAACGCGGCCGAGCCAATAAGACCAGCCGCCCCCACGGATTTGACGGCAACTGTTGTCTTCAATGCGTCGCCCTCTTACAAAGTGGCCTGGGATGAGCTCCTGGATCTAAAGTACGATGGGCCAATACGCCTCCAACCTGCCGGAACAAACGACAAGTATGTATGCGCGGCAGGCACTCCGGATCGCACGATCCCTTCCATTCGCCACTTTGACTTTTTCGATAACTGTGAACGGAGTGCGCGCACTTCCTTCGTTCTCCAAATTAGCTCTCAGAGCAACTCGGGCTACTGGATTATGCAGAATGAAGAGCCTTGTCCAGAATATGCTGCAAACTGCCGATATGCCTTGGAGTCCGCGGGAGATCAGTTGCGATTTTGGAATCAGGACCTTGCAGCGGATCAATATGGATGGGAGAAGGAGCTGGGGGAGCAGGATACATTCAGTTTTGAAGCCGCTGACCCGTCACTGGGGCTGGTTCGAATTAAGGCTCGAAAAGGAGGCTACCTGTTCGTGGATCCAAAGACATTAAAGCTCCAGAACGGAGGGAATGAAAAGCAGGCGGCTGAATTCAGGGTGCTGTTTGAACCCGAATAGGGCCGATGGTGGAAAGGAAGCTCTCTCGCAAATTCAAGGCGATCAAGCCGACCTGCAAATGAGAATTCAAATTGCCCGCCAAGTACATAATGAGCTATGCATTGATCGCTGATCGGGTCGGTCCTCGCGAGTGGGCATCGTACACGGCGTCCAGGCCCAGCGTCGTGTGAGGATCGCATCCGCAAAGGGCCTTTACCAGGATCCATCCATTCCCACACGAGCTTGGCGGCTTCCTGCGCTGTCTACGCTGCTGGCTGGAGCTGTGACTTCTCGATATCAGCCACTTCTTTCGCTCCCTTGGCATAGAGCGCCTCTTCACCAGGAGCCAGCGCGTACAACAGTTTGAGAAACTCGCCTGCGTGGACAAGTTCCTCGTCCGCTATGTCCTTGAGCACTGCCACGGCGAGTTTGTTGCCGGTTGACTCGGCAAGCTGCGTATACATCTGAGTCGCTTCGTATTCCGCGGCTACCATGAACCGAATCGCCCTGACGAGTTCCTCGTCCGTGAGCGTCCTGCCGTTCGCCAATTCTGAAAAAGGTGACCCGAATTGTGGCATATGATTTTCCTCCGCTTCATGCAGCCCGGCACGTTGAAGCCCGGATCGCGCCTTGACTGCAATCTCAATTTGTAATTCCGCGGCTTCCAGCGGTCTGAGCGGAATTGACCATCGCCACACTGTCCGCTCGGCGTCGGGAAGTTGGCATTGCACACGGAATCCTGGCCCCGCGTCGGGTGAGGTTCGCAGTCGCAAATGGCCTTTACCGGGATCCATCCAATTCCCCACATGAGCCAAGCGACCTCCTGAGCGACCGTCGTCCGCCGCGGCGAACGAGTCGAATGGGGACCCGCAGTTGCATTTTCGGTTTTTTGCTTTCTGACCCCTGACCCCTGAAACCTGATCTCTGTTCTCTGTCTTTTCCTTGTCAAGTGCCCGGCCCCGAAATTCCAGCCTCCCGCCCCACCCTAACCCGTTCTTTTTCTGATCTCTGACCCCTGATCTCTGCTCTCTGTGAAGTTTGCCGGTTATTTCCCGCAATTTGCTACGCTCAATGCATGGTCACGAATCCCAAACTCAGGGTCGGGAATGCCCATCGCAT
This sequence comes from Acidobacteriaceae bacterium, assembly GCA_003138515.1. Lineage (GTDB taxonomy): Bacteria > Acidobacteriota > Terriglobia > Terriglobales > Acidobacteriaceae > Telmatobacter. The sequence goes on along the minus strand of PLGG01000012.1, from coordinate 72,698 downwards.
GGTCGGAGATCCCAAAATAGAGCTTAGGAACCACGAGTCAGAACACATCCGCGCCGTGTCAGAAATCTTCCTGTCAGGAGTGTTCCAGTCCGATCTGTCAGGCCCGTCCCCGGTCCACGATCCACGATTCACGACCCACGATCCAATGCTGCCAGCCTCTCTGCTCGCGGCCTTTCTAACCACTAACCACTANNATCTGTGAAACTGTGGAGCCTTCTGAATCAACAGCTTGCAGCCACAGTTTCACAGTTTCACAGTCGTCAGTTTCACAGTTTTCGATTTCTGCTGTTCGCGCGATTTCGCGCTCCCAAATTGGCTGATCATTTCAGCAATCGCAAATCCGCGAATCGCAACCCACAAGAACGACTCATGACACGATCCAGATTGGCGGGGATACGAAGAAGTAGCGGTGCTGCTCAGTCCGCGCGGACGTGGCCGCGGCCGTGGCGCTTGACGGCGTACATGCGCGCGTCGGCGGTGCCGATGATCTCATGCATGCGCGTGCCATCGCCGGGAAAAGAGGAGAGGCCTACGCTCGCGCTGACTTTGAGCGTGAGGCCGCTCTTCATACCGAATGGGGTCTCCATGAGTGCCGCATGGATTCCCTTTGTCAGCGCCAACGCCTGAGCGGCAGGAGTCTCGGGCATGAGAATGACGAATTCGTCGCCACCGTAGCGGAAGCACCGATCCTGCTCGCGGCTGAGTTTTTGGAGGCGGCGTCCGGTGAGGGCGAGCAGTTCGCTGCCGACCATGTGCCCGTGCGCATCGTTGATCAGCTTGAAGCGGTCCAAATCCCAGAATGCCAGGCTTAACGGGAGCTTGTGCATTGTCGACCGTTTCAGTTCGCGGCTGAGAACCTCGTAGAGGTGGCGCACGTTGAAGAGGCCGGTGGTGTCGTCGGTGATAGTGAGCTGCTGGATGCGGCTGACATCGCGCGCATTTTCAATAGCGATGGCGGCGTGGTCGGCAAGAATGTGCAGGAAGGCGATGGAATAGTCCGACATTTCGGCGTGGGGATTGAGGATTTCGATGACCCCTTGCGTGCCGGTGCGTCCCCGCAAAGGCAGGGCGATGACCGACCTGACGCTGCTGATGCCGGGAGTGCCGGTTTGCGCGGCGCGCGGATCACCTTCCATCTGGGGCACGATGAGCGTTTCTCCGTGTTCGAGGACCCATCCGGCGACGCCCTCGCCAGGCTTGACGCGAAGGCCGCGCAAGGTTTCCTGTTCCTCGCCAGCGGCGATAGCGTAGTAGAGATTCGTGGTAGATTCGTCGAGCATGAGCAGCGCCCAAAACTCCGCATTCACCATTCGCTCCATTTGCTCCAGGATGGTGCGCAGAATTGTATCGAGGTCGAAGCTCGAGGTGAGCGACCGCGCCAGCTGGTGAAACATAAGCAGATCGGCGAGCGGGATACGCCCTTCCGTCTCTTTTGGCATGTTCGGGCCCTGTGGGGGAAGTCCTGTCCTTATTCTTTCATAAACTCTTCACGTCACAAATCAAGCCCGGCCGGCGACATTCTTTTGACAATTCGTGTGGAAATCCTTCGCCGCCGGTCGCGCGCGATCAACAGCCGGCATCAACCCCCGAAGTCAGCCGCCAATGTGAATCCGCGGTCAACCGCCAATGTGAACCATCGACCGGGAGGGTTTGAGGAAGCCTGGCTCACCGATGTGGTGGCGGGCTTCCTTCTCCTGGATCGTACGGACAATGTAGGCGCGCAGTTCCTCGTCGCCTGCGCCGGCCCGGAGGCGGCCGTAGAGGTCGTGCTCGACCTGCGAGAAGAGGCAGGTGCGAATTTTGCCGTCGGAAGTGAGGCGCACCCGGCTGCATGCGCCGCAAAAGGCCTGGCTGACCGGCGCGATAATTCCGATCTCACCGACGCCATCTGCAAACGTATATCGCCGGGCGGTTTCGCTTGCTTCCCGCGGCGGGAGCTCGACCAGCGGCAGAGCGCGGCCGATTCGGTCGACAATTTCGCGCAGCGTGACGACGATCTCGGGGGTCCACAGGCGGCCCTCTTCGAGAGGCATGAACTCGATGAAGCGGACGACGACGTTTTCTTCGCGGGCGAAGCGGGCAAAGCCTTCGATCTGGTCGTCGTTGAAGCCACGCAGGAGCACGCAGTTGATTTTGAGGGGCGTGAGGCCGGCAGCGCGGGCGGCGCGAACGCCGGCGAGAACCTTGGAGAAACTGCCCTCCACCCGGGTGATGCGCTCGAAGGTCGATGCATCGACGGCATCCATGCTGACCGTGACGCGGTCGAGGCCTGCGTCTTTGAGCGGTTGGGCAAGCGACTCGAGCAGGTGGCCGTTGGTAGTAAGCGCAAGGTCAAGCGGATCGCAGTCAAGTGTGCGCAGGCGCGACAGCTCGCGAACCAGGTCGACCAGACCGCGGCGCAGGAGGGGCTCCCCCCCTGTGAGACGGACTTTAGTGATGCCCAGCCCAACAAAAACAGCGATGAGGCGGAGGTATTCCTCGATAGCCAGCTCGGGATATTGCGCGCCTACTTCGCCGGTGCGGCAATAGACGCATTTGTAATTGCAGCGGTCGGTGATGGAGACGCGCAGGTCGTGAATCACGCGGCCATGGCTATCCGTGAGCGGCGGATGCGGCGCTGGTACGGGGATTGCGGAGAAGGAAGGGGCAGCCATCGGCAAGTTAAAGCGTATACCCTTTTCGCTGCCGCTCAAAGGGCTTTGGTATGCGACTGCGGGACGGAGGAAAGGGAAGCGATAGCATGATAAGGCGAGGTGCCGCGGCGCGGCTCGCAGATTCGTGCATATCGCGAAGGAAGAAGGAATATGCTCGCAAAGGGAGCCAGACCGGTGGGCGCGGCGGACGAAGCAACCGCGGCGGTAGCCGTGCGGCAGATGTTCGAGTCTATTGCGCCAAAATATGACCTGCTGAATCACGTGCTCTCAGCCAACGTGGACCGGCTGTGGTGGCGGAGGGCTGCGCGCAGGTTTAAGGATGTGCTGGTGCGGCCGGAAGCGGCAGTGCTGGACATTTGCTGCGGTACGGGCGATTTAACGATGGCGCTTTTGAAGCTGCGGCCGCGTGGGGCAACGCCGATTCTGGCTGGAGATTTTGCGCGTGCGATGCTGCGGCGCGGCGCGGAGAAGTTTGGGCCGAAGGATTCGCGCGGATCGGCGGACGAATCGGCGAGTGACGCGCCTTACGCGGTGGCGATCGAGGCCGATGCTTTACATCTGCCGCTGCGAGGGGAGTCACTCGACCTGATTGTGACGGCGTTTGGGTTCAGGAATCTGGCGAATTACGAGGCGGGACTGAAGGAGTTTTATCGCGTGCTGAAGCCGGGCGGGCAGTTGGGAATTCTCGAGTTCAGCGAACCGGGAGGGCTGATCGGGAAGGCGTATGGCGTGTACTTTCGGCGCGTGCTGCCTGCGATCGGCCGCGCGATCTGCGGGAAGGATGGGGCATACAACTATCTGCCCATCTCGGTGGGCAATTTTCCGCCGCCCGATGCGATGGTGGAGATGATGCGGCGAGCGGGCTTTGAGCAGTGCGCGTGGCAGCCGTATACGTTTGGAATTGCGGGGTTGTACACGGCGATGCGGCCCACGGTAGTCTAGGACTTCAACGATGATTGCCGCCTCCAGTTCGCGAGTGACCGAGCCTGCTGCGGCGAGTTTCTCCGCCGAAAAGCAGCGTGTGGCGCGGCGGTCGATGGCGGCCGCCGCGGCGATGACGCTGCTGAAAGTCGCGGCTGGCCTGCTATCTGGGTCGCTGGGCGTGCTTTCCGACGCGGCACATTCGGGACTCGATCTTGTGGGCGCGGCGCTGACGTATTTTTCGGTGCATGTAAGCGACAAGCCGGCGGACGAGGATCACACCTACGGCCACGGGAAGATCGAGAATCTCTCCGCCTTCAGCGAGGCGGGATTGATGGCTCTCTCCAGCGCGTGGATCATCTGGGAGGCTGTGGAGCGAATCTTCTACCACGCGGTGGAACTGCACCACTCGCTGTGGCCGGCGCTGGTGCTGGTGACTTCGATCGGCGTGGACATTTGGCGTTCGCGGCAACTGCGCGCGGTGGCTTTGCGGACGGGATCGCCGGCTCTGGCGACGGATGCGTTTCACTTTGCTTCGGACATCTGGGCGACATCAGCGGTGCTGGCGGGGCTGGGCGCGGCGTGGGTGGGTGAGCGATTCCAAATTGAGGCGCTGCGCTATGCCGATCCGCTGGCGGCTTTGGTGGTGTCGCTGATGATTCTGCGCATGACGGTGCGGCTGGGCCACGAAGCAGTGGGCGCGCTGGTTGATGAGATTCCTGCCGAAACACGGCGGCGGCTGGTGCGCGAGGTGGAGCGAGTGGATGGGGTGTTAGCCGTGGAACGGGCGCGCGTGCGCCGTGCGGGGGCCGGCTACTTTGCCGACCTGACGCTGGCGCTGCCGCGGCGATACACGTTTGAGCACACCAGCGATTTGGTGCGCGACGCAACGGCGGCGGTGCAGCGCGCGCTGCCCGAGGCGGATGTGGTGATCCACACGATTCCTCGGGAGACCAAGGCGGAAAGTATCTTCGACCGCGTGCGCGCAGTGGCGGCGCGGAACAACGTGTCGGTGCACGAGCTTAGCATCCAGACCCATCATGGAGGACTGCAGGTGGAGTTGCACGTGGAGCTAGATGAACGCCTGGCCCTGAGAGAAGCGCACAATTTTGTGACCGCGATGGAAGCGCAGATTCTGCGCAGCGTGCCGGAGGTGGACTCGGTGCTGACGCACATCGAAAGCGAGCCGGCGACGATTGAGCAGCCGGAGGAAGAAGACGTGGAAGACCGCAGACTGGAGGAGGCGCTGCGGGCAGCAGCAGCGGGGCTGCCGGAGATCGTTGACGTGCACGCTGTCGCCGTGGGCAGGACGGGAGAACACATTTCCGTCACGTGCCATTGCACATTGCCCGACGAGCTGCCGATGAATCGGGTTCACGAGGTGATCACCGCACTCGAAGACCGGTTCAAGCTGGAGTGCCCGGAGGTGTACCGGGTGACTATTCATCCCGAGCCGGTGACGGATAATACGCGGTAAAGGGAAAACCGCAATCTTCGAGTGGGTACAGCGCCGATGAACACTGGTCCGATCGTAAGAGTTTTCCGCATTTCGTGGCTGTTGATGCTGCTGGTGGCAGTGGGAATGCTTTCGGCGATTCTCACGATGCAGTTCGCAATCCACGGCGCGGAGGTACAGGTTCCAGCGCTGAAAGGAATGACGACTGCCGATGCGCGGAGCGTGGCAGCGGGCCTGGGACTGAATCTGGACGTGGACAATCGCTACTACTCGAGCGACGTTGCCGCGGGACACATTTTGACGCAGTCGCCGGCGGCAGGAACGGTGGTGCGGCGCGAGTGGAGGGTGCGCGTGGCCGAGAGCCTTGGCCCCCAGAAGGTGGATGTACCGGACACGGTGGGCGCCAACGAGCGCGTGGCGGATTTGGAGCTGAGGCGTGCCGGCCTTGAAGTGGGCGAGACTGCGCGGCTGCCGTATGGCTCGGCCGCGGAGGGAACCGTGCTGGCGCAGGATCCGCCGCCGCATGCGCAGGGCATTGAGCAGCCGAGTGTCAATCTGCTGGTGGCCGTGCCGGACGATGAGACTCCGGACGGGTACGTGATGCCCGACCTGACCGGCTGGCAGTTCGCGAGCGCGGAAGCGGCGTTGAAAAAGGTCGGGATCAAAACGGCGGCGCCGAGTTTTGTGAATGTGCCCGTGGCGCCGGTGGGAAGCGGCGATGCACCGCCGAAGCTGCCGCTGAGGCCGGGCCAAGTGCTGTCGCAATCGCCGAGCTCGGGCACGCGCGTGGACCAGAGCACCGTGGTGAAGCTGACCGTGGTGAGATAGGCGAGGACGGGAGAGAAACTCCAATGGGACTGAGCGAGGATCTGGAAAAAATCGCATTGCAGGAGCGCGAGCTGAGGTTGCCGCGCCTGGATGCGGGCGTGGCGTGGGAGCTTGGCTCGCTGATTCAAACGATGGCGCTGGAGCGCGGGCTGACACTGGTGGTCGACGTGCGGCGCTTCGGACAGCCGCTGTTCTATGCCGCGCTCGACGGGACGACGCCGGACAATCCAGACTGGGTGCGCCGCAAGAGCAACGTGGTGGCGCGCTTTCACCGCAGCTCGTATGGCGTGGGAATGACACAGGAGATGAAGGGGACGACGCTTTTTGAACGCCAAGGCCTGCCGCTCACGGACTACGCTGCGGATGGCGGATCGTTTCCGCTGGCGGTGGAGGGAGCGGGCGTAGTGGGAAGCGTGACGGTTTCGGGGCTGCCGCAGCGCGATGATCACAACCTGGTAGTCGAGGCGCTTTGTTCAATGCTGGGGCGGGACTTTGCGGCGCTGAAGCTCGAGCCGGAGCAGGCGTAGAGAAGAATTTGCAATTGTGGTTGCACGCTAGGCGTTTTTCTCGATCAGGGCGACATAGAAGCCGTCGGTGGGCAAAATGCCGGGCAGGAGTCGCAGCGCGCCTTCGGGAGTGAGGCAATCGCGCAGGCGATCCGCGCCGACAGCGGTGAGGATTCCGGTTCTTGCCAACGTTTCAATGCGCGAGACGAGGGAAATCTGGCGCGCACTTTGGATTTCAGCGAGGACCGCTGAGACGACCTGCTCGTTTTCTTCCGGCTCGAGTGAGCAGGTGGAATAGACGACACGTCCGCCGGGGCGAACCGAGCGCAAGGCGGCGGAGAGAATCGCGCACTGGCGGTCGGCGTGGCGCGGCAAATCCTCCAGGCGCAGGCGATGGCGGATTTCGGGGTTGCGGCCGAGGGTTCCGGTGCCGCTGCAGGGAACATCGGCCAGCACAAGGTCAAAGGCCGATTCTTCGTTGAGCGCGGTCGCGTCGGCGAGACGGCATTCCACCCGGCCAGCGCGGGTGGCAAGGCGTTTGCTTAGCTCAGCCAGACGCTGCGGACTCGATTCGCAGGCCAGAATGCGAGCTGCGGGGCTGCGCTCGGCGAGGATGAGCGTTTTCCCGCCGGGCGCGGCGCATGCGTCCAAAATGGTTTCGATCTGGATGGATTCAATCTTGCGACCGGGATCTTCGGTGGCGCATGCGGCGAGCTCAGCGATCAACTGCGACCCCTCATCCTGCATGCGCACCCGGCCCTCGCGATAGGCCGCCGTTGCGGTTACGTCGCCGGAGACGACCATGCGCGCGGCGGTGAGGATGGCTCCGGGTTCCAGTTGAATGCCGGCCCCCATCATTTCAGGCTCGATCAGTTCTGCTTCGAAGGCGGCAGCTTCGACAGCGGAATGGGGGAGACGCACCGTCCTCGAAGGTTGGGCTTGGCCGTGGCGGCAAATGGCGCGCGAAGCTTCCAGGCCATACAAGCGCGTCCAGCGCTCGACGAGCCACGCGGGGTGAGCCTGGGCCAACGCGACCTCAGATGCGGACTCTTCCGGAAAGCTAACGACCGGACCAGGGACAGCAAGTTTGCGGAGGACGGCGTTGACCAGTCCTGAGGCGAAGCGGTGGCCGGATTGCCTGGTCAATTGGACGCTTTGATCGATGGCGGCGTGGGCGGGAACGCGATCGAGGAACTGAAGCTGGAAAGCCCCCATGCGGAGAGCGATCGAAACCTCTGGATCGAGTTTGGCTTCCGGCCTCTTGATCAGGAGCTTGAGTTGCTCATCGAGACGAATCTGCCAGCGAAGAACGCCAAGCACGAGAGTTGTGGCCAGGTGGCGATCGGCAGGCGAGAGCACGTCGATGGCTTTCGAGTGCAGCAGGTCATCGGAGTGAGCCTTGCCGCGGTCGACGGCCAACAGAATGTCGAAGGCAGCTTTGCGCGCAGGAGAGACGGCGGACACGGCGCTCAACCGAAGCGCGCGTCCGCCAGGAGCGGATTTCCGCGCAGAAACTCATCTGTGGTCATGCGTTTCTTGCCTTCGAGCTGAATCTCTAGGAATTCGAGCCACGTGTTTTCGGCGCACGCAGCCAGAAGGCGATGGCTCTCCACGACAACCCAGCCCGGCTCCGCGAAGCCCAGGCCTTCGGCGTAACTTCCCCGGGCAATGGCCATGCTATGGACGATCAGCTTCTTCTCGCTGAGAGTGGTGAATGCGCCTGGCCAGGGCTGAAATCCGCGCCAGCGATTGTAGATTTCGTGCGCGGTGCGCCTGGCAAAGTCGATCCGGCCGTCTTCGCGGTCGAGGAGCGGCGCGAAGGTCGCGGTCTCGTGATTCTGGGGTTGAGGTTGGATCGTGCCGCTCGCCAAACCGGCGAGTGTTTCGACGACAAGGGGCGCGCCGGCGTGCGCAAGCAATGGAAAAAGATCGACTGAGGTTTGCGCGGGCCCGATTTCCATCGTCTGCTGGAGCAGAATCGGTCCGGTGTCGAGCCCTTCTTCCAAGAGCATCGTGGTATTGCCGGTGTAGGCGTCGCCCAGGGCAATGGCCCACTGGATGGGTGCCGCGCCGCGGTGCCTGGGAAGCAATGAAGCGTGGAGATTGATGCATCCGAGACGAGGCACGGCGAGCATCCAAGGCGGAATGATGCGGCCATAGGCGACGACAACAATGGCGTCGGGCGCAATGGACTCAAGCCGGGAGCGAAACTCGACGTTGCTGCGGATTTTTTCGGGCTGCGTGATTGGAAGCCCGGAGGCAAGCGCGGCATGCTTGACGGGCGGAGCGGTGAGTTGCTGATCGCGTCCCGTCGGCCGGTCAGGCTGCGAGACGACGAGAGCGATTTGGTGGTGGGCCGCGAGCAGAGCCTCGAGCGTGGGAACGGCGAACTCCGGAGTGCCGCAAAAGACGAGCTTGAGGCCGTTCGCCGCGTCAGTCATGGCAGGTTTACCAGGTGCCCTCGTTTTGCATTTTGCGAATCTTGCGCAGATTCAGGCTGCGCTTGAGCGCGCTCATTCGGAAGAGAAACACAATGCCGTCGAGATGATCGATCTCGTGCTGGAAGGCGCGCGCGAGGAGTTCTTCGCCGTCCATCTCGAACCATTTGCCGCGCTCGTCCTGGGCACGGATGCGAACCTTGGCGGCGCGGACGACTTTCTCGCGAATATCGGGAAAGCTGAGGCAGCCTTCTTCTTCGTACTGCCTGCCCTCGCTGAGGATAATCTCAGGATTGATGAGCACGAGCTTCTGCTTAGGATCCTTGCCCATGCTGAGGTCGACGACCGTGATGCGTTTCGAGACGCCAACCTGCGGCGCGGCGAGGCCGATTCCCTGCGAGGCGTAGGTGGTCTCGAACATGTCGGCAACCAGCTTGCGCAACTCGGCGTTGAACTCGGTGACCGGCTCGCCGGGCTGCTCCAGGACCGGCTCGGGATATTTCACGATCGTCAGGATCATCGTCGCCGCTAATAGCTCCGTATCTGTTCGATGTAACCGTCGAAGTTGCGTTTCAACTCCGTCAATGAGTCGCCACCGAACTTTTCGCGAGCGAGATTGGCAAGAACCAGGGCAACCATAGCCTCAGCGGCAACGCCGGCGGCGGGGACGACGCAGATGTCGCTGCGCTCGTAGCTTGCACTGGTGGGCTCGCGCGTGTCAAAACGCACCGATTCGAGAGGCTGGCGGAGCGTGGAGATGGGCTTCAAGTAGCCGCGAACGACGATGTCTTCGCCGTTGGAGACGCCGCCCTCGATGCCGCCTGCGTTGTTGTGCGGGCGGGTAAAGCGCGTGGGCTTTCCTGGCGGATTTTCGCTGGCGTAGTGAATGGGATCGTGGACGCGCGAGCCGAAGGTCGCGGCGGCGGCCACTCCGCGGCCGATTTCAACTGCCTTGACGGCCTGCAGGCTCATGACCGCCCAGGCAAGCTGGCCGTCGAGGCGCTCATCCCAGTTGGCGTAGGAGCCGAGGCCGGCGGGAACCGCGTGGGCTACGACTTCGAAAATGCCGTTCACGGTGTCGCCGGCGTTGGACGCTGCATCGACTTCGTCTTTCATGCGGGCTTCGGCGGCAGGATCGACGCAGGCGAGGACCACCTCTTCCTTTGTCGCAAGGGCGGCGATTCCGTCCCACGACGGGTCGCGGTCAAGCTCGGCGCTGCCCACCCGGACGACGTGGCTCGCGACTTCGATTCCCAGGTTGCGGAGGAGCAACTTGGCGAAGGCTCCGGCGGCAACGCGAGCGGCGGACTCGCGCGCAGAGGCGCGCTCCAGCACGTAACGAGCGTCAGGGAAGTTGAATTTGAGCGCGCCGGCGAGGTCGGCGTGGCCGGGCCGTGGCGAAGCGACGGCGCGATGCTTGGCGGGATCGCCGGTCTCGACGGGCAGCTTCTCCTGCCAGTTCTTCCAGTCGCGATTGACGAGTTGAATGGCGATGGGTGAACCGATGGTCTTGCCGTGGCGCACGCCGGAGAGGATGTGAGCCTGGTCGGTCTCGATCTTCATGCGGCCGCCGCGGCCATAGCCCTGCTGGCGACGCCAAAGCTCGCGGTTTACGAAGTCGAGATCGACGGGGACGCCGGCAGGAATCCCGGAAACCAGGGCAATGAGAGCCTCGCCGTGGGATTCACCGGCTGTTGAGAAGCGGATCATACAGATTCGATTGTAAATGTGCGCAGGCGCGGAACCACCTTTTGAGGAAGTCGTGCAGTTCTTCGGGCGGGCGTAGCCAGACATCGGCGGCGGTGGGGCGGATTTGGCGGCGAACGAGCACGCCGAGGCCGTGCCCTTTGATGGCGCGAAACGCCGATTCATCGGTCAGGTCATCGCCGAGATAAGCCGTGGGGTGCGGGTTGGGGCCGGCGGTCTCTTCGAGAATTGCGGTGACCGCTCCACCCTTATCGCGGCCCGCGCGAAGCTCTAGACCGGCTTCGAATTCGAGCAAGCTGAGGCCGTCGATTTGGGCGAGTGGCTCAAAAAGGGCACGGGTTTGTTTCTCGATAATTTTGGCGCGGGCGGGGGTAACGCCGCGCCAATGCATGACGACGGCGTTAGGCTTGACTTCGATCAGCCCGCCGGTTGAGTCGGTGCGAAGCCTTTCGGGGAGAGTTTCGAGGGTGGAGCGAGTTGCGGGCGAGAGCTCTTCGAACTCCCGGCGGCCGTCGGCGTGGAGGCGCTCGGCACCGTGCAATCCCCAGATCTCGGGCGTGGGTTCGACGCTGAGCAGAGGAAGGATTTCGGCGGCGGGGCGTCCGGTGACGACGACCATGCGGGTCCGGCCCTGGTTCTGGATGCACGTGAGTAGCTTTCGCACGCCGGCCCAAGGGCGCGCCTGGAAGCGGTCGACGCGGAAGGGCGCCAACGTCCCGTCGTAGTCGAGCAACAATGAAGGCCTGGCCGCACCGGTGAAGGCCAAAAAGAATTCGTCAAGCTTCGCTCGTGCGTCGTTCGTCAATCAAAACTCGCTTTCGGGGACTCGCTTTCACGCCAGTTTCTCGGCCGGGACCTCCGCTTCGCGCACGATCGATGGCGCGAGACGTGCCGGCTCCGCCCCTTCAGAGGGCTCAAGGCGCAACTCGCGAAGGTCTCCGAGCACCTTTGCAGCCCACATATAAATGTTGTATTCCATCACCTGGCGCCGCATCCGTTCCATGCGCTCGCGGCGCTCCTCGCGGCTCATTTCCAGGCCGGCATGGATGGCCTCGGCGACACCGACGACGTCGTAAGGATTGATGAGCAAGGCATCGCGCAGCTCTACGGCAGCGCCGGTGAACTTGCTCAGGACGAGCACTCCATCTTCGTCGTCGCGGGCGGCAACGAACTCCTTGGCAACGAGGTTCATGCCATCGTGGAGCGAAGTGACGAGGCAAACATCCGCGGCGCGGTACCACTGATTGACCTCCTGGTGATCGCACTGGCGATCGATAAGAACGATGGGCCTCCAATGGATAGTTTGATAACGGGAGTTGATTCGCTCGACGGTCTCCTCAACGCGACGGCGGAGATCTGCGTAGCTGGGGATGCGCGTGCGGCTGGGCGCGGCGATCTGGACCATGGTGAGGCGCTCGCGATACCAGGGGTGGTCTTCGAGGAGCTGGCCAACGGCCTCAAGCCGCTCGACGATTCCCTTGGTGTAGTCGAGCCGGTCCACACCGAGGAGCAGGCGCTCAGCGCGAACTCCGAACTCGCTCAACAGGCGATGACGCGCAGCGGCGCTCTCACCTGCCATGGATTCGGCGTCCCAGGTCGCGGCAGGCCGCATGGCTTCGTCGAATGCCACACTCACCGGGTAAGAACGAATGACGCTGGCGTGACCATGGCGGAGGACGGTCATGCGATCGCGGTCCGTGCGGGCCTCGAAGGCGCGGTCGACCGTGGCGAGGAAGTTGTGGCAGTGAAGAGGAATGTGGAAGCCGATGAGATCGGCGCCCAGGAGGCCGTCGAGCAGCTCGGACTGCCAGGGACAAATTCCGAATGCTTCAGGGTTGGGCCAGGGAATATGCCAGAAGATTGCGACACGCGCATCGGGCCGCTCCTTCTTGATGAGGCGCGGCAGCAAAGCCAGATGGTAGTCCTGCACAAAGACGACCGGCTCAGGACTGTCCTGCATCTCTTCAAGCAGCGCGTTGGCAAAGCGCTGGTTCACGAGTTGATAGGACTCCCAGTCCGCGGCACGAAAGATGGGGCGCGTGTGCGCGATGTGACAAAGGGGCCATAGGCCCTCGTTGGAGAAGCCTTCGTAGTAGCGCGACTCTTCTTCCTCGGAGAGCCAGACCCGGCGGAGAGTGTAGCGCGGGTCATCGGGCGGGACACGCAAGCGGTCGAATTCGTCCACCGCGGTTGCGTCGGCGTCGCCGCTGGCGCTGGCCACCCAAACGCCGTCACAGGCGCGCAGGACCGGTTCGAGGGCGGTGACCAGACCGCTGGGCGGGACTACACAGACGATCTCGCGGCCCTGCCGGACGTGCATATACGGCTCGCGATTGGAGACGACGAAGATTTTGCTGGAGCCGGCACGGTTGCGAATGTGCACCGCGAGTCGCTCGGCAGTCCAAAGGTGCGCGCCTGCCTCGCGCAGCCGGGCCTCAGCTGCGGCGGCAGCGCGGGCGGCTTTCAGGCTTTCGGCCATTGTCTCCACCTCGCGCGCCAAGGGCGAAAACAGGCGGAGGGCCTTCAGATCCGGCGCCGCGGATTTTTCCGAGTGGCCCATTCGAAGCAGGCGTACTCCTTCTGCCACGCGGGTCATCGGCCGAAGGAGGAACCAGCGCACCATCAGGAGGGTGATGGCCACAATCACAATCACAAACGCGCCAATGCGCCAGAAACTTCGCAGCCACACGTCCGTCCCTTCGGACTGTATGTAGCCGGCATCCACGACAATGGCCATGGCGCCCTGCAACTGGGCTCCGTTGTGGATGGGGAAAGCCTCTTCAAGCCATTGCCATTGCCCGGCGTGGCCGAATGCCCCAGCCTCAACGCCTCGCTGCAACGATTTCTCAACAACTCCCCGGCCCAGCGCACCCATCACGTCTGGCGGACCGCTGTCGGCGAGAAGATTGCCGTGAATATCGTAGATTGCCAGTCCAAGCGCGCCGGTTCCGTTTTTGAGGAGCTCGACCAGACCGGGGAGGGCGGAGAGGTCACCAGCCGAAAACGCGTTGCGCACATCCGGCTCAATGGTCGCGCCCATCCAGGTGGTGCGGCGCTCCAGATCCTCGCGCAAGCTATGGCGGCGGGCCAAAGCATCGAAATATGTGGAGGCAAGCGAAACCAACGTCACGCTGGCGATGAGGGCAAGGATCAACCGCATGCGGAACAGATGCATCGTCACCTCCCGATAGAGGATTGGATGCGCTCGACGGCGAACCCGGTGTCCCAGCCAGCGTCGCCAAACTTCACAGGCCAACTAGTTGTTGAAGGAAAAGGTACTTAGGATCAACGACTCGCTTTGCGTGCCAGCGAGCCGGGACTCACCCCAGCGACAGCCGCGCGTTGCAGGCGAAGGACTCATCTTCTTCTTCCTTGCAACGTGCTTCCCGTGTCGCAGGGTGCTGTACAGCCCGTCAAAGTTGCTTGCGGATGGCTACAAGCCGCTCCGCCTTCTATACTGATCGATTCCATGCGCTATTCTGTCCACTGAAGCGCACAACGTTTTCGTTCCAAAGACCGGCAGCCCATGGCGACAATCGCGATTGACCGCACTGCCAAACAAATCGTGCTCGCCGTGCAGGATTATTCCCTGTTCGCGTGGCGTGCTGTCCTCAATCTGTTCCGGCCTCCGGTCTACTGGACCGACTTCCTGATGCAATCCGACATTATCGGCGTCGGGTCTCTGCCTATCGTGATCCTCTCCGGCTTCTTTACGGGCGGCGTGCTTGCTCTGCAGTCCGCAGCCACACTTTCAGAGTTTGGCGCCACGGCAGTCACGGGCCAATTCGTCGGCCTCACCATGATCCGTGAGCTTGGCCCAGTGCTCACCGGCATTATGGTGGCCGGCCGCAATGCATCCTCCATGGCCAGCGAACTGGGTTCCATGGTGGTGACCGAGCAGATTGATGCGATGCGCGCCCTGGGCGTGGACCCGATGCGCAAGCTGGTGACTCCGCGCATCTTTTCCAGCATCGCCATGCTCCTGCTGCTCACGATCGTGGCCGACGCATTCGGCATCCTAGGCGGCGCCGCGGTGACGGTTCTTATCAGCCATCAAAACGGCACGCAGTACCTGAACTCGGCCTACGAGCATCTTCGCTATTCCGACATCATTCAGGGCCTGACGAAGCCGCTCTTCTTCGGTTACCTCCTGGGCTCTATTGGCTGCTTCTACGGGATGAGAACGACCGGGGGCACCGAGGGCGTTGGCCGCTCGACCATTTCGGCGGTTGTGACCTCATCGGTGCTGATTATAGCCGTCGATTTTGTGATCACCCACATACTGCTCACAATTTTCCCCACATGAGCGACACTTCAATTTCAGCGGCGCAACCGCCCGCGGGCGAGCAGGAAGCCGGACCCGTGGTCGCGCTGCGCGGCGTTTCATTGGACTTCGACGGCCCACCGGTGCTTGAGGACATCAGCTTCTCTGTGGCCTCCGGGGAGACGCGAGTTCTGCTCGGTCCCGCCGGGGTGGGCAAAAGCGTGCTGCTCAAATTGATCATCGGGCTCCTTCGCCCACGGAAGGGAACGCTTCACCTCTTCGGTGAGGACATCTCTACCCTACCGGAGGAACGCCTCTTTCCCTTGCGCGCACGCGCCGGCATGGTTTTTCAGGAAAGCGCGCTCTTCGACTCTCTCACGGTGCGTGACAATGTTGCCTATCAACTGATTCAGGAGCGAGTGCCCGACGGCGAGATCGACACCCGCGTCCGCGAGGCGCTGAGTTTTGTCGGCCTGGAAGAGACATTCAGCCTGTATCCGGCGAGCCTTTCGGGAGGCATGAAGCGGCGCGTGGCGATTGCGCGGGCACTCATCCACGATCCTGAGCTGATCCTGTACGACTCGCCGACTGGAGGCCTGGATCCGGTTACGTCCACGACCATTATCGAGTTGATTGTGAAGCGGCGCGACGTGCACGCAACCCCGGCCTTGCTGGTCACTCACCGCCTGCAGGACGCCTTTACGCTGTGCAATCACCGATTCGATTCTGAGCAGAATTGTATGGTTCCGCTTCCCGCAGGAGAGACGAATCCCAATACGACTTTTCTAATGCTCGAGGAGGGGCGACTCATTCTCGATGGTTCTCTCGATGAGCTTCTTCACTCCGACAACAAGTTTGTCAGAGAATTCCTGGAATAGAACACGAAACATCGCTAGGGAGTAGGCAGCAGGCAGAAGCTTCTAGCTCTCAGCTTTCAGCCGCCAGCTTGTTCTTGCCGGTTTCGAACGCCTGATCTTTCATTTCCCGCTACAATTTGAGGCGTGACCGCGAGTCTGTTCGATCTCTACAAAATCGGCGTGGGCCCATCGAGCTCACACACCATGGGGCCGATGCGCGCGGCCTGCCGTTTCGCGCGGAGCCTCGAATCCGCCGGGCTGCTCGACCGAACCGCGCGCGTGCAAGCGGACTTGTATGGCTCGCTCGCACTAACCGGCCTGGGCCACGGAACCGACCGCGCCGTTCTCCTTGGCCTTGCGGGAAATGAACCCGCTGCAATCGATCCCGCTTCGATTGAAACCACAGTCGAAGCAATTCGCGCCTCCAGGCGAATCGAGCTTGCGGGGAAGCGATGGATCGAATTCGATGAGCCCCGCGACTTGGTCTTTCACCGGGACCAGATGTTTCCTCCCGAAGCGCGCATGCGGCATCCGAACGGTGTGCGTTTCGCCGCCTTCGATGGCGGCGGCGCCGTGCTCGCGGAGCGCACATTCTTTTCAGTTGGCGGTGGATTCATCGTTAAGGACGGAATCGACGAGAAGGCGGCGGCTGAATTGGAAGTTCGCCTCCCCTACCCGTTTCATAGCGCGGCGGAACTGCTTGAAACGGCGAGGGCGCACTCGCTCTCGATCGACCGCGTGATGCTGGCCAACGAGTGCGAGCGGCTGCGCGCCGCTGACCCCAACGCATTCGCGGAAGCAATCGCGGGACGGGTCCGTTCCGGCATTGAGACGATTTGGCGAACCATGCAGGCGTGCGTTGAGCGCGGCATGGTTGCGGAGGGCATTTTGCCCGGCGGCCTGAAAGTTCGCCGGCGCGCACGACGTTTGGCTGAGCGGCTGCGTGCGCGCGACGCAGCCGGACAGCCAGGCGATCCTCTGGCCCCGCTCGACTGGATTACGGTCTATGCCATGGCGGTGAACGAAGAGAATGCAGCGGGCGGCCGCGTGGTGACCGCGCCAACCAATGGATCAGCGGGGGTGGTTCCCGCGGTTGCGCTTTACTATCGGCGCTTTATTCCCGCGTCGGACGACGAAGGCATCTTTCGCTTCTTTCTCACTTCCGCGGCGATTGGCGTGCTTTACAAGGAGAACGCATCGATCAGCGGCGCAGAGGTCGGCTGCCAGGGAGAAGTGGGCGTCGCGTGCTCGATGGCGGCCGCGGGACTGACTTCGGCGCTAGGCGGCAACGACGGCCAGATTGAGCACGCTGCTGAAATCGCGATGGAGCACAATCTGGGCATGACGTGCGACCCCATCGGAGGGCTGGTGCAGATTCCCTGCATCGAGCGCAACGCAGTGGGCGCCGCGAAGGCCGTGCAGGCGTCGCGCCTGGCTCTCAACGAACCTGAAGGCCACAAGGTCTCTCTCGACCAGGTGATCCGCACCATGTATCTAACGGGCCTCGAAATGCAATCGCGCTACAAGGAGACGAGCCTCGCGGGGCTTGCGCTGAATGTGATCGAGTGTTGAGCACAGCGTCGAATTGCGTCGTGCATCGCGCTTCTCGCTTCATGCGCGCGTTCATCGAGTGCGATGCGATCGCGCACAAATTTCCATTCGCGCTTCAAATTCCGGCTATGGATTCTCTTTGAACCTCGATTCGCGACGGAATCGGTGTTGATCTTTTTTTCACTTGGACGTCGTTTTTTTCTTGACATCGATGTCTCATGAATCTATACCTTTTTCAACTGCAGTTTCTAATTGCAGAATCGATGCAACCCATCGAAAAGGGAGAATAGGCAAATGGCAACCAAGAAAGCAGCCAAGAAACCAGCGAAGAAAGCAAAGAAGACAGCCAAGAAGGCCGCGAAGAAAAAGTAACGGTCTGAACAAACCAAAAGGCAACACTCTAGGGGGACGCTCAAAAGCGTTCCCCTTAGTGTTTTTGGCGGAGAAAAAATCCGCGCACCGCGAAAGGCCGAGCGCCGCACGATGAAATCGCTGAAACCTGCTCTGGACGCGGTGATTGGACCTGTTCGACGGAATTCAAGAGTCCGCTGCGGAGACGCGCAACGCCGTACACTTTAGAGGAAGAGAGGGTCTGCACGATGACGCGCCGCCGCTGGATTGCCGAGCATTGGGATGAAGCAACTGCCACGATCGTGGGCGCGCAAGCCGAACATTTAGTGCGCGTGCTGCGCGCGCAACCGGGCATGGAGGCGGATGTTGTGGCGGGCGGCCACGTGTTCCATGCGGAGGTTGCAGCAGTCACGCTGGCGGGAGAAGAGAGCGAAGTTCGCTTCAATCTCGCCGGAGAACTCCTGGCGGACCCCGCACTGCCCGTTACTTTGGTGATGGCCGTTTACAAGTTCGATCGGATGGAATGGGCCATCGAAAAGGCGACCGAACTCGGTGTTGCAGCGATTGCGCCGGTGATTGCGCGAAGAACGGAGAAGCATCTTGCCCAGGCGGCAGAGAAGCGCGCGGAGCGCTGGCGGCGCATCGCGCGCGAAGCGTCGCAACAGGCTCGCCGCTCCGATGAGCCGCTGATTCACGAGCCTGTCGACCTGGCAGCGCGCTTGCGGGCCGCGTCCACAGCGACGCGCATCGTGCTCGCCGAGCAGGAACGCACAACCACGCTGCGCTACGCGGTTGTGGAAGCCATGGATGCGGCCAAAGAGGAAATGCCCACTCTCGAGATTGCGATCGGTCCGGAGGGCGGATGGGCTCCCGCGGAAGAAGCTCTCTTCGACGCCAACGGCTGGCGCGCAGCATCACTCGGCCCGCGCATTGTGCGCGCCGAGACGGCGGCCATCGCTGCGCTGGCCGTCGTTGCGTCGTGCCTGGAGTGATTGCGCCGGTTCAGACGGAGTGCCGAGCGCGGACAATTTCGGGCCCGTTGTGGAAAAGCCGGGACAAACTACAAGGAGACGCGCGGAAACTCACAAATGCGCGAAGCGCAGCAGCAGGCCCGCAAGCACCCCGCCGACGAGGTCGCCGACGATGGGAATGGGCGCGTAGCTCCAATTCGATCCGCCCTTGCCGGGGATGGGCAGAATCGCATGGATGATGCGCGGCCCCAGATCGCGCGCGGGGTTGATGGCGTAGCCGGTGGTGCCGCCGAGCGAAAGCCCGATGCCCCACACCAAACTGCCGACGAGCCATGGACCCAATCCTGCCGCGGGTCCGTTCATCGCGACGCCGTGCGAAAAGATGGCCGCCGCAATCACGACAAGCACTGCAGTGCCCAACATCTCGCTGAAGACATTCGCCAATGGACTGCGCACCGCGGCATTGGTGCAGAAGACAACGAGCTTTGCGGCAGGATCGGGAGTGAGACGCCAGTGCGGCGCATAGTGGAGGGCCACCAATGCTGCGCCGGCCATCGCGCCCAGGAGTTGGGCGGACCAGTAGACGGGGAGCTGCGCGTAGTCTCCAGTGACAACAGCGCCGGCAAGGGTGATGGCGGGATTCAGATTCGCGTTCGGACTGCCGAAGGCCTGCGCCACCATCACGCCGCACAGCACGCCCAGAGCCCACCCGGTGGTGATCACGATCCAGCCTGAGTCTGCAGCGTAGGACTTGCGCAGCAGAACACCGGCATTGACGCCGTTGCCGAACAGCAGCAAAACCATTGTGCCCATAAACTCGCCAAACCAGATTGAATGCATTAAATCTCCCTTTTCGGGCCTTCCTCGCCGGGACCCGCGTGGCTGAGGGATTCCATCGGACAGAGCAACGCACACCGCGGGACGCAATTGGAGGAACCCAAGCATTGTCCACCGCCGGACGTGCGATCGCCAAGAGCGGAATGCGCGAGGCAGTGGGCCGGCCAGCCAAATGCGCGACCAAAGAATCTAAGATTACGTCTAGCGATGTTTGTGTGGAGCAGCTGAGCTATGGCGAGCAGCATCTTTGTCGGACTGTCGACGATTGACATTGTTTATGGCGTTGACGAGTTTCCCGCGGCGAATACGAAGACCGAGGCGCGGAGCCAGGAGGTCCTCGTGGGCGGGCCAGCCACGAATGCAGCGATTGCGTTCGCGCACCTGGGCGGCAAGGCGACGCTGGCGACGGCGGTCGGGCGAAACGCTCTGGCGGCAGTGGTCCACGAGGAACTGGAAAAGCACAAGGTTCAACTTGTCGATTTGAGCCCCGGGTTTGAGGGAATTCCGGTTTTGTCGTCGGTCACCGTCGACCGCCATGGCAATCGAAACGTGGTTTCAGCCAACGCGACGCGCGTGACGTTTCCAGTAGCGAAGGTGGACGCAAGTCTCTGCAGGGAGGCGCGCGCTGTTCTGGTCGACGGCCACTTCACGCAGGCCTGCCAGGCGTGGGCTTCAGCAGCGCACACCATGGGAACGCCGGTCGTGCTCGATGGGGGAAGCTGGAAGGAGGGCACGGAAGAGCTTATCAAAAGCGTTCACACAGCCATCTGTTCTGCCGATTTCCTGCCGCCCGGCTGTGCGTCGAGAGACGAAGTGATTCAATTCCTGAAAGATCGCGGAGTGGCGAACATCGCGATTACAAACGGGGCGGATCCGGTTCAGTTCGTCTCGGGCCAATCCTCCGGGACCATCGGCGTCCCGCAAGTCGAAGTAGTCGACACGATGGGCTCCGGAGACATTTTTCACGGCGCCTATTGTTTTTTCGCGTCCACCGGGCGCGGATTCATCGAATCGCTGGCGGAGGCGACGAAGGTTGCGTCCGAATCGTGCCGTTACGCGGGAACGAGGGAATGGATGAAGCACCTGCCGGCTGAACATTCCTGATTGGGCTCCATCGAATTCGGTGGAGAGCGGATGAGGCCGCTGGCCGGAACGGCTTACTATGAGAGGCGACGGGGGATTGGCGCGTGCAAGCGAAGCTCAGGAAGATCATCTGCATGGCTGGCGCGTGGGCCGGCCTGACGGGAGCATTGGCAATGGCGCAGCAGACCCAGGCCCGGCACTGGGCCATCGTCGTGCACGGCGGCGCGGGCGACATTGACCGCGCGGAATTGGGCCCGGAGCGCGATAAGGCCTATCGCGAAGCGTTGAGTGAGGCAGTGAAGGCCGGAGCCGCGGTGCTCGATCACGGAGGCTCGGCGCTCGATGCGGTTGAGGCAGCCATTCGCGCGATGGAGGACGATCCGCACTTCAACGCAGCGCGCGGAGCGGTCTTTACCGCGGCAGGAAAGACGGAGCTCGACGCGGCCATCATGGATGGCGCAACTCTGCGCGCCGGAGCGGTGGCCGACGTGACCCGCACGCGCTATCCGATTACTCTGGCGCGGGCGGTGGTGGAGAAAACGCCGTACGTTCTACTCGTCGGCCCCGGCGCCGATGCGTTTTCGCTCGATGCCGGCATGGAGCAGGAAGGCGCAGCCTACTTTTTCACGGAGAGCCGCTGGCAGTCCCTGATCAAGCAACTGCAAAAGGAGGGCAAGCCGATTCCGCCGCGTCCGGAAGGCGCGCCGCTGCCGGAGCGAGCCGTACCCGTGACGCAACTGGAAGAAGCGGCGGACACGCACCGCTACGGCACGGTTGGCGTGGTGGCGCTCGACCGCAGTGGCAGCATCGCCGCCGGAACTTCAACGGGCGGCTTGCAGGGCAAGATGCCGGGCCGCGTGGGCGACACGCCGCTGATCGGCGCTGGAACGTACGCGTCGAATCAATCGTGCGCGGTGTCGGGCACCGGAGTGGGCGAATACTTTATTCGTTACACCGTCGCGCGCGAGATCTGTGCCCTGGTCCAGTACAAGGGCTTCACGTTGCAACAGGCCGCCGACGAGGTCATCCACAAGCGACTCGCGCCCATTCACGGCGACGGCGGCGTGATCGCCATTGCTCCCGACGGTCACCTTGCGTGGAGCTTCAATACGCCGGGGATGTTCCGCGCGCGGATGGTGGAGGGCGGGCCGCTCGAGGTGCACATTTACAACGATGAGCCGTGAGCGGGGCGTTGCCACGCGGTCTTCGAATAAACTTTTCCCATGGCGCTCGAATTCACAACCTCGTACATCGAAGACGTGCTTTCGCTCCTCCGCTATTACAAGCGCCTGGCCGAGCGCGCCATTGAGCAGGTGACAGATGAGCAGCTCTTCGCCACGATCGACAAGGAGGCCAACTCGATCGCCGTCATTGTGAAACATATGGCGGGCAACATGCGCTCGCGATGGACGGACTTTCTGACGACGGATGGCGAGAAGCCTGACCGCGACCGCGACAGCGAGTTCATCGATCCGCCGGCGACACGCGAAGACCTGATGGCGATGTGGGAAGACGGATGGAGCCGAGTCTTCTCGGCTATCGAACCACTAACCGAGGCCGATCTTGGGCTCACAGTGACCATTCGTGGCGAAGCGCACAGCGTGATGCAGGCGATCAATCGCCAACTGGCGCACTATCCCCATCACGTGGGCCAGATTGTGCTGCTGGCGAAACATTTTGCCTGTGACCACTGGCAGTCGCTCAGCGTGCCGCGGAGCAAGTCGGCCGAGTTCAACCGCAGAGTGGCGGCGGGCGAGCTCAGCCAGCGTTGACAGCCGTGAGATCGAGCACGATTGCCTCCAAGCGCGCCTTGTAGAATGTTCCGCATGGAGACCATCCAGTACAACCTGCCGCAAAGCCACATTCCGCAATCCTGGTACAACATCCTTCCCGATTTGCCCAAGCCGCTGGCGCCACCGCTTCATCCGGGGACACTGAAGCCAATTGGCCCCGACGATCTTGCCCCGCTGTTTCCGATGGGTCTGATCCTGCAGGAAGTGAGCAGCGAGCGCGAGATTGAAATTCCCGGAGAAGTGAGGCAGATTTATGCGCAATGGCGGCCTTCGCCGCTGATGAGGGCGCGGCGGCTGGAAAAGGCGCTGGATACGCCGGCACGAATTTACTACAAGTACGAAGGCGTGAGCCCAGCCGGCTCGCACAAGCTGAACACCGCTGTACCGCAGGCGTACTACAACAAGCGCGAGGGCGTTCAGAATCTGTCCACTGAGACGGGAGCCGGACAGTGGGGTTCAGCGCTGTCGATGGCCTGCGCATTCCTCGGGTTGAACTGCAAAGTCTTCATGGTGCGCGTGAGCTACGACCAGAAGCCCTATCGCCGTGCACTCATTGAAGCCTTCGGCGCCTCGGTCGTCGCCAGTCCCAGCACGGAGACCGAGTCAGGCCGAGCGATCCTCGCTGAGCATCCCCATTCGAATGGCTCGCTAGGCATTGCGATCTCTGAAGCGGTGGAGGTTGCCGCGAAAGACCCGCAGACCAAGTACGCGCTGGGCAGCGTTTTGAATCACGTGCTGCTGCACCAGACTGTGATCGGCCAGGAAGCGATTGAGCAAATTGCGATGGCCGGCGACGAACCCGACGTGATCATTGGCTGCACGGGCGGCGGATCGAATTTTGCGGGTCTCGTGATGCCCTTCCTAGGAAAGAAGCTAAAGGGGAAGTGCGGCGCGCGCATCGTAGCCGTGGAGCCTGCCGCCTGCCCCAGCCTGACCAAAGGAAAATTCACGTACGACTTTGGCGATACGGGACATTTGACGCCGCTGGTGAAGATGTACACGCTGGGCAGTACGTTCATGCCTCCGGGGATCCACGCGGGAGGGCTGCGCTATCACGGAATGGCGCCACTGGTCTCGCACGTGATCGACCTCGGACTGGCCGAGGCCACCACGGTGCAGCAGTTGGATGCGTTCGCGGCGGGCATCCAGTTTGCGCGGGCCGAAGGGATTGTGCCCGCGCCCGAGGCAAACCACGCGATTGCCGAAGCCATTCGCCAGGCTCTTGAAGCGAAGGCCGAGGGCAAGCCTCGCACGATTCTCTTCAATTTGAGCGGGCACGGCCACTTCGACATGCAATCCTATATCGACTATCAGGCAGGTAAACTGGAGAATTACGAGTACCCGGCAGAGGAAATCGCCATGGCGCTTGCGGGCCTGCCCGCGGTTGGGTGAGCTACCCGGCTCAGATTTCGTACGTGGTAAGGGGCAGCATGGTGTGGCGAACTATCCATTCGACTTGTCTAAGCGTCCAAATGCGTTGAAGATAGCAGAGGGCGGGTTCACGGTAAACGGTACAACACGAGACAATCAACTCAGGAGGCTCAAATTCGGATGAAGATTTGGATGCAAGGCGCGTTCGTGGTGGTCGTAGCAGCTGCACTGTGTGGCGCATCGGCCCAAGCGCAGACCGACGTGGCGTTAAGCGGCTACCGGACGATTACCAGCAGCAGCAGCGGCTCCGGCACCAAGCAGACGCCTACAGACTCCGAAGGCGGCCTTTTTGAGTTGCGCCATATCAGGAATCCAATTATTGGATACGAGTTTGAGGTTTCCTTTAATCCGGCGAACGAGTCTTATATCAACCCCAATGCCACTCTTTCAAACAACTGCTATCCGACCGGACCCACCGGAACGCCTCCCACTTGCCAACCGCTGAAGGTTTCAGGCAAGGCGACGCAATTCGGCGTGAACTGGGTATTTTCGAAGAAGATCGGAAACCTGAGGCCGTTTGCGCTGGGCGGCATCGGCTTGATGATCACCGTGCCCGGATCGAGCCCATACTCAGTGAACACTGTCGTGAGACCGGACTTTATCTATGGCGGCGGCGCGGATTGGACCTTTGTTCCGCACTTCGGTTTTCGCGTTCAAGTGCGTGGCAACATGACCAAAGCGCCGAATCTCTCCGACATCTATACCTCGACCACCAAATATACCCAGATTTACGAGCCAATGGCGGGAATCTACTACCGCTTCTAAGAACGCCGATTGCGGTGATCCGCGGCGGCGCGATGGAGCAACGACGCGCGGAAGCGCCTGCGTGGCGGGCTGCGCTGTGTTACCGTTTCAATACGGTGTCCCTACGCCGGGCTTGTCAGGCGCGCGCGACGCCAACCGATCGAGATGAGTGCAGGTGATTGCGATCAAAGGGCATCGGGGACGACGGACAGAAGCATACGAATGCAGCAGCCGGAATCGACCTCATCTACGCTCACTGTGAGTCCGGCTCCACTGGCCGCGGCGGCATCGGATCCTGCACCGGCATTGGCGCCCGAGACCCAAGGCGCAGCGCACCCGCAGCATCGGGTTCCACGGTGGCTCGAGCGCGTCGAATTGTTCCTGCGCGTCATGCTGCGCATGTACATCGGATTGGCCATCTGCTACGCGCCATGGTCGCACAACTTCTGGGACCAGAATCCGATCTTCCTGCAGTCCACGGCGCTGGCTGACTTTGCCAGGCTTGGTGCAGTGCGCGGTATCGTTTCCGGCCTCGGTCTCTTGAACTTATGGATTGCGTTTCAAGACGCCATTCGCCGCCGGGACGGTTGAGATATGAAAGACAGGGATCAGAAAGTCGGTATAGTGGAGAATCTGAAGAATTCTGGTGGAGTTCCCCAAAGCGCAGCTTCTGAAGCGTCTCCCCGGGCCGTGATTCCCGGAAACGGAGCGCCGCCACCGCTGAAGCGTGCGCCGCTGGCCTATGAGAACTCCGGATTCCTGAACAGCGCCGACGGGCGTCTCATCCGGATTGTGTCGGAGTTTCTCGAGCCGCTGGCACGGTTCCGCCGCGAGCAGATCCAGGACACGGTGGTCTTCTTCGGCTCCGCGCGCTTTCGTGGGCGCGATGAGGCCGATCATGCGCTGGAGCTTTTGGATAACACTGGCTCCACGCAAGCGGCTCCCAGCGAAGAGCAGCCCGCCAAGGCCAAGGACATCGCGACAGGAAATGCCACGGAGTTGCAGCGCAAGCGCGCAGTCGCCGCAGTGGAGATGGCCCGCTACTACGAAGATGCGCGGCGATTGGCTCAACTGCTGACACAATGGGCCAAAACCATCCCTTCGCGAAAGCACCGCTTTGTGGTCACTTCGGGCGGCGGTCCGGGAATCATGGAGGCGGCCAATCGCGGCGCGCATGAGGCCGGGGGCAAGACCATCGGCATGAACATTATGCTGCCCTTCGAACAGAGACCGAACCCCTACATCACGCCGTCGCTCAACTTCGAATTCCACTACTTCTTCATGCGCAAGCTTTGGTTCGCTTACCTGGCGAAGGCCCTGGTGGTTTTTCCCGGAGGCTTCGGCACGCTGGACGAGATGTTCGAGATTCTGACTCTCGCCCAGACCCAGAAGATGACCAAAAAGATCACGGTGGTCATCTACGGACCGGAGTACTGGAAGAAGGTATTCAATCTCGAGGTGCTGGTGGATACGGGCGCGATCTCGCCGAAGGATCTCGATCTGTTCCAGTTTGCAGATTCACCCGAACAAGCCTTCGAGTTGCTGCGTCAGGGCCTGACGGAGAACTACCTCGCCGCCGAAGCGGCCTCGGCAGGGCACGCTGAGAACAAGAAGCCGATGCTGGACGAAGATCTGATGGCTGGATGGAACATGGACGATTTCTTGAGCCCTGAGTTCGCCAAGACCCGAAAGTAGCGCAGCTCCGGAATCGCAAAAGACGATGCATTTCAGTGGTACGTTTCACCGAGAATTCACGCGATTCCTTCGAAGGCTTAACCCATCTGGAATCTTAAGTGCCTTAGAGGCCGAGGAACGGGAATCGCAGGCGGCTCCGCCGCTGAGGTCATAGAATTCAGTTATTGGGGATTTGCAAGCGTTTTGCTGCGTATTTTCGGTATTTTGGTAACTCGTTTGATTCCGTCGCAGTCAAAATTGAAGGGTATTTCGCGCGCTCTTAACGGGGGATTCATCGGTGGGGACGGATACTGGCTGTGGAAATGTGAAAAACCGAGGAGTGGACATGCCAAGTTCATCGGTCTCGTATCTATGGCGCGACAGGGATGCCCCCAAGGGCTTTCGGACAGGTGTTTCGTTGCACAGCCACACCAACCAATCGCGCGAGACCCTGGATTTCCTGGCCAACTTTGGCAATCAGTTTCCGGTGATGCGTCCGCTGCTGTCGCGATTGGAGCGGCGCGCCGAGCAGATACACGGCGTCCACATCGACTATGCAGCCAGCTACTGGACGCCGCCCATGACGCCAAAGCTGGCGTTCGATCTGGAGATGAGGCAGATCGAAAAGCTCGGCTTGGCGCCAATGGTCTCGATTACCGACCATGACACGATCAAGGCGCCGATGCTTCTGCGCACGGTGCCCAGCGCGCGGCAAATTCCGGTGTCGCTGGAGTGGAGCGCGCCCTATGGCGGCGCGCAGGCGTTCCACCTTGGCGTTCACAACCTGCCCAGCGCTCGCGCGGCGGAGTGGATGGCGACTCTGGAGGAGTTCACCGCCCATCCGAGCGATGCGCGCCTGACAGAGATTCTGGCTGCTCTTCATCGCGAAGCGAACGTGCTGGTCATCTTCAACCATCCCTTGTGGGACCTGTATCTGATTGGCAAGGAGAAGCATCAATTCCTGGTAAACGAATTCCTGCAGAAGAATGGCGCATTTCTCCACGCCCTGGAGGTGAACGGCCTGCGTAACTGGGATGAGAATCGGGCGGTGAGGCGCCTGGCCGAGAAGTGGAATATGCTGCTCATCTCTGGCGGTGACCGTCACGGCGTGGAGCCAAACGCCAACGTAAACTTGACCAATGCCACCAGCTTTACCGAGTTCGTGCACGAGGTGCGGCGAGAGCGGAGAAGCAACGTGCTCTTTCTTCCGCAATACGCCGAGCCGTGGAAGCACCGGATTCTGCAATCGACCATCGATGCGATCCGTCACTATCCAGAGTTTCCGCAGGGCTCGCGTTCATGGGATGACCGCGTCTTTCATCCCGACGCGACTGGCATTGTGAGGCCGCTGAGCGAGCTTTGGCCAAATGGGTCGGCGCCGCGCCTGATCAGCGCAGGGCTTGCACTGGTCCAGCTCATGGGTCAGGGGCTGGTAGCCGGCGGGCTGCGCCTGGCCTGGAGCGACTCAAATCAATTGCGTCTTGCGCTGGGCGAGCACGAGTTCTGAATAAGACATTGGAGTCAGCGGTGTTAGCGGAGTTTGCGTGACAGCCCTTGCCAGCGTAGCCAGTCTCGCTGTCGATATGACCGCCCCAGTTCCCCGCGTCGCATATTTTCCCGACTCGTTCCACGAAGTGAACGGAGTCGCCCATACAAGTCGCCATTTTGAGGGTTTCGCTCGGCGGCGCGATCTACCCTTCCTTTGCGTGCGTGCCGGTGACCGCGCCCGGGCGGTGATGGAAGAGGGCAACGTTTGGACATTGGAACTGCCGCGCGGCTTTCTTTCCTTCGTTCTCGAAAAGGATTTGCGCCTTGATCCGGCGTTCTTCCGCCACATTCCGCTGATCGGCGAAGTGCTCCAACGTTTCCAGCCGGACCTGATCCATATCACCGGGCCCAGTGAGATAGGCATCCTGGGCGCGGGCCTGGCGCACCACCTGCACCTGCCGCTTGCAGCGAGCTGGCACACCAACGTTCACGAATACGCGGCGCGACGGGCAGAGTGGTTTCTGCGCCTCTTGCCGAAACACCAATCGACTGCCACGGGCCATGCGATCGAGAACCTGGCAATGGCAACGGCGGCCCGGTTCTACTCCATGGCGCGAGTGCTGTTCGCGCCGAATCCCGAACTTTGCGCGCTGCTCGAGCGCAACACCGGCCGGCCCTGCCATCTGATGCCGCGGGGCGTGGACGCGGAACTTTTTCATCCCGCCAAGCGCATGCGCAAAGGCGACGACCGCGAGCGCATTCTCGGATTCGTGGGCCGGCTCTCCATCGAGAAGAACGTTGGCCTGCTGGTGCAGATCCAGGAGGAGCTTGATCGCACGGGCGTAACGAACTTCCGCTTCCTCATCGTCGGCCACGGCGGCGACGAGGCCTGGCTGCGCGACCGGCTGCCGCAGGCGGAGTTCACGGGCGTGTTGCGCGGAGAAGCGCTTGCGACCGCTTACGCCAACATGGACCTGTTCGTCTTCCCATCGCATACCGACACGTTTGGCAACGTTGTGCTTGAGGCGCTGGCCAGCGGCGTGCCGGCGATCGTCACTCCCGATGGTGGGCCGCGCACGATTGTCCGCGATGGCGGGACCGGCCGCATCGTGCCCGACGATCAATTCACCGAAGCAATCGCTGGGCTGCTTGGCGATCCCGCTCGCCTTGAGCAAATGCGACGGGCTGCTCGCGCCTATGCGCTGGCCGCAAGTTGGGACTCGGTGTTCGAGGGCATTTATGCGGCGTACGGAACGATCCAGCCGCGCGTCGCTGTGGCGCGGAGGTAAGTCTAGGTTTCAGATCTCTGGATGGCATTTTTTGGATCGTGTGCCGGAGGGCTTCAACCTGATCGGCCCGCTGCGGGCTCGGAGCAAAGGCGATCCGCAATCCTGGCCTTCCAGTCTCACACCACTTCAGTAGATGCCGGGAAAGAGCCTCTTGGTCGTCCTGCTGTATTCAAGATATTGCGGGCCGAATGCTTCCGTCAGCGCCATTTCCTCCACATGGATGCGATAGAGCAGCGCCGCAGTGGGAAGGATGAGCACAACCGCCAGACTTATCCAGTTGCGCTCGTAAAGGCCGATTGCGGTGAAGATTACAAGCATGCCTGTGTAGGAAGGATGGCGCACCCATCGGTAAGGACCCGTGGTGCGTAGGGTTTGCGCGGCATGAATCGCAACATTGGTGCTGAACGTGGCTCCAAGAGTGAGAATCGCCGTCCAGCGAATGGCCAGACCTAGAATAAGTAACACTAGCCCTGCCGTCCTAAGCCAGTGCGCCCCGCCGAGCATGGTGTGCGGATGCACGTCGCCGTACCACATGGCCCACCAGGACGAGGCGAACACCACTGGAAACAGAAGCAGCAGAGACCCGCGATCTTTGATCTGGCCGGCGCTCCGGCTGGTGCGCGTGACCAGTTGAAGCAGAATCTCGGACCCAACCCACACCCAGAACAGGTCCGCGAAAAGGTTCTGTATTGTCATGGCTTCCTTAGACAACGATCATAGGTGGCTGCTCGCGCTCCGTACCTGAATGAGGGTGATTACGCAACAAGCGGCGCGATGGTTCCCGCACTCTTCGCCGCGATCATCCGGATCACGTGCCCGGCAAACGCGTCCCGTTCCGCAAGTCGAGATCGAATGCGCTCTCGCGGTTACTCTTCATCTCCCAAACCGTTCCGCGCAAAACGCCGCCGGCTACTCCGGCGATTGTGATGCCCTCATCCGAGAGCTTTGCCGACTCCCACGCCTTGCCGTCGCGGCCCCACGCAAGAATCGAATGATGGCCAACGAAGAGCAACAGATCCATCTGCACCACCGGCCGAATTTCCAACACCGGCCGGTAGGGAATCATCGTGAAGATCTCCGGCGAAGTAGTGTCAATGAGGTACGCGTAGCCTCCTGCGACGGCACAGATTTCTTCTGGTTTTGGAGTGGACCATAGCCCGGTTGGCGCCGCCGCATCGCGGAAGCCGAGCGCACAAGTGGCCAGAAAGGCTTCAGCCTTCAGCAGCCCAGAGTCGACAGGCTGCGCTTCGGGGGCGCTGGGCCGGATCAGCACTTCGAGCGCGCCGCGTTCGACTTCCTCCGCGGCTTGTGGATAGATGAAGTGGCGCGGAGGCAGAATCAACGGTCGCGCTGCGAGGATTTCGGCCTGCCAAAGATGCGGAAAGCACAGATCGACAATCGGGTTGGGGATCGGGTTGGGGATCGGGTTGGAGATCGGATTGGGGATCGGCTTTGGCGCAGTCACGGCAGCGCCTTGTAACTCAAAATCCAGCGCAACTGCTCTTCCGTATCGGGCACCGCGCAGCCGCGCGCGACCTCGATCGCTCCGAGGGCTTGCTTCGCGTTCCAGCCGAAGTGCATGAGCGTGCAGGCAGCTGTAACGGTCGACCTGCCAATGCTTCCCCGGCAGTGAACGCCGATGCGCTCTCCGGCGCGAAGACGATCGGCCAGGCCCGCTACGAGGGCGCGGAATGAGGCAACGTTGGCGGGCACGTGGACGTCCAGAATCGGGTAAGAAAGAAAGCGCATGCCCGCTGCTTCGGCGAGCGGACCCTCCTGCCCCAACCCAAGCCAAATGGCCTCGTTCGGCTCAAGAAGCGAAACGAGAACTTCAACTCCGCTCTGCTTGTACCGCAGCAGCTCGTCGCCGAGCGAATCGTCGCCGCGCGGGCACAGCACAACGGCGAGGCCAGCAGGCGGACTTCCTTCGATCCAGAACACACCGTCCAAAGGTTCAAACTCCCGGACCACTCGATCGCGGCATCTCCGAATCGATGATAGACCGTCCGCGCCGGACAACTCCCGCAGCCAAAAAAGGCATTGGCGCGCCAACGAGAGATCGACGCCGCGCAACGAGCGTCTGCGTCCCGCATCATCTGTCGCAACAGATCCTATGCGGGAAATCCCTGTCAGGGTGCGAGAATGATCCTAGCGCCTGGTCTGCATCGTTCATTCGTCTGGCGCAAGGGGCTTCTCGAAGATGCTGCGCGTTCTTTCGACTCATCTGTTCCTGAACCATCGCCTGCATCCGGGTCTGCTTGAACTGGCGGATCGCTCCGGTGCGCAGGCAGTGGAGATCTTCGCCGCGCGCCAGCACTTCGACTACACCAGCCGCGAGGATGTGGCGGAGCTCGCCGAGTGGTTCCGAGGGAACGCGCTGCAACCGTTCTCCATGCACGCCCCGTTGTATGCAGACCGCGAAATGGGCCGCTCCGGCGGTCTTGGCGTGAATGTACTCCACCCTGACAAGGCGCGGCGCATCGACGCCATGGATGAGATCAAGCGTGCCCTGGAAACGGCCGAGCACATCCCGCTTCGCAATCTAGTGGTCCATCTCGGCGAGCGGGACGACGCCTGGTCGCAACGCACCATTGAGCTTGCGCTCACCGCTCTTGAGCATTTGGGCGCGTTTGCCCGGCCACTTGGTGTGCGACTGCTGGTGGAGAATCTGCTGAGCGAGGCCACGACTCCCGAACACCTGGTTCTGATTCTCGAAATGGGCCACCTGGCAAACGTCGGCGTGTGCATCGATCTTGGCCATGCGCACATCACTGTTGGAACCGCCGCGGCGATCGCCACTCTGGGCGAGCGCATCGCATCCGTTCATGTGCACGACAATCGCGGCTTCAAGGACGAGCACCTGTGGCCCGGCGGTGGCACGATCGACTGGCCGGTAACGGTTAAGGGGATTAAAGCGCTGGCGTCGCAGCCGGCAACTGTGCTTGAGATCACCGAAAAGCTTCCTGACGCCCCCGCAGCATTGCCCGCACGAATCGAACAGGCGTTCGGATTGTTTGCATAGGCGCTCTCGTTAGCGGGAGCGCACTGAGTTGAAATTGTGCGGCTGATCGGCCAGCGGAATTGGCGTGCGCGGCAGCGGCGCGCATCTCGTGGGCAACAAACCGAAGCGCGAGCAAGCGATCGAGTGGGGCTGAACCAGCAGAGTCAGGGCCTGCTTTGACGTGAGACCGTCGCCCACAGCCGAAGCGACAAGCGGGAAGTAACCCATGGCTGATCTCGGCGCCGCCGTTAGGGTGAGCGTGACATGATTCGTGCTGGCACTTGCTGATGGCGTGAGTGGATTCGCGGACCACGCAGCCGCGACGCCTGCCGGCAAGCCAGAGACGGAGAAGCTGACGGCTCCGGCGAATGAGCCTCCTGTTGCGGTTGTAAATGCAAGAACCGCCGAGCCGCCCTGGGGGACCGCAACGGATTGTGCGGCGGCGGTCAGCGCTAGTGTTGGAGGATTGCTCAGAGAGCTCCAGTTGTTCGCCAACAACGCTCCGTCCACAGATCCAAGGCCGGTCGCAAGGTTGTACGTCGCGCCAGCGGCGGTGAAACCCGCGACGCCTGGCACAGTGTTATCGCCGGATGGCGTCGGGTGGAACGGATCGCCCGTTGAGTTCGCCAGGGCATACAACAGGGGATTTGCGTTGCCTTGCGGAGCGCCGTGCTGACTTTCTGCCACCAGCGCCATGATGCCGGCAAACGACGGCGCGGCCGCAGAGGTGCCCGAAGCAATCCAGTACGACCCGTTCTCCACCGCGAAATAGCCATCGTGGCCGGCGGCCGCGAGCGAGATGTCGGGGACTGCTCGCATGCCGTTGGCTGCGGCTGCGCCGTCCACGTCCGCTTGCCATGCGGGCTGCGCGTAGACCACGCTTGCGCCTCAGCCGGACGCCCACAATCCTGTGCCGCCGTTCGAAGCGCTCTCGTTCCAGACCTCTTCGGGGATGTAGCTGAGCGCCGAGCCGTAGCCCGACGAGTTTGCCGCCGACCAGTAGTGCGCCGCGTTCGATCCTTCATTGAACTCGGTTCCACCGACGCAGGTAGAGTAAGGCGAGGAGCAGAGGCCGTTGACGGCGGTCGCTGATCCGGCGTTGGCGGTGGGCGCCGAGCAGCCGGCAGCGCCCGCGTCGCCTGAGGAAACAAAGACGCTCATGCCTTGGCTTGCCGCCTGCTCCCACAGGCTGTTGTAGAAAGCCAGCTCTGTCGCGCCCATCTCTTGCTCGCAACTGCCGTAGCTCACGCTCACCACCGGCGCGGCGGCGTGGTTCACGATCCAGGCAGCCGCCAGATCGACGCCGTCGGTAGTGGCCGTTGTAGCCGCGACGACCAGGTTCACTGAGGCTGCCGGTGCAACGGCTCCGCTCCACTCTGCGTCCAGTGTGGACTCGTCCTGATCGTGGTCGACCAATCCCGGATCGGCGCCGTCGAGAGTCACCGTGGGTTCATTCGGGGCCAAACCGGCCATGGAACGGAATGCTTCCACGTCGCTGAGCCGGATGTTGCTGCGCGCGGCGATGGCGATGGAACTGCCGGTCCCGTCGGTTCTCGCGGTGAAGAGCGGGTTCAGGTTGTAGATGGTGGCGAAGTCAGCCGGGAAGAGGTAATGCGTTGCGCCGGCTGAGTAATCAGGCTGCGCGGCGAGCGGTGTCCGCGTGCGCATCTCCGATGTGCGGCGGAAGTCATGGAGCGAAACCACGCCGGCAACAAGGCCGGAGAGCGCTACAGGAATCTGCGGGTCCGAAGCGTTGGCAAGGTGCAGGATTCCGTCGACTCGGTAGATGTGCAGGCCAGTGCGAAACGTGGCGGAAACTTGTGCGGCTGAACCGGAGAAGACGACGAGCCGTCGTCCGGCCGGAATCTCCTCGATCGCAAGTTCGTGCGACGCGAGCCAGGCAGACACCTGCGCGAGGTCGGCGTCGCTCGCGCCGAATCGAGCGCCGAATTCGGCGGGCGTGAGCCACTGGTGATAAAGCGGCGAATGTGGATCCTGCTGCGCGGCTACGAGATCGTCGAGGTCCGCCTGTTGGGCTGGCGAGGAGTTGAGCAGGAGCAGCATGCGGTCGAGGCGCGTGGCGGGATCGACGACTCCCTGATCGAACTCCTTACGAGCCAAGGGATACACATTGCCATGGAGCGCGACCATCCGCGACTCGTCGATGGGGCTTGAAGCGCCAGCTACGGGAAGCGGCGCGTTTGTTGGCGGCGCGACGACGCGAGGGTTTCCGCCGCAGCTTGCAAGCAGCAGCGCGGAGGCGAGACATGAGACGGTTCTTATGCGTTGGCGCATTCGGGTTGATCGCAGAGGCACAAACCAACGGCAGCTCGATGCGAGCTGTGCGCGGTTTTAGCCCTTTCTCATGTATCGGCGAGGGAAGCCGTGGTCTGAGAAGTATAGGACGGGGAGTGAGGAAGGCCAACTTACGAATGTAATTTGAAAAAACTCATCTTCGCGGGCAGGTTAGATCGTGGATTTGATCGGAGCGGCGATGAGCCTAACGAAGCAGCGGAGGAACTAACAGATGCGTGGCAACTGCTCGCCGATCATGGTGGGAATGACACGGTTGGCGCCCATGGCGGTGCGCGCGACCAACATGCGTTTGTGCTCGGCAGTGGCGTGGCCGATGTGTGCGGCGTCTTTTCCGAGGGGGTGGGCACGCAGGACGGCGAGCACGCGATCTGCGGCTTCGGGCGCGACGAAGAAGACGACCTTGCCCTCATTGGCAACGTAGACCGGATCGAGGCCGAGCAGTTCGCAGGCCGACTGCACTTCGTGTCGCACGGGAACGCTGGCTTCGTTGACGACGATGCCGACATTTGAAGACTGCGCGATTTCGTTCAGAGTGGAGGCGAGGCCGCCGCGAGTGGGATCGCGCATCGCATGCACGGACGCACCCGCGGCGTCTAGAACTTCGGCGATCATGCCGTTGAGCGCGGCGCAGTCAGAGCGGATGGGGCTTTCGAATTCGAGGCCTTCGCGCACGCTCATGATCGCCATGCCGTGGTCGCCGATGGTTCCGGAGACGATGACCGCATCACCGGGCTGAACGCGATGCGGGCCCACTTGAATGCCCGCGCGGAGAACTCCGACGCCCGCAGTGGTGATGTAGCAACCGTCGCCGTGACCACGCTCGACAACCTTTGTGTCGCCAGTGACGATCTGGACGCCGGCGGTTGCTGCGGACTTGGCCATTGCGTCAACGATGGCCGCGAGCTGGGCCACTGAGAAACCTTCTTCGAGGATGAAGCTTGCGCTGAGGAACTTCGGTTCGGCTCCCGAAACCGCGAGATCGTTCACAGTTCCGTTGACAGCCAGCTCACCGATCGATCCGCCGGGGAAAAAAAGCGGCTGCACGACGAAAGAATCCGTGCTGAGCGCGATGCGCGCGCCGGCCGCTTCAAGCACAGCGGCGTCACCCAGATTTTCGAGAGCGGGATTGCGGAACGCGGGAAGAAAAAGATGCTCGACCAGCTCGGAGCCGAGTTTGCCGCCGCCGCCGTGGCCCATCACGATGCTGGGATAGTCAGCGAGAGGAAGCGGGCAACTCCAGTTGGAAAAGTCCGGCGCGGCTTTTTCCGAATGCGGCGCGATGGTGTTGAGATCGTTAGCCATTTGCAGCTCCCGTGAGCGCGGAGCCGGCGCCGGCCAGCTCTTCCGCTGACAGGAAGCGGCCGTAGTTGTAGTAGGCGGCACAGGCGCCTTCGCTGGAGACCATGGTTGCGCCAAGCGGATGGCGAGGGGTGCACTCCTTGCCGAAGGCGGCGCACTCGGCCGGCTTGATGATTCCGCGCAACACGTCTCCGGAGCGGCAAAGCGCCGACTCTTGCGTATGAATGCCGGTGATGTGAAAGCGCTCTTCGGCGTCGAACTCGCGATAGTCCGCATTGAGTCGCCAGCCGCTGTTCGGAATGACGCCGATGCCGCGCCAGGCACGATCGGTGACCTCGAAGACTTCGGCAAGCAGCTTCTGCGCGGCTTGATTGCCGTCGAAGGTGACCACGCGGCTGTAGGCGTTCTCCACTTCGTGGCGGCCGGCTTCGAGTTGCACAACGGCGCGGCGAATGCCTTCGAGCAGGTCCAAAGGTTCGAAACCGGTGACGACGATGGGCACTCCGAACTTCTCGGCAATCGGTGGGTACTGCCAGTAGCCCATCACGCTGCAGACGTGACCCGCGGCGAGAAAGGCCTGAACCTGGTTGCCGGGCGACTGAAGAATGGCGGTAATGGCTGGTGGAACGAGAACGTGCGAGACGAGAAGGGAGAAGTTCTTCAGGTCGCGGCGCTTTGCCAAGTGCACGCTCATGGCATTGGCGGGCGCGGTGGTTTCAAAGCCGACGCCAAAGAATACGACTTGTTTGTCAGGGTGTTTGACGGCGAGATCGACGGCGTCGAGCGGAGAATAGACGACGCGCACATCGCCGCCGCGGCCTTTGACCTGGAAGAGGTCGCTGTCGGTGCCGGGGACGCGCAGCATGTCGCCGAAGGAGCAAAAAATGACGCCAGGCAGCGCGGCAATGGCCAGGGCTTTATCGATGAGTTCGAGCGGCGTGACGCAGACGGGACATCCGGGGCCGTGAATCATTTCGACACTCGCGCCGGGGGCGGACGGGAGCATCTGGTCAATTCCAT
Organism: Acidobacteriaceae bacterium; assembly: GCA_003138515.1. GTDB lineage: Bacteria > Acidobacteriota > Terriglobia > Terriglobales > Acidobacteriaceae > Telmatobacter. Next base: position 36,219 of record PLGG01000012.1, on the reverse strand, counting down.
TTCTGATAATCGAGTGGGTCTGGCCGCCGCAGACTTCCATGATCTTCCACGGGCGCGTGGTGATCTGCGTAATCTCGCGGGCCAGCGCTCGGGCGATTTCGCCGTTGCGGAATTCGGTGAGGTACTTCATTGTTTTTTTGCAGCGGAGTCAGCGGGGTTAGCGTGGCTAGCGGAGCCAGACGAGCTTGAACCGGCACCGGCGGCGCTCCTGTCTATTACCGAGCAGCTTCCATCCGGACAACTCGATTGCGGCGCCTTGGCGGCGCGGGCGAAGGCTTCTTCCTCACTCGCAAGTTCTTCATTTAGCACCCCCAGAGCGCGGAAGTCGGCGAGCGTCTGCTCGGCGGTGGCCTCGTCGATTTTGGAGATGGCAAAGCCGACATGGACGATGGTGTAGTCGCCGACGACGACCTCAGGCACGTAGTCGAGGCAGACGTTCTTGACCACGCCGCCAAAGTTAACGCGGCCGACTCGGATCAAGCCGTCGGTCGAGATCTCTTCGACTTTTCCTGGAATGGCGAGACACATAGCAACCTTGTTATACCTCTGTGGCCCGGTGGTCAAATGTGATTTGAATCACGAGCGGGAGAGGCTGCATGAATTGCGGCTGCCCGTTGTACCCTGCCGCCCCCCACCCCTTTTTGGGGTTAAGAGGTTTATTTTCAGTTACTTGTACCCCTCATCATCTCCGCTAACTTGTTGATTTCATTGTAGTTGACTCCCTAAAGTCGTCCATCCAAAGGGGTTACGAGCGCATTTTTTGGCCCTTTCCGGCGGCTTCGGCGATTTTTCCGCTGAAACCGGCGCGGAAACACAAACGCGGCGGAAAGTGTCCACCGCAGATTGGCCTGGTACAAGCAATCATGAAGTGATTATGCGCCGGGAGGCAGAAATGATCGGCAAACTTCGCGGAGTTTTTTGCGGGTTTGTTTTCAGCGGATTGCGGTGCGAAGGTTGCAGCGCTGGGATTGACATCGAGGCAGCGAGCAAGGGAGCGTGGAAGCAAAGTGGCGAGGCGCGAGGCTGCAAGTCAGCGGGTCGGCGAGTCAGCAGAGCCGGTTGCGGCACAGTTGCGCGTTAGTCGGAGGCGATGAGCTCGCCGGATACGATGGGGCGGGTGCGAGGCAACTGGCCGCGCGAGGCAGCCACGCCAAAAGCCGCCAGGACAGCGCCGAAGACGACGAGCTTGGCAAAGCTGCCGGTGTGTGTTTCCGGCAGTACACGCCAGAGAAGGAGCAGGACGACGTGGGCAGCGGTGGCGGCCCAGACGGAGCCATAGAAGTAGCGGCGTTCGACGCCTTCGCCTTTGGTCGACGGACCGACGCGGGGCAGCTTACCCATGATTCCAAGCAGCAGGATGATGGCGCAGAGCGGCGAGTAGGCGTAGTAGTAGATCTGCTTGAGGTGCCATACGCCCGTGACCGAGGCCAGCACGAGGCCGGTCATGTTGATAAGCGTGAAACTGAGCACGGCGTTCCAAGCGAAGGTGTAGCAGATGCGGCGGTAGAGCGGATTGGGCCGATCTTCATCGAAACGAAGGATGTAAGGGCGTGGTTCGACACCCGGGAGGCGACCGCGAAGGCCGGCGATTCCGGTCCCGATGAGAACTGCGGCGAGCCAACTCCAATTAATCCAATGGAAGCCACGGGAAAACATGCTAAAGGTCAGCGGCCCGGGGGCAAGAAAAAAGACCCAAATCCAGATGGGCCAATGCGCCAACCGGTAGAGGCGGGTATTACGCTCCCTGGTTCTGCGCTCTTCAGCGAATTCAAATTTTCCGGTATAGGACATCTGGCTGAGTCTCGCAGAGGAGGAGCGAGAGAGTCAAATCGAAACTTGGAGCAGGGAGCCTGCTGATTACTGGACGAACTGCAATACCCGCGAGTCCATTTCCGCGCCGCACTGGAGCGGGACCATGTGACCGCAGCCGGGAATCAGGTCGAGCTGGGACTGTGGAATGAGCTTGTGCATGATCTGGGCCTGATCGACGGGAGCAATTTGATCGAGAGATCTCCAGACGATGAGCACCGGCATCTTCAATCGGGGCAGCAGGTTGTCGGTCACGTCCTGGGCGGTCTTCATCGTGGCGAGCGCGCGCTTGACGACCCAGGCGTTGCGGCGGGAAATGCGCAAAATGTCGCGCACCATGAATGCCGGGATCGCCGGCGGATCCGGCATGAGCAGGGCATCGAGCTGGTCCAACTGCTGGGGCGAGGTTGGGGTAAAGAGCTCGGTGTCCCAGGCAGGCTTGATGTTGAGGCCGACGGAATCGATGAGGATGAGGCGGGAAACACGCTCGGGATGGTCGGATGCGATTAACTGCACGATCCATCCGCCCATCGACCATCCGCCGAGGTCGGCCTGCTTGACGCCGAGGGCGTCCATAAAGCCGACGATTACCGCGGCCTGATCGCGTACGGAGTAGGAGAAATCGGCGGGCTGCTGGCTGCGACCGAATCCGATCAAGTCGGGCATGTAGACGCGGAAACCCGCTTTGGCCAAAACGGGCGCGACGTTCCACCAGTCCTCGGCGTGGCCGCCCAGGCCGTGGACGAAAATGACCGGCGGGCCGCTCGCAGGTCCCATTGCGAGGTAATGCATGCGATAGCCTTCAACCTTGACCGAGTGGTTTTCGAAGCCGTCGAAGTGTTCCTGCAAATACGTCCGCGCATTGAAGTAGCTCACGGGGCGCAGGTAGAATCCGGCGCCGACGATTGCCGCGAGGGCAAACACAGTAAGAAACACCCGCATCACGCACTTCATGGGTCTAGTCATTTACGGGGCGCCTTTCGTTGCGCGGTTGGTCAACTTTAAGCTGATCGACCTTAAACTGATCGGGCCCGAGCTGCTTGGCGCGCTGCCAGCCCTTTTCGATCACGCGCACGGTGATGGGATCGAGGACGAGCGCGCTATGGCTGTTCCATTCGGAGCGCTCGACCCAGCGGACGGCGTCGGCGTCAGAGGCGGCGCGGAGTTCGCCTCCAGTGACACGGCAGAGGTAGTCGGCGATGACATAGTGGTAGCGGACGCGGCCGCCTTCGCGATGGATGCGGTCGAGAAGCTCGATGAGTTCGATCGGTTCGACGTCGAGGCCGGTTTCCTCGCGGACTTCGCGGACGGCGCCAGCGGAGAGCGCCTCGCCGAGCTCGAGCATTCCGCCGGGAAGCGTCCAGTGGCCCTTGAGCGGCTCGGTGCCCCGACGGACCAGAAGCACGCGGCCGTCGTGGACGATGACCGCGCCGACGCCGACGAGAGGCGCCTGAGGGTACTCGCGTTCAATGCTGGTGTCGATGCCGCTGGTCATGTTGCTGTAGAGGCGATAAGCCAATTCTGTCACGGAGCGGGGGTGGTGGCGTCCCAGAAGGCGGACCGAGGCGAATCGCTTGCCTCCCGCTATCATCAAATAGGGACCAAAGGGAGAAAAGATGGCTGAGTTCACGCTAAAGATCGATGGAATGCACTGCGGCGCCTGTGTGCGACGCGTGCGTCAGGCGCTGGCCGCGACGCCGGGCGTGGTGGTGAAAGAGCTCAAGATGGGGGCAGTCAAGCTGAGTTCCGATGAGGAGCCTGCGCCTCTCGGTCTGGCTATTGCCGCCATCGCCAAAGCCGGCTACACGGCTTATTTGGAATCAAGTACCGTCGATTTGGCTTTGTCCCAAGCGGCCCTATCCCAAAAAGGCTAATCGGATTGGATGAACCCGTGGCCGCACACACGACAGAATCGCTGACGCTGCCCGTTCTGGGGATGACGTGCGCCAGTTGCCAGCACCACGTGGAAGAGGCGCTGCGCGGGACCGCGGGCGTGGAGCAAGCGCGTGTCGACCTGATGGCGCATCGCGCGAGCGTGGTGTTTGACCCTGCGCTGGCCGCGCCCGAGCAACTGGTGGAGGCGATTCGCGGGGCCGGCTACGACGCGGTGCTGCCGAGGGCGGGCGAAGGCGGAGGGCACGGCGAACATGCTGTGGCGGGCGCGGACCTGAAGGCGTGGGTGACTCTTGTGGCGGGCGCGGCGGCGATGCTGCTGGCGATGCCGCTGGGCACGAATATGGGAGCGGCAGATCGCGTGGCGATGCGCGTGTTGCCGTGGCTCTATGCGCTGCCGGTGGATGGGTTGCGGTGGTTTCTGCTGGCGATGACGGCGGCGGTTGTGGCGTGGGCGGGACGCGGGATTTATGTGAGCGCCTTCAGCGCGCTGGGCCACGGCACAACGAACATGAACACGCTGGTGAGCCTGGGAACGGGCGTGGCGTTTGCGTATTCCGCTTATGCGACGATCGCACCGGGGCCGGGACGCAATGTTTATTTCGACGCGGTGCTGCTGATCGTTGGATTTCTGTTGCTGGGCAAGAGCCTGGAGGGCAGGGCGAGGCGGCGGGCGCTGGCGGCGCTCGATTCGCTTTCGCGGCTGCGGCCAGTGAGCGCGCGCAGGATTGTGGATGGCGTTGAGACCGTGGTGCCGCTCGAAGAGGTGCGGCCGGGCGACAGAATTGTGGTGCTGCCGGGGGAACGCTTTCCGGTGGACGCGACGATTGTTGAGGGACGCACGACGGTGGATGAGTCGATGCTGACGGGCGAGTCGACGCCGCTTGCGCGCGAGGTTGGCGGGCGCGTGCTGGCCGGGTCGCTGAACTACGACGGTGCGGTGGTGTGCCGGGCGGAATCGCTGGGCGAGGCCACGGTGCTGGCGCAGATTACGCGCATGGTGGACCAGGCGCAAAGCTCGCGTGCGCCGATGGAGCGGCTGGCCGACCGGGCGAGCGCGATTTTTGTGCCGGTGGTGCTGGGACTGGCGGCGGTGACGTTTGTGGCGTGGCTGATTGCGGCGCGCTCGCTGCCGCTGGCGCTGGCGAACACGGTGGCGGTGCTGGTGATTGCCTGTCCATGCGCGATGGGGCTCGCTGTGCCGGCCGCTCTGACGGTGGCTGTGGGCCGCGGCGCGCAGTTGGGGGTGCTGTACAAAGGCGGCGAGGCGCTGGAACGGCTGGCGCGGCTCGATGTGATCGTGTTGGACAAGACGGGGACACTGACGGTGGGAAGGCCGGTGCTGGAGGCGGTTCATGTGATCGGCGCGGCTTCCAATTCTTTGTTGCAAAGTGGAGGATCGATTAAAGAAAAAGCAACCGCAGGTCCTTCGACTCCGTCCGCCAAGGCGGAGTTCGCTCAGGATGACAATCCGAAGAGGGAGAACGAGCTTTTACGGAAGGCGGCGGCGGCGGAGGAGCGGTCGAATCATCCGTTGGCGCTCGCAGTGATCGACGCTGCGAAAGCCCGGGGCCTGAAGTGGCAACCGGCGGAGGATGCGCAAGTTTTGCCGGGGCGCGGGCTGACGGCACGCGTGGAAGGGCACGATTGTCTTTTGGGGAACGAAGCGCTGTTCGCCGAGTTTGGGATCGCGCTGCCGGGCGATCGCGGGGCGTCGGAGCCGGGAGTGACGCGGCTGTGGATGGCGCTGGATGGCGCCTCCGCGGGTTATTTTGACGCGCGCGATGCGCTGCGGCCCGATGCGGCGGAGGCGATTGCGGCGCTGCGGAGCGCGGGACTTCGCGTGCTGATGCTGACGGGCGATTCTGCCGCCGCGGCGTCGCCGATTGCGCAGCAGGCAGGGATTACGGAAGTGGAGGCGGGACTCGATCCGGCGGGAAAGCTCAAGAGGATTCGCGAGATGCAGAAGTCCGGATTGCGCGTTGCCATGGTGGGCGACGGAATTAACGACGCTGCTGCGCTGGCGCAGGCCGACGCGGGCATTGCGATGGGAAGCGGCGCCGATTTGGCGCAGGAGGCCGGCGATGTGCTGCTGCTGCGCACGCAGCCGGCGTCGATCCCCGCGGCGCTCGCGCTGGCGCGCCAAACCCTGCACATCATGCGGCAGAACTTGGGATGGGCGGTGGGCTACAACGTCATCGGGATTCCACTGGCTGCCGGGCTGTTGTATCCGGCGTTTCATATTTTGCTGACGCCGTGGCTGGCGGCGGCAGCAATGGCGCTGAGTTCGGTGTGCGTGCTGGGCAACAGCCTGCGGCTGAGAGGTTGGCAACCGGAACTGCCAGCTTCTAGCTTCTCTTTGCCGGGGTTGTGACTGTTGTACTGCTCGCGGTCAGGTAGAGCGATCAGCGGCCTATTCGCAGGACGCGGCGCGAGGACACAGTAAACTAAGCGCAGGTTCCGTCTGTGCGCATCCTCACCCGCTACATTCTCGGCGAAATTCTCTCCCTCACGCTGATCGGTTGCGCGCTTTTCACCTTCATTCTTTTCATGCCGCAACTGCCGCACATTCTTGAGGTGGTGGTACGGAACAGCTCCACACTTGCGGATGTGGCGCAGGTGTTTCTCTTCACGCTGCCCAATCTGTTCAAGGTGACGATTCCCATGGCGGTGCTGTGGGGAATTCTGCTGGGGCTGAGCCGGCTGGCGTCGGACAGCGAAATTATCGCCATGCGTGCGTCGGGTCTGGGCATCGGCTACTTTGTGCGCGTGGCGTCGATTGTGGCGATCGGGGGCACGCTGCTGGGGCTGGGCAACTCGCTCTACCTTGCGCCGCGCGCCAACCAGGCGATCATCGAGATGGAGCAGTCGCTGGAGACGTCGCAGGCCAGCTACGAGATTGAGCCGCGCGTTTTCTATGAAGATTTTCGCAACTACGTTCTTTATGTACAGGACGTGCGCTCAGGGGCGGGCGCGGCCAATTGGCGCCAGGTTTTCATGGCCGACGTCTCCGATCCAAACAATCCCCTGATCACCACGGCTGCCTCGGCGACGGTGGTGACGGATAACACACAGGAGCTGCTAATGCGGCTGCGCGACGGCGTGCGCGATGAGACCGTGGCCGACGAGCCCGAGCAGTCAAACATCTCGACGTTCACCACCACCGATTTGCCGTTGATGCTGGGCCAGCAGAGCGGGGTGCACCTTGGGCGGCTGGATACCGCTCTTTACGCGATGCCGCTGGGCGCGTTGCTCCGCCGCACCAACGGACCTGACGGAAAGCGATTCCTGATCGAGTTGTACAATCGGTTTGCATTTCCCGCAGCCTGCCTGGTGCTGATGCTGGTGGCCGTTCCATTGGGAGTGGCGTCGCGGCGTGGCGGCAAAAGCTCGGGATTCGTGTTCACGATTCTGCTGGTGTTCGTCTACTATTTTTTGTCGTCGACGGGAATTGAGCTGGGGCACGAAAATAAGCTGCCGGCCTTCCTGGCGGTATGGTCGGCGAATTTGATCTTTGCTGTGGTGGGCACGTTTCTGCTGTGGCAGATGGCGACGGGCGGACGAATTCTCAGCGCCATTGCGGCATGGATTGCAAAGACGCCAAAACCGGTGGCCGCAGCGAAGGCTGGCGGATTCGCGCTCACCGAACTGCTGGAAAAGCTGAAACCGCGCAACGGGGCCGCGGCGAAGGGCAAATCGCGGGGATTCTTTCCGCGGATCATCGATGAGTACATTGTGCGGGAGTTTTTCAACCTGTTTGTGTTGGTGCTGGCCGGCTTTGTCCTGCTGATGATCGTCTTCACATTTTTCGATCTGCTGGGCGACGTATTGCGCAACCATATTGCGCTGGCCATTGTGGGCGAGTATTTGCTGAACCTGACTCCGAGCATGCTTTACCAGATCGCGCCGCTGGCGGTACTGATCGCCGTGCTGGTGACCTTCAGCGTGCTCAACCGCAACAGCGAGATCATCGCCATGAAGGCGACGGGAATCAGTCTCTACCGGCTGGTGGTTCCAATCGTCACGATTGCTGCTTGTCTGGCCATCTGTCTCTTTCTTTTTGACCAGTACTATCTTCCGCAGGCCAACCGCAGGCAGGAGTCGCTGCGCAACGTGATCAAGGGCCGGCCGCCGCAGACCTACCTGAACCCGGAGGAGCATTGGATATTCGGACCGAAGGCCGCTCCCGGTGAATCCGGCTGCATTTTCTACTACGAATTCTTCGATACCGACGGAAATGAGTTCGCCAATCTCTCGGTCTTCGAGTTTGAACCCGCCACGTTCCAGCTCACGCGGCGGGTTTTCGCCAAGCGAGCGGTCTGGGATGAAGGTTCCCGAACCTGGCATTTCGAGAACGGATGGGTGCGCGATATCAAGGGCGCCAATGTGACGGCGTACAGGACGTTTCTCGACACGAATTTCCCGGAGATTCACGCGACGCCGGATTATTTCAAAAAAGAGGACCTGCAGTCGCAGGAGATGAACTTCGGTCAACTCGACCGTTACATCCGCGACTTGCGGCAGAGCGGATTCGACACCAAGCGGCTGAGCGTGGCGCTGTGGCACAAACTCTCATACCCGCTGATTGCAGTGGTCATGGCGGTTCTCGCGATTCCCTTCGCGCTCTCCATGGGACGCCGCGGGTCGATTACGGGAGTTGCAGTGGCCATCGGGGTTGCGCTTGCGTACTGGGTGGTCGATGGCCTGTTTGGGGCGATGGGCTATGTGAATTACCTGCCCGCATCGATGGCCGCGTGGTCGGCAGACGTTCTGTTTGGGCTTGTCGGCGGCTACCTGCTGCTGCGGACGCCGACGTGAGAAAAGCAGTGATTAGTGATTAGTGATTAGTGATTAGTGATTAGTGATTAGTGGTTAGTGATTAGTGGGTCGGGGAACAGTGAACAGAAAGAAGCTCAATGGGAACCGCCGAGACTACGGAACTTTTCAGGCCCACTGGCGAAAAGGAGCTCGCATTGATTCGCGCGAGTGGCTGGCGCGAGTTTCCGCCGCGGTTGCCCTCGCAGCCCATTTTCTATCCGGTACTGAACGAGGAATATGCAATTCAGATTGCCCGCGATTGGAATACACGCGACGGTGGCACTGGATACGTGCTGCGCTTCGTGGTTGAAGCGGACTACCTGAAGCAATTCCCCATCCAAACGGCCGGTTCGCGCACCCATCAGGAATACTGGATTCTCGCGGAGCAACTTGAAGAGTTTAACCGGCACATCGTCGGTTTAATCCAGGTGATCGGGGAATTCCGAGCTCCAATCACATCCCCGGTACAATAAGGCTATGCTCGGCGATCTTGGTCCCCTCTACAGCTACATGCGCCGCTACCGCTGGCAGTACGTGCAGGGGACGCTGGCGTGTGTGGCGACGAACATCGTCGCCGTGCAGTTCCCGCGCGTGTTGGGGATGGCAATCAACCGCATCCAGCAGGGAACCACGCGGGAACTGATCCTGATTTTCGCGTTGATTCTCGTGGGCATCAGCCTGGTGAAAGGCGTGTTTCTCTACGCGCAGCGCTGGATTTTAATCGGAATCTCGCGCGAGATCGAGTTCGACCTGCGCAACGACCTGTTCCGCAAGCTCGAAATTCAGGACTCGGGTTTCTACCAGCGCTACCGCACCGGCGACATCATGGCGCGCATGACCAACGACCTGAATGCGGTGCGCATGCTGCTGGGACCGGCGCTGATGTACAGCGCCAACACAATCTTCCTAACCGTCTTCGCGCTGTTTTTCATGCTGCGCATCAGTCCCTACCTGACGCTGGTGGCCCTAGCGCCGATGCCGCTGGCCAGCATTCTCGTTCAATATCTGGGGCGCAGGATTCACGAGCGCTTCGAGCGCATCCAGGCCAGCTTTTCCGACATTTCCGCGCAGGCGCAGGAGAACTACTCCGGCGTGCGGCTGATCCGGGCCTTCGCGCGCGAGGAGTCCCAGATCGGCCTCTTCGAGCGGCTGAACCAGCAGTACATCGGGCGCGCGCTACGGCTGGTGCAACTGATGGGCATGCTGTGGCCGACGCTCGAATTCATTCTCGGCATTTCAATGGTGATCACGCTGCTCGCCGGCGGGCACCTGGTTCTCGCCCGCCGCATCGACGTGGGCCAATTCGTGGCGTTCAGCACCTACATGATCATGCTGATCTGGCCGATCATTGCCGTGGGCTGGGTGATCAACATCTTCCAACGCGGCACGGCTTCAGTCATGCGCATCGATGAAATACTCAAAGCCGAGCCCGCCATCACCGACGGCCACTCCGTGGTTTCGGATTTTGGACCGGAGACGGTGCTCAATGGAGAGATCGAATTCCGGCATCTCAACTTCAGCTATGGCGAGACCCCGGTGCTACGTGACATTTCGCTGAAGATTCCGGCGGGATCGAGCCTGGCCATCGTGGGGCCGACGGGCTGCGGCAAGTCGACGCTCGCGAATCTCATTCCGCGCATCTACGACGCGCCGGAGGGGACGCTGTTTATTGATGGCCGGCCAATAGCCGAGTATCCGCTGGCCGTGCTGCGGCGCAACATCGGCATGGTGCCCCAGGAGACTTTTCTGTTCAGCGAAACCATCCGCGAGAACCTGGCATTCGGCGAACCGAACGCGAGCCCGGAGGAATTGCTGGAAGCGGCCGAAGCGGCGCACATCCGCCGGGAGTTCGAGGAGTTCCCGCAGGGATTTGAAACCATGGTGGGTGAGCGGGGCGTGACGCTGTCGGGCGGGCAGAAGCAACGCTCGGCGATCGCGCGCGCGTTGATGCGGCGGCCGGCGATCCTGATTCTGGACGACGCGCTGGCCAGCGTGGACACCTACACGGAAGAGCGCATCCTGGGCGGACTGCGCAGCTACACGGCCACGGCAACCACAATCCTGATCTCGCACCGAGTGTCGACAGTGCGCAGCGCCGACCGCATCGCCGTGCTGAGCAATGGGCGGATCGTCGAGGTGGGACGGCACGACGAACTGCTCGCGCTCGACGGCTACTACGCCAGCCTCTACCAGAAGCAGCAACTGGAAGAGGAGCTAACGGTGGCGGGATAGAGCAGCGGGGCTAGCGGCGTTAGCGGAGCTAGCAGAGTTAGCGCTATGCAGTCCAGGATGAGCTGGCGATCGCATCGCGGTCTGTGCGCATAGGCTCCGTTTCCGGCGGCCGGCGCATGGGCATCGTGGACGATAACGCCGAAGCCGGATCGGCGTTCGGATCCCTGGCCACCTCGCGCCAGGCATCGCGCACATTGCGGACGCAGCCGATGGCGTGCTCGAACTTCGCCTTCGACGCCGACTGCGAAGCCTGCAAAAGCTGGGCAAAGATGGCGGCGTAAAACTCGCTGAGCGATTGCGCCGGGCGGCCGCCGACATCCATGCGCAGCCGCGCCTGCAGGTGAATGATGATGTCCATGGCGCGCTTGACCGCGACTCTTCGGGCGTCGGTGTCGCCACGCTCGACGGCGTCGATGGCGGCATAAAGAAAGCGGATGATGCCGTCGTAGAGAGCGACGACCAGGTCGACGGCTGAAGCGCCTTCCAACGCGTGTTCGCGATAACTTGACATTCCAGATTCCTTATCCGTTCGAGTTCTGGTTGTAGCTGGTGATCGCCGAGTAGAGCTCGTTGACTTCGCTGAGCTGCGACGGCAGCTGCTGCAGGGTTTCGTTGGCGTTGTTCAGCTCCGTGGTCAAACTCGACGACTCGGAGGAGATCAGGCTCTCCTCCCTGGAGATGTCGGCATTGAGCGTGGATTCAATCGTGCTGTTGGAGCTTTTGGCAAGGGAAAGAATTCCGGTGGACGAGCTGGTGCCCGCGCCGGTGAGCATGTTGCTGAAGGTCTGGCCCCAACCGACGGAGTTCTGGAAGAAATTGGTGACGCCGCTGAAATCGGAGTTGAGGACGGAATCGAGGGAGTTGGAGTTGAAGGTGAGCGTGCCGTCGTTGTTGACGCTGACGCCGAGCGAGGTCAGGTTATTGATGTCGGAGGCCGTGTTGTAGCTCAAAGTCGTCGTGGTCGGATTGGAAGTGTCGTAGATTTTTGAGGTCACCGTCAGCGCCCCTGTGGAACCGGCCGTGCCCGAAGTGAGGGTCAGCCCGGTTCCGGCCTGATCGAGCGCCGCCGAGACGCCGGACAAGCCGTTGATAGCGCTCAGGAGGCCGGAGAGGGTGTTGTTGGAGGAGTCGAGGGTGATGGTTTGCGCCGTGCCGCTGCCCACCTGGATGGTGACGGAGCCGGAAAGGGTGTCGCCGGAGCTGGCCACGGTGCCCAGCGTGCCGCTGTCCTCGGTGCTGCTGATATAGCCCGCTGTATCGGAGTAGCTCAGAGCCGTCGGTGTGCTGGCCGTAATCGCCGAGGTTACCGTCAATGCGCCGCTGGAACCGGCGGTTGGCGAGGTCAGCGTCAGGGTCGACTCGCCGTTGCTGGTGACGACCACGGCGGCAACGCCGATGGCGGAGGAGTTGATCGTGCTGGCCAGATCGGCGAGCGTGTTCTTGCCGCTGCCCGTGTAATAAGTGTCGCCAGAGGAGGTTCCGTCCCCGACATCGAAGGTGTAGGTGGAACCGGTGCCGACCGCGATGGTCATGGAGCCGGACAGCGTGGCGCCGGCGGTCGACGAGACCGAATTCAGATAGCCGTTCGGGCTCACCGCGTTCAGGCTTCCGTAGAGCTGTTGCTGCAGCAGGCTGAGCGTGGGCGAGCCGAAGAGAGGCTCGGGAGTGCCGGAGCTGTCATCCCCTTCCTGGGTGTTGATGGCGCTGATGAGCGAGTTGTAGTCGGTGACAAATTGATTCACCGTGCTTTCGACGCCGGAGTTGTCGTTGGCGATGACCACATCGACCTCGGCGCCGGACGCGGTGGTGCCCAATAAGTCGAACGTGACGCCGGGGATGACGCTGCTGACCGAATTGGAGGCGACCGAGTAAGAGACGCCGTTGACCGTAATGGAGGCATTGGCGCCGGTGGCGAGGTTGGAGTTGTAGCCGAGGGAGGTGCCGGTGGTGCTGTCGGTGATCGAGGAGGTGACGCTGAGGCTGCCGCTGGCGCCGGAAGTGCCGGAGACCAGGCTCAGGCGGGAACCATTGGCGTCGGTGGTCACGCTGGCGGTTACGCCGATAGAGGCCGAGTTGATGGCCGAGGCCAGGCCGGAGAGCGTGTCGCTGCCGGAGGAACTGGGAACGTCGACGGTCTTGCCGTTGATTACGATGGAGCCGGTAAGGGTGTCGGACGAATTGGTGATCGCGGCGAGATAGCCGTTGGCGGTGGTGGCCAAGGACCCGACGGTGACTGCATAGGTGCCGGCGACGGCCGAGTCCGAGGCGGACATCAACTGCAGGACGCTGTTATTGGAGCTGGAGCCCGCCTTCTGCGCCATGATGCCCTGGAAGTCGGTGAGCGAGCTCATGGCGTTGGAGAGATTCGAGAAGAGTGTCCCCAGGCTCGAAATCGCCGTGTCCTGGCTCTTCAGTGAGGTAAGTTGGTTTTTCCAGGGGGTCTCGACCTTCTGGAGATTGGTGACGATCTCGGCCACGGTGGAGCTGACGTTGAATCCCGCACCGCTGGTTGGCGACCCGAAACTCAGTCCGACTGTACCCATCGAATCCTCCATCGAAAACCGATGCAGCCCATGAGCCAACTCCGGTAGAAGCCGGATTAAAGAGTTCTCAGGACCGCGAGGGCATTTACTTAAGCAAGGAGGGGCGCCCACTGGACGCCCCTCCTTGCTTATCGGCATTTCTGCCTATTTGATTACTCCACCCCGGCGGCGAAGACCTGCCGCCGGGGACCCCGATTCCTCCACCCCAGCGACGAAGACCTGTCGCAGGGGACCCCGGTTACTGCAGCAGTTTGGTGACTTCCTGCTGTACGCTGTTGGCCTGCGCCAGGGCGGAGATGCCGGTCTGGCTCAGGATTTCGTACTTGGACATGTTGGAGCTGGCCTGCGCGTAGTCGGTCGCTTGGACTGCGTTCTGCGCCGACTGCACGTTTTCCCGCTGCGTTGCGATGACCTGGCTGACTGCATTCAGCGTGTTGATTTGCGCGCCGATGTAGCCGTCCTGCGCGGCAACATCGGTGATTGCCGTGTTGAGCTGGGTCAAGGCCGACTGGGCGTCGGACTGGCTGGAAAGGTCGGTTGTGGCCAGCGATTGCCCGGCGTTGTCGGAGTAGCTGATGGTCGCCGTGCCGCCCACGCTGTTTGTGTCCGCGGTGAAGACCGCACTGGCGCCAGCCGTCTGCCCTGTGGCTCCATCCGCGATATCCGGTGATGCGGTTCCACCTCCGGAGTTTGTGACACCGGTGGAATAGTAGGTTCCGGCGGTGTAGGTAAGCGTGCCGGTCCCATCGCTGGCGTCACCGAGTGAAGCCCCCGTGATTGCCGATTGCCCGCTGTTTTGCGTGGTAATCGCCAGGGATCCTGTGGTGGCGGTGAGAGTGTTAACCACAGTGAACCCTAAGCCGGTGAGGGTAGTCGACAAATTGGCCATGGTATCGGTTGTGCCTGTTTGTCCGAGCTGAAGGGTGATGTTTGCGCCGGCGGCATTCTTGAGGCTGAGAGATCCGGAGAGAATATCGGTATTTGCATCCTCCGCGGTTCCTCCCAGAGCCAAAGTGCCCACAACGCCGGGCGTGGTTCCTTTCCCCACTCCCCCGCCGGCACCACTGATCTCAATGCCGGTATCTCCACTATGGCCCGCGCCCGCCGCGGCCACAGCCTGGGTTCCAGCCTGGGTTGCCGTGTCGAAGCTGGCAGTCAAACCAAGGCCAGCGCCGTTAATGGCGTTGATCATTCCCTGTGCTGTGTCGGCATAGTTGGTGCCGGTGCCAACGCTGATGGTTGTCGTCTTCTGAACTGCAGCGCCGCCCGCGCCCGTCGCCATATAGGCCACGTTGAGCGTGGTGGTGGCGTTGACAAAGCCATCGTTGACTGTCGCAGTCTTGCCGGCATTCGACAAGTCGACGAACACATTGTTGCCGCCGTTGGTGTAGGCCATGACGCCGCCGGTGTCGCCCATGCTGGATGACGACAACGAGCGGATGTTGAGAGCGTCGATTGCAGAGCCCGCCGATGAAGCGTCGCCTGTGTAGATGTTGGTGTTGGAATTGAACACGGTCTGATTGTTGTAGGTGGTCGTCGAGCCGATGTTGGAGATTTCCGACAGGATCGACTGATACTCCTGGTTGGCAGCCGTGTCCTGCGAGCTGTTGAGCGTGCCGTTCGCAGACTCGGTAGCCAGCGTGACAGCACGGTTGAGCAGGGTTGTGACCTGCGAGAGGGCGCCATCGGCAACCTGCAGAAGACCGACGCCTTCCGTGGCATTGGTCTCTGATTGCGTGAGCGCCGTCTGGTTAGCCTCAAGTCCGTCGACCAACGAAAGACCGGCTGCGTCATCCGCGCCGGAGTTGATCTTGGACCCGGAAGACAACTGTTGCAGTGTCTTCGACAGGCTGTTGTTTGTGTTGTTGAGATTGTTCTCCGCATACACCGCGGAGAGGTTGTTTAAGACACCCAGGGACATGGGGTTCTCCTTGTGGATGCGGTGATTTGCGGTGCCAATTCCGATTGCGCATCCCTATGTATGACCCTGGGTTGCTGCTCGCGGTCTGGAGCCGACGCATCTGGCCCCTATTTCGGCGCGATACCTATTGACTTTACGGTTGTGCGGTTTGTGTCTCGCGGGGGGACAGTTCTGTCTCATTTGTTTTGTTTTTTTAACGTTTAGCGGCTGTTGCCGATAACGCACGCGAAGGAGATGGGGCGATGATCGAACTGACCCGGCTGAACGGCCGGCCGATGGTCGTCAACAGCGACCTGATCAAGAGTGCTGAAGCTTCTCCAGATACGATGCTGACCCTGATCAATGGAGAAAAGCTGATCGTCCGCGAAGAGATCTCAGACGTAGTGGAGCGGATTCTGGTGTATCGTGCGCGGCTGCTGGCGGTGGTGGCGCGGCGGCTGCACCATTTCGGAGATCTGGAACGCGCGGCGGCGCTGGTCAGTCTGGATGCGGCTGGGTCGCCCAGTATTCCGCCGCAAAAACCGAAGCAGGACGCCGACGGCGAGCAGTAGAACGGGGATGGGCGCCGTAGAGTTCTCGGGAGTTGCACATGGATAAAGCGAGCATCGGCGGGGTTGTTCTGGCTGTCGCGGGCATCATCGCCGGATTGCTGATCGAAGGCGGGAACCTGGGCCAGATTTTGCAGCCCACAGCGGCGCTGATCGTCTTCGGCGGCACGATGGGCGCGGTGCTGCTGCAGTTTCCGCTGACGACTGTGGTGGGGGCATTCCGAAGCCTCGGGCATGTTTTTGCGGCACCGCGGAAGCACGACGCGGAGCTGATCCGGCAGATGATCGACTTTACCAACAAGGCGCGCCGCCAGGGCCTTGTTTCGCTCGACGCCGACCTGCAGTCAATTGAGGATCCGTTTTTGAAGCAGGCGCTGATGCTGGCTGTGGACGGAACAGAGCCTGTGGAACTGCGCAAAATCATGCGCGTAAGCCTGGATTCGATCACAGAGGACGAGGAGCGGCTGCCTGCGGTTTTTGAATCCGCGGGCGGATTCTCTCCCACCATCGGCATTTTGGGCGCGGTGCTCGGACTGATCCAGGTGATGCAGCATCTGGACAACATTACGGAAGTAGGGCGCGGGATTGCCGTGGCCTTTGTGGCGACGATCTACGGCGTGGGGATCGCCAATCTGTTCTTCCTGCCCTTTGCGGGCAAGATGCGGCTGCGCATTCGCAACGGGCATCGGCGGCGCGAGATGGTGCTCGAGGGCGTGATCTCCATTCTGGAAGGCATAAACCCGCGGATGCTGGAGATCAAGCTGGCGGGCTTTCTGGACGATTCAGACCGCGATGAGAAGGAGCGCGCCGCATGACCCCCCGCGTTCCGCGCAGCCGGGTGACTCACGACCGCTGGCTGGTTTCCTACGCCGACTTCATCACGCTTTTATTCGGTCTCTTCGTGGTGATGTACGCCTTCGCCAGGGCCGACCAGAAGAAGCAAGCGCAGGTTTCGCAGGCGATTGACGCCGCCTTTCGTTCCATGGGTGTTATGCCCAATGCGGCAAGCCAGCAGTCCACCGCGGCAGGCACGAACGGGGCAGCGCCTGGAGCGAATGCGGTGATGGACGAGGATGTGGTTTCGCCAGCCGAAGTGAAGGAAGATCTGGACCGCATACGGCGCGATCTGGCGGCGACACTCTTAACGCAGATTGCCGCGCACACTGTTTCGCTCGAGATGGGCCGCGATGGCCTGGTGATCAGCCTGCGCGAGGCGGGTTTCTTCGAATCCGGCTCCGCTGTGCCCAAGCCGGAGGCGCTGCCGACGCTGCGCCAGATTGCGGCCAAGCTCGGCCCCACGCCCTACGATTTGCGCATCGAGGGACACACGGACAATGTGCCGATTCACAATGCGGAGTTTGATTCGAACTGGGAGCTTTCGGCGGCGCGCGCTACGCACATCGCGCGGCTGTTTTTGGAAATGAAGGCCGTTCCCGCCGACCGGCTTTCCGCCGCCGGATATGCCGAGTTTCATCCTGTAGCGAGCAACGAGACCGCCGAAGGCCGCGCGGAAAACCGCCGCGTGGATCTAGTGGTGATGCCGCGAACGAAGATCGACTTCGCAACGGCGAGCAGTAATCCCTCGGGCACGTGGCGCAAAGTGACGGATGGGCAATAGTGGAGTTAGCGGAGCTAGCGGCGTTGGCGGAGTTAGAAACGACAAAAACTCCAGCTCCGCAAGCAAGAGTGAAGCGAGGTTAGCCCCGCTAAACTACCTTCCCTTCATTCCACGCCAAGCACCTTCACGATGACGCGCTTGCGGCGCTGGCCGTCGAATTCGGCGTAGAAGACGCGCTGCCACCTACCCAGGTCAAGCTTGCCATTCGTGACGGGCAGCGTGGTTTCGTGGTGGAGCAGCAGCGACTTGAGGTGCGCGTCGCCGTTGTCCTCGCCAGTGCGGTGATGCTTGTAGTCGGGCCGCGCCGGGGCAAGCTCTTCGAGCCATTTGCCGATGTCTTCGATGAGGCCGCTCTCAAGGTCATTGACGTAGACGGCCGCGGTGATGTGCATGGGCGAGACAAAGCACAGGCCGTCCCTGACGCCGCTGCGCGCGACGATCTTCTCCACGTCGTCGGTGATGTGCACCATCTCGCGCGGACGGCGCGTTTCAAAGACCAAGTATTCGGTGTGACTTTTCATGACCGCTCCCTCGATAGGCCGGAAGGCGAATTTGTCGCGATCCTCTCGCCCTTATCCTAAAGGAGCCATGAACCAACGCCGCCAACTCGACGCTTCCAAGCGCCTGCGCAAGATGCACGAGGATTTGCTGCGCGCGTATGGACCGCAGCATTGGTGGCCGGCAAAGACTCCGTTCGAGGTGATCCTCGGTGCGTACTTGACGCAAAATACCGCGTGGAAGGCCGTAGAGCGGTCGCTCGAGAATCTTCGCTTGGCAGGAGCGCTCACGCCCGAGGGGTTGCGCCGGATTCCGCTGGCCAAATTACGGCGGCTGATCCGGCCCTCGGGATTCATCATGCGCAAGGCTCCGGCACTGAAGGCGTTCGTGGCATTGCTCTACAAGGAGTTTGGCGGTTCGCTTGAAGCGATGGCTGCAATGCCGACCGCCGCGCTGCGCCAACGCCTGCTCGAATTGCCAGGCGTGGGCGATGAGACGGCGGACGCGATCCTGCTCTACGCGCTTGGGCACGCGGTTCCCGTGGCCGACGAGTATTTGCGGCGGATTGCGGAGCGGCACGGACTTGTTGTGCTGCCCGCAGGCCGCGCGAAGATTTCTTATGACGATCTTGCGGACCTGACGCGGCGGGCCTTTGCGGGCGATGCAGAGGAGAGCCGCGCACAGCTCTTCAACGAGTTCCACGCGCTGACGGTGGCAGTGGGCAAGGCGCATTGCGGAAGGGCGGCACGCTGTGAGGGCTGCCCGCTTGCTGCGGATCTGAAAAGCAACTCTTAGCCTTTAGCTCTTAGCTTGTCATGCCGGGACGAGGCTCATCAGCTTTTCGCAAAAGAGTTGGAAATTCCAAACGTGGAACGCCGCAGGCCAGTGGCCAGGCGCAAGAAGCTGACGGCTGAAGGCTGGGGGCTGAAAGCTGTAATCTGGTTGCATCATGAGCCCAACTCCGCAGCAACCCCAACTGAATCTCGCCCAGACTGAGGACTACCGCGAGTCCTATGCCAACAGCGTGCAAGTGCGCGTGAGCGTGTGGGACTTCCAACTGGTCTTCGGCCTTGCCTCGAGCGATAGCCCGGACCAGGTGACTATCCGCAACCACCAGGCCATTTTTTTGAGCCCCCAGCAGGCCAAGGCACTGTTTAACGTGTTGGGCCAGAACATTGCGCAATACGAACAGGCGTTCGGCACGCTCAACCTGGAGCCGCAGACGCAGAACTTTCCGCGCGGGCCGGTAAATTAAGCAGGGACCAAGGGGCCAAGGGACCCGGCCACCCCGCCGTGCACTGCGCTGGGAACAGTTCGCCGCGGTCAGGCGTCAAATAACAAGAGTGGGGAAAAGATGCTGAGTGGGGGACGAATTGCCCGGAGCGGACCGCGGGAATGGGCCAATCCAAGCGATGGCGGCCGCGGCCAGGGAGTGAGCCCTTGCGCCTGAAGGGATTTCTGAATCCGCGGCTGGACGCCCCGCTGCCCATCTGGATGATCTTTCCGGTCATCTTCATGGCGCTGTACGCCGGCCACTTTACACTGCTGCGCGTTCCCTATTACTGGGACGAGGCGGGATATTACATTCCCGCGGCATGGGATTTCTTCCGCACCGGCTCGCTAATTCCGACGACGACGCTGAGCAACGCTCATCCTCCGCTGCCCAGCATTTACCTCGCGCTTTGGTGGAAGACGTGCGGCTATTATCCCGAGGTGACGCGCGAGGCCGTGCTCATGGTGGCTTCGCTGGGGCTGTTGGCCGTGTGGCGGCTGGCGATGCGCCTCGTTGGAGTGGCCTCGGTCGCGGTCTGGACGGCGCTGCTGACGGGGCTTTATCCGATCTGGTTTGCGCAGAGCTCGCTGGCCCAGGCTGACATTTTTGCAGCCGCGTGTTCGTTGTGGGGACTGGTGTATGCGCTTCCCAGCCGCGGCCGCGTGCCTTGGGCTTCTGCGCTATGGTTCGCCGGCGCTGCGCTGTGCAAGGAGACGGCTGTCGTGATTCCGCTGACGCTTGCGGCGGTGAGTGTGGTGGAGGGTTTCAGGCTTGGCGGCACGGCGCGCGGCAAACTATGGCGCGAGGCGGCGTGGTTTTCGAGCTGCGTTCTGCCTTTGGCCGGGTGGTACGCGTATCACTACGCGAAGACCGGGTTTCTGTTCGGCAATCCTGAGTACTTGCGCTACAACGCCGAGGCCACGCTGACGCCAGTGCGCATTCTCGCTGCGTTTGGACATCGTATTCTGCACCTGACCGCGCACATGAATCTTTTTGTGCCGGTGGGGATGGCATTCGCCGCGCTGCTGCTAAGTCCTCGGCCTGACGCCAACGGCCACGACCGCGCAGCGCTTCCGCCAGCGACGCAGATGCGGATCTTTTTGCTGCTCCTGGCCAACGCGGTGCTCTTCAGCGTGCTGGGCGGCGCATTGCTGACGCGCTACCTGCTGCCGATGTATCCGCTGGTGCTGCTGGCGGCGGTGACGACCTTCTACCGGCGCGTGCCGTATTGGCAAGGCCTTGCGCTGATTTCCGTCGCGGCGTTTGCCGTGGGACTGTTTATCAATCCGCCTTATGGATTTGCCCCGGAAGACAACCTGGCCTACGCGCGCGTGGTGCGGATGCACGAATCGGCCATCACGGAACTCACGAAGCTTTACCCCGGCGCCACGGTGTTGAGCGCATGGCCGGCGACCGATGAGTTGACGCACCCCGAGCTGGGGTATGTGAAGAAGCCGTGGGATGTGGTTGCGATCGACGATTTTTCCGCGGGGCAGATTGCGCGCGCCGCCGAGGAACCGCAGGCGTACTTGGCCGCGCTGGTGTTCTCCACCAAATACGATCCGGACTCACCGCTCGAGAGGCTGAGCGGCGAAGCACTCGACGAGCGCTACTTCGGGCTGCACCACGATTTGCCGCCGGAGCTGATCGCTCACCAGCTGGGCGGAGATCTGCAGTGGAAGCGCGACGACGACGGAATGTGGATCGCGCTGATCCACTTCAACCACCCGGTTGAAGCGCGGCTGGATCAGGGAACAAGCGGCCGGCGAATCAAGTAAACGCAAAGAACGCGATCGGCAAACGTGTGCAGAGATTTTTTCTCGCGCAACGCGGGAACAGTTTGATTTGGTCTGGTGTCTACACAAGCACAGTGGTACCGAATGGGATGAACGGAAGCCCGTGAATCTCCGCTCCCAGCGCCTCGGCGCGCAGAGCGGGCTGCCCCGCTACGCTTTGCGGAAAGCTTTCGTCTCCCGGCCGGCGCGGCTGAATTGAAGTGCGGGAGGCGGCCATGTTCGAAGACGCCACGTTTGAAACCATGGGCAGAATCCACACCCGGAGCCGGGGATGGATGATGGCGACGTTCGCCTTCAACAGCTCCATTCTGCTGGCGCTGGTGATCATCCCGATCATGCACCCGGAGATGCTGCCGCAGATCACGAACATAATCCGGATGGTGGCGCCGACGCCGGTCGAGGAGCCGAGGCCGGTGGTGCGGACGGAGCCGGCGCAGAGTTCGCCTTCCGAGATCAGAGCCGGGGTTTTGCAAGCACCGTCGAGGATTCCCAGGCAGACCTATATTCCCGGCAAACCGGAGGAGCCGTTGCCAGGCACAGTGATCGCTCTCGGCGGCCCCGGTCCTGGCACGCCCGGCCCGGACAATCCGTTTAACGGGCGAGGGACGCATCCCGATGTGCGGCCGGCGACACCGGCAGCGACGCAGCACGTCTCCTCGGGCGTGATGCAGGGAATGCTGATCTACAAAGTGATTCCGACGTACCCGATGGTGGCGCAGGCGTCGCGCACCTCGGGGACGGTGATTCTGCAAGCGACCATTTCGCGCACCGGGACCATTGAGAATCTGCGGGTGGTGAGCGGGCCCGCGCTGTTGCAGCAGGCGGCGCGCGAAGCCGTGAAGCAGTGGCGCTACAAGCCGTATATGCTCAACGGTCAGGCGGTGGAGGTGGAGACGACGGTGAACGTTCAGTTCACGCTGGATTGAGGTGAGGGCTGCTGGCGCAGGTCGAGCGCCGTCGGCGACAATGGCTTCTGCCATGAGACAAACTAGTCGCCGCGAGTTTCTAAGCTCTGCCTCCACTGTCGCCGTAGGAACGTTGGCCGCACCGGGCTTTTTGCGCGCTGCCGTGACGGGACCGAAGGTCACGGGCAGTCGAGTGTTCATCGGCTCGCACGCGCCCGACGGAATTTTGGCATTCGATTGGGATCCGATCAACGCGACGCTCGCACCGGTGGGTGTGGCGGCGAAGATTCCCAATGTGGCGTGGCTCGCCCCTTCGGGCCAATTCATCTACTCGGCCTCGGAGTTGGATTCGTTTGAAGGCAAACCAACCGGTGAAGTGGCTAGCTTTCGCATACTGGGCGGAGAGTTACAGCCGCTGTCGGCGCGGAACTCGGCCGGCACTGGAACCTGCCACGTTGCCGTGGATGCGACGGGGCGGATGCTGCTCGCCGCCGATTACACAGGAGCGAGCGCGGCCAGCTTTCGCATTGAAGACGGCAAGCTGAGCGAGGCCGTGTGGACCGAGCACTACACGGAGCACGGGCCGAATGCGGACCGGCAACAGACGGCACACGCGCACTTCGCATCGTTCTCGCCGGATAATCGCTTCGCGTACATAAACGACCTGGGCGGAGATTCGATTCACATTTACAAGGTCGATGCGGCGACGGCGCGGATGGCGGCGGCCGGAACCTATCGCGGCGCGCCCGGCTCCGGCCCGCGCACGCTGCACTTCCATCCCAATGGGCGCACCGCCTACTGCATGAACGAGCTGGTTTCGACGGTGGACGTGCTGGAATGGCACAAGGCGGACGGAAGCCTGACGCTGGTCGATCGTATTGAATTGCTGCCCGCGGATTATCACGGCCCCACGCGCGGCTGCGACACCGTGATCACACGCGACGGGCGGTTCGTCTACTTCGCCAACCGGGACGACGATTTTCTCTACGCATTCCGCGCGGACGCGAAGACCGGGAGCCTGACGCCGATGAAGCGGTCGAATTGCGGTGGAAAGACGCCGCGCAATTTCACGCTCGATCCCACGGAGCGTTGGATGCTGGTGGCGAATCAGGATTCGAATTCGATCAGTGTCTTCGCGCGGGATCCGGCGACAGGCGCGCTGGCCGATGAGGTGAAGAGCAGCGTTGCGGCGGAAGCGCCAATGCGGATTCTGTTCGTGTAGAGACGCGGATTGTGCGGACGGGGGCGTCCGCACGACAGCCGGTCTGGAGACCGGCGCTACAACAGATCGGCGCTACAAGCTGTTTACGTGGCCTGCGTTTCGCCCTTCAACAGCTCAGCCTGGTAGTGGGCGATGAGCGCATCGACGATGAGCTGAAGGCGGCCTTGCATCACCAGGTCGAGCTGATGCAGCGTGAGGCCGATGCGGTGGTCGGTGACGCGGTTCTGCGGGAAGTTGTAAGTGCGAATCTTTTCGCTGCGGTCGCCGGAGCCGACCTGCTGTTTTCGGGCCTGGGCGAGTTCAGCGTTCTGCTTTTCCATTTCCATCTCATACAAACGCGAGCGGAGCACGCGCATGCCCTTTTCGCGATTCTTGATCTGCGATTTTTCGTCCTGGCAACTTACCACGGTGTTGGTGGGCAGGTGGGTGATGCGCACGGCGGAGTAAGTGGTGTTCACCGATTGGCCGCCGGGACCGGAGGAGCAGAAAGTGTCGATGCGGATGTCCTTGGCCTCGATCTTGATGTCGACTTCCTCGGCCTCGGGCAGCACGGCAACGGTGACGGCGGAAGTGTGGACGCGGCCCTGCTGCTCGGTTTCAGGCACGCGCTGCACGCGGTGGACGCCCGACTCCCACTTGAGCTGCGAGTAGACTCGCTCGCCCTCGATGATGGCGATGACTTCTTTGTAGCCGCCAATGCCGGACTCCGAGATTGACATGACCTCGACCTTCCAGCGTTTCTGCTCGGCAAAGCGCGTGTACATGCGGAAGATTTCGGCGGCAAAGAGCGAGGCTTCGTCGCCGCCGGTGCCGGCGCGAATTTCGAGGATGACGTTCCTCTCGTCGTTGGGGTCCTTGGGCAACAGCAGAACCTTTAGCTCTTCTTCGAGAGCCTGAGAGCGCGGCTCGAGCGCGGCGATCTCCTCCTGCGCCATGGCGCGCAAATCGGCGTCGCTCTCGGCCATCATGGCGCGCGCGTCGGCGAGGCCCTGGCGAACTTGCTTCAGCTCGCGGTACTTTTGGACGGGCGTTTCGATTTCGCGCAGGGCTTTGGCGGTCTTCGAATACTTTTCGTGGTCGTTCAGGACCTCAGGCAGCGAGAACTGCGCCTGCATCTCGTTGTAGCGCTGCTCCATTTGTTCCAGGCGATCGATCATAATCTCCTCATTGGCGCGAAAAACTACGCACGGGCCTGTGCGTTTTAATGGTTTCAGGGGAGAATCTCAAAAGTGGGCGCAAAAAGGCGTATGCGGCGGGAGCCGCTAGAGGAGCGCCGGAATGGGCTGGTGGAGGGTCACTGCAATTCTTATTCTAGCGCGAAACAGATGCATGCACTACTCTTCGTCGGAGCTAAGATGAAACGGTTTACGAACCAGGCGGAAGGAGGAAGATTGAACAAGAGGATTCCCGATCAGACCTCATCCATAGCGCCCGTTAGGCGGCGGGGTCATGAGGCTCCCACTGCGGTTGCGCGCGAGGGATGGCGATATCATCACCTTGGTATTCCGACGCTGACGCCTCATTCCGGCGAGCGCCATCTGCCGGGCCTAAAGGTGCACGTTTCAGGCTTTGAGTCCAGCCCTTATGGGATTGAGTGGATGCGCTTCGAGCCCGACGCGCCTTACCCGGAGGTCCTGATGACCGTTCCCCATGTTGCGTTTGAAGTGGACGACCTGGAAGCCGCGCTTGAGGGCAAAGAAATTCTGTTGGCGCCGAACAGACCGTCGGCAGGTGTCAAGGTGGCGATGATTCTCGACGACGGTGCACCGGTGGAGTTGCTGGAGTTTGCGGCAGAAGTGAAAACGAAGACCGAGGCGGGGGACTAACGGGGCCGATCTTGTTTTGAATTCTTCGCACCTATGACTTCAACCGCTCGAAATGCGCCGTCCAGATAAGCGGCGAAGCTCTTCGAGTCTCCGCTGAATCGATTCCTGGTCGTCGTCGGCAACATGTGTCAGGTGGTCGCGAATCTCCTGACTCAGGGTGGTCTTTCCCTCGGCGCGGAGAATAGCTCGGGCGCGTTCGACCACGCTCTTCCCGATAGACAACGTAATCCTCATTCAGACGGTATCGGCACCTACCGTCATTGCATAAACCATCAAATCCATATTTTGGGAGCCCTGGGGATCGAATTGGGCGATCGCTTACACCCCGCCCTTGCCCAGCAGAATACCGATGCCATAGGTGACTGCGCCTTCGACAGCGCCGACGACCGTCATTTCGAGGCCGGAGGACCACCACGAGCGGACGGTGATCAGGGACTTGGCTGCGCCGACGGCGAAGTGCGCGGCGAGAGAAACGACGGCGGCGGCGATGACGGCGGGGATTCCCTGCATGAAGAAGAAGGGGATGACCGGAATGATGGCGCCGACGGCCGTTGAAAGCGCGCCGGAGCTGGCTGAGACGAGGGGGTTGGAGAGCGCCTCCTCCGACGAGCCGAGACGCTCGGCAGAAAGCGCGCGCAGCAACTGCTCGGGGTCGCTTGCTATGTGGTTGACCATGTGAATGGCGTCTTCCTCGGGCAGGCCCTTCACCTGGTAGTAGAGCGAGAGCAGCTCACGGGCTTCGGGGCCGTTCATCTGGATGGCTTCGCGCTCTCGGGCGATTTCGGCGTGATAGATTTCGCGTTCGCTCTTGGCGGCGAGGTATGCGCCGGAGCCCATGGAGAGCGCGGAGGCGATCATGCCGGAGAGGCCGGCGAGGAGAACGTACTTGGAGTTGCCGGATGTAGCGCCGGAGACGCCGGAGACGATGCCGAAGATCGCGCCCAGACCGTCGTTGACGCCGTAGATGGCGTCGCCGATCCACGCGCCGGGCTGCTTGCGCCCCTGGCTTCGCTTGGCCAGTAACTCTTCGAGAACGGCTTTGGCGTCAATTTTTTGCGTGCCGCCGGGGGCGGTGTAATGGCCGCGGATGAGCGAGCCCAGCTCGCGGTAGTGGTCCCTTTCGTCCTGAATGACGTGCTCGAGGATGGCGACCGAACCCTCGTCGCCGAGCGCCTTGAGCTGCTCGCCGTAGCGAGCAATGTCGCGGCTTTCTTCAATCTCAAGGCGGCGCAGGGCCATGCGCATGCCGCCGGCGCGGTTGGCCAGCGAGTCGGCCTGGCCGCCGGGGCCTCCGGAATAGACCGGCTCTGGTCCGCCGAGCTCCTTAATGCGGCCCCCCCACAGCGTGGCGTGCTCAATCTCGGCCTGGGCCAGATGGCGCAGCACCTGCGCGCGCACCGGATCGGTGTCGCGGTCGGCCAGAGTGTTGTAGGTGTGGTAGCCCTCCATCTCGGCTTGCCAGTTGCCCTCAAGGGCGGCAAGGATCTTTTTGTTTCTGGCGCCGCTCAGAATGGCGATGGGCATCGGGCGTACCTCACTTAGGAACGAGAATACCGGATCACGCGGCTTGAGGCGGAGAAGAAACGTCCCACACCGCATTGGCTCGCCCAGCTAGCCCGCTGCTGTTTCCCGTATAGTGTTGTGTGGGTTGGGGAAGGCTGATCTCGAGCTGCGGAGCGGACGCCGAAGAGGACGTTGGCCGGCGGAGATAAAAAGCCGAGATTGAAAGCGGCCGAAGAACGAGAGAAGCACCGACGAGAATCACCGACCAAGAAGCACCGATCAGAGTCAGCGACCAGAAACACCGATCAAGAATCGCCAATACAGGGAAAGCAGGAAACAGCGTTTATGGCAGATAACTCGAGACCATCCGGATCAAAACCGTCAGATTCGAAACCGTCGGCGCCACTCACGTCGCCGGGCTACTTTGTTCCGTTCCTCACCGTTACGGCGCTTTTCCTGACGTTTGGGTTCATCACCACGCTAAACATGTCGCTGGTGCCGCATTTGCGGTCGATCTTCAACGTCGGCTACAAGTCGGCGATGCTGGCGGAGTCGGCGTTTTTTCTCGCCTATTTCGTTTTTTCCGCGCCGACTTCAAAGCTGATCGAGTGGGTTGGCTACAAGAAGACGATGGTGGTCTCGCTCTTCATTCAGGTGGTGGGCTGCCTGCTCTTCATTCCCGCGGCCAGACTCGTGAATTTCCCGCTCTTCCTCACCGCATGCTTCGTGGTGGGCGCGGGCGTGACGGCGCTGCAGACATCGGTGAACCCGTATGCCGCGATTCTGGGTCCGGAAGCGAGCGCTCCAGTGCGGCTGACGCTGGCGCAGGCATTCAATTCGATTGGGACGACGGTGGCGCCGATCTTCGCAGGCGCGTTTATTCTGACCGACCCGACGAAGTTTGCCTCTCCGGCGGCCATTGCGAACACGGTACGCGGGCCTTACATCGCCATTGCGGGTGCGTTGTTGCTGCTCGGGATCGCGGTGGCGTTTTCTCACCTGCCGCACATTGACCAACCGCAGGGTGCGCACCCGGCGAGGGAGGGCGGCCCGGCAGCGAGCCGCAGCGTCTGGAGCTACAGGCACACAGTGCTGGGCGCGCTGGGAATCTTTTTCTATGTGGGCGTCGAGGTTGGCCTCGCGTCCATCGCGGTGAACTTCTTCAAGACGCAGGGCATGAGCTCGTTTGAGACTGCGTCGGACGTGGCAGCGCTCTACTGGGCCGGCGCGCTGGTGGGCCGCTTGCTCGGGTCATGGATTCTGACCAAGGTAAAGTCGGGCAAGCTGCTGGGCATCTTTGGATTTGCCGCGGTTGCGCTGGTGCTGATTGCCATGCTCGGCTCGGGCCATGTGGCCATTGGGGCAGTGGTATTGTGCGGATTCTTCAACTCCATCATGTTCCCGAATATCTTTACGCTGGGCATCGCCGGGTTGGGACCGATGACGAGTAAAGGTTCGGGGCTGATCATGACTGCGATTGTTGGCGGCGCCGTGATTCCCGCACTGCTGGGCTGGGCGGCCGACAAGTACGGCATCCAGCACGCGTTCGTGATTCCGCTCATCTGCTACCTCTACATTGCGTGGTACGGGCTGTGGGGATCGAAACCGAGAGAAACAGTGGTTAGCTCTTAGCTATTAGCCTTTAGCTTGATGCGGCCCTTCGATACACATCGGAGGGCCTGCGCATTTTGGGCCATCGGAAGTTGGGCGGTGCGTGAAATCCGATTCCGGGCGGAGCGGCGATGAAGGGCAAAGCGAAACAGAGTGCGGGGAAGCCGGGGGGCGGGACTTTGCTGCTGGCTTTCGCGGCAGTCCTCTTCGTGGTGATTCTGCTGCTGCGGATGCTTGTGTTTGTGACGCCGCACGGACGGCATCACTTCTGAAGCGAGGGCCACGGCCAGGAGCGCCGCCGCCGTTTCTTGCTAGCGCGCGACGCCCACTGCTTCTTCCACTTCGCGCCACTCTTCTGGCGGGAGCTTGATCTCGGCCGCCGCGACGTTTTCTTCGAGGTGCGCGACTTTGGATGTGCCTGGAATGGGCAGCATGACAGGCGAGCGCTGCAGCAACCAGGCGACCGAAAGCTGCGGGACCGAGACACCACGGCGCGCGGCGATGCGGCCAAGGGCTGACGCGGCGGGGTGATCGGCTTTCAGCAGCTTCCCTCCGGCGTAGGGATACCAGGGCAGGAAGGCGATGCCGCGGTGCTCGCAATAGTTAAGAGTTTCCTCGTGGCGGCGATCGGCGAGCGAGTAGCGATTTTGAATGGAAACGATGGGGACGATCTTTTCGGCGGCCTCGATTTCGGCCGGGGTGACCTCGCTCAATCCAATGTGGCGAATCTTGCCCTGCTCTTGCATGCGGCGGAGCGCGCCGAGGGATTCCTCAAGCGGTGTGCGCGGGTCGATCCGGTGCAACTGGTAGAGGTCGATGCACTCGAGGCTGAGGCGGCGCAGGCTCATCTCGACACATTGGATGAGGTAGCCGGCGCGGCCCACGTACTCGGTTTTGGCGGGACCCTGGCGCGTAATGCCGCCCTTGGTGGCGATGACCACGTCGAGCGCGTAAGGCGCGAGCGTTTCGCCGATGAGCCGCTCGGCAATCTCGGGGCCGTAGGCGTCGGCGGTGTCAATGAGCGTGACGCCGAGCTCGACGGCGCGACGCAACACGCGGCGGGCCTCGGCTTCATCGGCCGGCTCGCCCCATGCGCCATCGCCCACAAGGCGCATGGTTCCGTAGCCGAGGCGATGGACGGGCAGGTCGCCGCCGATGAGGAATGTGCCGCTGAGAGACGCGGAGAGATGGTTCGGGCCAGTCATTCGATTTCGATGGTATGCTCGCGCGGCGCCGTGGGACAATGTGGGGTTTGGGTGCGGGTTTCAACCTGTGTTCGGGAGACCCGGAACCGGCAACGCGCAGGTTGCGTACCTTAAACCACGGCAAGGAGAACTCAAAAGATGAGCACGTACGCGTACCCCAACCCGCAAGCCATTTTTTACCAGCAATACAATGCGGCGCGCCGCGACGAAGTCGTGGGCATTTTGCTGGCGCTGTTCCTGGGCACTTTCGGCGCGCATCATTTTTATATGCGCCGCACAGGGCTGGGGATTCTCTATCTATGCTTCTGCTGGACCGGCATTCCGTCGCTGCTCGGGTTCATTGAGTGCTTCTTCATGCCGGGGCGCGTGCGCGAATTCAACTCCATCCAGGCGGCGGCAATTGCGGCGTCACTGGGAATCGCTGTGCCGGGATGGGGACAGGCTCCGGTGAACGTGGCGATAAATGTACAGGGAAACATGCCGCCCCAGGGAGCGGTGCCGGGACCGGTGGTTGGCGCGGCGCCATACCCGCAGCCACCCATGTCGGCTGCTGCCGCGACATACCCGCCGCCAGCTCCGCAAGCCGCGGGCTGCCCGCGCTGCCAGCGCGCCAATGCACCGGGAGCAAGGTTCTGCAGTGGGTGCGGGGCGGCGTTGTAAAGGCAGGGAACAAGGGAGCAGGGATCAGGTTTCAGGAATCAGAAAGCTCGCTGCAGCGACAGAGCGCAAGGAGTATGCCTCGCCGGGTTTTTCCGTGACAGATTACGCGGCGGGCTCAAGGACTGCAGTTCGCGTCACTGAAATGACGCTGATGTCGTCGCGCTGGCCGAAGGATTGCGCGGCGCCCGCCAGATCAGCCGGGCTGGCCGCGGACCGCACAAGCTCGAGAACGCGGTCGAACCCGAAGAGATGACCGTGCGCGTCGGTGGCCTCAACGATTCCGTCGGACATGAAAAGTAATCTGTCACCGTCCTTCAGGTTGAAACGCGTCACCGAGAACCCGGCGTCTTCGATGACTCCAAGCGGCAGCGCGCCCTCCATTGCGACCGGCTCGCCGTTGAGATAGGGCGGCAAGTGTCCGGCATTTGCAAGGAACACGCCGCCATCGCGAGCGATCCTCAGGGCCAGGCAAGTTGCCTGGGAGTGGCCGCGCCCGAGCATCCGCAGGTTCAACGCATGGAGAACTTTCTCCGGATCGCTGCCACTATCGGCCACAGTGCGAATTGTTCCCACCATCAGCGCCACCAGCATTCCCGCTTGCAAGCCTTTGCCGGCCACGTCACCGGCGACGATGAGCAGGCTGCCGTCCATCTTGTCGGGAATGATCTGGAAGAAGTCGCCTCCGACTTCCTGAGCGGGCTGATAGATGGATTCGACGGTGAACCCGGGAATGGACTCGACTTGTTCGGGGAGAATGACCTGCTGGACTTCGCGGGCGGCTTCCAGTTCGCCCTCGAGCAGCGCCTGCTGGCGGCTGGTGCGCGTGGCGCGTAGAACCATAATGATGGCGAGCGAAAAATAGAAGCTGAGGTAGCCCAGGTCGCCGAGGCCAACAGTGAAGAAGCCGACGGGAAAGGCGTTGATTGCTTGCGCTGCATGAACGGAGACTCGACGCAGCGGAGGAACGAGGGCGAGCAGGCCGATGGCGATGCTGGCGTAGATCCACAGCGAATACAGAATGAAGGGGATAAGCAGAATGCCGGCCTCGCGATTGCCGCGACGCAGCCGGCGGAAAAGCAGGATCGGAATCACCGCGGCAAAGATGATTCCAGCGGGAATGGCGAACAGAGTGTTAAAGGCAATCTGAAGAACGCCGTAGTCATAGCCGATATTACTCACTACGGAGATGAGGAAAGCAACGGAGATGAACAGCCAAAGAAACCGCCTCAACGGCCTTTCGAGAAAAGCCTGAACCATGAGCACGAATGCAAAACTGATAGCGATCTGGACGATTTCATTGACAATCCAGAGGCTCACCGGCATGTTGCGGCGGATGGAAAGGTAAAGCAGAGGCAAATAGCCGGCGTTGAGAACTCCGAGGACAAAGATCCAGAAATACTCCATGCGTTGCCGTTGGGCGATGAAGAGCGCGAGGGCCACCAGCCCGACTCCAAGAGCAAGCAGGTTTTCGAGGAAGGTAGCTGAGTTCTCGGCGATCATGATGAGCAGATTCTGGTTTTCCAGGGCGGTGACGTCGCCCAGCGCCAGCATGCCGCCGCTGAATCCGGGCAGGTTGCTGGTCCACCAGGTGATTGGTGCGCGAGCCCGGATGGCGATGACCAGCGAGCCGGTGCGGAGTTGTGCTGCCGGGATTTGCACGATCAGGCGGGCGCTTCGCATAGCAGCCACGTAGGGCTCGACCTGGCCGGATTCGATGAGCTTCTGGCCGTTTACGTATACCTCGAAGGCGCGGGCAATGGAGTACGCTTGCAACGCCAGTTGCTTCTGGTTCGGGTCGACCTTGATATGAATGCGCCGCCAAACGATGGGCGCGTGATTTTGCGGGAAGTAATCGGCGAGGCGGGCTTCCGCGTCGACGGGGAGCCATTTGGAATCGTCGAAGCCGGGTTGGGCATACGCGAGATCGTCGCCGGCCTGGACGAGCCCGGCGGTGCCGATGTTGACTGGCTCCTGGAGGGCAGTGGCATCGAACGGATGTGCAGCCGAGCCGGCGGCAGGCCGCGGAGCCGTTTGGCAGTCGAGCGCGGCAGCGCTCGAGACAAAAGCAACGCACAGGATCGCGGGAAAAAGCGCGGAATGGCGGCCGGTTTTGAAGCTCACGCAACCCTCCGTGGATTGCGTACTACCCTACCACTGCCCCGCCAGCCGATGCCAGAAGGAATCGATTGGGCGAGGGCCAGCGCTCATCAGTGTCGCAGCATCTTCAAGCAGAGTGCGTACAATCCGATTCCAGGTGCTTCATGACAACCTATCGCGCAGTAATGCTGACAAGGAAGGGTGGGCCCGAAGTTCTGGAGGTGGTAGATCTGCCTCTGGAGCCTCCCGATACGGGCGAGCTGCGAGTTCGCGTTTCGGCAGCGGGAGTAGGCGCAACCGACGTGACCATGCTTGGCGGGAGCTATCCGTTTGCGCCGAAGATTCCATTTGTTCCGGGCTACGAGGTAGCCGGAGTCGTGGACGCAATCGGCGCCGGCGTGAACGGCTTTACGCTGGGGCAGCGAGTGGCCGCTCTCACGGTCTACGGGGGCTTCGCGGAGTACCTGACGCGCGGCGCAGAGCACTTTCTACCGGTGCCGGATGGCGTCGAGGACCGCGACGCAGCAGCAGTGATCCTGAACTTTGCGACGGCATGGCAGATGATTTATCGCGTGGCGAAGGTGCGGGAAGGGCAAACGGCTTTGGTGACGGGAGCCAGCGGCGGAGTGGGCATCGCTGCGTTGCAACTGCTCAGGCTTGCGGGTGTAAAGGCATACGGCGCGGCATCGGCGAGCAAGCACGAACTCGTGCGCTCGCTCGGGGCAATTCCAATCGACTACAAGCAAGACCGCCTTGACACACTAATGAGGCGCGCCGAACCCGGCGGAGTCGATTGCGTTTTTGATGCGGTTGGCGGGCGCAACATCGGCGCGTGCATCGGTGCGCTGCGCCGGGGAGGGATCGTTGTTGGCTTTGGCTTCATGGGCGCCGCTGGGGTGCTGGCAAAGGTCGCGATGTTCGCGAATCTTTTTATTGGGGCGCGCCTCCGCGGCCGCCGCGGAGACTTCTACGGCATCTCAGCGCTTTACCGGAAAGACCCCGGGCCATTCCGCGAAGACATGCCGAAGATTCTTGAGCTGCTCAGGAACAAGAAGATCGACGCAGTGATCAAGCACACCTTCCCGCTGCTGCAGGCGAGAGAAGCGATTGAATTGCTCATCTCGGGTTCCGCGGCGGGCAAGATTGTCTTAACCGACGGCGCTGGGCGCTGACAGGAAGACGAGGGCTACATATTTGCCTGGCCGGAGCGCATGCTCTCGTTGAACTTGGGCTTGGTGAAGTCGAGGGCAGCTTCGAGCGCTTCCTGATAGTCGGCGGCGCGCTCCATGAGCGCGGGAGTGGCTGCGGCAAACTCGCCCCCGAGCAGCATCAGTCCGTGGCCCGCTTCGTCCCCGGCCATGCGCAGCAGGTCGAACTCGGTGGTGTTCAGGTATTGTGCGTCGCGCGGATCGGCGATCCAAACCGGCTTGCCCTCGCCGAGCACGCCTGACAGCCAGTAGACCTTGCTGAGCAGGTAGCGGAGCCGCTCATTGTCGTCGGTCTCAGTGAACATGAATTTCTTTTCCCAGCGGCTGTAGTAGCGCGTGGTCACGGGAACGGGCTGGCGGTTGCCGGACTTCACGAATTCGAGCTGGCCCATGTCGATTGTTTTGCGAATGGCGTTGTAGACGAAGGTCTCCGCGTAGGGCTGCTCCATGGCGGGCACGATTTCGGCAAAAGTAAGCGTGACGGAGGCGGAGATTTT
Source organism: Acidobacteriaceae bacterium (assembly GCA_003138515.1). Classification (GTDB taxonomy): domain Bacteria; phylum Acidobacteriota; class Terriglobia; order Terriglobales; family Acidobacteriaceae; genus Telmatobacter. The sequence goes on along the minus strand of PLGG01000012.1, from coordinate 2,536 downwards.
GGCGTGCAGATTGTGCGTTCCGCCGTCGGCTATATGGATTTCGCCGTGAACGATGTGAGTGTCGGCGCCGGAGGTCGAAGTGTGAAAGGGCCACTCGAATTGACCGAAGGCCAGGGGCAGTCCGCCGAGGGTGACGTAGCAATCGGGACGCGGATTGCGCAGCCGCTTGGCTTCTCCGGCCAAGTGAGCGGTCATCTCGGGCAGCAGATTTGGCCTGTCGAAGTCGAAGGCATCGCTCAGCTCGAGCTTGAGCGAGCGGCCGATAGCATCCGCGCCAGACAGGCCAAGCTCGAAGATGGCGGTGGGTTGGCCGTGAAAATCGGCGCCCTGTTTGACGGAGATGAGAACCAGGCCTGCCTTTTCAGCGGCCGATGTAAGCGATGCAACGAGCGAAGTTTTGAGATCTGAGGTCATGAGAGGGGAATCCTGAGTCGGAGATCGATGCAGAACCATTCTAGAGCCTTGCGACAACAATCGCGCCTGGAGGAGCTAATTGGACCATTTGCCGAACCAGCGAACCAAACGTCACATTTACAATGGCAGTCGTGCCCTCCGAAACCTCGAAACACATCATTCTCGCCGAAAATTTGACCAAGGTTTACGCGGCGGGCCGCATCCAGGTGGCTGCGGTGCGGGGGATCTCGCTGGCCGTCGAGCCGGGCGAGTTTGTGGCGATAGTCGGGCCTTCGGGGTCGGGCAAGTCGACTCTTTTCTATTTACTGGGCGGCCTTACCCGGGCCACTGAGGGGCGGGTTGTAATCGACGGCATCGATTTTGCCTCACTCAGCGATGCCGAACGCACGCGGCTGCGCAAACACCGTATCGGCTTTGTTTTCCAGAAGTTCAACCTGTTGCCGACCCTCTCGGCGATGGGGAATATCGAGATTGCTTATGAAGTGAGCGGGCGCGCTTCGGGTCCAAATGGAGTGCCGATGGATCGGCAGTATCTGGACCACTTGAGCGATATGCTGGCGATCAAGGGGAGGCTCGATCACAGGCCCTCCGAGCTGAGCGGCGGCGAACAGCAGAGGGTGGCAATCGCCCGGGCGCTCATCACGAGGCCGGCCATTGTGCTGGCCGACGAGCCGACCGGCAACCTGGACACGAAGACCTCCGACGCCGTGTTGCAGATGCTGCTGCGGTCGAACCGGGAGCTTGGCCAGACCACGCTGATGATTACGCACAATCCCGAGGCGGCGGCTATCGCCGGTCGAATCTTGACCATGCGCGACGGGCAAATTATCCGGGAAGCGGCCGGAACGGGGTCAGCGGCGGTGCAGTAGCCTGTTGCTCCGGGCCCTCCCAACCCTCATTCGAGCGTTGACTCGGCAGGTTTTTCTTGTTATCTTTGAAAGGTTCGCAAGAACGCCGCCTGAGGTGTGTGTGAACTCGGGTGAAGTAAGGAAATTCTCCGGGCAGGTTCGAACAGACGGAGAGATTTCCAAGGCCAGGTGAAGTTGGCCGGCCAGACAAGTTCCCGGAACGGCTCTCTTCTTGCGGAGGGCAGGGAACAATCGAAGCAGTACTTGCATCGGCGGTCCGCGCGTTCCCCACCTTGGAGGGGCTATGCGGGCCGGAAGCGGGAAACGGAGTTGGCTCCGCATCAGGATAGGTTTCCTGGGTGGACGACCGATCACCGTCCCGGTTCTCGTCTGAGAGTGGAACGAAGACAGACGCGAAGCAGCTACCTGGGGCTTCTCTGTGTTTGGCCGGCTCAAAAGCCACGCCAAAACCAGAACAGCCCGAAGGGCGTGTGCGGCTGTGGAATGTGGTTTGAATGGTTTTTTGAAGTAAGGAGCTGCGGTTTGCCAACTTTTAATCAACTTGTTCGCAAGGGGCGTACGGCCCCCCGTTACAAGACGGCGTCGCCCGCATTGCAGGCCTCGCCGCAGCGGCGCGGTGTGTGTACGCGCGTGTATACGCAAACTCCCAAGAAGCCGAACTCGGCCCTGCGCAAAGTGGCCCGTGTGCGGCTGACCAACGGGATTGAGGTGACTACGTACATTCCCGGCATCGGCCACAACCTGCAGGAGCACTCGATTGTGCTCATTCGCGGGGGGCGCGTGAAGGATCTGCCGGGCGTGCGCTATCACGTGGTGCGCGGAACGCTGGATTCAGTGGGCGTGGCCGGGCGTTCGCAGAGCCGGTCGAAGTACGGGACCAAGCGCGCCAAGGGCGGCGCGGCGAAGTAGGGCGCTCCGCGCTCTCGTGTCTTGGACGAGGGTTGCGGCAGGGATTAAGTGGCAATTGGCGCGGAAGCGCCGGGATTTTGAGGATTTATGCCGAGAAAAGGGCACATTGCGAAGCGAGAAGTGGCGGCGGATCCGGTGTACGGATCGACGCTGGTGACCAAGTTTGTGAACTCGATGATGTGGGGCGGCAAGAAGTCGACCGCGCAGTCGATCTTCTACCAGGCAATGAAGAACCTGGAGGAGAAGGGCGGCGGGGATGACGCGCTCAAGCTCTTCAAGAAGGCGGTGGAGAACTGCAAGCCTCTGCTTGAGGTGAAGACGCGGCGCGTGGGCGGCGCCAACTA
>PLGG01000008.1 GCA_003138515.1 Acidobacteriaceae bacterium | reverse complement strand
CCGCCGTAGTAGCCGACTCCGGGACCCATGTAGTAGCCGCCACCACCGAACAGGAGCAAGAGAACGATGAGAATCACTATCAATCGCATGCGCGGAAGCTTAGCACATAAGGTCGGCTCAGGTCAGGCCGTTTTCCGCCCGGATGGAATTTTGGCGAGGAACACCTGAAAGAAATGCCAAAAATATCGCCAGCTGAGGCAACTGGGTGCATGTTGGTCCGTAGCCGAGATGCAAAATGGAAATCCGGGTAATATGAAGCCGACCGCCGCTTACAACTTTCAACTACGTGCGGGACACCCCCCAACTGGGCTGGGCATACTTCAAAGCCGGTCGCTAATGCAGGTTAGTTCGAAAGGAAAACGGATGATAAGTTCAGACGAAAATATCGGCGACAGACCGATACGCAAGCACTTCGGCGCCATCGTCTCCGGTACGCTAGGATTCGTAGTATTCGTTGTGTTGATTGCGATACTCTTCATCCATTTCAAGAAGCCAGATGTTGGATCGCCTCCCAAGGGGGGAACCAATCAGCCGACTACTTCCACCCAGCCTCAGTGAGTGGAAGCAGCGTCCTCGATATATTTGAGCATGACCCTCCGGAATTGCGCCGCTCACCGAACGGACGATCTTCCCCCAAGGTCTGCTATAAAGCATTTTCGGCCGGCGACCTACAAACTCATGCAGCGTCACCCCAGTTCCCGCTTGGGTTGGATCGTCGTAGCCCTTACCACGGCAGCAATGTTCGTCGCGGTAGTGGCCATGTTTGTTGTGTAGACCGTCGAGATATCGGCGCATTGCACATAATTCTTTGTGGGCGCACCCCCAAAAGGCAAGCAGACACCTCCTTCTGATCTCTCGATGGAGAGTTCGATGTTGATTCGCTTATGCTCCGACAGCCTTTTCAATCTTGCCGACGGCCTTTTGAACTTTTCCGGCATTCTTTTCAGCTCTACCATCGGCTTCCAAGTTGGGGTTCTTGGTAAGCTCACCGGCCTTCTGCTTGATTGCGCCTTTGACTTCGTGGAGATTGCCTGTTGTCTTATCGTCCGTGCTGGGTTTCATCATGATTCTCTCCTCTGGTTGGTGGTGGGTTTCAGTTGGTTGAGATCCATCGAGAGTTCCTTGCGCCTTCAATGTCAGCGACTCGGTAGGGACCCCCTTGGAAAGCTCCTTCGCCTGATGTAGAACCTACTATCGACCAGCATCCACGATCAGGTTGCTGAAAGCTGGTCGGAATTGCTCATCCGGGCATGCGCAGCGAGCCTTCTGCACGGAGCCATCGTCCTGAGACTGATTATTGTCGGGTTCGGCACTGTGCGCCTTTCCTCATACCGGCAGCGGTGGTGAGCGGAGGAGCGATTCTGACCAGTCGAGAGAGGTGCGGCGTGTATAGGATGGGCTCTACATTGGCGGTCGCGTCCCTTGCGGAGTGACTGCACACGGCATCCCGATCGGGCCTTTGCAGTTTGACCGATTGGAAGGTGCCCCGGCCGCCGAATGTATATCGCAGAGACAAGACCCCCAAAATTTGACGCAGAACTGAAGATGATTGCGTCTTCGGAGCGGCCGTGCGCTGGGACGTGGTGTGCTGGCGGCGGCTTAGTCGCCGAATTCGAGGTCGTCAAAGCGACGCCATTTGTAGATGGCGATGGAGACGATCCAACTGAGAGCGAAGAGGCCGACGATGAGATAGCCGAGGGTTCCAAAACTGGAATTGAGGCGAAGGATGGCGGCGAAGAAGCTGCCGGTGAGATGGAGTTGTGAGGCGACGAGCGAGAGCGCCTCGATTCCGCCGACGATGAGAGCGACGAGGACGGAGACGAAGGTGATGGTGAGGTTGTAGTAGAGCTTGCGGACGGGCTTGATGAAGGCCCAGCCGTAAGCGCCGAGCATGAGGATGTTGTCGGTGGTGTCGATGAGGGACATGCCTGCGGCGAAGAGGATGGGGAAGACGAGGATGGAGCCGAGAGGAAGTCCGCGGGAGGCTTCGGCGGCGGAGATGCCGAGGAGGCCGATTTCGGTGGCAGTGTCAAAGCCGAGGCCGAAGAGGACGCCGAGCGGGTACATGTGCCAACTGCGGCGAATGATGGCGAACATGGGCCGGAAGAGGCGGGCGAGGAATCCGCGATTGGCGAGGAGAAGATCGAAGTCTTCATCGACGTAGGGCGCACCAGCGCGGACGCGGACGAAGGCGCGATAGATGGAGGCGAGGACAACGATGTTGACGATGGCGATGGCGAAGAGGAAAAGCGAAGAGACGAGAGTGCCGATGAGGCCGCCGATGGAGCGAGCCGCGTCCATGTGGTGCTGGAGGGCGAGGGCGGCGGCGGCGATGAGGACCGAGCCGATGACGACGATGGTGGAGTGACCGAGCGAGAACATGAGGCCGACGGCGACGGGGCGCTTGCCTTCCTGCATGAGCTTGCGGGTAACGTTGTCGATGGCGGCGATGTGGTCGGCGTCGACGGCGTGGCGGAGGCCGAAGCTGTAGGCGAGCAGCGCGGTACCGAGCAGGAGGGGGTAGTGGCGGAAGGCGATGGCGGCCCAGAGCCAGGCGCCGGCATTGAAGACGAAGAGGAGGCCGTAGATGCCGATGACTTTGCCGCGAAGATTTCCGGCTGCGTCGTCGAAAAGGGTGCGGAGGCGGGGACGGGAGGCGCCGGCTGCGCGGGCGGGCGGCGGGGCGAGCGGGCTGGAGGGGATCTTCATTGAAGCTGCCTAGGATAATATTACGATTTTTAGATTCGTGCGAATGTGACGGAAGCCACAAGGCAAGGGAACGAGGGGACGAGGGAACAAGGGAGCAAGGGAACGGAATTGGCGGGTTGGCGTGCGCTGCGCGCAGATGGCGAGTTGGCAAGTTGGCGGAGCTAGTGCGCGACGAGCGAGGCGAAGAGCGGGACGTAGGCGAGGAGGGTGACGACGATTCCGGCGAGGGCGGCGAGGGCCAGCGAGTGAAAGAAGACGAAGCGGAGGATGGAGCCCTCCTGGCCGTAGGATTGCGTGGCGGTGCTGGCGACGACGACGCTGGGAGCGGCGATCATCTTGCCCATGACGCCGCCGGCGGCGTTGGCTGAGGCCATGAGGACGGGCGAGACGCCGATTTGGCGGGCGGTGAGGGTTTGCAGGCTGCCGAAGAGGACATTGGAGGATGTGTCGGAGCCGGTGCTGGCGGTGCCGAGCCATCCGATGAGGGTTCCGAAGAAGGGATAGAGAGCGCCGGTGCGTGCGAAGGCGAGGCCGAGCGTGGCGTCGAGTCCGCAATAGCGCGTGATGTAGCCGAGGGCCATCATGGCGGCGATGGTCACGATGGTGTAGCGGATGTTGAAGACGGTGCGGAAGAAGGCGGCGGCGAGCGAGCGGGGACCGAGCCCCATGAGGAGACCGGCGAGGAGCGCGGCGAGCAAAATGCCCGTTCCGGTTGCGGTGAGCCAGTTGAAGTTGAAGACTGCTTCTTCGGCAGTGGGCGCGGCGACGACTGGCGGGACGCGCTGAATGGCTTTGTTGAGACCGGCAACGGCGAATTTTACAGTTGTGTGCGCATCCATCCAGCTTGAGATTTGTGGTAGACCCCAGACGAGAACGACGAGGCTCAAGACGAGCCAGGGAAGCCACGCTCTGAAGATGGCTGCGCCGCTATGGCCGTAATGGCGGCGAGCGTGGCCGGTGATGTCCTTGAGGTCGACGCTGAGGGTGCGGCGCGGCTGCCAGAAACGCAAAAATGTGATGAGCACGACAATGGTGGCCGCAGCGGCAACGATGGCGATGAGCGAGGGGTTCGAGTAAGCGGCCATCAAGTATTGCGTGGCGCCGAAGGTGACGCCGGAGATGAGGATCGCCGGCCAGATTTCGATCATCGCGCTGAAACCCGCGAAGGCCCAGATGAGCCAGAAGGGAACCAAAACATCGAAGGGGACGAGGATGGTGGCGGTGGTGCGCGCGAGGGGAAGAAGACCAATGCCAGTGACGCCGTGCAGCGCGATGAGTGGAATGCCCAAGCCGCCAAAGGCCACAGGCGCGGTGTTCGCAAGCAGCGTGAGGCCGGCGGCCTGCAGAGGCCGGAAGCCGAGACTGATGAGGATGGCCGCGCAGACGGCGACGGGTGTGGCGAAGCCCGAGGTACCCTCAAAGAACGAGCCGAGCGCAAAGGCGATGAGCAGAAGCTGCAAGCGGCTGTCGGCGGTGATGCCGGTGAGGCTTTGCTGAAGCGTGACGAAGCGGCCGGTTTTGACGGTGAGGTCGTAAAGAAAGATGACGGGAAGAATGATCCAGACAATGGGAAAGACGCCGTAGCCTGCGCCGTAAGCCGCGGCAGAGAAGGCGAGGCGCGCAGGCATGTGGAAGACAAGCGTGGCGGCGAGGAGAGCAGTGGTGAGTCCGATGAGCGCGGCCTGGTGCGCTTTGAGGCGGAAGATGGCCATTGCGCCGAGAAGAACTACGATGGGCAGCGCGGCGACGAGAGTGGAAAGAACAAAGCTGCCTGTGGGGTTGTAGCCTTGCGTCCAGTGAAGTGAAGAGGGATTGGTTTTGAAAAGATAGATGACGGCGGCGATGAGGGCGAGGAAAGCGAAGGCCTCGAGGGCGAGCGAGAATGCGTGCGAGGACCTTGCGGACGGCGCTTGCGTAGATGGATTCTTCGAGGAATTCACGACAGAGCAGAAGATAGCACAGCGCCGGGGGCATTTGGCGTGGCGGCAGCGACCTCGCGGCGGACGGTAAGGACAGTGATGTCGTCCTGCTGGCCGAAGGATTTGGCGGCCTCGGCGAGGTAGGCGGCAGGCTCCTGGCTGAACTGGCGGACGCGGTCGAAACCGAAAAGCTCGCCGTTGGGATGGCGGGCCTCGACGACTCCGTCGGAGAGCAGGAGGATGCGGTCGCCGGGATGGAGGAAGAAGCGAGCTTCTTCGTAGATGATTTCGACGAGGACGCCCAGGGGCAGGCTGCCGGGCAAAGCGATCTCCTGGCTGTTGAGATAAGGAGGCAGATGACCGGCGTTGGCGATGACCATCTCGCCATTGACGCCGAACCAAAGGGCCTGGCAGGTGGTGAAGCTGTCGGTTCCGGAGAGAACGCGGTTGAGGGCTTCGAGAATTCTGGCGGGGTTGCGTTCCGTGGTGCGGCGCAATGCGCCCATGAGGAGGGAGACGTTCATGGCGGCTTTGAGGCCGTGGCCTGCCACGTCGCCGATGACGACGAGGATGCCTTCGCGGCCCATGGCCTGCACATGGAAGAAATCGCCGCCGACTTCGCTGGCCGGGCTGTAGACGGATTCGACCTCGAAGCCGGGCGTGGCCAGCTTTTCCTGGGGGATGAGCAGCTCCTGTACGCCGCGGGCAGCAGCCATCTCGTTGGTGGCGTGCTCCTGGTCTCGCTGGACGCGCAGGTAGCGGAAGAAGACGATGAGCACGATGACGAGGATGCCCGCGTAGCCGCCGATGGTGGAGATGTTGATGGGGATGGGGCCAGCCCGGATGGTGAGCGGAGAAGCGTAGGAAGAGCCGGCTTCGCCGCTCAAGGCGGAGCCGACGAAGGAATCGACGACGGCGACCAGGCTGAACCCCAGGGGAACCAGGAAGAGGCCGGCCTCGAAGTTGCGGCGTGTGGCGGCGGAGATGAGGGTGCCGAAGACGAAGATGGACCAGCCGACGATCCAGAGGAGGCTGGAAACAAAGATGGCGGCGAGAAAGAAGATGGCTCCGCGATGAAAGAGGAAGAGGAGTGCAGGGCCAACGCCCGCGAGAATTGGCGCGGTGTAGCGCAGGCCGCGGATGTACCAACGCTGCTTGAGGGAGAGAAAGGCGACAAGGAATTCGAAGAAGAGATAGGCGGAGATGAGCAGAAGCTGGAGCACGAGCGTGGCGCACCAGAAGGCATTGAGGCGCGCGGAACTGCCGGCTTGTTCGATGAATCCGATGGGCGCGGCGCTCAGCTCGTGCAGGGCCAGCCAGAGGTATTCAGGGTGGCCTTTTTCAGAGAAGTAGAGCGCGAAGAGAAAGACGGCGAGCACCACGAGGAGGATGGAGTAGATGAGCTCGGGCAAGCGCTCGAAGAGCATGCGATCGGACCAGAGATTGAACTCGCGCTGAATATCGACCGGGTTGCCGAGATAGAGCGTGCGGGTGGCGAAGAATCCGGTGTAGGCGTCATTGCCGAACGCGGCGTAGATGACACGAACGACCAGGGTGAGGGAGGCTTGGGAGGGATCGAGATTCAGATTGTAGAAGCGAGAGATGGGCTGAAATTCCTCGGGCGTGTCGCCGTGCGGACCTTCAGGCTGGATCTGCTTGCCGTTGACAAAGACTTCAGGGCTGAGGTTGGGCGACCCGACTTCGAGGGTGGTACCGTGCGTGACGGGCAATTCGATGAGAAGCGCAAGCGGCCCGTGATGGGGAGGGAGCTGGACGTGCAGGCGGAACCAGGCGTAGCGGCGGGCGGGGGCTGGCGGCGTTGGGGCAGTTACGGCTCCGGCGGCCGGCTTTGTGCTGCCGGCGGGCGCGGTCGCGTCCTCGTCGGGGACTTCACCGATGGAGGGTTTGGCATCGCGGACGGCCCATTTGGAGTCATCGAAGGTTGGAGAAGAGGCAGCGAGATTGGATGTGATTCCAACGCGCCAGTTTTTGTCGAGTGCGACGGGCGAGCCGAGGCTGGTTGCGTCGAAGATAGCGGGGACGACTGCCGGTGCGGAGAGCTTGGCCGACTTGGGGCGGCTGTGCGGCTTGGGCGAGGCGGCAGGGGCGGGATTTGGGGATGGAGGCGCGGCCTGGGCGGCGAGCAACGCTGCTCCGCAGACGGCAATCCAGACTGCTGTCAGAAACTTGAGCCGCAAAGCGCCCCCCAGCCTATTTTCTTCAATGTACTGGAAAGGCGGGGAATGTGGGAACAGGGACCGAGGGAACAGGGAAGTGCGGGCGANNACGCCGGCGTTACAAGGGACTGACGGCCAAGGGATGCAGGGACTGGGGATCGAGGGGGGCAAGGGAGCAAGGTGCAGGGAACGGGAACGGGAAGCAGGGCTTCTGGACGTAGGGACAAGGGAGCCGGGACGTGGCGTAGGGAGGACGCAGGGAGGAGGGGACAGGAAAGAATGTGGTTTTGCCTTTGATGCCAAAGTGGCACATACTTGCGTCTAAGTAATAGAGCGAAGCGGGGGCAGGGGCCCCGGTGTGCAATGCAGTCGAGGTGAGGTCATGAGGGCAATGGATCGCATGGTGTTGAGAACGGCGGTTCTGGCAGGGTTGGCCATGGCCGTGACCGCTGGAGTTTGGGCGCAGTCGACGTCGCCTGCGGCAGGCAATTCCCCAAGCGTCTCTGGTTCGGCGAGCGGGCCTGCAGCACAGGGACCAGCAGCGACGCCCGCGGCACAGGCTCCGACACAGGTTCCGGCGAATGCGCCGGCGAGCGAGAGCGGCGCGCAGACAACTCCAGCCGCAAGCCAGGCGACACAGCAACCAGCACAATCTGCTGCCGGCACCGCGCCGGTTGGCGGAGATGCGCCGCTGCCCGCGAAGCAGCAGGGGCAAGGTTCGGATCAGGGGACGGCGCCGAATACGAGTACGAGCGGAACGGCGTCGAATA
>PLGG01000086.1 GCA_003138515.1 Acidobacteriaceae bacterium | reverse complement strand
CCCGGCCTCAATCTCCTCACCGGCGAAACCGGCGCCGGCAAATCCATCCTCGTCGACGCGCTCGCCCTCCTCCTCGGCGGCAAAGGTTCGGGAGAACTCGTCCGCCACGGCGCTGAGAAAGCCGCGCTCTCCTGCGTCTTCGAGTCCACCCCCGGCGCCGAAGCCATCCTCGAAGCCAACGGCATCGACGCCGAAGGCGCCGAAATCATTCTTCGCCGCGAAATCCTCTCTACCGGCAAGGGCCGCGTCTTCGTCAATAACCAGCCCGCCACCGTCCAGGTCCTCAAGCAGCTCGCGCCCGAGCTTGCGCTCGTCCACGCGCAGACCGAAAGCCTTTCCAGCTTCGACCAGGCGCAGCAGCGCCTCCTTCTCGACCGCTTCGCCGGCATTTCGTTAGATGCGGTCGCCGAGGCTCACGCCCAGTGGCACGCCGCCGCCGGCAAACTCAACGACCTCCTTCACGGCGAACAGGACCGCCTGCGCATGGTCGACCTCTGGACCTATCAAAGCAAGGAAATTGAGCAAGCCCACCTCGCTCCCGGCGAAGACGAAGCCCTCGAAACCGAGAAGCGCGTCCTCGCCAACGCCGAAAAACTCTACGCCGCCGCCATGAGTGCCTTTGACCAGCTCTACGAAGGCAGCTCGAGCGCCGAAGCTGCTCTCCGCGATGCCGTGCGAAATGTCGACGAGCTCGCCCGCTACGACGGCCGCTTCGCCGAACCCACCCAGCAGCTCGCCTCCGCCCGCGCCACCATCTCCGACATCGCTGCCTCTCTCCGAGATTACGCCGAGAGCATCAACGCCTCGCCCGAGCGCCTCGCCGAAATCGAAGACCGCCTCGCCCTCATCGATCGCCTCAAAAGGAAATACGGCAAAACCGTCGCCGAGGTCATCGCCTTCGGAGAAGACGTGGCCACCAAGCTCTCTGAAGTCGAAGACCGCGACGAAATCCTCAAAACCCTCCGCGCCGAACTCGAGAAAGCCGCTGCGGCCTACCGCAAAGCCGCCGCTGCCCTCACCGCCGAACGCAGGACCGCCGCAGCCAAACTCGCCAAGCTCGCCGAAGCGCAGATCAACTCGCTCGCCATGAAAGTGAAGTTCGAAGTCGCCGTCACCTCAAGCGATCAGGAATCGGCGTGGAGCTCCGCCGGCTGGGACTCGGTCGAATACCGCATCGCCACCAACCCCGGCGAGCCGCTCAAGCCGCTCGTTGAAATCGCCTCCGGCGGCGAGCTTTCCCGCGTGCTCCTCGCGCTCAAAGTCGCCGTCGAAGAAGGTTCCCATTCCAAATCAGACTCGCCCAAATCAAAAAAGAAAACCACGCCGCGGACTCTTGTTTTTGACGAGATCGACATCGGCATCGGAGGCCGCGCCGCTGAAGCCGTCGGCCAGAAGCTCAAAGCCCTCGGCCGCGCGCAACAAGTCCTCTGCGTCACCCACCTCCCGCAGATCGCCGCCTTCGCCGATCAGCACCTCGCCGTCGAAAAGCGCGAGAAGGACGGCCGCACGCAAACCCGCATCCGCGTCCTCGACGACCGCGCCCGCACCCACGAAGTCGCCCGCATGTTAAGCGGCGCAAAGGTCACCGACACCAGCCTGCAGCACGCCGCCCAGATGATCGCCGGCAGCCGGTGACACTCACGCCTGGTCTTGCATTTGAGATCGGGTAACCGCCGAACGCCTTGGAACTCCACCTCCTAAACTCAAATAACCTTGACGGAATATATTCCTCAGGAGTAATATTCCTTGCATGGCATGCGAAGTCGAATTCACCGGCGAGTTCGAACGCTGGTGGAACTCACTCGATGCCAATGAGCAGGAGAGCGTCGATTTTTATGTGCGCCTTCTGGAAGAGCAGGGTATTCATCTCAAGCGGCCCTATGCCGATTCGGTGAACAAAGGCTCGAAATATCCAAACATGCGCGAGTTGCGGTGCCAGCACGAAGGCAGGCCTTACCGCATTCTCTTTGCATTCGATCCGAGACGCGTCGCCATCCTTCTCATTGGAGGCGAAAAGACAGGGAATCCGAGATGGTATGAGGAGTTCGTACCGCTGGCCGACAAGATCTACGCCCGGCATTTGAAGGAAATGGACTGATAGGTCACACAACTTCACATCTGCTGATCACCACCGGGAGGGGGAAGCAATGGCTCGCAACTTCAAGGAACTTCGCGCCAAAATGGATCCTGAACGCCGCGCCCGCGTTGAGCGCCGTGTTCAAGAGGCCCTCAAGACCATGCCGCTAGAGGGGCTCAGAGACGCTCGTCAACTCACCCAGGCTCAACTGGCGCAGGTTCTTCGTGTGTCGCAAGGTTCTGTCTCCAAAGTCGAGCGCCGCACCGACATGTACATCAGCACACTGCGAAGCTACGTCCGCGCCATCGGCGGAGATTTGCAGATTCGCGCCGTCTTTCCCGAGGGCGATGTTGTGATCGATCAGTTCGAGGACCTCAGCCCCACCGCCATCAAATAAAAACGGCAAGCTGAAGCTCGTGTGAAGGGAGCTGAACTGTGAGCAAAATCAAAGACGAAATGAACGTCTATGCGCAACTCGGTTTCCCCGACGCCGACGAAATGCTCGTAAAGGCACAGTTGGTGACAAAAATCGCCGAGATTCTGCGCAAGCGTGGATGGAGCCAACAGCAAGCGGCCAAAGTGCTGGGCCTCACCCAGCCCAAGCTCTCCAAAATGCTGCGCGGCCAGTTTCGCGGCATCAGCGAGATGAAAATGATGGACTGCCTCGTCCGCCTAGGCCGCCCCGTGAAGATTGTTGTCGGACCGGAGACCAAAGCCTCCCGCGATCGCATCGAAGTCGTGGCTGCATAAGGGCGGAGCTATGAAGAAAGCCAATCCTAAGCCGTTGACCCCCAAGCTGCGCGCCGAGCTCAAAGCATTGGCGGACATGCCGGACAGCGAAATCGACACCACTGAAATGCCTCCGATCACGGACTACCGCCTTGCCGTGCGCGGGGCCGAAGCCCGCCCGCGCCGGAACTGCCCTGACTCGTCAACGCCCAAGGAAACCGCAAAGCCCCAGCTCCGCTAGCTCCGCTAACCCCGCTAACCCCGCCAACTCCTCAATTCTGCATTACCTCGGTAATTTCTCTCCGCATTTTAGTTTGCATTAGACTGGTGACTTCGATAACCTCTGATTCGACCCAACTGTAGCGATCTGCCCCTGCACCCTTTCTTTGGCCGCATTTGGCTGCCCCCTTTTGTCTGCCTTGGAGATCCCTGCCTTAGGAGCATCAATGCGAATGGCGTGTCCCCGCGCTTCCGTGCCCCGACGCAGTCCTCTGCCCCCATGCGGTTTTCTAGAGGCCGCGTCTCTCCAGACGGCCTTCCTCCTCGTCCTTTCGCTGATCACCGTCGCCTCCTTGATCACCGGCTGCGGCAGCGCAACACTCGCCGTCGATCTCAACACCATCGCTGCCATCGGATCGCCGGCCACCGACGTCCGCGTGAATCAGACCGTGCAGCTCACCTCGAGCTACGTTGCCTCCGGACTCCCGATGATCTTCTACGTCAACGGAATCGCAGGCGGCAACGCAACCGTCGGCACCATCTCGAGCGCAGGCCTCTACACGGCCCCCGCCGTAGTTCCCAATCCCTACACGGTCCAGATCACCAGCTCCATCGCCAAGTATCCAAACGCCGTTCCCGGCTCCGTATCCATTCAGGTGTGGAACCCGATTCCCGTTCTCGGCGCAGTTACCCCAGGCGGATTCTCCGAGGGCACCACAACCGTCATCGTCAACGGCTCGCAATTCGTCTACGGCGCGGAAATCAGTTGGAACGGCTCGCTCGTGACCACCACCTATGTCTCGAGCACCGAGCTGGTCGCGCAAATCGCCGCGCCTAACCCCGGCACCTTCCCGCTCACAGTCACTAATCCCAATCCCGGCTCCGCCAGCGCCCTTCCTCTTTCCATGAAGGTCGGCCCCGGCCTGGTCGTGCTCAAGCTTGAGCCGAACTCCGGCACCGACGTTCGCGTCTCAAACTCGCTGAACCTCGGCTTGATGGTCAACGGAACCGACAATCCCGCCGTCACGCTGCAGGTGAATGGAATCGCCGGCGGCAACGGCGTCGTCGGCACAGCGGTCGCGAACGCCGATGGCTCCATCACTTACACCGCGCCGCCCGTTGTTCCCACGCCCTCGAACATCGTTCTACTCAGCATCACCAGCGTCGACAATCCCGCGGTCTCCATCACGCAGAACATCTCGGTGATGAATCCCATTCCGATTCTCACCTCCGCCTCGCCCTCGGCATTCAACCCTGGGCCCGCAACTATTGTGCTCACCGGCCAAAAGTTCATCACCGGCGCTCAGGTGTTGGTCAACGGAGCACCGGTCGCCACAACCTTCAACAGCGGAACGCAACTCACGGCGAATGTCGATCAGGCCCAGCCGGGCAATCTCGATTTGCAGGTTCTCAATCCGAATCCCGGCCCCGCAGCGTCAAACGATCTCATTGCAACTGTCAGCGGCACGCCTCCCACCCCAGTCGTCGATCCGAATGACGCCGCGCGCTTCCTCGAGCAGGCCACCTTCGGCCCCACCGACGCCGACATTCGCACCCTCTCACTTGAGGGCTACCAGCCGTGGCTCAATCAGCAATTCGCCATTCAGCCCACGCCCACAGAGCCCGCCGTCGAACAGGCGATCATCGTCAACAACCCGCCCTGCGCCACGGCCGACGTCAAATGCAACGCCGCGCTCTTCGTCGAGAACAACCAGGATGCAGGCCTGGTCCAGGACACCTTCTGGCAGCAATCCATCACCGCGCCCGACGAGTTGCGCCAGCGCGTCAAGTACGCCCTCTCGCTTCAGTACGTCATCTCCAGCAACAACACCACGGCGATTCAAAACATGCCGCGCGGCGAAGCCAGCTACTACGACTTGCTCGGCGCAGACGCCTTCGGCAACTTCCGCCAGCTTCTCGAGGACGTCACCCTCAACCCGATGATGGGCCAGTTCCTTTCCATGCAGGGCAACGACAAGGGTAACGCCACTACCGATCCCGACGAGAACTACGCGCGCGAGGTCATGCAGCTCTTCACCATCGGCCTCTGGAAGTTGAATGACGACGGCTCGCAGCAGCTCGACGGCACCGGCAATCCAATCCCCACCTATTCGAATACCGACGTCAAGGGCCTCGCCGCCGTCTTCACCGGCTTCAGTTGGAACATCCCCGGCGACTCCTCAGACAACGCCTGGTCCAACTGCTGTGTCTACGTCGGTCCCGGCTACGGCGAAGAGCTGCTTCCCATGCAGGACTTCCCCAGCCACC
The DNA here is from genome assembly GCA_003138515.1 of Acidobacteriaceae bacterium. GTDB lineage: Bacteria > Acidobacteriota > Terriglobia > Terriglobales > Acidobacteriaceae > Telmatobacter. Next base: position 8,656 of record PLGG01000086.1, on the reverse strand, counting down.
ACTCCACTGTCCAGAAGCAGTTCCTTGGCGTCGCCATTCCTGCTTCAGGCAGCCCCGATCCCAACGGCGATCTCAAAATTGCTCTCGACACGCTCTTCAATCACCCGAATCTGCCGCCGTTCTTCTCCAGGCAGATGATCCAGCACCTGGTCACGAGCAATCCCAGCCCCGCATACATCAGTCGCGTCGCCAAGGTCTTTGAGAACGACGGCACCGGAGTGCGCGGCAATCTGCAGGCTGTCATCACCGCCATTCTTATGGACCCCGAAGCGCGCGACACGGCCACCGACACCACCAATCCGCAATACGGAAAAGTCCGCGAAGCTCTCGTGCGCTACACCGAGTGGGCCCGCGCCTTCACCGCGCAATCGCGCACCGGCTCCTTCAATGTCGGCAGCACTGAAGATCCCATCTACGGCCTCGGCCAAATGTGGCTCCGCTCACCCACCGTCTTCAACTGGTTCGCCCCCGGCTACACGCCGCCTAACACCTCCATCTCGGCCGCCGGCCTGCTCGCGCCGGAGATGCAGATGACCAACGTCTCCACCGTCTTCGGTTACATCAACTACATGCAGGACGCAATCGGCGCCAACGCAAAGGGCGGTCCCGATGTCTTTTCGTACTACGGCACAGAAATGACGCTCGCCGCCACGCCCGATCAATTGCTCGACCGCATCAATCTGCTGCTTATGTCGGGCCAGATGTCCGCGACGCTCTACAACCAGATTCTCGCCGCCATCACAGCCATCCCCATCCCCACCAATAATCAGAACGCCATCAACGCCGCGCTCTTGGCCAGCGTCGAAACGGCCATCTACCTCACCGTGGCGTCGCCTGACTACGCCGCGCAGCAATAGGAGCCAGCCATGAGCTGCAGTTGCAACCAATCGCGCCGGCAATTTCTTCGCACAGCCTCCATGGCGTCCATGGCCGGCATTTACGTCAGCCCGTTTCTTCTCGAGCTCAACTCGCTCGCCGCCATGGCGCAGTCCACTACCGGCTCCGACTACCGCGCCCTCGTCTGCGTCTACCTGCAGGGCGGCAACGACGGCCACGGCACCGTGATCGCAACTGACCCCGAGTCCTTCGCCGCCTTCACCACCGCGCGCTCCGGCGCGCCGGGCCTCGCCTATCCCATGGCCAATCTGCTGCCCATCACTCTCAAGAGTCCGCAGTCCGGCCGCACCTTTGCTCTCAATCCTTCTCTCGGTGGCGTGCAAAGTCTCTTCAACGCCGGCCGCGCCGCCATCGTTGCCAACACCGGCACACTCATTACGCCAGCCAGCAAAACGCAGATCAACGCGAACTCCGTCCCTCTGCCCGACTCGCTCTTCTCGCACTTCGATCAAGCCGCCGCATGGCAGGCCATCGCCTCCAATCTCGGCAGCAGCGAGCGTGTTGGTTGGGGCGGCGCCGTCGCCGACGCCATCGAAGCCATGAACATGAATTCGAACTCCATGTTCACTTGCATCTCCACCTCCGGCAACGCGCTCTTTCTTACCGGACAATCGTCGTTTCAGCTCAACGTCACGCCCGCGGGCCCCATTCCCATCTACGGCCTCCAGCAGCCGCCATTCGGCCTGCCCGCCGCCGTCAACCCGCTCAACTCCATCCTCACCTCCGACGAAAACAATCTCTTCGCCAAGGAATATGAGGTCGTCATCAACCGCTCCATGCAGGCGCAGGCCACGCTGGCCACAGCCATGGCGCCCGCGGGCGTGGGAGGCGTGGCCAATCCTCCGCAGTATCTCGATCCCATGACCAACATGCTCGCCGACAACCCGCTCGCCGCATCCATGCAGACGGTCGCGCGCATCATCGCAGGCCGCGGCCAGCTTGGCGTCACTCGCCAAATCTTTTACGTCCAGCTCGGTAGCTTTGACACCCACAACAACCAGGCTGTGCAACACGCCCAGCTCCTCACCCAGCTCGGCGCAGCTTTCCAATATTTCGACGGCCTCATGGTCGGCATGGGCCTCGGCAACAACGTCACCGCCTTCACCATCTCCGACTTCGGTCGCACCCTCACTTCCAACTCCAACGGAACCGACCACGGCTGGGGCAGCCACCACTTCGTCGTTGGCGGCGCTGTGCAGGGCCAGGACATGTACGGTCAGTACCCGGTCGTCGGTGTCGATCAGGCCAACGACCTCGGCGCAGGCCGCCTCATTCCCACCACCGCCGTCGAGCAGTACGCCGGAACCCTCGCCAGTTGGTTCGGCCTCTCCGACTCGCAGATTCGCACCGTCTTTCCCAACTTCGGCAACTTCGGCACTAATCCTTACCTCGGTTTCATGGCGTAAGTGATCGATCTCAGCCGGCGGATTGTTGAGAACTGAGAACTGAGAACTGACAACTGATTACTGACAACTTTAAAGTCTCTGCCACGGAAGGGGCAGGACATTATAGATAGATAGAGAAGATTAGCTTAACCAGGGGGACCCCACCCATCGTGCCGCTCCATCGCACGATGGGTGGGAGGCCTAGCCTGCCCCCGTCCAATGAAGCGTCATCCTGAGTGAAGCGCCCGCCGCGGCGGGCGGAGTAGAAGGACCTTCTTTTGCTTTTCGTGGCCTCGCCCCATCACAGAAGAATGGGTGCCCCCGGTCCCTCGCATTTGGGGACCGGGGACTGCACCAACCCAATGCGCCTCTTTCAACGCATCTCGAAAATGGGTGCCCCATCCAGGCTTTCTCTTGGACAAGTGCTCCTCACAAAACGCGGTCGTCATTCTCACGGATCTCTGTTCATGATTCAATGCGGAACGTGCGCTCCTGCCAGTTCTTGCAATTCGATTTCAGAGCGAAGGGTTCTCGTTGCAATCGCCCATAGATCGAAACTCTCTTGACGGCGAAGGCTGGCAACCGACATGAAACCGCAATTGAGCAGTGTTCCATGCAAAACTTTTCTGGTAAATCCGCAACGATGAGCCATGTAAAGGTTGCCGGCCGCCATTTGCGGACGGTGTCCATAGAGAATATCCAATGGAGTGATTGGCCCTGCCGGCGATAGATAAGCTGCCTCGATAAGCTTATCCTCGGCTACCAGGGCGGCAACGGACTGCAGATCTGGGCAGGTGATTACAGTAAATCCGTCCGGTTTCAGCACGCGAAGGAATTCGGCAAGTGCCAGAGGAACCTCGTGTGGATAAAGATGCTCTATGTTATGCGATGAAAATACTGCATCCACGCTTTCACTGCTCACGGCCTTCATATCTGTCATAGTTCCGACGATGTCGGGATGAATAGCTTCGTTAATATCAAGACGTATTTCCTGCCAGTTGTCTCCGGCAAAAGCCGCGGTGGTATGCGCCTTATCTTTGCCGCCGCAGCCAACATGCAGAAATGTTCTCATTTCAGTAGCTCCGAATAGTGTCGAACGATCGCGATCCCGCCTTCTTCTCCCTTACGTCTAAGCCTCAGGAAAAGGAATTCGAGGCGCGCCTGCGACGTCCGTTTTTTCAACATAGATGTGCTCCGGGGGCAGGCCCATTTGATACCGTTCGTACATCGTGCTGTAGGCAGCCTCTATGTGGCTGGTAATAGCTGAAAGGTCAAACAGTGGAGTAATGAGGAGGTTGCGCCGCAACTTCTCCCTGATTTCTTTGGCGCGTCCCGGAACAGTGGCAATCGCTATCGCCAGAGCTTCGTAATCCGCCTCTGTCGTTGTAACCAGTTCAGGCAAATCAAGGGCGCGCAGCAGACTGGCTGCCATACGACTGGGAAACGCCTCACCCATGCAGGTCAAGACCGGCAACCCCGCCCACAGCGCGGGGCTTGCCGTTGCTCCAGCGTTGAACGGCAGAGTGTCCAGAAATAGATCGGCCAGTTTCTGGCGTGCTATATGCTCATCTAAGGGCAGATACTTGGCATAAATCAGCCGTTGGGACGATATCCCCCTCTGCTCTGCTTCCTTTCTCAAATTGGCGCACGCCTGTGGATTTCCTCCCAGCAGCCAAAGAACACTGCCGTCGACCCTGCTCAGAATTCGCATCCATATCTCGAATGTACGTGGCGTGATCTTACAATTCTTGTTGAAGCAGCAGTACACAAATCCCCGCTCTGGCAAGCCCTCTTCGGTGCGCGAGAAAGGCTTGTCTGAGATGTGTTGCCGGGAATCGTTGGCTTGAAAGGTGTCTGGTAGATAGACGATCTTTTCCGAATAGTATTGTTGTCGTGATTCTGGAATCATCGTGCGGTCGCCAATTAGATAGTCCATATAGCTGGCGCCCATGGTGCCGGGATAACCAAGATAATTCACCTGGATGGGAGCGGCCCGTTCGGCAAAAATCCCGGCACGATTGCCTGTCGTGAACCCCATCAAGTCCACGGCAATATCCACCTCCAGCTCCTGGCTGAGTTGTGCCACGCCGCTATTCGACATGGATCGGACATCCAGAAACCGATCCATCGCGGCGGATACCCTTTCTGTCATCTTGTCTTTTAAATTCGGTCCGAAGTCGAATCCAATGATTTCAACCTTGCCTCTGTCGTGCCGCTCGAACAACTCTGCAGTCAGATAGCTGGTGGGGTGCTCACAAAAGTTTGCTGAAAAGTACCCAATACGAATCCTGCGATGCCGGGGCAGGCGTGGAATCTCTTTGGCGGTGGAACACAAGCGATGCTTGTCGCGCACATAGATTTCAGCAGCCCTTTTCTGCAGTGCTGAAGACCCGCTTATGAACAGAGTTATGAGCGGCTGCGCAACTCTTTTGTCACTGCTAATCTGTGCCTCCAGATGATGGCACTCGCTTTCGATATTCTCCCAATCGCAAAGGAACAGCTTCATATGCAGCCGCATGCCATGTAGATAGTCATAATCCGGCATAAGTAGGATGGCTTTTTCGAAGTCCTCCAGAGCCCTTTGGTATTGGTGGAGTCCATGAAGTGCGTTGCCTCGGTTGACATAGGCCTCCGCATAGTTTGGTTGGTGGAGAATAGCTTCGTCGTAACTCTCCCGGGCCGCTTGGTATTGATGGAGCTCAAGGAGCGTGGTGCCACGGTTGTTATAGGCCTCCGCATGATGCGGATTTAAGCGGATGGCTTCGTCGTAGCTCTCCATAGCCGCCTGGTATTGATGGAGCTGATGGAGGGCGCCGCCGCGATTGCTGTAGGCGTCCGCATAGTCGGGTTTTAATGAGACGACCTCGTTGTAACTCTCCACAGCCGCTTGGTACTCATGGAGTCTGAAGAGCGAATTACCACGATTGAAATGGGCGCCCGCATACGCCGGCTCTAGGCGGATAGCTTTATCGCAACTCTCCAAAGCCTCCCGATTTCGATCGAGTCCCAGGAGTGCATTGGCACGGTCGCAGTAGGCTTCCGCAAAGTCCGGCTTAAGGTAAATCGCCTTGTCATAACTCTCGAGAGCCGCTCTATATTGATGGATCTCAAGAAATGCATAGCCCCGATTGCTAAAGGCTGCAGCATTGCGCGGATCTATTTGAAGTGACTTTGCGATCAGTTCCAGCGCCATTGCATATTGTCCGGACTGATTCGCGATAACCCCAAGCAAATGCAGCGCGTCCGAATTGCCGGGAGAAAGCTGAAGTATTCGTCGATAGATGGCTTCCGCTAGAGGGTACTGCCCTCCCTGGTGGTGAGCTATGGCTTTCTGAAGCAGAAAAGCCACAGTTGAAGAAGCATGAATTACTTCTTGCTTGGGATCGGAGTGCTTTGCCGGACATGTTGTCTCTGTACTTCTTGTCATTGTGCGGCCATTTCCCAAATATCCGCTTCCATCGGAGGAGCGCGAAAGGCTTAGCGGCGTTCCTCTCAAAAACCCAGGAGGAACAAGGGGGATGCATATAGCTGGAGTATTTCTCCGAAAGAAGCCGTCATCCAGTTCGCTCTTGTAATTACCCACAACTTCGCGCTAGTCCGATTGTGGCGAGGAAGTGAGTATCTTTCAGCAGTGAATGGCCAGTTATTCGGGGGTTTGTGCAAACGATTAACCAATGCATAGGGGGAATCGTGAGAGACCTCTAAGAGCGCCGCTGATGGGAACCTGCATTTGCTTTTGCCGCCGGAAGCCGATAGCGAATACCTGAAAGCCAAAAGCTGAGAGCCGATAGCTGTAAGCTGATCACTAGATGCTGTTCCGGCTCATCTGCGTGGCTGCTTCCCGTATGAGGCGCACCAGAGCAGTTCCGCCAATGTTCTGGTTCTTAGTTCCGGTTCTCCTGGCGGCGCTCCCTTTGTTGTCGCAGGCGCCCTCGTCCACCGCGGAGATCAAATCACCCGACCTGGACTCGATCCTCGAGCGCATGGAGGACGCCGAGCACCCGACTCCTGCTCAATCCCGGCCGTACCAGTTGACGCGACACTACAAAATGTTCATGGGCGCCGATCGGCAGCCGACCTCTGACGTGATGGCGCGGATCGATTTCGTTCCTCCCGCTACGGAGACCTACACGATCACCCAATCGAAAGGGAACTCATGGGGCGAAAAGATCATTCGCGACCTTTTGATCAGCGAAACGGCATCGGCGAGGCAAGAAAACAGTTCTGCGATCAGCCGGGCAAACTACGACTTCGTTTTTCTCAGGCAACAGAACTTCGGTGACGCTCCCGAGTACGTTTTCGCGATCTTTCCCAAGCGGAAAGATAAATACCTTTTGCGTGGGCAGATTTGGGTCGATAAAAGCAGTTTCCGCATTCGCCAAATCCAGGGAGTGCCGGCCGAGAGTCCCCCCTTTTGGCTCACGGACCTTCACATCACTTTTCAGTACGCTCAAGTTGACGGCATTTGGGTTCTTGTCACTGTCGATGGTCTCGCGAAGGTTCGCTTTCTGGGACAGTTCACGCTGACCGGCGTCAATATCCCGCCGCCCGAATCCTTGTCCCCTCAACCGAATTAAATGTCTGCGATAAGCCCCGAATGGCCTTAATCTCGACGGTCGTAATACGGCGGCAGCATTCCCGCGCGCCCGGCCTACGCCAAATCGCCAATTCGCGATCCAAGGAACTTCTTTCTGGAAACGTGCCTTGGCCTGTAGGCGCTAGTTGAGAATTCCTTCCGGATGGACTTTCGAACAGTCTCCAGACATTCTGCGGCTGCGCTGAGAGTCAGCCAACCCCTCCAGCCAGTGACTTCCATCACGGAGCTTACAGCCAGCAGACGGTACACTCCGGGCCAGAGCTACGGGGCTGGTTCCAGCCATTGCTTGATTGTTTTGCAAGAAACGCACGAACGAATAGCTAAAGGAGGACGATGCACATGAAGATCATCACCGCTTTCGTCGCCAGTGCGCGGAGGAGGGGCCTCACGTACGTTGCTACGCGCCAGTTCCTCGACAACTTACAGTCGTTCGGAGACGTTCAGAGTGAGATCCTCTTTCTCAGCGAGTACAACCTTCGAGTGTGTGGAGGTTGCAAGCGATGTTTCCTGCGAGGGGAAGAGTGCTGCCCGCTCAAGGATGACCGGGACGTGCTCATTGAGAAGATGATGACCTCCGATGCGGTCGTCTTTGCCTCGCCGAACTACTCGTTTCAAGTCTCCGCGATCATGAAGACGTTTCTTGACCGGCTCGGGTTCGTGTTCCACCGTCCACGCTTCCACGGGAAGACCTTCACCAACATCGTCGCCCAGGGAATCTACGGAGGGGGCAAGGTTGTGAAGTACCTCGACTTTGTGGGGGGCGGGCTGGGATTCAATGTCGTGGAAGGCAGCTGCATCACAGCGCTTGAGCCGATGGCCGAGAAGGATCGGCTGAAAATGGCCGAGGCCCTTACGAGGCACGCCAAGCGGTTTCACCGGCAGCTCTTGAAGCCGACCCATCCCGCACCGTCGATCCTCCAACTCATGGCGTTCAGGATGAGCCGTACCAGCATGAAGCTCACGCTTGGCGAAGACAATCGAGACTACACGTACTACCGCGATCACGGTTGGTTTGACTCAGACTACTACTACCCAACCAGAGTTGGCCCGCTGAAAAGAGCTGTAGGTGCGACTTTCGATTGGATGGCAGCCCGCAGGTTCAAACAGATGGAAGCGTAGGCGGCTCCTCGGCCCGTTGGCGAGCGCGTTCCCGATCGGATTGGCAGAAGATCGATGATGATTGGCAATAGCTGCTATCAGTGAGTGCATAATCGCCAATGCTCGATTCGAGCATTGGCGATTTGGCTAAGCGCATCGGCCTCTTCGCATCGACTCAGCTCACTGCCGGCCTTGCCACTCGAAGAACCGCGCGCGATCAGCGTCTCTACGACGAGATACTGACCGCAATTCCGATGCCCGGATACCTGTCGTCGTACAGGTAATAACCGTCGCCCTGGTAAACCACGTAGACGTCGTCGGTGTCATACCAATCATTCGACCAGTATCCCGGCCATGGGTCGAGAAGCGTAATCCAATAGCCGTTGTACTGGAAACGCGGGTATCCATCGAAGACCATGAAGGGAAGACCGTAGATCCGGAACGCATTCCGCTGCCCAAAGTAGACGTTGTACCCGGAGTCAGGAATACGGTAGCCGTTGTAGCCGCCCCGTTGTTGCCAGTTGCGATGGTCGGACTGCCAGTTCCCTGCGCGATGATTTTGCCAGGTGGTCTGCTCGGTACGCTGCTGCGCTTGGGTGCGCTGCGATGGCTGTTGCTGGGCGCGCTGCTGCTGCTGTCGCTGATCCTGCTGCGGTTGCCTCTGGTTGTTCTGGTTCTG
>PLGG01000032.1 GCA_003138515.1 Acidobacteriaceae bacterium | reverse complement strand
CGAAAGAAATCCTACGTTATCCGGCCCGTTACCTTATCGACGCTTACGGAAGACCACACGCTTACGCTAAAACGACAATAGACCACGTTACGCCGCTTCCGCGGGTGACGTGGTCTATTCTGTTTCGGCCGTGATTCGCTTGGCTGCCGCCGCTCAGTTACGGACGGCTTTGATGGATGGTATCAGGCAGCATCGCTATGCAATATCGCAGCCCCTCGATCTGGAAGAAACCCAGGGCTGTCGACCCCCAGGATCTGCTCACCAACACGGTGTGTGCGTTCTGCGCCCGGGGATCGCGGCGCGCTCGCCACCCGCGTCGGAGCCGGCCAACAAGTAGTTCTTGCGGCCCAGACCTGCGCAATTCAGGTGAGCACTCGTCGCGTGTCAGTAGGCCCCTTTTGCGTTGACCACAATACGGACGGTTCGAATCAGGATGTAAAGATCGAGCCAGAGGGACCAGTTGCGTACGTAGTAACTATCCAGAGACGCCTGAACGTCGAGGTTGCCGTCACTGCGCGCTTTTATCTGCCACAAGCCGGTGAGCCCCGGAGTGACCTGCAGGCGGAGCGTCCGGAAGTCTTCGTCGAAGCGGTTGTTATGGTAGGCGGGGAAGGGGCGGGGACCGACCAGACTCATGTCACCGCGCAGAATGTTGAAGAGCTGAGGAAGCTCGTCCAGACTGGTGCGGCGAAGGAAGCGACCAATTCCAGGGAGGATCCGCGGATCGTCTGGTAATTTGCAAAACTGGTTCCATTGGGCCCGAGCTTGCGGACTTTCCTCCAAGAGGCGCTGTAACATGCTATCCGCATCAGGATACATAGTACGAAGCTTCAGGATGTAAATGGGGTTCCCAGCTCTTCCTTCACGCTTCTGCCTATAAAGGGCCGGACCGGGGCTGACTGCCTTGATCCAGAGGGCAGACAGGGCGATTATCGGCGCAGCAATGATGATCCCGAAGCCGGCGAACAACAAGTCAAGAGTGCGCTTTATTACGCGATTGAGCGGGTTGAGAAGTTGGTGCTTGAGCTCGAGGCCGAGTACACCACCGAGGTCGTGCGGACTTACCCACATGCTACCGATGCCGAACAGGTCGGGAACGACCAGAATGTGGGGAAAGATCTTGGTCCACTCGCGCAGGTTGATGATTAAGCTGTCACGGGAAATACCTGGCATGGCTACAATGGCGCAGCGGACATCGTGCTGCTCAGCAAGCGACTTCGCCTTAGTCAGGCTGCCAACCACAGGCACCCCTTCGCAAAAACCCTGCTTTTGCAAGTCATCATCGAGGCACAGAAACGGGTCATAGGCCAGAATTCGATTCTCCTGGAGGTTGCGAATAACGGCGCGGGCAGTCTCCCCGGCACCGAGAATGATTACAGGAACCTTCCACCAGGTGCGAGCACCGAAGAGATAATTTGCCAGCCATCGTCCAGTGGGCACCAGAGCCAGGGCGAACATCCAGGAGAGGAAGAATCCGCCGCGGGAGTCTGCCCACCAGTTCTTCACAAGAACCATGGACGCTGCCATTAGCAGGTAAACGAAAGTGATGCTGCGGGAGATAAGCTGCATATGTTGGACGGCATTCAAACCGATGCCAGGGTAGAAGCCTTGGTAAGCAAAAGCTGCGATGCACAACCCGACAACCATGTACATGGCAGAGTGTTGTCTGGGGATAGTGGGGTTGATGATGGACCAGTACAAGAAAGCGCAGAACACGGCCCCGAAGAGCGACACGAAATCCGTGACGAGCAGGGTTGCAATTCGGAGGACCGGCCTTGCAAGGACCAGCGTCCACTTCGCAGTGAGTCGAGATGTTTGTGCTGTTGTGGCCATGGCTAGCTAGTTGTGAGCGATACCTGTGCCGTCGTCACCTGCGCATCGATCCAGCGATACGTTCTTTCAAGGCCTTCGCGCAAGGGACGGGAGGGCGACCATCGAATTTTCTCGCGGATGAGCCGATTATCCGAATTGCGACCACGGACACCGAGTGGACCCGAGATGTGGCGAATGGTCAGCTTCTTCCCTGCGATGTCCGCTATCATTTCGGCGAGTTGGTTGATCGTGACCATCTCCTCCGAGCCGATGTTGACCGGTCCAGTAAAGTCAGAATCCATGAGACGACGAACCCCCTCGAGACATTCATCGATGTACAGAAACGAGCGGGTTTGTTTACCGTCACCCCAGATCTCAATCTCGCCGCCGTCCGCCGCTTCGGCGACTTTACGGCAAAGCGCGGCAGGGGCCTTCTCGCGGCCTCCACGCCACGTGCCATTTGGGCCGAAGATATTATGGAAGCGCGCTATGCGGACCTGGATGCCGTGATTCCGCATGTACGCAAGATAAAGCCGCTCACTGAAGAGCTTCTCCCAGCCATACTCGCTGTCGGGAGCGGCCGGGTAGGCGGAGTCTTCAGAGCACTTTGGGTTATCCGGATCGAGTTGGTTGTACTCAGGGTACATGCAGGCAGAAGAGGAATAGAAGAACTTCTGCACACCTGCGAGGCGCCCGAGCTCCAGACAGTTAAGATTGATGGTGGCGGAGTTGTGCATGACAACCGCATCATGTTCGCCAGAAAAGATATAGCCGGCCCCACCCATGTCAGCGGCAAGTTGATAGACCTGTTCGATTCCCTGCATAACTTCGCGGACTACGGACGGATCGCGCAGGTCGCCAAGGATGAACTCATCGGCGTAGGATTCGGCGAACTCGTGGCGTTTTATATCAACGCCGCGGACCCAAAAGCCTTCGGACTTAAGTCGTTTGACAAGATGACCGCCGATGAAACCGCCGGCGCCATTGACTAGAACATGTTTTGCCATTGGATTACCTCAGAACATCTCGCTCAGAGACGGGCGAAATAAAAAGTGGATTAAGAACACAAGCCCAAAGCCAAGAATCAAGCTCGCGGATCCAGGCTGCGGGAAAATTGCTTCCACCCCAAAAACTGCAAAAGGAAGAGGAGAGCAAAGCGCGGATTGTGCTTCAGATAACGCTTCCAGAGGCGCCGGGGCTCAGTAAGGAACCGGAATATCCACTCGGTTCCGATTCTCATCATCCATCGCGGCGCTTGGGGCTTGCTTCCAGCGAGGAAATCGAATGCGGCACCCACTCCGACCATGACGGCCTGGACGCGTCCCTTATGCGCCGCCATCCAGTAGTCCTGTTTGGGGGTGTTCAAGCCTATGAACAGGATGCGCGCACCGGATCGGTTGATCTCTTCAACTATCTGCTCGTCCTCCTCGGGTGTAGTTGGACGAAACGGGGGAGAAAAGGCGTAAGCAACCTGAAGCCCTGGAAAGCGCTGAGTAACGACCTCCACCAGCCGATTAAGGACCTGCGGTGCGCCTCCGTAAAAACCGACGGGCAGGCCTTCTAACGCGGCTCTTTCAAGGATTATGGGAGTGAGGTCCGGGCCGTAAACTCGGGTGGCGCACTTTTGGCCAAGGAGTTTGAGAGCCCAGACAAGCGGCATGCCATCAGGAGTCACGAGGTCGGCCTCGTTCATGACCCGCTGGAAGATGGGCGAGTCGTATGCTTCCATAACATTGTTGACGCTGGCAGCACAGACATACTTCGAGAGTCGGTCCTCTCCCCATTTGCAAATCAGAGCGGCGGCGTGCGCATATGTTGTTCGATGCACATTAGTCCCAACAATGTTGATTGATGGGTCGCGGCTTTCAGAGTTCATTGTGCACAAAGTCTCTTTCATGGCTGGCCAAGTGCAAAACGTCGAGCGCGAGGTCACAGATGCGACTTCATGGATTCGCGATCGCCCTTTCGTAGATCACCATCAGATGCTCGTAGTTGAAAGTTGCCCACGGCGGTTGGGTTCATCTTGCCGCGCCACCGCCTACAGAATGTGTCTCGTAATGATGAAAGTCGTCATTCAGTCGCCCGTGGTCCTCTGCTTCGGACGGGTCGACCCGCAGGCTGTAATCACCTCGAGAAACCGGTTTGCACCATACTCGGGAGTAAGATGCGATATGCCCGCTCGAGCATTATCTCCGAGCTCACGAATGCGCCGTTCGTCAAGCATGAGCAGATTCTTCAACTTCGGAGCGACGTCATCGCTAAGGGGTGTGAAAGTGAGGCCGTTAATACCATCCCGCACAAGGCACTCAACTGCTTGGCTGTAAATGCTCCCAAATACCGGGAGACCGGCAGCCATCGCTTCGTTGACCACTAAACCCCACTCATCTGAGAGTGTCGGGAATACAAAGACGTCACCCTGCCGGTAGATTTCCGGGTGCGCGATGGTATCAACGAAACCGATCATGCGGATGCGTACTCTTTCACAATTTACCTTCCAATTCTGTAGCTTCTCCTCGAGTGGACCATACCCAACAATTGAGAACTCAACTTCGATGTCGGGAATGGCACTGACCACGGAATCGAGAACTTTCAGGAAGGGTAAAAGTCCTTTGACCTCAACCAGGCGACCGACATAGATTAGCCGCTTCAATCCTTCCCATTCGATGGAACGACGCGGAATCGCTTGGAAAGGTTCTAGATCGCAAACAGTGTATATTTCCGTGATCTGTTTTGACGGATAGTTATACTTTAAAATGCACTCGGTGCAACTAGGCCCGTTCGTGATTATGTGGTCGGCAATTGCGAGCAACAGGCGACGAAGAGCCCAGCGAATCGGCCTGTGACCCTTCTGTTGATGTTCGGCCATCTGTAGCCAGAGGACGAGCCGAGACTTTTTCTTCATAAGCCGGTAGACGGCAGCCGAAAGCGATCTAAAACCGAGTTGACTTGAAATCACCACATCAGGTTTCAAGCCAAACAGTAGCGGCACAGAATCGATTGGAAAGGAGATTGAGGAAGACTCCGCGACGCCCACAAAGTATCGCCACCTGCTCTGCCAGTGTACAGCCCGCTGAATATGCACGGAGAGTCCATCGAATCCGGTCTCCCATCGCCGGTCCTTGCCGAGTAGCATTGAGCAAACAATTCGTAGATCGCCTACGCTTTCGGCGATAACCCGAAATATTCGTGCTCTTGTCGGCCACATGTAGTCGAGAAAAATGACGACGCGGGGACGCGAGACCCTTGACTCTGACTGCGGTATCGGCTCCATTACCACCGACGCTTCGTTGGATAACATTTGTGACCCTGTCTAAACACTGTAGTCGGGTGTGAACTGTCCAATTGGATGAGAGTGGAAGTTAGGCGTCATAGTCCGACTATGACCCGCACATACGGCACAGGCCAGTAAAAGAATGCGCGTAGCCCCGCATGCGCCCACAGGAACTTCCACCAATCTTCTGGTGGCAGGCCCTTGCGACCGACGAGAAGTCGCCACCGTTCCCTTCGAGGCAAAGCACGGCAATGCCATGATTCCTGTTGCGAATTAGGTCTACACTCCCCAACATAACCGCGTGCCACAACAACCTGCACGCCCGCTCTCTTCGCCAGAAGGCCGTAGTCCGTATCTGACATGGCATGCTTGAAGGATCGCATTATTCCGACGGTCTGAAAAGCCGCCCTGTCTATTAGCACGCTGTTTCCGTTGAAGGTGTCACACTGCTTAATACGCACAGGATCGGGCTCGACAGGACGCAACTTGGCCGGGTGGCGACCGCGCAATACTTGACCGCCGTAAGAAAACTCCGCCGTGATTGGGGCGCAGCAGGATCCGACGACAACGCAGCCCTTCCCACCGGGGGCAGCAGCCTCATTCCACGCTGCGAGAAGCACGGCGAGACAGTCAGGATGCAGGAGGGTATCATCGTTGAGCCACAAATAGAAGTCGGGGTCTCTTTGGGCAGCGTACTGCCAGGCCAAGCGCATTCCATTGCACCAGAATAGAGATCCACTGCCTTTCAAGATCGTGGTGGCGGGGTACGCTTCTAGTACAGCCTCCGCCGTTCCGTCCGTGCAGCCATCGTCCACCAAATAGACACTCAGGGTGCTGCCCTGCGGCAGGATTTGGCTAAATAGCCTATCCAGGCACGTTATAGTTTGGGCCTTTCGGTTATAGGAAGTAACGAGGACAGCGATTGTGCTCATTGTTGGGTTAGCTCGCCAGGGTAGCCGGTCTGTTTCTCCGGTCGAACTGATAGCGCACTAAGGCGACTCGACGCGCGGCAGAGAAACTCCAATTCTGTTTCGCCGCAACCCAAATCAGGCCCAGGACGGTGCCCTCCAAAATTCCCCCGAAGTAAGGAACCAGGTACACAACTTCGGACAAAAGGAGCGCCTCTAAGAAGATAGTCCCTATATTGTTGGGAGAAGCCATTCCGCGAATCGATCGAGCCGGCCAGCCAACTCTTTTAGCGAGCACCCAAAACCACAGGAGTAAAACAGCAAATCCAACAACGCCGTAATACGCAAGCGTATCCACGTAGCGACTATGAATGTGCGTCGAGGCGAAGCTCAAATTTGAGTCTGCTGCCCAGCCGGCAGGCGGGCCGATGGATATGTCCACAAAGTCGCTTTCGAAAAGTCGCCCGGTTGCTTCCTCGTAGCCTTGGACCCTCCATGCCCAAGAACTATTCTTGCTCAGTACCTCCTCAGCATTAGTAGTTGCTATTTGACCTGTAGTTTGTAAAACCCAAGGACTCGCAAGCGTGATTACTCCCAGGACTGCGCAGGCAGCTGCCCCAATGGCAAGCGTTCTGCCGATTGATCGCCGTGAGTGTCGAAGTATGAGCCATGTCACGCCTATAACACTGGCAACCCAGACGCTCCGGTGCTGGAGCGCGAAGATTATTCCACCCAGCACCCCTGCGCCCACCCACCACCACGCGCTTCGACGTTTCACGAGCGGAAGATAGATCGCGGCAATGAATGCTTGGCCAATTATGATTGCGTGGTCCGCCCCAATGGCGCGGTTGACTAATCGCGCATTCTCTTGGAGATCCACGGGCGTTGGTAACACCCCTGCCCAGCGGAGTAACACAACCATACAGAGGCACGATCCAGCCCACACGAGCCAGCGAGCGAGGCGACTTGCATCTAGCCGGAAAACCGGGCGCGAAAGCATGATGGCGAGGGCTGGCGTCGTGAAGGTGAGCAGATTTCTTGCACTATTTCCAGCCGCCTTCAGTCCGTAGGTGCTAATGCCTCTGCTAAAGCTCAGTACGATGAGCACCATTAGCATGAGGCATGGTGTGGCATCACGTGGAAAGTTCTTACGGTACTGCAGTATAGCCAGGAAGCACGTTAACAGCAGAACGACCAAAGCGACATCGTCGAAGTAAACGTTCACCCCGAGTCCAGCGCTGCCTAACTTGATCTCAAAGAGATCCAGAACAGCAGCAGCCGAAATCATGATGAAGATAACCCACCCAGCCCGATACCAAGCTAAGGTTAAGAGCACCAACCCTGCCGCGATAAGTGCCGAAAGTTGAACAATAGTTGCGATCAACGCGTCTGCTCCTGCCAGGCGTTTTCGAGCACGCTCTCATACTTCTTTGCAACTGCCTCCAGATGGAACTCCTTGAGCGCTCTTTCACGCCCCGCCTGTGCAAGAGCCCTACGTAAAGCATTCTTCTGTAGCATTGCACGCATTCCCTGGGCTATCGATGTGGGTGGGTCGACATCCACCAGCAGCCCAGCTCGCCGAAAGGTGAGTGCCCAGGGACTTCTACCGTTATGCAGGCCTCCGATAACCGGCATCCCAATAGCGATCGCCTCATTAACAGCCATGCAATGAGCCTCTTCGAACGAAGAATGAGTAAGAACATCGACGTTTTGTGCCAGTCTGCTCATCAAGGCTACATAGGGTCGCGATCCGACGAACCGCACGCCGTCTCCGAGGCGCCGCCGTCTCAACCACGAATATGCCCGTCCATCGTGCTCACAGCCATCTCCAAATATCAACAACTGAATCTGCTCTCCAAACTCCTCGCGCAGGACTCCAAAGGCTTCAATCAGTCTTGCCCCGTTCTTATGTCCTCCTGAGCAACCATCCAGAACAGCCCTAAACTTAAAGGGTGCAGTTTCACAACACGGCCTTCCTCGTTCGAATGACTCGAAATAGAGTCAGCACCGCTCCATTTCAGACTCAAGCATTCTTTTCACTACTTCCTTCATCTTGATCTGCGCCTTCCAATTGAGGATGCGAGCAGCTTTTGCTGGGTCGGCATAGCTCATCATGATGTCCGTTGGCCGCAGCAAGGACTCGTCGTAGTCAACAAATTCCTCCCAATTAAGACCAGCAACCTGAAAGGCATGGTCAACAAATGACCGAAGCGAGTGACTCTCGCCGGTCGCGATGACAATATCCTCTGCTGTGGGATGCTGCATGAGCAGCCACATGGCCTGTACATATTCAGGTGCCCAGCCCCAGTCTCGAACGATTTCAATATTTCCGAGTTTGATCTTCTCGGTATTTCCGCGCAGAATTCGAGCAACACCTGAAATGACCTTATGCGTCACGAAGCGTTCACCACGGAGTGGTGAGTCGTGGTTGAATAAAATCCCACTGCATGCAAATAGTCCGTATGCCTCGCGATAATTAGATACCAGCCAGTAAGCAGCAGATTTCGCTGCCGCGTATGGGCTTCGCGGGCGAAACGGCGTCTCTTCCGTGGCGCCTGTAGACTCTATTTCCCCGAAGCACTCACTTGAAGCCGCATTGTAGAGCTTACTTTCCTTTCCGGTAAATCGAATTGCTTCCAATAGGTTCAATGTGCCGGTAGAGACGCTCTCCATTGTCTCCACAGGCTGTTCAAACGAAAGAGACACGGAGCTTTGACCTGCAAGGTTATATACCTCATCGGGCTTAGCCACAGCGAGGGAACTCAAGACACTGCGAAAATCGCCAAGCGAAGCAGAGATGAGATGAACGCGACTCAACACGCCAACGCGCTCTAAACGGTCAAGGCGCGCTGACGCGACATCGCGCGATGCTCCCCAGACCTCATAGCCCAGATCCAGGAGATGCTTCGCCAAATATGCCCCGTCCTGCCCGGAAATTCCATAAATAAGTGCTCTCATTGCCTATTTAGAATCTTCGTGTAAATAGCGAATGTCTGCTGCGCACATATATCCCACGAAAACTGCTTAACACGAAGCTTGCCTCTTGTGATCATTTGGCGTCTCTCATTCGACGAATGCACCACTTTCAGCATCGCATGTGAGATACCTTGAACCTCCCTTGCGTCAAAATATACTGCCGCATCGCCAGCAACTTCCGGCATCGAGCCTGAGCTACTACATATAAGCGGGCAACCGCACCCCATCGCCTCAAGCAAGGGGATACCGAACCCCTCATACAGGGACGGGTAGACGAACGCTTCCGCTGATGCATAGTAACGAGATAATAGCTCGTCATCTCCACCTACATGTACAATCCGGTCACTGGGAATTCTCAGCTGTTTCATTCGCTCCTGCTCAAGTGCTGTTAGCCTGCCGCCCCCGAAGCACACTAACTTATGCGACTTGAATAACAGAGATTCAGCGAATGCATCAAGCAGGGCGAGAAAATTCTTATAGCCGGAACGGCCCCCAACGTAGAGGAAGAAAGGCTCTTTCACGGCGACCACCGAATGTATTGGGGCAATTAGTGAGGATCCAAGATGAACGACGCTGACTTTGTCCGCGTCGACTCCATATAGCCTGATTAAATCGGCACGCGTATTTTCAGATATGCAGATCAAGTGGTCAGCCCGGGAAAAAGCGCTCTTCCTGATATCAATGGTCTTCTTGCTCCTAGGAAAGTACTCGGGGAACAATTCCTCGATCATGTCATATACCGTAATTACTATCTTGGCAGAGGTGCCAGAGGTTCTGCTCCGCGAGTAGTACGTTTCATGTACAATATCCGGCCTGTATACCTCAGAGAGCACACGGAAGATGTAGGAGTCAAGCTTCTCTATGGCTCTGGCCGCCCCCTTTATGTCAGATGTGAAGGGAAAACCAAGTACTGGAATTGCACCTGATTGTGAGGCTAAGAACTTGCTCATGTAGAGCGGTGCAACAATATGTACTCTAGCTCCAGGGCACTGGTGAATTCGCGATGCTAGTTCCACAAAGTAGCGCGAGACACCACCGAGCTTTTGGAAAGCAAATATTTGGTGGTCATAGAAAACTCGCATATCACCTATTCGCGTTACCCATTCATTTGTTCATAAGTTGGGTGAAGAGGGACTTCTACGTCTGGGCGCTTACCCAATGCAGTCGAGGTCTCAGATGGTTTCTAGCTGGCATCAAAACGGAATGGGAAGCTGCTGTTGGTCGCGTTTGCAAGCAGAAATACTTGAAACTGAGCTGACCTGACGAACGGGACTATCCGGAGTTGCCTCACCATGATCTGCAGCCATTCTTTACTATTGACTGATTCAAAGTCGTCGAGCCTGAGGGTCTGACCCGTCTCTACATTGACCACCTGCAGCACTGAGATATGTTTCAGGCAACGAAGGAGTGTTGATGCACGTGCGGCATTCACGAGCGCCGTAGCGATCCCTCCTTTGAATAGGTCAAATGTGTCCTGCGTCACGCCGTTCGGGATTACGACAATCCCCCTCGGAGGCCTTACAAAAGATCGCAGGGCGGCAGCGGTATAGGGGGATACAGCCGTAACACATCGTGCCTTCCGTAAAACGAGACAAGCAAGCAGCCGTTTCTCTATCCAATACGGATGTCGGGCAAACCGTAAGACCACAGTGGGAACGTCCTGGGCAGTTACGACGTGAGGAAGACCACTCTCGACAGCGGCGGATCCAAACTCGTACGTCCAGAGTGCGTGGATCACATCGCAGCCTGATCCGCATTGCATCCCGCAGGCCATGACGTTCCTGTCGGAAGAAGTCCAGCATCTGGCACCGAGGGCGGCGCTCGGGACAGATATAGGCGGTTATCCGATCCCCGCTGATGCAGCGAGTGCTTGCAACCTCGCGCGATAGGGTGAACAACGCAATTTCGTGCCCCCGATTGTAAAATGCCCGGGCCAGATTTGCTGTAAACGCGAAGCTGTATGTATTCGGGATTGTTGAGCATGACGAGAAGAGGTCACGCAGCAGGCTCATATCGATTGGTCCCGCAACGCCTATTTTCACCCCTTCAACTCCTCCGCAGTTAGACTTCTGAGCGGCCGGCACGGATTACCAGCGGCGACAACATTACATGGAATACTTTTTGTTACCACACTTCCAGCGTCGATCACGGTGTTGTCGCCGATTGTCACACCTTTGAGCACAATGAAATTAGTTCCAATAAACACCCGGCATCCAATGACCACTGCGGTAACGCCGCTCTATTGCTTCCGCGCAAATATACCGTCGACCTGAAGACAATGTCCCGACTCGGGGTCCGGAAAGCCGGGCGCAAATTGAACTACGTAAAAGCCAAGAGAATCCAACAATTCGAGCATTCGGTGAAAGATCAATTGTCCTTCATATAGCGGAACAAACGAAAGTTCACATTCGATCAACCGAACTTGCGTCAGAGTTGCTGTCGCCCCACGGAGCACCATTTGCTCAAAGCCTTGAGTATCGATCTTGAGCATGAGTGACTCGCCGGGCACGATCAGATCAGCGAGCGCGGTGTCCAGAGTCCTTATCTCAACCTGTTCGCTAGCCACGAATTTTACCTCCGGAGCGCTCTTCCTGTGCGAATCGAGCATCGGAATCAATGAGCTCGAAGCGCCAGCGTTGGAGGCAACGTTGATCTTTGCAACTCCATTTTCTGCACCGGCTGCAAATCTCAGAACTGTCCAGCGGGCATCGCCACTTGCCCTCTCAGAGAGCGCCCCGAATGCAGCGCTCGTCGGCTCGATTGACAGAATTCTGCCCTGAAAGCCCCACTCGCGGAGCTCGGCGCCGTACTCTCCGATGTTGGCGCCAACGTCGACGACCGTCTGAATAGCGTGGTAGCGAATCATCCGCGCACGACGGGAAGCCGCTGTCGTCATCCTGCTGGAACGCACGAAATCGTAGCCGGCCACTCGCAGTATTGCGCGAATACGATTCCTTACGACCTCATACAAGGCCACTTCCACCCTCTTCGCCAAGCAATTCTATTACTTCGACTGCAAATCGTGCCCGATATATGAGCATATGTGCATCTCAGATGTCTCAAGAAGCCGTTAAATGACAACTCGCCGCCGGTATCCTCTTCGCCACACCACGCGGCACTCTCTAAACCGTTATGGCCGGTGCAGATTAACAGCACACTAACTAGAGATCCACTGAGGGGGCATATTGAGATTACCGGCATCCCATAAGCGCATACCGACCTGCCGAGCCTACCTGGGGAACAAAACAAGCGAAGCCGGACCAGAGGCCGGTGAAACCGGTACCTCACAGACCGCATCGGGGAAAACTGGCGGAGCCCTCTCATCCCTCCCACCCGAGAATCGCATCGGGTGCAGGCCCAGCCGCGCGCGAGCTAGATAGAAAACGGAGCTGGGGTTGAGCAGCTCTGCGGCCTGAAATGTGGGCCTCCCGAAGGCTTCTGGCCAGCTCTTTAAGCATGATCTTCCCTAAAACCTAATTGCGGCCGTCCCGTCGCCCCACAGCGAAGTCGGCCTTTCGATGAGAGACGTCAACTGCAATACGAGTCACAGCGTACACCTTCTCGGTCTAGATATACTGATTCAAGAGCGCTTAGTCATGACGGCAGACTTCCTACAAAGCTCTTAAGCTCGCTAATGGGCATCCTACCCCATTCCGTGCCATCCGCATCCGCCACAAGATACGAGTACCGTAGTTTTAGAGTGACTGCCAAGCGGGCGTAGCAATCGTTAATATATTTCCGGGGGAATATCTCCAGGACGGTTGTTCCCTCGGCGCACCATACGATATTGCTAAGCCCGGCTCCGTGCGGGGCGAATATGGTCTCAGCCGCGCTAAATACGCGCACCTGGTCCAGGAAGTCAAGGTCTTCTAGACACAATACCTGGAAGCCTTTACTGCGCATGTATTCCTCGGCCTCTTCGGTTCCGCCCAGCGGTCTCGCCCGGGCTCCCTTGCGGGAGACGTAAATCCTTTCCCCGCGGCAAGAATCCTCGACTTTTCCCAGAACTCGCTCTCTCAATAACTCGATGTCGCGCCGGTCGACGAATCCGGAATACACCTGGACCTGTGGAAGCACGAGGCGTTCAACCGCAAGAGGATGATTCGACTCAAGTATGCGGACTCGTTCTTCCGGCAAACTCGCATGAAGGCTCTGGTCGATATACCTCGGCCTGTCATGTGGAAGCAAAAGAAGGGCGTCGGGGAAATAGTCGAGCGCCTGTATTGTATTTGGCAACACCTCGAACATCCAGTGAAAATAACCCGTCGGAGTGCAAGGGAGGATCGGATGCTTGGTTTGGAAGGGCCTGGGAGGCACTAAGCTTTCCCATAGAACGCTTCCCCACCCCATCATGCGCTTAAGAGAGCCCACACTTTCTTCAAGTATCCCCTCCCCCGGAACCCAGACCAATCCCGTATGCGGGCCCGCGACGACATTGGCTAGATGAAATATCTTTTTGCCTTCAAATGCCTTGGATTTGCGGAACCAGCCGGGATACGTTTTGGGCAGATGGTATTCCTGAATGGAAGGTCCGTAGATGAGCACGTCGCCTTTAAGACGACATCGCACCCAATCTAAATATGCAACCTCGTCAATGCTCCTCACAGATGAGCGTGGTAGCCCCCCGACCGTTTTACCGAGAATGATCCGATATGCCCACACTCCCAATTTGTAGCGAATCTTCGCGCAAAAGTGGTTCATTATCGATTCGTCCCTATTGAATTGCAACAGCGAATCCGACCCATGCTCGTGAAAAAGCTGACATCCGCAAGCGCGCTGGCAACTTGAAAGCTTTGCGGAACCCGCTTAGTCCAGCGGCCGTAGGGGTCTCCAAGGCTCGTGAAGAGAGTGGGTCCGCTTGTAATGTTCTTTAAACGCAGAATACCTTCGGTTGGATCCGGCATTGCTCCATGAAAGAATTGCAAAAAGACAGCATCCGCCTGGATGCTCCTGGCGATTCGCTCTGCCTCCGCCCAGAGACCATTCCATCCTTCCGCTTCCGCTACTGCATAAACAGGAATCGCGGTATGAGCGCTAAGAACGCCTTCTGCAACCAACCGTTCAAATCCTTCGTAGTAGCCTGGCTGGTCGGCGGCGGCATCGCGGGCTTGGTACAACACCAAAAGTCTCACAGTGAGCTAACCAATAGGTTCTGCAAAAAACACTTGCATGTGCGTTCTACGTTACCTTCTGAAGAGCTTGACGTCGTTTGACCCGAAGCTGCCGTAGCCGATTACTCGGCTACATGTATCTCGGGATCAGAACCGCAATGCCACGCAAGAGCACCAGACCATAACGGGTTGCACTTGGACACTCAACTACTCTCAAATATCTCGCGACACCATCAAGACGACTCTTCGTCACTACTTTTCTCGTCGCTACATTAGACGATACTCGCCAAGCCGTCCTGATTAGTGCAGATTAATGGCCACTCTCTAGCTATGGAGGTCTCAACAAACAGCGCACTCATAAAGGCTTTGTAAACTCAAATAAGCCACACGAATACATGCTATCTGGAACGTTGGATGGATCGGCGTTCTCGTAAAGGCATCCATCCTCACCAACAAATGCAAAAGATATCA
Source organism: Acidobacteriaceae bacterium (assembly GCA_003138515.1). Taxonomy (GTDB): domain Bacteria; phylum Acidobacteriota; class Terriglobia; order Terriglobales; family Acidobacteriaceae; genus Telmatobacter. The sequence goes on along the minus strand of PLGG01000032.1, from coordinate 119,864 downwards.
TCTGCAAGGGGGAAAACGTACTCTGGATGGTCGCTGTGGAGAACACTCTATGGGCGTTAAACTCGACCCTCTCTCTTCCAATTGGAACTGAGAAATATAGTATCCCCCCCGGAGACAGGACCCTCTGCAACGACTGCATAAAGGTAAAACAAGCCTCTGGATCAATGGGATCACCATACCGTCCTAAGCCGAAGTGCTCAGCTACATGAAGACTTGAAAGCGAGTCTATGCTGTCACTTGGTATACGAGCCAATGTCGTAGCATCATCTTGAATGAACGTGAGCCCTTTCAGATTGCTTTCCAATGGCCGAATATCAATTACTGTAATATCCATAAATGACAATACATGTGCCACAAAACCATCGATCCTGGAACCTATGTCAATGTGCTTTGTTGGGCTACGCCGAAATATCTTTCTTGCAGCCCACAGGTCTTGATGGAAGTAATCACCGCCAATAGTCCCCGCAGATGCTCGCCGCTCAGCAAGAATTGGGAATAAATACCTTAGTTTGATTATGAAGCCTGCCCGTGAATTTGCTTTTTGATACCCCGCGAGATCTCGTAAGAAACCGGGAACACCCACAATATTGTCTCTAAGCAAGGACACATTCCATCCCGACATACTAACTAGCCTCTTAACCAGTCTCAATATTGGAGGTCTAGGCCGACGCACAAGCGGCTTTATTGCCATGACTTCCGCCGCCCATCCACGAAATCGTCGTAATTGTCCAGGAGTGTCCACTGAGGCGGAAATAGCTCAGAGAAGTCTTGATTCGAGCTGTTGCCCCAGTACCGTGGCGCGACTACAACCTTCGAGGCTGCCGGATTGAGCCACGCTCCCCACCAGGAGAAGGTGCTGTTGGCGATGATATGGTGAGTGCATGCCGACATGAGCCGCAGGTCCTCGTAGGCTGTCTCCGCACTGTTGCTATCGGCGTAGATGACTTTTTGGCCGCTGGCAAGCGTTCCGCGTGCGAACTCAATGTCATCACTGAAAACTACGAAAGTGGCGTCGGGAAAGCGCTCAGACATATGGGTAATCGCACTGTTATAGTAGGAAGCAGCCAGGGCCATCCCAACGTGAAGATAATCTCCCCTGCGGACATGGATCGAGATTGTTGTTGCAGTGGCCTGGATGCGGTCTAGCAAGTTGCGATTTTGCCCGATCGGCGCAGTCCGAAAGCGAAAGTCATTCCTAAGCTGCGTCCCCATTGCATGAACATACCCATAGGCCTGCCAATACCCTCGGAGATAGACTCGTCTTGTCCCTTCAGGCGGCTTGAGAGTGGGGTGGAAGGCATATTTCTTTGGCTCGGGAAGGCAGAAAACTCCTAGGCAGGAGTTGCATTTCGCGACCACCGGCTTGATTTGCTTGACATTCGTTTGGTGGAGCCGATGGATCAGGCTTGCCACCCTTACCGTGGCGCCAATCTGAAAGCAAGAGAGCTGAAATGGGCGTGGATAACCGTACGAGGATGATCTCGATTCCGGCAGCGACAACAGCTCCAGCGGCGCACCCCATTGCCTGGCATAGTAAAGGCTCGCTGCATATCCAAACATCTGGTTGCCCAAGCCGCCCATCAGAGTGCTGAACATACGCATTTCACGAGCCGCGCTTCTTGAATGACATTAAAGCCTCTCCAATGAGGTGCGATTGACTCCACGCAGTAAGGCTCCGAACAGTCCATGTCACGCCGCCGAGGGGTTGGTTGGCATGCGGTCTATGACGACCCGTTGTACCATCCTAAGTACTTGCTCCCGCTGATGCCAGCGGCCAAGCTTGCGGCCTTGATCTCTTTACGGAAGGTTGCAGAGATCGCTCCCAGAACACCTGCGAATGCCCCGACGACCGCGACCACCGCTATGCCGAAGGCCAGCCAAGTCTGCGGCGAAAAAAGGCAACCAATGGCGACTGCAACCGCACCCGCAGCCGCGCTCTTCAGGAACTCAAGAATGGCCCCGGATACCTGGCGGCGGTCTAACTTTGCCCGGCGGGCAAATGAGATTGGTTGATACCAACCGCCGAGTAACACCGACGCCGCGAGTGGAGCAGCGACAATTCCAAGCAAGCCGTAATAGCGGGATCCAACGTAGAGAAGGAAAACGGTCAAGATGCTCTGGAAACCGCTTATCAGCGTGGAATTCTTGATGTTGCCGAGGGCGAACGTCAGCACGCTCATAGTCCCGACTATTGCCAGCATCACAGAGTTCGCAACCAAGACTGAATTCACCGTCGCGCCTGCGAAGAACCTTTCACCCACCCACAGCTTTACGAATGCGTGATTCAGCGAGGCAAATCCAGCAGAAGTAAGGAATATAGTCCAAGATGCCAGGGCGGTGAACCGAAGCAGTACTCCACGCTTCTGCTCGACCTCTCCAGCGCCCACGATGTGCGCGACAGCCGGAGCCATTGCTACGGCAGGGCGCTGAACAAAGGTGGCGCACAAATCGATCGGGGCTCGCGTGAGCCGGAGCACGGGCACCATGCTTGTCCCCAAGGTCCGCGCGACGAATACGTTGTCCAGGTTAGCCGACAGCACATTTGCGATTCTTCCGAAAAATGTGAAAGAGAGTACTTTGAGGACACTTCGCACTTCAGAGAAGACTGGACGCAACCGATACTCTTCAGACCTCATTCGGTATCCGAGGTAGAAAAGACTGCCAGCAAGCATTCCACCTCCTCGCACGAGATTTGCCAAAGGGATTGAGATGACGCCGTGACCGGTGAACAACAGACCGACTTGAAAGGAAATGGCAAAGATGTTCGCAACGACATAGGCTGACCCGATGCCGAGGCTCGATTGCAGCCCTTGGTTGGATGCCGTCACGGCAAAACCGAATACGGTAAGGACGCTAGCTACGAGTTCGATCGAACATGCAAGCCGCAAAGTCGGCCAATCGATTGACGATGGCAGGTTGAGTATGATCGGGAGTGCAGGTATGAGAAATGCGCCTGCAATACCCAGAATAGTGACCAGAACGGCACTGATGCCGATACCGCTCCATATCAGTGCGGAGACTTTGTCCCGATCCCCACGACCGTAAGCATGAGCAACGAGCTGCTGAAGAACCGTTGAGAGCCCTGGATCTACGACGGTCAGCCAGACTAGAACATTTCCGGATGCCATCCACGCTCCATACAGGTTTATCGGGATGAAGCGTATGTTCAGCGGCATCATCAGTATTCCGGACACCATCCCAAAGCCGATAGAAACGGAGTGAAACAGAAGGTTCCATCGAGTCGTTCTCCTGCGGGTCCGTACAACCATTTAGCTGGACTTTCCTAGTGCCTCTATAAGTTCCGTCGTCTTCATTGGATGGAAACAGCCAAGAGCAAGCTTCAGTCGCAAGGCCCGTAGCCGCAGCACATGCGTCAACTCTGTTCTAAAACTGAAAACGACATCAAGGGGAAACCGGCGCCAAGGCGGATGGACACGCGCGAACGTATCCCGTCTGGCCGAGCGCGAGATCCTATCATCCAAGAAGAAGCCTGCATATCCGCGGCATGCCAACCGTAGTAATTCGCGTCTCGCCCCGTCGAGTCCCGGAACGCCGTTTAAAGGAGGCGATGTAAGAACCCCATATGCACACAGGTCCAGGAAGAGGCTGTTCCACCCGCGGGTGCCATACCTGCACTCGATGCACTCGGCCAAACTCGTACCTCGAATAGCACAGACGGAATCTAAGCCACACACCCGCCCCCCAACGTGCTTCACGGCAAATGGCAGATAGTACGGCAACATCAGGGTCCGAGAGTTCTCGTCAAGCCACTCTTGATTATGGCACCACTCAAAGGCAGTCTCTAATGCTGCGGCGAACGGCCGGGTCCAGCGGTATACGTGATTCCCGATGAAAGCTGGCCCCCAGCTCGTGATATCTGGCCAATCGAGTTCGACTGGACTTCGGTAGGGCTCAGTTTCGGGAAGATCGTCGCGCATTACGTAGCGCTCCGAATCTAGGTAGGTCAGTCCATAACACGAACGAGTAAGTAGCATGTCAGCGCCGGAGGCCTGAAGTGCATGGTGCCTATGGACCAATCCCCATGGCGTGAACAGATCGTCGTCTCCGTTCAGCACGACCATCTCGTCGGGCTTTGCGTGCTCTCGGATCGCTGAGTACCAGTTCTCAATCGCATCCAGCGTTTTGGGCCGACGCACTAAGTCGACATGCCAACACTGCTTCTGATCAAATTCTCTTTGAGCCGACTCAACAAGGTCCGCGACTTGGTCATGTGTGGGGGGATAGTTACTGACGAGGCACAGGCGTGGCCGTTCCCCCGAAGGTAGCTCGGATCGAAACAGCGAATGTAGCGCGTATCGTAGCCATTCCAGGCGCCGGTATGTTGGAAGAACGACTAACATGAGCTTTGAAATTCCAGTCTAGGCCGTTTTGCCGCTGGTGCGGCGATGTCGGGCCGACGCTTTATTGATCGGCCCGGGTGTTCTCATGACGCAGGCGTCCGACCACTTCCGCCCAGCATTTCAGGGTTTGACGCCCCCGCTCCGTCGCCACTGGATCAGCGTCTTTGCAGAAGACCTCCGAAGCATAGAACCGTTTCAGAACGTTGATTCGCGGGTCACGATCGCCGCGTCTCGGGACATCGCCGAAAGGAGTCTCCGCATTGTATGCGGTCACCCCGTCAATAGCTACCGAGAAGTTTGAGTCGGCCATGCCTGTGCAGAATGTGGCTGCGAAGCGATGCGCCCCACTTACAGCTGCCATCCCGATTTCGCACCCACGGTCTTCCAGCTTGGTCCAGCATTCAACGAGGCGATGGTCACCCAATAGAAAGCCTGCCAGTGCAATCAGGTGGATGAAATAGTAGTTCAGCGGACCGCCGCCATCCTCGGGTTTGGCCTTCCAGGATTCGGTCGTTTTCGGTGAATTGAAGGACCAGTCCAATGTGGTCTCGACGCCCTGCCCTGTCGCAATCATATGCTTGCAGTCGCGCGCCCAATTGCAATACTCCAGTAGATACGGCGTAGCATAACGGACGCCGGCTCCTCTCAGCGTACTCACGAGCGCCAGCGCAGCTTGAGGCGTAGTCGCAAGCGGCTTTTCGATGACCAATTGGGGCGGTAGTGAGGTTGCAGCAGCCTGGCGCGCGATCGCCTCATTGTCCGCTGGCCGCCTTACCAGCACGGCCAACTTTACCTTCGAAAGCAGAGTGGCTTCATCGTCAATGAAGTGCACAGTTGAGCGGTATGTCTCCAGCTCCGCGCGCTCATCGAATGCCGGCCGGTATCGAAGCGGCACGTAAATGTCGTGGCCCAGTTCAGCTAAGGCCGGCAGGTGCCCGTAGAGACCGAACCCGTGTCCAAAGATGGCAATCACGAGTATATTTCCAGAATCTTCCCCGTGTAGCCCTTCGCCCGCATGTAGCGGTGGATCTCGTCACGAATATGCCAGGCCAGATTGACAATAACCGGCGCATCGGGTTTGGCAAAGAACTCCGCCTCATCGACGATAGGAATCCGTGTCCCGGGGATGTAGTAGCCGACCTTGGGTGAGGCGGAGCGCTCGTAGGCCGCGCCAATCAAAGCCTCGTCTACGCCATAGTAATTGATAATGACGGATGCTCGTCCAGGGAAAGCTTTGGCAGGCAATGGTCCGTAAGCTCGCGCCAGCTCGCCGAAGTGCTCTATCATCCTGGTCTTTAGGTCCGCCATGTGGGTTTGCATCTGCGGGAAGGTTTCTATGAATCCGTCTTCATCCACCTGTGGGGGCTGCGCCAACGACCCCTTGCCTAATGCCACCCGAATATTACCGTTGTAGCGAGATGGGAAGTCAATATGGAAAATGCTCATATCGAGCTTCTTGGCGATATATTCGAAGGATTTGTAGCTATAGGTTCTAGGGTGCTCGTGGTAAAACGTATCGAATTGGAATCGCTTGAGGACCGAACCTAGATAATGGTTCTCAACGATTATGATAGTTCCCTCCTTAGACAGGTGAACAAGGCCTTCAATGACAGCACCAAGATCTTCGATGTGGGCGAACACATTGGTAAATGTGATGATGTCTGGCTTAGGAAATTTGGAAAGGTACTCGTTAATGCTCTCTGGGCCAAAGAAATCGTTAATCACGTACTCGACGCGCGCGCGCGCGTCCTCTGCAGCGCCGGTGGGTTCAATACCGATCGTTCGTGCCCCTGCGCTCTTGAAAATACTGAGAAGGCTCCCGTCGTTGCAGCCGATGTCAAGCACGATCGCACCAGTCAGGTCACCATGAAGATGCTTGGACAACTCGACCAATTCGCGCATGCCTGCTAGAACATCCTCAGTCATGGCCGCACGATAGTGATAGCTCCGTGGGAAAAGCACGGACTTTTCTACCTGGTATTTTTGATGAACGGTTAGACAACGGGTGCAGCAAAGTAATTCCAAGGGATACTTGTTTGGCTGGGCGGGATTTCCTATCGGCACCAGGTCATCACACAGCGGCTGGCTGCCGAGGTTCAGGACAGGGTGCAGATCCGCGCCGTCACAGACTTCACACGTTGAGATCGTGAACATTTAACCTCTCGGAATAATCTTGGAGAGTTAGCGATTCTTCGCCCTGAGGAGGCAACTATCCTCCGGCAGAGCCGGGGGAGCTCCCATTTGCAATAGATTACCGATCATCGGCTGGAAGCCGCGTATCGGCTCAACGCTCACTCGGCGACCGCGTGCCCCGCGGCGATACGGGAGAATGAATGCAACCCGATCTCATCGCGGGTCATGCCTGGGACGCCGTGCCGAAGCTTCCACGCTGGGTACCGCCGAGCGGTCAATTCCGGGACGAAGGCAACATCGTCATACTCAGCTAGGAGGTCGAGGGTCGGTTGTCGCAACTCATTTGCCCGGGAACGCGTTGCAAGAAATCCTGATACCAAGCAACTGTTCGACTAAGCCCTTGATCGAGCGTGAATAGCGGGGCCCATGCAAGCATCTTTCGCGCACGCTCGGCGCTGAGATATTGATGCCGGATTTCATTGCTTGCTTCGTTGCGAATCTCCGGGTGGAGAGAGGAATTCATCAGCGCTAGAATCCGATTCACCAAGTCGAGTACTGTAATCTGAATTTCATTGGAGAAATTGAATCCCAATCGTCGCAGGTCGGGATTCGCAATAAGCTTTTCTGCCAACAGCATGTAGGCCGCTGCACCGTCGTCCACGTAGAAGTAATCGCGCACGAATTGTCCGTCCGAGCGGATGATGGGACGTTCGCCACGCAACACGGAGCGGATTGTGCCCGGCACAATGCGATTCCAGTTCAGATCGCCACCCCCATAGAAATTACCGCAACGAGTGATGGCGACAGGTAGCTCGTAAGTCACCCCGTATGCTTGCGCGATGAGGTCCGCGCAGGACTTGCTCACCTCATACGGATGCTGACCTTGCAGCGGGGTCGCCTCCGAGTAAGGAAGAACCTCCTGATCGCCATAGGCCTTATCCGATGAGGCTACTATAATCGATTTCACCTCAGGCGAGCGACGACAGGCTTCTAAGAGGTTCCAGGTCCCTTGGATGTTGGTCTCAAACGTTGAAATTGGGTTGCGGTTCGCGATGCCAACAATGGTCTGAGCAGCCAAATGAAAAACTATGCTAATCTCATACTCGCCGAGGGCCCGCTCCAGGCAGTCGCGATCCCGCACGTCGCCCCGGACCACCCTCACGCGCTCGATATCCCGCGAGCGGACCATCTCGGACTGCGGCACCCAGTCCCGCACCAGGCAGATGACATCAGCGCCCGCGGTCAGTAGGCGCTTGACGAGCCAGCTGCCGAGAAGCCCTGTGGCGCCTGTGACGAACACCGGCCGGTCTTGCCAAAAGCTCTCTGTCATCCCCACACCCGCCAAGGTGCTCGACCGGTTTCCCACAATTCTTCAAGCATAATTCTATCCCGCAAGGTGTCCATGGGTTGCCAAAATCCGTGGTGAAAATAGGCTTCGAATTGACCCTCTTGAGCGAGCCGTTCCATCGGTTCTTGCTCCCAAACAGTCGCGTCGCCTTCGATGTAGTCGATTACTCTCGGTGAGAGAACGAAGAACCCGCCGTTGATCCAACCGCCGTCACCTTGGGGTTTCTCACGGAAGCTGAGAATTCTTTCGCCAGCAAAGGTCAAGGCTCCGAATCGCCCAGGCGGTTGGGTCGCGGTCAAAGTCGCCAAACGCCCATGATTGAGATGAAACTTGATCAGGGCCGTGATGTTTATATCTCCCAATCCATCGCCATACGTAAAACAGAAGTCTTCATTGCCTAAATAAGGTTGGACTCGCTTCAGGCGACCGCCGGTCATCGTATTCTCACCCGTATCGACCAATGTCACCTGCCAAGGCTCAGCCAGACGTCGATGAACCTTCATTTCGTTACTTGCCATGTCAAACGTAACATCGGACGTGTGCATGAAATAATTGGCAAAGTACTCCTTAATCAAGTACCCCTTGTAGCCACAGCAAATAATAAACTCGTTCACGCCATGGGCGGAATACAGTTTCAGGATGTGCCAGAGGATTGGCCTTCCTCCGATCTCGATCATTGGTTTGGGCCTAAGGTGAGTCTCTTCCGAGATGCGAGTTCCGAGACCGCCCGCGAGGATGACTGCTTTCATTTCAGGATGACCGTTGCCTTTTCAAGGCGATTTTCTCGTTTGAAATCCGTTTCGGCCCGGTCCTTCAAAAACCTTGGAAGGGCCAGAATCTGGCTTACGCGGGAAGCGCCGCGAACGCCACCCGGGTTCATCACTCGGATTTCTGGTTGTACCCGTAGCGGTAATACCCGTAGTACGAATACCCATCCGCTGACGTATTTTGGCTCACTTGGTTCAAAACCACACCAACGATATTGGCGCGCACTCTATTAAGTACCGATATCACTTCCGCAACGGCCTTCCGCCTGGTTTCCCCGGCCTGGCTGATAATGAGCACTCCATCGGCCGCGGTGGCCATCTGAAGGCACTCTGCAAAGCCCAGGAGTGGTGGTGAATCCAGAATCGCTAGATCGTATTCCTTGGCGAACTCGTCCAGCAACGTAGCAAGTCGCGGGCCCATCAGGTCGGCTGCCCGGTGAGAGCCCGGTCCGGCGGGCAGGATCCTCAGGTTCGGTCTGCCCTCGACCGACACTATGACATCCTGCCAAGGCATTTCGCCGGTCAGTACGTTGGAGAGCCCCTCCCGCGGAGTCAGCCCGAATTTGGCGTGGATGCTGGGACGGCGCAGATCGCCGTCTATCAGGAGCGTCTTCTTGCCCCGGTCGGCATTGGCGATGGCTAAGTGAGCCGCGATCGTCGACTTGCCCTCGCCGGGCCCGGCGCTGGTGAGCATGATCGAGCGCAACCGCCCTTCGAAATCGGACAGCAGGATGGTATTTCGTATCGTCCGCACGGACTCTTCGAAATCGGACGTAGACCGGTAATACCCTTTTCGCTTGTCATTTCGTGCGGTTTGGGCCACGATGGCAGCAGCCGGGACGGCCACTGCACTTTTCGGGAGCTGAGCTGCATGGCGATCGATGGGCATCGTTCCAATGACATCTGTGCCGAGAAAGCGGCTGGCCTCCTTGGGATCGCGAAGCGTCGTATCGAGCGTGTCGTACAACAACGCGGCGGCAACGGCTAACAGGGTTGAAAAGAGGAAGGCAAGGATAAGATTGAGCTTTATATTGGGAAACACCGGGTGCAACGGTGGCCGCGCTAAATCGGCGATCCGAATGTTGTTGTTTTGAAAACCGGCATTGATGTCTGCCTCCCGGATCTTCCGGATCAGTTCGTCGTACAAGGTCTTGTCGTCATCTGCCTCGCGCTTCAACTGTTGATACTCAAACGAGCGGGAGTTGAGGCTATCCCAATCCGCCTTTGTCTCGGCCACGGCTTTCTGCAGCATCTGTTCGCGATTTAGCGCCTCCCGATACTCAACTCCAATCCTGTCGGCGATATTGCCGCGGGCGCTGTCGAACTCCTTCTGCACTTCCGCCAGTTCGTCGGCGGCCTTACGGTATTCCGGATGAGTGGAGCCGTAAGTCGACTTAACCAGCGCGAACCGTTGGCGCGCTTGGTTCAGGCTATCGCTCAGTTTTGCGAGGTCTTGGCCCTGTGAGGAAACTTGCGCCGCTTCCAGAGAGCCAGACTTCATGGCATTCCAGGCCGCCTCCTTGCTAACCCTATCTGCCTGGGCGGTCGTGTATTCCGTATTCAACTGCAGGAGTCGCGCCGAGAGGATGTTTGTCTTCTCCTCTGGGTTGATAACGTCCAGGTCCTTTTCAAACTGCGCAAGGTCCATGCCGGATTTTTCCATCTTCGCCTTCAACTCATCGATCTGTTTCTCCATAAAGGTCGATAAGCTGGCCGACGATCGAATACGGATTTCATACGAGTGAGTCAGGTAGGAGTTCGCGATCGCATTCGCTACGTTTGCGGCAAGGGCGGGATCTGGAGAGCGGTAGCTGATCAGCAACAGATATGTGTTCGGAGGACGCGTCACCTTCAGGCGGTTCAACGCCACCGGCGCTTGGGCTCTTTCCTGCGCTTCCTCGGGGCTCATCCCCTTCAACTGCTGCTCACTGTCCAACAGATGGAATTGCTCAGCCACAGGGCGCAACACTGCATCTGACTGAATCAGCCTGACTTGCGTTGCGAGAAACTGATCCGCGTCGGTGGGGGAATTGGTCCGTGTTGAGTCCTCCCCGACAACTTCCGAAGGAGCCTGCCGGTCGACATCTACCGTTGCCGTTGACTCATAAATGGGCTGGAGCCGCGCGGAGACGACCGCGGTTACCAAAACACACGTTGCAACAAAAGCAGCCATCTTCCAGCGATGCCGCCGCAGGATCCAAAGATAGTGCGACAGGGGAACCGAGGGAGTTTGCGGTTCGAATTCCTGCTGCAGCGGAATCGGCGGGTAGTAGGCTACAGCCGGTAGATTGTTGGATTGCCCAGGAGGAACTATCTCCGCTATTCGCAATTGTTCAGGCATGGGTCCTCTTCAGATAACCTAATGGTAAACATAGATCATGGAGGCACCAAGAGTAGCGCCTACACCAATGCTTGTTTCCAGAACCTTCAGACTTGCACGCGCGCCTGTCGCATTTGGGATGTAGAGTATGTCGTTTGCCAACAACGGCACGTCCGGCGATTTGCGATCCATGATCTTCTTCAATTCGATTGGAATTTCGTTTCTGCCGCTGCTGCCAGCTTCAAGACGGTAGATGTAGGCCTTGTGGGCGGAAAAAGTATCCAGACCTTCGGAAAGGGACAGGGCCTTCATGACGCTGCTTTCGGAACCATCCGTAATGTAAAAAGCTCCAGGCTTCTTGACATCGCCCAGGACAAAAACCCGGCCGGCTTCGGGAACGCGGACCTCTTCTCCGCCCTCCAATTGCAGGTTTAGCGATGGGTTATCCCCCCCCATAAGGTCGCGCACGGGTATGCGCTGGACCAAAGTAACCGACTTGTCGCTCATACCCGATGGCTGACGGCTCACCAGGATTTCCGCACCGGCATTCTCGGAGAGTCCCCCTGCACGTGAAACTGCGTCAAGCAGCGTCACCGAACCCGTGGCCTGAAACGTCAACGGGTTCTTTACTGCCCCGACAACGGTGATTGGCCGACTGCGGTACTCGACTACAGACACCGTCACGATGGGGTCTACCAGGACATTCTCGTTGGTTAGGGCCGTGGTAATGGCATTTTCAAGCTCGGACGGATACAGGCCGGCAGCTTGTATGTGTTTCTGCAGCATCGGCAGTCGAATGGCGCCGTCGGAGTCGACGCGGACGGTACGGGTCAATTCCGGTGAGTCGTACACTGTGATCCCGATCAGATCGTCCCTGCCAATCTTCTCCACGGGAAGGTTGGAGCCTTCGTTGAAAGAGAAAGAGGTTGCTCCAGGGCCCGCACGATCGGGCGTGCCCCGCTCTTGCGCCAAAACTGAGGTGCTGGCAACGGCAATTGCCAGAAGGGAAATGGCTAAGCATCTCATAAACAACTCCCAGATGCCGACTCGCGGCATCGTGCCTATCTCCATGTATCTAATTGATTGTGTCAGATGGAACCTCGGCGAGACTATTTTCAGTCCTTCGCGCTTTGTGCTTCAAACCGGTTTGCGATTTCTGCGGCAAGTTGCTCTATCTTTCGATCCAGGCTTCTCATTTGAGTGCGGAACTCGTTCACATGGATACCGAGTACATCCTCTCGGTTCGCACCATTGAGAAGCATGCGCATCGCGTCGCGGGTGAGGTCCGACACGCTACGCGCCCCTGCTACTAAACAGAGCCGTCTGAAGGCCGAGTATTCCTCTTCGGAGACTCGGACGCTAATCATTCGCGTGCGTGGTTTCAAGACTGTCATGTCGGATTCAGAAGCGCCGGGAGATCGAGGGCGTGTTATCCCTCTCAGAGCCTGGCGAATGACAATTCCAGGCGATGACGATGCCTCGATTAATTCTCAATAGATCGAGATCAGAAAAGGCATCATTGGGCAGGCTCCGCCCCGGCCGGTCCCAGGTTGTTGGCGGGACCTTAAGCAGACCAAGCACACTTACCAATCAAGCGTGAACGTGCTTCGTGTGGCGCCCTGATTGACTCGGGGTCGACAGTGGGGGTATTCGCATGAGGCGAACTGCAACAACCAAAATCTAGCACGGAAGTGTTAAGTGGCGCAAGAAAAATGTGCGACAAAAGTTTGACAGGGTCTTTTGGCTCCTCCGAAAGTGTATCATTTTAGGTCACTTCTCCCGGTAGATGCTCCGATTGAGGTCTGACGCATGACATACGATGTGATTTGCATTACATGCCACGCCAAGAGAAATCCGTTCTAGGCTATCGTATGGGAGCCAGGCCATGTGAGGCCAAGACAGATTCGCAGGTAGGAGAACCACATGAGCAGACCCAGCATTCAGCCGGACGGGAATCGGGACAGCATTCATCCGCGGCTAACGGCCGTAAAGCACGATGCCCCGGTTTAACCGGGGCATCGTGAGGAAATTATCTAAAGCTGAAATTGCGCAGCAATTCGGGAGCCTGGTCATCAGACCTGGGGTTATTTGCTTACAGGAGTTGAGGTTTGGTTCGCTTCGTAGACACCGAATGCGGTACCGACTCCGCCAGCGACAAGCACACCGGCTATGAGCCACTTGGTCCCCAGCGACGCCTCGCCGACACCGCCGCCCCCATTAAGCTCTACGTTTTTCACGCAAAGCGACGATGTGACGCCTCCCGTCGGCGCAGAAGAAGGCTGCAAAGTAGCAAAGACGAAAACTTTATCGCCTACAAATTTCTTCAAATCCCTGCAACCCAATACATACTTCTCATTTTCGGCAGTTTCCAGATAATACTGCCCGCCTTCGTAGCTAACGATGCCGACACCGGAGAAGGAAGTGGGATTTCCGCCACCCTGCATAGCAAACGAAAGAGTGCGGCCCGGGCGAACGTGCGCCAACAGGACACCATGATCGTTCGTGACTCCGAAACTGCCATTCAACGAGGCGACTTCCACAGTGTTTCCGGCCCTCAACGAAACAACGGCACGGGAATTTGGCTCGTTCGCGGTCACTCGCAGGCCATTCGCCTCGAGCTGAAAGGCACTACTAGAGGCCGTCAACTCGCTCTGTCCCTGTTGCAGCACAAGATGGTCGCTGTATATCGTGCCACGGGAGGCCGTAGCCATGGTAATCTCGGTCCCTTTGCCCAGGCGTAGATCTGCAGTGGCTTGGCCGGTTTCGACCACCGATCCATTAAAGAGCGTGGCATTGCCCTTGATCAAATTGCTGTCAACGTTCAGATCGCCACGTGCGCTGGCCGTGCCAATTGAAACCGTCCCGGCCGAGGCGTAGGACAACATGCACAATAGCATCACTGCAGCTTGCAGTTTCCGCAACATCGTTTGCCTCCGCAATTTGGGGATGCACAACACGCTCACACCATTTTCACATCTGCTTATATGATGCACAAAAGCAACGCTGCAGCTTGCAGTTTCCTCAAAATCGTTTGCCTTCGCAATTCGGGGTGCACAACACACTTACACGATTCCCACATTTGCTTATACTCCAGATTTACGCAGATTGCAAGTCGGTTAATCTTTAAAATCTATAAGTTAAGTATTACATGCGTCATACGGCCGGACTTTAGCGGCTCTTTTCTATTGTTTAACCTGGAGCTCCTGGTTCTTCCAGATGCTTGTTCCTCTCTGGACGGGCCGATCGCAAAGTTCCAAAATGGGATCAAATCGGAACCGCGGCGTTGCGCGCACCACTTGCTTTAACGGCTTTGCTTCTGATGCTATGCTTGCGGGATTGGTCATGATGCCCTTTTCCCTCCGCTCGGTTGGGTACGCACTGCGAATCATCATCGCGGGCGCGTGCTGCTTCGGAATCTGGTTCTCGTGGACGCTGGCACGGGCGGACTACCTTTTCCAGAAGGACACGGAGGAGTCGGTGCGCTCGGCGATTCATCTGGTGCCCGACGGTTGGGAGTACTACATGCGCCTCGCCCAATTCGATCGCGGGCATGCCCGTGAGCTGCTGGACACTGCGCTGCGCCTCAACCGCTACGATGCCCAAGCGGATATCGAGTTGGGTTTGCAATATGAGGCCGAGGAGGACTATGGCCGTGCCGAGAAGCAACTGCTCGAAGCCTATGAGGTGGACCACACCTACCTACCCCGCTGGAGCCTTGCCAACTACTATTTTCGCCGTGACAACATGCCGGCATTCTGGGAATGGGCCCGCAGCGCCGCCGAAATGCCGTCCGACGCCGTTGGGCCGCTCTTTGAGCTGTGCTGGCGGGTATCGCCCGATCCAGAGAAGATCAGCGCTGCAATTCTTAACGATAAGCCCGAACTGATCCGCCAATACATCAGCTTTCTGCTTGCGAAAGATCAGCCAGGCGCCGTCGCCAACATTGCTCCGCGCCTGGTCCGCTCGGGCGATCCGGAAACGGATAGCGCGCTGCTGTTCGCTGTCGTAAACCGGCTGGTTGCCGTGAACGACGCTGGTGCGGCTAATGCACTGTGGCACTTGTTGATCGAGCGGCACTGGGTCGTTGCCGATATCACTGTGCCCAACAACGCCAACTTCCTACGCGAACCGCTGCCCGTCAATTTCGATTGGTCCATTCCAGAGTATCCCGGCCTGCATTCCTGGCCGGGGTCTTCCGGCCTGGAAACGGAATTCACGGGAAGCGAACCGGAGGATTCGACCGTCGCCGAGCAGGCTGTGACGTTGACGCCCGGCAACTACACAATGGCATACGCCTACCGCACCTCCGACATTCCCCCGGACACGGGAATCCGTTGGCAGATTCTCGATGCAAAGTCGAACACCGTCCTCGCAGAATCTCCCGACCTCTCCAGCGACACAGTGCTGCATTTGGCGCTGGCGTTCTCCATTCCACCGGACGTTTCCCTCATCCGCTTGCGTCTTGCGTATCGGCGTGCCCTCGGGACGCCCCGCATCACGGGTACGCTCGTAGTACTATCAACTCAAATCGAAGCCCTTCCGAAATCATGATCTGTCCAGGATGCGGTAGTTCCGAAATTCGTTCCTCTCGCAGCAACCGCTGGAAGGATATCTTCCAGCGCGTTCGCGGGCGGGAGGCGCTCCGTTGCCGCGATTGCAGGCTTCGGTTTTTTGCATCGGAATCCTCTGTATCGGCCCCGAAGCAGGCAGTTGAATCAAGTCGTACGCGCCGCTTGACACCGCTCCTGAGTCCTCGAGCCAGAAAGCGCCTGGCCCGCCGGTTGATTGTGCTTGCGATCTTTGCCGTGGCGCTCCTCATCTTCTTGTTCTTCCTGCGCTATCTCACGACGGAGCGAAGCCCTTCGGAAGATTCACGCGCGGTGAGTTCTCACCTCACCTGTTCACCTTCGTAGTCTGCACGATTTCTGGAAGCCAACCCGTCTGAACGGGGCGGCAGGATTGCTGTTGACCCCTCAGGCGGCTCCTTGGCTGGATGCCTCATCTGAGATAACCGGCTTGGCTTTCCGTTGGCTTGTCTCCTCCGACATTCGCGTCATATAGAGGAGTGCAAGCATCAAAAGCATCCAGCCCGAGACCGCGGGGCGCGGAAAAGGGTAATCCACGCACGCGTGCAGCATGACCGCGATCAACCCCAGCCCCCAGGGATTCCGAACCGCTGCGGGAATGCAAGCGGCAAAAGGAATCAGCACCAGCAGCAAAAAAGGAACTCCACCGTCGGCGGCGAACTCCGCCCAGTCGTTGTGGGTATGGTTGGCGTAAAACGGAAAATCCTTGATTGCATATCGCTGGTAGACCTCGGGGAACGTCCCCAGACCGTAGCCAGTCAACGGCCGCCGTCTGGCCATATCCGCAGCAGCCACAATGAACTCGCGGCGCACCAGATACGGGTCATTCTGTTGAAAGCGCAGCCAAACGCGCTCCCATCCCACAGCAAGAGTGAATGCCGCTGCCAGAACCGGAACCATCACGAGTATCGCAGTAGTAGAGCGCGTGGGCAGGCCCGTCTCCGGATCCCGCAACCTCACCAACCCTATCGCCAGCATAGTCAGCAGTTCCGCCGTGCAGAGCACCGAGCCGGCACGCGATGCCGAGCCAATCACAGACGCATAGAGAAGACCGCCGGCAAGCGCATACCACCAGGACCGCCAGCCCTCGCGCAGCGCCCGCCAGAGGGCGATCGGCAAGGCCAGCTCCACGAATTGAGCGTAGTTGTTGTAGTAGGGAAACGTTGCATAGACGTCCGGATAGCCGGTCGGAAATATCCAGAGGACATGGCCCTCGGAAGTGAAAAGCTGCGTGAGGCAGAGCACCGCCATCGCTGTCGCGAAGATTAGAAATGCGCTCAGGATGTCGCGCCGGGCTGTCCGGGTTCGGGCCACTGTCTGGGTGAGAAAGAATACCCCGGCCAAGGCGCCCCAGCGCAACACGGCTTCGCGGGTCTCGACGCTGGAAGTGGTCGTGTGCGCGAGGATCTGGATCAGGCCCCAGAGGGGAATCATGTACACGAGCCACGGTGCCAGACCGCCGGCTATATGTTCCTTCCCCCGGCGAATGCCGACAATGAGGTACGCGGCAAGAAGGGCAAAGACGCCGATCTGGAAAGACTGAAGCGCCCAGGCATCGCGCACAAAGACGGTTGTGGTGGAAAAGACCAACAGCAGAAACAGGCACACGGCGACAACAGTCGGCGCAGGCCGATGTGCTGTGACTGCCGGCTTATCCAACCCGGAATTTGCGTTTATCGGTACGACGCGCAATGCGACCATTGTATGCCACATTGTTGTTCTGACTGCAAGCCGGGTTTGCAGATCTTCGTGGCCGATCATTCCGTTCGCATATCTAAACGCAACAGCAAAATGCTCTCGACAGCGCATGTGAGCCCGTCCGCTCGTCATAAATCCTGAGCGCTCTCGGAATCGATCCCTCTTTTCGGCGGCCACTGAAACGAAACGCCGCCCCCTGGACTGAAGCGAATTGTTGGTTTCAATGTTGGCAGGTTGCGCTCCCTTGAACTCAGGAGCAGAACTCAGGAACACTTCGCGCGGGATACGTCAGCAAATTGGCGACTGCTAATGTTTTGGCCTCAAGAATAGCCTTATCCCGCGCTGTGTTCAGTCGATAAATCTTCCAGGCGCAAACGCAAGGCGGCTGGAGGGAAGCATGAACGCAGTAAACGGTAGCATGTTGTTTCTGGCGGTAGCTATGGGAGCTTTGGCGTGTTCCGCGCAGGACGCCACGATTCCGATCAGGCAGATAGAACGGGATGCGCAATTGTCTGCGAAACTGGCGACGCCGGGCGACGAGGCGGCAGTCAGCCACTCCAATGGAGTTCCTTCTGAGTCGTCGTCCGCGGCAGGCTTTGTGTTCGCGCCTCCCGCGTACAAGGCTCCTCGAATCCTGAGCCGTGGATTCTTCCTGATGAATGGGCTGCACCTGGGCATGGCCGCCTTCGACGTGGGGATGACACAGCGCTGCATCGCGAATCACCACTGCAGGGAGGGAAATCCTCTGATGCCTTCGTCGCTTGCGGGACAGTTAAGCATAGACTTCGGATACGTTGGATGGGGGACACTCGCCAGTTATAAGCTCAAGAGGCACGGAAACAAGTTATGGTGGCTCTCGCCGGCCGTCGGAATTGCATCTCACGCCGTGGGTGTCGGAACCGGGTTCGCGCACTGAGAGCCGTTCTCGTCGATGACCATCGCTGAACCTGAGAAGCCTGCCCACGGGCGGTACAATCTTGGAGAATCGGTGCCAAAAAACCAGATTCCAACTAGAATTCTGGCTGAGCTATGGAGCGCAATATTGGCGGGATGTGAGCTCATGCTTTGGCATTGAACACGTTGGCGGGGCACATTGATCGACATTCACCACCACCTGATTTACGGAGTGGACGACGGGTCTCCCGAGTTGGACACCTCGCTGGCGATGGCTCAGGAGGCCGCCGGAGAGGGAGTGACGCGCATTGTCTGCACCCCGCACGCCAGCGACGAATACCCTTATCGGGCCGAGCTGATTGAAGCCCGGCTGGCCGAGTTGCGCGAGCGGCTGCGTGGCGTCATCGAACTGAGCCTGGGTTGCGACTTCCGCCTGACCGCGGACAATATCGCCGAAGCCTCCGCCAAGCCGCTGTGCTACTCGATCGACGGCAAGGGATATCTGCTGATTGAATTCCCGAACATGTTCATTCATACGCTGTTCGACAACGCCATGGACCGGCTGCGTTCGGCGGGTTACACCTTGGTCGTCACCCATCCGGAGCGCAACCTGGTGATACAGCAGAAGCCAGAATTATTAGCGGAATGGATGCGCGCCGGATGTCTGGTGCAGGTTACGTCGAGCGCCCTCTATGGGCGGTTTGGCAAGGCGGCCGAGGCCTTCTCAAACGAGCTGCTGGAACGGAACTGGATCCACTTCCTGGCCACGGATGCGCATCATCCGGTCTGGCGGCCGCCGCATCTGAAGAAAGGCTACGAGTACGTGGTCAATAAGGCCGGCGAAGAGACGGCGCGCCGCTTGTGTGTCACTAATCCCCAGGCTGCGATCGCGGGCACGCAGTTGCCGCCGCAGCCCGATCCGCTGGGTCTTTGGGAGCACAAGCCGCTGAAGTTCGACTCCAGGCATTACGCGTCCGCACCCAAGTCCGCGCCCAGCAAGGCCGACACAGAGAAGTCAGGTCAAGCAGCATCCGGCGCCGGAGCCAAGAGGTTCTGGGAACGGCTGTTTACGCGGTAAACTTCAAGTGAACTCGAGAAAGGGCTCGGCCAACCATCGCCAGCCAGAATCTGGCTGGCGCCTCGCCACCATGGCGAAGATCGTCCCCCTGGCCCTCAAGGCGGCCACCCTCCCTGAAGTGGACCAGGATTTCGGAAGTTTCCTTCCGTTCAAGGTGTACCGGGCGCAGGCCAGCTTGCTTAGTGCCTTGTCAAAACAGGTCCAAGCTGACACACCATGCCGAAAGCTTCATTCGTCATTCCATCCGTGTCAAGGCACGACTCTCCATCAGTGGGCGGCGGGTGCGCCCGATCCGGCATTGGCGAGAGCTACTGGGTCGCTGGGATCTCCGGTTTCTCCAGAGGCCGAGACGTAGGCGATACGGTAGCGCACCTGCGAATTGCCGGCCGGTGGGTAATCGCTTGCCGTCGTTCCGTCGATCGGGCCAGCGACGCGAAGCCAACCTTTGGCGGGCGCATCCTGGCGCTCGACAACTACGCTGAGGCCAGCCGGCGCCTTATCAAATTGGAGCGTAACGCCAGGCGATGGCTGGCTCACCGCTTTGAGCACTGGCGGTGCGGGCTTGGGTATCGTGGCCGATCCGACTCGAACGATCACGGGATCCGTGACATCGCTGCGGTTGCCTGCGGCGTCGACGGCAACCAGGCGATAGAAGTAGGTTTCGCCGGGACTGACGTAGAGGTCCTGATAGTCGCGTGCGCTGCCAGGCAAGGGATCGCCGAGCACAACGCCCTGGTCGGCGGCGTTGCCTGAGCGCAGGACGAGAAACTGCGCCGTGCGCTCCTCGGGCATGGCCGGCGCAAACGTCAACACCACCTTGCCGCCCGCGCCGGATGCGCTTGTGATCGTGGGCTGGCCAGGCAATGAACGATCCGCCAGAGTCACTTCGACCGCTTTGCTTGGCGGACCTTCGGCATTGTCGAGCGCAACGGCGAGAACGCGGTACTCGAGCGTATCTCCCGATGCCGTGCCGATATAGTCGTCGTACAAAGGCTCGGGAACAGCGGACGAGTTCAGGCGAACCCAATTTGTGGACCCGGCCGAGCCTTGCCCTGAAGGCGCCGCGGCACCGCGCTCCACAAAATAACCTGCCACAGGAAAGCTGACGGGCGTCCAGGTAAGCCGTACGCGGGTCTGGCCCGCGTCGGCGGTAAGACCGGCGACGGCAGGCGGCGCGCCGGGATTCGTCGGGATGGCGCAGGCGGCGAATGACGGCGGCCCGAGATCGCCGCGTGGGCCGACAGCGCGCACGCGGTAGTAGTAGGATGTCCCGCCGCGCAGGTTATCGTCCTCGTACTGGCCCGTACCGGGCGGCAGCGCTTGCGTCATCAGCGTCTCCCAAGGGCCGTTCGCCATGAACGATCGCTCGACCACATAGCCGGCGAGATTGGGCTTCTCCCCAGCAGTCCAGGTCACCAAAATTTTGCCCGGCGATCCCGCCGCCTGCACCACAGCCGGTGGCGCGAGCGCGCGAAAGTCCGGGAAGAAGATGCGAATCGAGGAAGGCTGGCTTCGGCGGCCGAAGGCGTCCACGGTGTAGATTTTGTAGGCCACGGCTGTGTTCGGTGGCGCGCTGCGGTCCACCACCAACGAGAGTTTCGGATTCCATTGCGTGCCGACCACAAACGGCTTCACACTGATGGAGCTTCCATTCCGCTCAACCACGCACGAAATAGCGGGCAGCGCACGATTCTCCGCTGGTGGATTCCAGGAAAGTGAGACACCGGACTCATCCACCATGGCCTGGACTCCATCGGGCGAAGGAGGCAGCGCCGTGGCCTGCGATGCATCGACCGGCTGCGAGACGAGCTTGAGGCCCGTGGGGTTGCCTTGGGCGCCAAGGCCCTGGATGGTGTAGGCGCGCGCACCGGGCGACACGTTGGCGAGGGTCGCGTAGAGGCCTAGAGCGCGAGCGAAATTTAGATCGCTGAAAGCGCGCAGCCCGAGCAAGTTGATGAAGTTCTGCTGCTGTTTCTCGTTGGCCTGCGGCTTGCCGAGCACATCGGGCAACCGCTTGATGGTGTCGGCGTCTTCAATCGGCAAGGCGGCCACCGCCGATGCATCGCCCATTGATACGTGCGGAATCAGCACGTTTCCAGAAGAATCGGAGACGCTCCAGCCCCCCGCCGGCCATTGCTGCGCTGGAGGAAACCACAACAACTGAATGTTCCCGTGGCCATCCGAGACGGCAAAGGCAGCGCCGCCGTTTTCTTGCGCCGGGCAGATCAACGGCGCGATGAGCAGCAGAGTGCCGATGGCAGCGAGTTTGCCGAAAACTCTCTTCATAGATGCGCCGAGAACGAAACGCTGCTCAAAGGCCATGGCAGGCCGACGGAAGCGCTCGCGTTAATATCGAGCGGCAGGGCCTCAGCGTGAATTTGCGCGCTGACCCAATCGGAAACACAAACACCTGACACGCAAACACCTGCGCTCGCGTTTGCCGAAAAATCGCCGGAGATGTGCGGCTGCGGCGTGATCGACAGACCGGCATCGATGTCGCCTTTCACATACGCCGATGCTACCGAGCCGTCGCCGACTTCGAGATCGATGCCTTCCCCGCCTCCCATGACGAGTCCCTGGTCCGAGAGCATGAAGTACATGTTGGCGTCGGAGACGAGGAAGTGACCTTGAATCCGTGGGCCTTCTTTCTTGCCCGCATCGATGTGCCATGGTCCGTTGCCAAAGTGCATATCGACGGCGGCGTTGTTGGCGCTATCGCCAAGACTAAGCGACGCCAATCCGTCCATGAAGTTGAGCTGTCCCCACAATCGCCCATCGAAATTTCCGCCTGCGTATTGGAAGTATCCCTGGAAATCCCCATTGCCGTTGTCGGCCAGCTTGAGCAGCCATGCGTGAAAGTCCATGCGCGCGCCCGCATCCTGGCCGCTGGCCTTGATGGTGAGATCGCCGTCGAGCGTGTAGGTGAAATGATCGGGCATGCCCACTCGCATGCCTGCGTAAAAGAGGAACGAGTTGTCATAGACGGGGCTGGCTGCATTCAGGTCGCCCGTGTCGGTGAATGCATTGATGGGGAAGTTATGGCCCATGCCGCCGGAGATCGAATAGAGATTCATGATCGGGGGCACGGGAACGAGCGGAACACCCGTATCGCCAAGGCCGATGATGGCGCGCGTCAGCCAGTAGTCGTGCCCATTGCCGTACCCCAGCCGGAACTGCGCGGTCACGGGCGGCCCGCCTAGCTCGCTCAAATCCACTGTGCCGGAGTACTCGGTAGTGCCGCCACCGTTGCCGCCACCGTTGTATACGGGGTGCACTTTGGCGTCGGAACTCGGCTGCCCCGAGGGATACGGGACGTCGACCGTGAATGGGGAATTTGTCGGGCCTTGCTGGGTGATTTGGGTGCCCGACTCGTCGAGCTCGTAGTTCACCTGCATTGGCGCGGCCGCCATCACTTCCGATAAGTGAACGTGGGTGCTGAACAGTGCGGTGAAGATCTGGCTGCCGCTGGTGGGCACGGTGATGTGCGCGGAGACAAGATCCACAGGCGTGTGGCCGAGCACGGAGCTGCCGCCGAGCGGAACATCGACCGAACCGGCTTCATTGGTGAGGTAGGCGTGGCCATTCATGCCAAAGTAGAACGGCGTGATCGGAATGGTCGCGAAGGTCTTGCCTTCAGCGTTGAAGGTATACGTCGTGGAGGTCTGCACCGCCCAGCTCAGGCCCTGCACCTGGGTGAATTGCAGGTTCTTCGCGGTAAATGAAATGTTCCCGTACGTCTTGGTGACCGACGGCGCGCCCGAAGGGAATGTGATGGTGGCCTGCTTACCCCCACCCGATTGCAGATGGCCATCGCCGGTGATGTGCGTATCGAGCCAGGGGACGTAGATGTCCATGCCGTGATACGTGGCGCTGAAGTCGCCCTGGCCGGGCGCAGCCGTAGCTTCAAGGGAAGCGAAGGTCACGGTGCCGTCTTCGAGCGGCGCAGTAAAGGGCTGCTTCGTGAGAAGGTGTCCGCAGAGGTTGTGGCCGACGATTCCCCAGTCGTTGACATTGAACTGAAACGAGGAAGACTGGACCAGCCCCATGGTGTAAGGGATGAGCGTGAGCGACGGAAAGCGCACGCCGACCCAGTCGCCACCGCTAAGCCCGCCGCAAAGCGGGCCGCCTGCGTCACCGCTCGAGTGGCTCAGGTCAATGCGCACATCGTTCGACTGCATCTGAAAGCCGCTCCAGCCGATGAGCGTCGCCGGCATGGAAAGGCCATCCTTGATCCAGTCGCCGTTGGCGTGGAGCTCAGAAGTCACTCCGTTCCACGAAACTGGCACTTCACCCGGCTCGCGCAGCGTATCGTCGGCGAGGGACAGGCTCATGGTTGCGTCCACTTCTCCCTGCGCCGCGCCTCCCTGGGACGAGGTGTGGCCCTGAATGCGGTCGATTGTCCCCTTGACTCCTGGCGCACTGGCGAGCAGCGTAATGCCGGGCGAAACATCGATGGTTCCCGACGCGACGGTCAGGCCGTTGGGAACATTCCAGTTGGTGAAGCTGATGGGAATGGGAGGATAGGCGTCGTACCCTTCGCCCGACGCAGCGCTCGTCTGGTTGGCAAGATGAATCACCAGATTGCCGGAGCCCGAGTATTGCGTGCCCTGCTGCGTGATGTGGCCTTGAATGTCCGCAATCTCGAAGGCGCCCCCGCTGGTGACGGGAAAGAGGAACTTACACGGCTTCGACGGATCGGATTGAACTACTTCGTAGTGGCGGACATTCGATGTCACATACGAATCGGCCGCAAGTTTGATTTTGGAGAGCTTGACTAGATTCTCGAGTGGCCCATTGACATACTGCACGGCTCCCAGCCCGCCGACACTCTCGTTTGAGCTGGAAAGGATGCCTACCTTGAGCGGAGGCAGATGGCTGCCCGCGGGCGGCGACAGCGTGTTCAGCAGCGATTGCGCCTGCGACACGGCTTCCGGATCGATGCTCGTGCCGCTGCTCGCCGTGACTTTACTTAGCGTCTCGCGCACACTGATCGACAGATTAGGCAGCGTGGGCTCGGGCGCGATTGCAGCCTCCACGCTCACGGTGTGCATACCCAACGTCTTGGTAAGGAGCGGGGAGGGTGTGTCAAAGTTTGGACTGTAGGGCGGGCTGTCCGACACGATAATGGGCGGCTCGGCTTGCCCCGGCTGCGGATGGGCGATCATCTTGCGCTGCTGCGAGGGACCCAGCGCAAACGTCTGCTGCATGGTGTCGCCGTCCACATGCCAGGTGACCTGCACCTCGCCTTGGCCATAGTACCCAATCACTGACTGCGCCACGGCGGCATCGTCGCAGGTACTGCATGTGGCGTCGGCGGTCACATTGCCACCGCCCGGACGCGGGGACTCGATGGCGGCCTTCGGTTTGCCCGAGGAAGGCGCTTGCGATGGCCTGGGCGCCTCAACATGCACTGGCGCGGGCGCGCTTTGATGACTCGAATTGCCGAGCGCGGCGGGCTGCAGATGGATGGCTATTTTGTCCGGTTTATTGTCGTGGCCGGGGAAGTCCGGGTCGGCAATGGTTTTCAGGTGCAGCGGCCCATCCGCAGCCTGGTCTTCCGGCACGGTAAGAGTTCTGTTGGCGCAGAAGATCATGTAGGCGCGCGAAGTAATTGCCGAAAGATCGGGACCCGGCGGAAGGCTCGAACCTGAGCTTGAAGACGCGTTGCCGTTCTTCGAGAGGACAGGCGTCGATGCGTCCGCCAGGACGCTTTGAAATGCATTGCCGACGGAGCCCTGGGAAGCGGCGCCGCTGCCGTTATTGAGTGAAACGAGCTTGCGCACTGTCGCCGCCTGCAGAAAAGGCGATCCTCCCGGGCCATCGACGCTGGCCCCGAGCAGCGACGCATTCACGTGCTGCGCATCTGCCTCGGAGAGCTGGAAAACGCGGATGATGTAACTCGTAGGGTTGTTGTAGGCATGAACATAGATGCCTTCGGATAGCAATTTCTGGGTCGACTGGGAGTTCGGAGCCGGCAGGTTCATGGTCTCACCCCGGTTCCAATTGGTCATGCTCGAGTCATTGGGGACCGCCGCAATCTTCTGCACGGTTCCGTCACCCCAGTCGATGAATAGATTGTCGAATGCCAGTTGCCCGACTTGCCCGACGACCTGACCGGATTTCTTGGAACCCGGCACGTAGATCAAATTGGGATTGGTTGCGTAGGGCGAGTTGGTGAGATCGAAGTTGCCGGTCACCACGAAACGATCACCGGCGTAGAAGTTGGGATCGCCGCCGCTCAAATCGATGTCCAGCGCCTGCAGCCCATTGCCAAAACCGCTTGCCGGACAGGACATTCCCGTGGGAGCGGCGGGCCGGTCGAGCGGCCAGCGATCCGAAACTTCAACTTCGATATCGGTCGTCTGCGGCTGGGTCGGCGTTTGGTTCGATTGCAAGCCAGCCGCATGCTGCGCGTTGGCCGCGTAGCTCGGCACGATCGATTGCGTGCTGCCTGATTTTGCCGGCGGATTGGCCGCCTGCGGTGCTACGCCGCTGGTGTTGTAGGTGTGATACCCAACCACCTCCCATTGCAGATCGCCCTCGGCCAGTTGCGGGCTGGAGCTTGATGGCGCAGGGGGTCGATACATCATGACGCCATTGATGACCGTGGAAGTTGGGGCACTGTGCGACGAATAATGGAAGCCAACAGGGGCCATCTTGAACTTCGACGGCTCCAGCGCCGAAGCAAGAAACGCCGCGTCGGGAACGAAATAGTTCGGAACCTTCATCATCGTGGTCTGATTGCCGCCCATAGCCAGAATCGAGATGCCATTGATGCGCTCTGAAGCGAGCAGCGTGACGCCGTCCTTTTCGTAAATGTTGAGCACGTAGTAGTCGGCGATGCCGGGGTTCTGCTCGTGCCATGAGAACTGAACGCTGTCATCGAGCACCGGTATACCGTAGTGCTGCTCGATCTCTCCCTCGTATTGATCGCCCCATTTGGGCGTGTCGAGGACAATCTTGCCCATCGTAAGCTTCTGCAACGTGATGGGCGTGATCTTGAGCGACGGCGGCGGGCCCTGGGTGACGGTCGGCGTAAGCACGTCGAGCATGCGCGGAGCGGTCGCTTTCTGCTGCTCGGGCGTTTGCAATGTGATGTCTCTTCCGCCGGGCAGCGCCGTTGCCAGCGCGCTCACTGTCAAGTGAATCTCGGTGCTGTTTACGTAGCGTGCCGGCCCCGCGGCGAAGACCGCTGCTGGAATTCCCGCACCCACGCTGAAGGCCGCTTGAATGCCGGGCACGAAGCCCGTCCCTTCAATAGCGATGTCCACGTTCTGCGCGCCTGCGGTGATCTGGCTCGGAACCAGCCGAAGAATCTGCATGGGAGCGGCAACCGGACTCGGGTTAGCCGGAGTCACTGTAAATGTATTCGGCGCCGGCGTGCGGTAGTTGCCGGCCAGCAGTGTCACCGAGCGCGGGCCCAGCGGCGCATTCGCTGCGATCGTGATTTGCGTCTGCACCTGGTTCGCATTCAGCAGGTTGCTGTGCCCAATCGTCAGGCCTGTCGAGGGGATAAGCAGCAGGCTCTCATTCGCAACGAAGTTGGTGCCGGAGAGCGTAAGCACAACCGTCGTTCCCTGCTTTCCAGAAAGCGGCGACATTTCTTTGATCGTGGGCGCCGGCGCTCCGCAGGTCGCCGCAAAAGCGCCGTTAGGGCAAGCCGGCGGTTGCTTCACCGCCGCGACCACATTGAATGGAGTCCCCGCGACTAGATCGTGATCCGCGTCCTCGATGTCGACTCGATAGCTGCCAATAGCGGCGGTTGAGGCGATCTGCACCTGGGCGACAATCTGCATCGGCGATACCGCCGAAATGCTGCTCACGGTCAGGCCCTGCGATGGCGTGAAGAGCAGCTTGAGCAGCCGGGGAGTGAAATTCGTTCCCGTAAACGTGAGCGTGACTGTCGTTCCCTGCGTTCCTTGCGTCGGGCTATACGACATAAGTGAAGGATTGCCATGTGGGGCGGCTTGTCCCCCCGCGCGACTTGCCAGCGCGATCGCAAAGGCAGCAAGCAGCACGCGAGCCATCGGCGTGGAGCGCCGCCCCACGCTTGGCTCACGTCCCAGACTCGAGTTAGTTTGCGCCGCTCGCATTTATTTCTCTCAGAAAGTCTTCTTGTGGCCCCACGCGAAGGTCCAGATTGCCACAAGCTGCGTTGTGGCCGTGTCGATGTGGTTAACGTTGTCGTGATTCTGGTTGTAACTGCCCTGCGCTGAGAGCGTGCTTGTCTTCAGCCAGCCGGGGAGCGTCCATGCCAGCCGCCCACCGTACTGGCCGCTGAGCGTGTCGCTGGTAAATGTGCCGCTCGCCAGCTGCGACTGGGCCTGCACCAGGCTCACAAGCGGAGAAATCTGCAGTCCCGGCCTCTTCCAGGCAAGTGCGGGCTGCACGTACACGCTGATGTTGCGCGTATCGCCAATCGCTACGGGATCTGCAGCAACCCAACTGACGTTGACTTGCGTGTTGCACTGGAAAAAGCCCTTCGTAACGAGATTCACGCCGGCGAAAATCGACGAAGTGATGGCCCCGGCGCTGGGCTGAATATTGTTTCTGAGCCAGTCGCGCGTGCCTCCCACATTGAGCGAGACCATGCCCACCTGGCGGCTCACCGTGATGTCGCCGGAAACGTCGCGTTGGTCGGCGCTTCCGTTTTGCGACGGCGGCTGACCCTGTAACGCCGGCGGAACATTACCCGTCTTGGTGATCGATTGATTCGAGCTCACGCTCAAATTGGTCGTCGCGCCGAGCGGCTTTGACCAGGATTCAGTCGCTGTGTTCAGGTCGAGCTCGACAGCCGTCGCCGACTGAACGTTGTTCTGCAAAAAGCTATAGGTGACCGCAAATGTCCCGGCCTTTGTGGGCGCGCTGGCCGAGGCATCCACGCCGCGCAGATCGGGATTGCTCGACTGCGTAAGGCTGGGATTCGCGGGACTGCCGAAGTTCGGGCTCAAATCGCGGAAATCCACGCTGAGCGCCGCCTTACCCGCTTGCCCGGAGAGACCTGTCCGCCACGCGCGGCCGAATAGCGTCTTCACTGTGGGATCGGAGAGATTCGCATCATCGTAGCTCCACGCGTATTCCGATTGCCACTGCCAGCTCTTGGGGAGATGCAATGTGAGTAGGCCGCCGTAGACGTCCCCGCGCGAAGCCTGCGCAACCGGGTTGGGAACGACAATCGGATTGCCCTCCGAGTCATACTCAACGATGGTTGGCGCGCCGATGTCGCGCGCGCTGAGCCACATCAGACGGAACTCCGCCCACTTCGGGAACGGCGCCTGCCAGCTCGCGCCCATCAGTCGCTGATGGAACGTGATACCCGCACCGCCGCCCAGGGCCTCGTCGTTGGTATTGGTATAGAAGCCAAGCTTGCCGCCGGGCGTGGTGAGCGTGGCTTCCACTCCCTGGCGCGGCGTTGCCGCAGTCACGAATTGCGCGTCGGTGTATAGAACTGGCGAAACAATGCCGAAGCGCACGCCCACGCCCCAGTGTTCACCCTTGCGCTCGAACTGTGCGACGTAATCATTCACGCGCCCCACGCTGGAACGCAGTGCCGCAGGGTTCAGCACCGAATCGAGCAAGCCGCTTCCGTTCACCGCCGGCTGCCACGGATT
This sequence comes from Acidobacteriaceae bacterium, assembly GCA_003138515.1. GTDB lineage: Bacteria > Acidobacteriota > Terriglobia > Terriglobales > Acidobacteriaceae > Telmatobacter. Next base: position 91,068 of record PLGG01000032.1, on the reverse strand, counting down.
GCCTTGGAAGATCATGCGATTCGCAATCGTGAGGTCGTTCGAGTCTGGCGGATTGGAGCCCGAAGCCCATTGCGTTGTGGAGCCGACTTGCACGTCGATTTCGCCGCCGAATTTCTGCTTTGGCGGTGCGGGCTTCGCCGATGCGGGCACGCGCGTAAAAGAAGCTCCGAGCGCGGAAGAAGGGCTCGGCGCGGGCTCCGCTTCGGCATCGGTGCCCGGCTGGAAAGGCGTTGAGCTGGGCGTTGCCGGCGCCGCCGTCGGCCCAGATACGGTGAACTTCCATCCCGACGCCTCATTCCCCACCGTCAGACTTACGTCGTGCTCTCCATTCGCAAGCGGGAGTTGCGGCGTATATGCCACCTGCGTCTGGGTCACTTGCGCCAGGGGCGTAATGTCGATGTCGTCCATCGCCAAGCTCACGTCCGCGGGATTCACCGGCGCCTGGAATTGAACACTGATCGCGGGCTCGGTCTGGCTCACGCTGCTGTTCGGCGCCGGCGCTTCTTTGGTGATCTGCGAGGCGAGATCGAAGTATCCGTGCCTGCGCAGCGTGGTCAGCGAGACGAATTCGACGTTTAGGCTTCTTGTTGGTTGCCTCATCCGCGCCGATGGAGGGCCCGGAACGCGCGGCACGACAAATCGCTGTTCCGGTCCCGAAAACAGAAAATCGCCCCAATGCGAATACACATCCACACGCCAAAAGTACGTTTGACCCGGAACCAGGAGGCTTTCCACCGAATGCAGATCGAGCGTTCCCTTGTCTGTCAGATATCGCCGCAGAACCCTATCGCTCTCAGCGTCGTTGCTCAAGGTGACCAGATAGAATGCGCCAGGGTTCGCCGGGTTCCAATCAAGCAACATGTGTCCGGCGGCGGATTGTGTGGGAACAGCACTCGCCGGGGCCAGGGCTCCTTGCGCCAGGTGCGCGATTGGCCGCATCGGCAGCGGTTTGCGCGTTGCTCCGGCGCTGTCTACGGCTCGGACGGTCCAGTAAAGATTGCCGGCTGGCTGCCGACTCCAAACGTCCGCGGGAACCTGCCAGTGATTGTCGTCTGCGTTGTACCAGTTCGCAATGGAGGAGAAATATGGCTGCGTGGAGAATCCAACCTGGTAGCGAACCGCCCCCGGAACCGGCGCCCACAAGAAGGCAGGAGGCTCTGAATCGGTGTACGCTGACCCATATACCGGCGCGAGGAGCTCTTCAAGTTGCCAGCCAGCAGGATTGACGACGACCGTTACTGGCCGCGACGCAATCTGGCTCGGTTGCTCCATGCGCAACTGCACAGTATGCCCGCCCAGGAACCATGTGGGCAATGGCTGCTGCGTCCTTACAGTGACACTCTGCCCGGCGACGAGGTTCACGGCAAACTGCTCGACAACCCGGTTATCCCAGAGCCATTGGCCGATGATCGTGCCCGTCCCCGCGCCCGACATCACCGCCTCCGCATATAGCTCACCGCCAAGAGAAACCACCGTCCCATCGCGCGGATGAAGCAATGCGAGATTGAGCACCGACACCGGCGCGCCGATGGATGTGGATGAGCTGATCTCGAATGGCTGCGTCGTACCGCTGCCCGCCGCGGCAGGACCAATCGGCGTTGCCGTGGAAGTTCCGTCGGTGTTCAGCACGTCGATCGCTCGCAGGCCCACACTTGCGCCGGGGCTCAGGCTCACGGTCGCGGTCATCAGCGTCGTCGAGATCCGATTCACGATCAACACCGCAATGTCCGCCGCTTGCGTGTTGCCGTTGGAGTTGGCCAGGCTCGCGAGCTTCGGCGAGATGACCACCTTGGCGCCGGGCCTGAAGTTCGCTCCCTGCAACGTAAGCTGCATCCGGCCTGCTCCCTGCACCGCGAGGCCGGGAGCCGCGCTGGTCAGTACTGGAGGGGGCCCTGCCGCCGGGTTCACAATCAGCGGAAATGGCGCCGATGTTCCTCCGGGCACAGTCAACGAAGGATTGAAGACGGTGATTTCATCGGTGCCCTGCGCCGCAATGTCCGTGGCCAGAATCGCCGCGGTAATTTGCGTCGCGCTCACCAATGCAGTGGTCCGGCCCGCTCCATTCACCTGCACCACTGACCCGGCGAAGAATCCCGTGCCGTTTACGGTGAGCGTGAATCCCGGACCGCCAGCCGTCACGCTCGGTGGGGCAATGGACGTAATCGTGGGGACGCCCTGACCACGCGCCGCCACGCCAGCAGCAACCGACAGCAGCACGGCTCCCAGCATCCAACCATGCCGGGCGACGCGGACGCACTTCTGCTTTCGCTGCAAGTCGGGAGCCAGGAGGGTACGCACGCATCTTCCTTTCATGAAGCCGGCGAGCCTTACCAGAGGGGAAGCTCTGCACTTACCTGCGGTGGCAGGCAGGATAACTTGGGCAATTGATAGAAATCAAGTTAAAAATGGCATTGCTTATTTCGATTCTCGGTACTTCCGGTCAAAGCGTCTGCCCACGATTGCACTCGCGAAGGCTTAGAATTCCATCCGGACACTTCACTTGCTACGAAAAGCGGACATTCTCACTTGCTAACGACATTTCCGAGTAGGCGACAACACGACCACAACAGAGCGTCCACAATCAACTGGCGTCTGGGCGGGACATTACCCCATGCTGGAAATGTCCGCCTGGGATCGATACGATAGTTTGGTTCAACTTTTGGATATTCGATGACCACGAGCAGGTTGATTGGTTCCAGAATCCGTGATTCGCCGCGGTCTTTAAGTGTGCTGCATTTGCGACTTGCCCGATGGTAAAGAACTTGTCGATATCGCGCCGTAATATGCTCGTGGTGCTGCACCCGGTATTTGCTTTGACGGCAGTTGCCGACGTGATTACCGGTCCGATGCTGCCTTCCCTGGCCCGATCGTTTCATCTTTCTGACAGCGAATCCGGCCTTCTGTTTTTCTGCATTTTTTCAGGGATGGCCGCGGGAGCATTGCTCTGCCGCGGGAATTACGCACATGTTCTGATGAGCGGCCTGTTCGCGTTAACGGTGACCTGTTTCTGTTTTCCCTGGATTCCGCGTCCGGTTCTCTACCCATTCGCGTTTTTCTTCGGTGTCAGTGTCGGCGCGCCCATGACAGCAGTGAGCCTCTTCGCGGGGCGCAATTATCCGATCCGCCGCGCATCTGTTCTCACCTTGCTCAATTTTTCCTGGAGCGCCGGCGCGATGCTGGCTCCGCTGATTACTGCGCGTTTAATCGCAGTTTCCTCTTGGCGAATGGCATTCATCGTGTTAGGCTGTGCGGCCGGACTGGCGACCATTGCCGTAAGCCTTACGATTCGAGATACAAACGAGACTGCGCGCGAAACGCCAGAGACGAAGGGCCTGCACAATCTGCACTTGCTTGTCGTTTTCGCGCTCTTCTTTCTCCTTGAGGTCGGTATGGAAACGATGTTCGGCGCATGGATATCCACCTATGTACTACGCGTGACTGGCACCAGCTTCGCTCTGGCGGCCGCAGCGACCGCCATTTATTGGACAGGGTTTCTGGTTTCGCGCGGATTGTCATCCCTGCTCTTGATACATGTGAGCCCCGGCCGTCTTTTGTGGCTCTCGGCGCCGGTAGCGTTGGGAGCATCGGTGCTTCTCATCGAGTCGCACTCTCCGAGGTCTCTGACGTTGGCCATCCTGCTGCTTGGAATCGCGCTGGCGCCGATTTTCCCGGTGGGGCTGGCAGCGTTCTTTGACCGCGCCCGTCATAGCTCAGACACGCGGTTCGTTCTCGCCTTAAGCGGCATTGGAGCATCCTTCTTTCCATGGTTGGTTGGATGGGTATCCTTCGGCGCTGCAAGCCTTCGCTCCGGGTTGGTGGTCGGCCCAGTGACGCTTCTGGTAATGATCACACTGCTGCCCTTCACCGCTGGTCGTAAGGCACCGCCGGCCGCAGTCAATGATTCTCCCGGCGCCAATCAAAGCAAGGTGTAATTAGATTCCGACGACGATCTCCGAGCCGCCATGCCGAGTCGATGCGACGCCCTGGGGGCAGCGACATTCAGGAATCTCAACGTGCCGCTCGAACTCTGGTTTGCCTTAAACAGCGGCGGCGGTCGTTGCATGCGGGGCGTGCGCCGGGGCTTGAGCGGTTGACTTCCGCACTACGAGATTGGGATAAACCGTGATTGCGGCGGGGTGAGGGTGTGAAGTCTCGTCGCGAATCAGCCCAAGCAACGTGGCCGCGGCTGTCTGGCCCATGTTGCGCAAGGGCTGACGAACAGTGGTGAGAGGAGGATTGTAGGTGGAGGCAGCCAGCACATCGTCGAAACCAACGACCGAAATGTCTTTGGGAACGCTCAGGCCAGCCTCGCGCAGCGCCAGAATTGCTCCCATCGCGGTGACATCGTTGAAAGCCAGGAGGGCGGTGAAGGGCTGATTGGTCTGGAGCAGCTGCCGGGTCACTTCCATTCCCGGCCCCGGTCCAGGATCCATGCCCTGGAGCTGCGCTACCAGTTGCGGATGGATAGCGATTTCCAATGCCTTCGCGGTTTCCACAATAGCGCGCCATCGCCGGTTGGTATCGGAGCTGAATGCCTGCCCTTTGATAAACGCGATGCGATGATGCCCGAGGGTCTTGAGATGTGAAAGAGCCAGGTGTGCAGCCTGGTCGTGGTCGAGTTCAATATTGACCATCCCCTCGCGGTGCCGATGACCTGAAACCGAGACAACGGGCACCGGCAATTCGTCTTCAATGGCGGTATCAACCGCGATGATGCCTTCAACGGCGCGGGCCAGCATCATGCGCGGATAACCCTTCAACAGATCGGGCCGGTGCCTGTGGCTGACGACAAAGTAGAAGTAGCCGTCCTTCAGTAATTCGTCTTCTATGCCGCTGAGCACGGCGGTTGAATAGCCCTCGCTAATCTCCGGAACAATCACGCCGACGGTATAACTCCGCTTTTGGCGCAGACTGCGGGCCACCGTGTTCGCCGAATAGCCGTGCACATCGGCCCCATGCAGCACGCGCTTTTGCGTCTCGCGCGCGATACGAAATTTGTCCCCTTCACCGTTGATGACCCGGGAGACGGTGGACTGGGAGAGCTTGAGAATTGCCGAAAGCTCTTTGAGGCTCGTTGATTTAAGCAGTCGTCTGCCCATAGCGGCTTTATTTTTGGAGCGACCAATGTCAAGACGCACATTCTTCGACCCGGCATCTCCTCGATTTCTTCAAATTCAGGATGGTTGCGCTGCCAGTTTCAGGCGTTGAATCCCGCCAGTTGCATGGCTCTCGCACACTCGGCGTTTCTCATGAATGTACTCCACACAAGCCCTGTGCGCAGGTTCTCCGCCATTAAGACCGAAATGCCCTGATCGATTCCTACGACATCCGGGTCGTACCAATCTGCCGCCGGGTGAAAAGCATCAGTGAAGCCGTAACGGCCCCAGGCCCGGTGACCCCAAGTCGATCGCATGGCACGCAAGACCTTGAGGCAATCGGCTGGCAGGAACGGCAGCGAGCCGCCGGCGGCGCAAGGCACCGCCGTTCCGTCAAGGGCGCCGATCGCAGGGGGTGCTCCCCACCCGACGTACCCGGCCGCTGAATCAGATGCCGAAACGCCCCAGTAATCTTCGCTGAACCATTCCGGGTGGGAAAGGCAAAATGCTTTGTGCGCGCGAGTGGCGGTCTCGGAGTTCTCAAAATAGTCGGCATACGCATCATGACGGCCTCGGAAGTCGAACCACGCATGGGAAAACTGATGTGTGAAGAGGGGATCCTGGCCGCTGATGTACCTGTACCCGCCGAATTGAACAACCGGGCGCGAGAAGTTATTCCATAAATCAGGTGAAACGGGATGCGTGGGAGACCCGATGGCCAGCAGATAGATCATCATCAACTCGCAGTAGCGCGTCCATCGCGATTGCAGAAACCCGGTTTCAGGATGCCAGCCCATGGAGAAAGCCCTGCCCTGGTTTAACATCCAGGGCCAGTCCACACGTTCATAGATTTGCCCGGCGAGCGATTGGATCCTCGCGTCGCTAAAATACGCACGCGCGGTAAGGACGCCACAGAGAAGCAGTGACGTGTCGATCGATGAGAGTTCGCATTTTCCTATCCGCTCACCTGTCTCAATGTCGTTGAAGTGGTAAAAAAATCCGTGCACCTCGGGCAGCGAATTCAGATGCCAATCGAGCGTGGTGAGGACGCGCTCGACAATTTGCTGGTGGGGCAAGTAACCGCGCTGGTCGGCTATGCACAAGGCTGTCAGGCCGAAGCCAGTGGCAGCGATGCTGCTCATTCTTCGCGGGTCGAGTTCTCCGCCAAGATCGTTTTGTGCGCGATCCAAGACCTGGCCGGTTTTCTCGCTGCCTTGCTCCCAGAAAAAGAGGCAACCCTGGCGCTCGAGGTCGTCCAAGAATGCTTCATCGTCCCCGCCCAACCTCCAGGGCGCATCTGCAAGAACAGCACGGGGAGAAAGGAGTGTGGATCCAGCCAGCAGCGCGATGGCGCGCATCGCGTCGCGGCGGCTAAGCACTCCGCGCCTTTCCTGGCTTGCTACCAAGGCATTCAAGTCTTCCATAGCTTTCAACTGCCGATCTGGTCGAGGTTCTTGCCGTATCTAGCCTCGACAAAATTGATCGGCTGGTTTCTTACGATCGATCACGCTATTTGATCATCGACGTTCTATTCCGCGCAATGGCACGGTCGTATCATGCTTTCGACCGGAGCAGAGGGCTGCGAAAAGGCGCCCCCAAAAACATCCGGCGATTCTTCTCTCGGCGAGGAACTCCTTCCCCGCGAGCGATTTGCCTCGCGTTCCGGCGCCTCTCAGCGAATTTCCACGACTGCCAGACCCATGGGAGGCAGAGTCAGCTCGAGCCGGCCACCGTGCAGAGATTTGACTTCAGGCGGACCCAATTCGGCGGCCTTGCGCAGTGCCACGGTTTGGGCTTGGGTGGGGTATTTCGGGCTCCCCATCGCCTTCCACGCATCGAGAGTGTCGCCATGCGAATCATCCACGCGCCGGATGGTTGCCCGCGCGTTGGAGGCAACCCCCCGCAAATCGAGCGAAACAGACTTTGCTGCGCCATCCGCGCCGGGTTCCACCAGGTTCCACGCCGCGATCACCAGGGTTCCGTCCTTGCGGCGCGTAACCAATACGTCATCGGCAGCAGCCGGCAAGCGTTCTGTGCCCAACATGTGAAGCAGCTCGAAATCGTCGAATGCCGGTTTCGGGATTTCGTTCTCTGCCATCAGGCCATAGCCACCATAGAAGGGCGTTTTGATGACTCCCTGCTCCTCGAAGACATCGGAAAAGGTCCAATACGACATCATGTTCACCATGCCGTCGCATTGGCTGATGGTCTGCGCCATCCACGGCCCCATATAAATGGAATCGGTTATCGGCTGCTCATTCATATAGGAAGCGTTGAACTCGCTCCAAATGAGCGGCAGCTCTGGCCGCGCAGAGTTCTCAATCTCTTTGTGGACCTTTTTCACTGCCAAGCAGACCATTTGGTGCGGAGCAATCGGCCGGTCGTCGTGAAAAACATCTTTCGCGCTGTCGTTGCCGTAGACATGCGTCGAGACGAAGTCCAGCGGCACGTTGTCTTGGACGGCGTGAGCGATCATGTCGCCCACCCATGCCGCTTGTGCGGTAGCCGGCCCGCCCACGCGTATCCGCGGGCTAGCCGCCTTCAGGGCGCGGGCAGTGTGATCGTAGAGCTCGAAATAAGTCGATTGCTTTGGCGCGCCCATCCAGAAATCCAGATTGGGTTCGTTCCATACTTCGAAGTACCAGTTGGCAACTTCGTCGATCCCGTAACGCTCGATCAAGTGATGGGCGAAAGCAGTAATCAATGCATCCCACTTTACATAGTCTCCGGGCGGAGAAACCACGGGCTTATACCAGAACGGGTGATAGTCCAAATGCGCAGCCAGCGCCTTGGGCATGAAGCCGATCTCGACATAAGGGCGCACCCCCTCCGCAAGCAGTCCATCGTAAATCTGATCGACGTAAGACCAGTTGTAGATCGGGTTGCCCTGCGCATCCTCGCTGTAAACTCCGTTCTCGTCGTGGAAGATGGCGTGGAATCGGACGTAGCGCAGGTCGGTAATCCTCTTTACCTCGTGAAGGTCGGCGCGGTAGTTTCCACGCAGGGCGAGATTGGCGCGGCCGGAGCCGAACATCTGTTCCCAGAAATGCGGAAAGGGCGTGGCCGCGGCGTGGGCGTCAACCGTGATTCGTTGCGCAGGGACAGCATCGCCGGACATTGCCGCCTGCTGGGCGCAGAGTGGCAGGCCGGCGGCCAGCAGAACAATCCCCGATGTCATAAAAGAGCGGATGGGTATCATGACCGATCTCCAAAAAATAAGGAACAAAGCGTCCTCCCCGGTGCACGGAAATCTACTTGGGCGTTCTTCGACTGCACCCTATGGCTTTCGCACAGAAGGCAAGAATGAGGGGCGCACCGCACCCCTCATTAGACAATTCTGTGCAAACCAAAGCTAGAAGCTGAAGCGCGCCTGGAAATCGACGACGCGCGCTCCCAACGCACCGGTCGCCTGGCCAAGGCTCCCCGAGCCGATGTTGGTGTTGATCGTGCTGGGGTTAATGTTCAACAGGTTAAAGACATTGAGCATATTGGCCTTGATTTCAAGGTTCGCGCCCTCGCCCAGGACGCGCATCTTGGGCAAGCCGAATGCCTTGCCGATGGTCAGGTCCACGTCTCTGTAGCCGGGGCCAGGGAACGTGTTGCGATCGATGCCCGGCGCAGGTATGAAGGTGGTTGAGGACGTTGCCGGGAACGGCGCCGCGCCATCGGTGATGGCCGCGGAGAAGTTGGGAACGCTGAAGAGGGGATTGGAGAACATGTCGTTGTCCGTCCCTGTGTTTGCTCCGGTAACGTCGGGAGGATTCGTTCCCTGGTAGCCAGGGAAGTTGCTTCCGGTCTGGAAGGCCTTGTTGCTGGTGCTGCTGCCTCCGCCACCAAGATAGTTGGGACGCAGTTGCAGGTACCCATAGTTGCAGGTGCTGCAGTAGAACTGGTGTGGGGCCTGGTAGTACGGGGTCCATCCAAAGCCCGAGTGGAACGTTGCAATGCCGCTCAGTGACCATCCACCTACAACTTTTTCTGCCCAATTAAGGTTGCCGTGAAAGATGACCGGCTGCCAGGTGCCGAATACTTTGAAGGAGTGGTTGACGTCAAATGCGGAACGTCCGTAGGAGTAGCCAGGGTTGTAGAGATAGGGATCGCGCGAGTATGGGCCGGAATTGGTGTCCATGCTGTGCGCCCAGGTGAACTGAGCCTCCGCGGAGAAGGTGTGCGAGAACTGGTGCTTGAGCCCCGCAAGCATCATGTTGTTGCTCGACCAGCCATTGCTGCCGAAGGTGTTCACGCTGTTGACCAGGTGAGTCTGCGGAGCGCCCATGATCTCTCCGAGCGCGGTGGCGTCGTAGTTGTACAACTCGTGACGGCCCAGGCCGCCTTCGTAGCCGAGATTGGCAACCAACTGGTGGCCAAGGTCGTATTCCACATTCAATGAGAAGTGCTCCATGTATTGGGTGGGCATGTGCCCGGGCAAGCCGCCAAGGTTCGCGCCGCCCCCCGTGGGCAGGCCTGCGTTAGCAGAGCCGGCGGGGAAAAACGCGGTGATCGCGCTCTTGTTCGCCGGGTAACCGAAGATATTGGTGGGGCTGCTCGAAACCGCGTAGAGGATGTTGGGGTTAATGTTCGTGGGACTCGTGCTGGACCCCGGAACAGAGCTCGTGCCCGGAGGGTTGCCGTCGTAGTTGTTGGCGTTGGCAATCTGCTCGCCGTTAAAGTTCAAGCCGAAACCGCCGCGCACCACGAACTTGTTTTTGAGAACGTCGGGGGCCCAGTTAAAGCCGACCTCCGGGCCGAAGTTCAACTTTTGCGCGACCCAGGCGTCGATGCCCGTGCGAAGGGTAATCCCTGTCAAGAGGGTGGAGCCGCTGCCAAAGGTGAGCACACCCATGTTGTTGTCTTTGTCGTCCATCGGCCCGAAGTAGGAGTAGCGCAGGCCGGCTGTGATCGTGAAGCTGGGGCGAACCTTCCAGGAATCCTGGTAGAAAATGCCCAGCACGTCTTCGCGGTTGTCATTGCGGTAGCCGCCGGGTATGCCGGTGGTGGCCTGGAAAGGACCGCCTTCAGCTTCCGGAGCATCGTTTACAAAGTCCCAGAGGTTGTAGAAGGTATAATTCGGCTTGCCGATCGGATCGTTCAGATAATAGAGGCGCGTCAACTCGAAGCCGAATTTCATGGTGTGCGTGTGCAGCACCTTGGTGGCAACGTCCTTGTAGCTGTACGTCCATTGGTTGTAGACGCCCGGGGAATTCACGCTAATGTTGCCAATGGTCTGATTCCCGATTTTGGTGACCAAATCCAAGGGCAGGCCAAAGGGCGCCTGTGGGTTGGATGTCAATTCGTTGTATCGCCACCCGGCTGCGTTCGCGCGCGCTTCGTTCAAAAAAGTCGGCGAGAACGTATGGTTCCAGATAAGCGAGAAGGCGTCGTTCACCTGCGAGTGGTGGAAGAGGTCGTAGCCGTATCCACCGTTATAGTTGGTTCGCGTGTCCGGAACCCAGTAAATCGCGAAGCTGAGGTGATCGCTCTTGGTGGCGTCTGCATCCAGGCGTCCGTTGAACTGCTTGAAATCCGCGCTTTCGGGACTGCTGAGACTATATTCGGCAATATCCGGCGTAGTCGATAAACCGCTTCCAACGCCGGGGGCAGCGGCGTTCACATAGCCGAGGTCCTGCTTGCCCACGCCGCTGGTCAGCGGTGAACCGATATTCACGCCTCCCGAAACATTCGCGCAATAGGCTGAAGACAGCCCGAGAGTGGTGCAGTTCGCCGAGGCGATCACCGTTCCCAGGACGTTGCCGCCTTTGAAGTTCAAAATCGTAGAGGCGATGCTGCCCGACGGGGCCACCGACGCCAGCGCCGAGGTCGTATACCATCCGGTGCTCGTCGCAGATTCGTTGTCGTTCTGCCTCTCGTAATTGAAAAAGGCAAAGATCTTGTTTTTCCAGATAGGTCCGCCAACGCTGCCGCCGAACTGGTTGTAATCGTCCGTATCCCTCAGCAGACCGCGTGCACTCGGAGTACCCGGCGCTACCGATTGCGGCCCGTTCCAACGCTGGTACGCATTCAATCCCGGCCGGTTGATCTCAGCAAACAGGCTGCCGTGAATGTCATTGCTGCCACTCTTCGACGTGATCTTGACCATCGCGCCGTCGAAGCGGCCGTCCTCAGCGTCATAGTCGTCGGTCACGATCTGGATGTTGCCGATCGAATCCTCGCTGGGAGTGATAACCGTCGATCCACCCCAGACTGCGCTCACAGTACTGATACCGTCGACGTTGTAACCATTATTCTCAAACTGGTTGCCGTTAGTGTTGGCCGACGGACCATTTTCCGTGGCGAAAATACTGCTGGTATTGCCTAAATTGCCGCCGCCGCCCGATGAAGCTCCGCTCTGCGTTCCTGGAGCCTGGTATCCGTTGCCGCTGCCCTGGCGCGATCCGTCGGCTATCGTCCCTGGCGCCAGCTGAATCAGGCTGGTCGCGTCACGCTCGAAGACGGGCATATGCTGGATTTCGTTTTCGGTGACGGTCGCTCCGTTGTTCGCCGTTTCCGTATCCAGAGCCGAGACCGTGGAGGCGTCGACCGTGACTGTCTCCGAGGAGCCACCAAGGTCCATTTGGATGTCCACCGAATTCGGCTGTTCAGGAATCAACTGCAAGTGGTCAAGCACCTTCTTTTTGAATCCGTCTCTCTCAACCGTAAGTGTGAATTGGTCTGCAGGAAGAGCGTCGAAATTGTAGACACCGGTCGCGTCGCTTTTGTGAATCACCGTCTCGTTGGTGGCCAGATCGACGAGTGTAAGGGTCGCACCCGGGATGACGGCGCTTTGTGGATCGGTGACGGTACCCTGGATTGACGTCCGGAACTGCGAATGGGCCGGAACCGTGACGAGAAGAAGTAAGAATGCCAAAGGCCAGAAGGCCTTCAGCGCAATAAGGGATGGGCTCCACATCCGAGTGCATCTCGGATTTCGATTCGAACCAAGATTCTGCATAAAGACCTCCTGAAACCGCACATTGTGATCGTTGGGGGGTGAAGGCCCGCTATTGAGCGACTGGGGATGAAGGCCCGCTATCGAGCGACCCTTCCGGGGATGAACACGCTCAATCGATTGTGCAACCACGTACGAGTACCACCGCAAAGAAAACACTGTCAAGAGGAATCTTTTGTACTTTGCGTCGGCCTTTTCTCCCGCGGTCCCGGAGTTGATCTGTGAGACGGGCAACTCAATTGCCTTACGGACGTCGGCCTCTTTTGGATATTTCGCGCCGTCGAAGGTAAGAGTACGCTGGTAGCGCTTCCCTTCCACCCATTCAGAGAAGCGAACCCCCCATGCAAAGCCCTCACCCTCCGAACTTTCTTGATGCTACCCTGTTGATACTGTGATCTTTTCGCCCTCACTTGCGCTACCTCATGGGATCAATTGGGCTATCGACCTGACGTCCATTTAAGTTGCTGTGAGGTACTGTGAAGGAGGGAAACTCGACATTGCTGTAAACGACTCATTCTAAAAGTGGCCCCGTAGCTCAGGTGGATAGAGCAGCAGTTTCCTAAACTGTAGGTCGCCTGTTCGAATCAGGCCGGGGTCACCACATCTAACCACAGCTCGATTCAACCCGCCTCATCCTTTCCTTCGCCGCTCGATTTTCCACTTTGACTTCCCGCGGCGTTCCCGCTATAAAAGTCGATGTCATGGAAGTCGTTTCCATGACATCGTTGCTGCCGCCCGCGCTGCAGCGCAACTCATCATCGCGATCGCCAGGATGTTCGGGAAGGCGGTGAAACTCCGCCACTGCCCCGCAACTGTGAGCGCACCTGTTTTCCCTGCCGTCGTATAAAGAGGCGCAGGATTCGAACAGGATTTCAGCCCGCGTGTTTCGCTTTGAGCGGAACCCGCATCAAGCCACTGGAGTCGAATCGAATCGGTTCGGCATTGGGAAGGCGGCTGAAACGAGCGCAAGTCAGGAGACCGGTCCTCGGCGCACCCAACCGCTTTCACGTTCCGAGGGGAACGAAGGAGCTCTCATGCCGATTTCCAATCTTCTGCGCTCAACATCCCACTGCGCCTCGTCTCGGGCCTGCCGCATTCTGCCTCGCGCGTTTGCCGCCGGATGCCTCGCGCTCTGCACTGCACTGTGTTCCGCTGCTTCCATCCGCGGCCTCGTAACGGATGCCGCTGGCGCCAAAGTTACCGGCGCCGCAGTCTCGCTCGTGGCGAATGGCCATGTCGTCGGCTCCGCGGTATCCACCGCCGATGGCAGCTTCCAGATTTTCACTGGTACTTCCGGCAGATTCTTTCTCATCGTCTCTGCTAAATCTTTCCGGCAGCTGCAAACGCCCGACTTTTACGCCGGCCAATTTGATTCCGTCGAGCGCAACATCGTGCTTGAGCCGGCCTGGGTGCGCGAGTCGATCGTCGTCACGGCTACCGGCACGCCCACTCCGCAGCCGCAAACCAGCGCCGCCACCACCGTGATTGGTCCGCTCGACCTCGTTCTCCGCGATGACTTCACGAGCGAACTTCGCCTCATGCCCGGCGCCTCGGCCGTACAGTCCGGCCAAAGCGGCGCGGCAACTTCGCTCTTCGTCCGCGGCGGCGACTCCGACGACAACAAAATGCTTCTCGACGGCGTCGATATCGGCGACCTGGGCAATCAGTTTAATTTCGGAACACTCTCCACCACGGCCATTGAGAGCGCTGAAATCTATCGCGGTCCTGACGCGAGCCTCTATGGTGCGGGGGCAGATTCAAGTGTCGTCAACTTCACCACGCCTCACGGCACCACCAGCTTCCCTTCCCTGCTCTTTCAAGGCAGCGCCGGCAACCTTTTCACTTCGCGCGAAGAACTCCAGGTAGCGGGATCTCGCAAGAAGCTCGACTATCTTGGCGCGTTCAGTTGGCTGCAGACCGCCAACAATTTGCCCAATGACGAATTCCACGTAGCCACATCGGCGGCTAACCTCGGCTGGGCTCTCAACGGCACAACGCAACTTCGCGCCACTCTTCACTACGGTGTCGATGCTACTGGCGTGCCGAACGCATGGGACTTTTATCACATCGCTGATGACGCCACGGAAAAGGATCAGGACATTTTCCTCAGCGCCTCCGTCGATAACCAGACCACTGCAAGCCTGCACAGCGTGGTTCGCTATGGCCTCACACGCAAGCGCGAGCAGGATTCCCGCTGGACCACACCGGGAATCTTCCAGTCATACAACAATTACTGCTTCGGACCTGCGTATCTCGGCAGCATTGTCACCATCACCGGCGCGAATGGCTACTCTGCCACCGGCCAGGCAGTCCTCGATTGCTCAACATTTCGTGTCCAGTACGTCTCCAATCGCGATCAGGCGGGCTATCAGGGCGACATCACCATCACTCCGCACCTGGCCGGCCTTGCCGGCTTTCAGTATGAAGACGAGCGCGGCGCGGAACCCGGCAGCACTTACTACACGCCTGTCAAGCACATAAACTACTTCATCCCACTCGCGGTGCACGGCGATTTCAAAGATCGCTTCTTCTACACTCTGGGCGGCAGCATCGAGCACTACTCTTTGTTCGGACTTCAGACGTCGCCGCGCGCCGGCCTCAACTATTACGTCCTTCGTCCGCGCAGCGGCGCCTTTGCCGGCACGCGCGTTCTCTTCAACTTCGGCGAAGCGGTGCGCGAGCCCAAGCTCACCGATCAGGACGATTCGCTCTACAACTTCCTCGCGAACAACGGCGCTCAGTCCACCATTCAGGCGCTGCACATCAGTCCGATTGCCGCGCCCGCCATGCGCTCTTACGAGGGCGGCGTTGAGCAGTCCTTCCTCAGCCAGCACATCGTTTTCAAGACCAGTTACTTCCACAACGAATTCGGCAAGGAGATCGAGTACGTCGGTCTGGACCTGATCCCCGAACTCTTGCCCAATCTCACCCCAGCCCAGCAACAGACACTCGAACAAATCCTGCAGGCGAACTTCGCCTACGAGCTGACGATCAACTCCGAAGCTTTCCGCGCACAGGGAATCGAAACATCGGTCGAGTCTGGAATCGGTTCCAACCTGTTTCTCCGTGGCGGCTACACCTACCTCGATGCCGTGGTGCAGCGCTCGTTTACGAATGACGACGAGGCTTTGCTCGGCCCTATTCCCACGTGGCAGAACATTCCCAACGGCATTCAGATTGGCCCCTATGCTCCGCTCGAGGGCGCTCGTCCCTTCCGCCGCGCGCCCCATACCGGCTACTTCACAGCCACCTACGCCAACAAACGAATCACAGGAATTTTCTCCGCGGCCTTCGCCAGCCGCAGCGACGACTCCACCTACCTTGAAGGCGAAGACGCCTCCGGAATGAGCAGTCTCCTTCTGCCCAATCGCAATCTCGACTACGGCTACGCGAAACTCGATCTTGGCGGCAGCTATCAGTGGTTCAGCTGGATCGACGTCTTTGCACAAGCTGAGAATCTCACCGACACGCAGCACATCGCGCCCATCGGCTATCCCAGCCTGCCCTTCACGCTTCGCACAGGCTTGCGCATTCACTGGGGTCCGGGCAGCGGCCGCTAATTGAATTTTGCGACGGACGATGGGGATCTGGCTGCAAGCGCGTCGCTCGAAGGGTTTCAACCGACGACTTGTCCGGCGACAACCCGCGTGCGCCTGCTCCATCGCGCGTTTTGGCTACAAGATCGGGCGCAGGATCGCCTGTGAACCGGCCCCGTTTTCCACAAGTTGACCGCTAAACCTTTGATTTTCTCGAAGTGCGGGAGATTTTTCGAATTACCCCTTGGAAAAATGGCTGCCGTTGCCCTACAATAACGATTCCTTAGAGATTGCCGTACCCCGAAATGCTTCGCATTGAGGGAATCCTTCAGCCCGCGTTTTTTGGGGCGCAGCTGAAGTTCCAGATGTTCTCAGACACGTGTTGACTGCACCGCAAAGGCACAATCGCAATCAGTGAGAAGCCTCCTCATTGCAGCCGGCAAAGGTTGTTTTCGCTAGAAACATTAGTGTTGTGTTGCGGCATTTGAAGTTCATTTTCGTGAGGGTATAACAGCCGATTGTCACCGGCCAGCTTGGACCGCATCTCCCCCGTCCGATGGCCTTGTGCACTCGTGGACCGCTCGAGGCTCGAATCCCGGGTTGCATGCTCACGACGTTCCACTTCGCTTTTCATCGCAAGTTCATCGAAGATTTGTACGCTCAAGTATCGAAGACTTTTGAGCCGGCACGTGTCCCATGCCGGAGTCGGCATTGAGAGCTGAACGGAGCTTGTCGCAGGTTTTCACCGGGTTCTGCGCGTTGACCGAAACGCCAATTCGTGGCGCCGGCGACGACGCTATCGGTTCACGGAATAGGTTCAAACGCAAACGACTACTTTGGAGGGCAGTTATGACGTGCAATAGAATTCGCCTGGGTATTTCATGCCTGGCGCTTCTCATCCTCGCTGTGTGTTTCAGTTCCATGTCCTTGAACGCGCAGTCCACCACTCAGGGTTCGATCGCGGGTTCAGTACTAGATTCCTCCGAAGCCGTGATCCCCGGCGCTGCGATTCACATCCAGAATCTCGCCACCGGATTCGCTGTGGATGTCGTTGCGGACAGCAGCGGCTATTTCAAAGCGCCTCTGCTCGAGCCGGGAAAATACACCGTCGCGATCTCATCCCCGAACTTCGCCAAATATCGCGCTGACGACGTTATCGTGGTTGTCGGCCAAGTGACCACCCTCGAGCCCCGTCTCGCCGTCGCATCATCCAGCACGCAGGTCGTCGTTACAGAGCAGGCCCCGGTCATGAACCTGGAATCGCCCGATTTCAGCGATACCTTGGACCAGACGGCAATGCAAAATATCCCCATCAACAATCGCCGTTGGTCGTCCCTTGCCATGAGCACTCCCGGTGTCGTCTCTGACTCCAACGGATTCGGCCTTATCAGCATTCGCGGCGTCAGCCCGATCTTGAACAACGTCGAAATCGACGGCGCCGACGACAACCAGGCCTTCTTCGCTGAGGAGCGTGGGCGCACCCGCGAGGCCTATTCCACCTCGGGTAACGCGGTCCGCGAGTTCGCCGTCAACACCGGTGTCTACTCCGCTGAATACGGCCGCGCCGCCGGTGGCGTCATCACCTCCGTCACCAAGAGCGGCACGAATCAAATCCACGGGCAGGCCTACTTCTACGATCGTGAGAGCAATTGGAACGCTTACAACGACTATACGACGATTGCGAAGGTCATAAACGGCGTCAACACCCAAGTGCACATTAAGCCCGAGGACCTCCGAAAGATCTACGGCTTCACTGCCGGCGGAGCGCTCATCAAGGACAAGCTCTTCTGGATCGATACATACGACCAGCACACGCACGTATTCCCTGAAGTCGGCATTCCCTATAACCCAGCCAACTTCTACACGCTGCCTGTTGCCGCTGTTCCCTCGGGCGCCACTTGCTATCTAACTGGGTCATCCACGCCCCCCCCCCAGGCCTATCAAAACGGGTATATGGCCAGCGATACCACGGCCACCAAAACCGAAGACTCCGAAGCCTGCACGCTGGCTGCACGCCAGGGAATCACGTACGCGCAGGCTGCGGCGGACTGGGCTGCCCTTATCAACGGCGGCACCCTCCATAATGGTCAGACCGATCTGGGCCTCAACTCAGACCTTGGCCAAGTTGCGCGCTTCGGCTTCCAGGAAATCAATACCCCCAAACTCGACTGGCAAATCACACCCAAAGAGCACTGGAGCGTTCTTTATCACCGCCTGCGCTGGGATTCTCCCGGCGGTGTCCAGACCGCTGCCGCCGTGAACTACGCGCGCGATTCTGACGGTAACGACTTCGTCAAGCTCGACTACGGCCTCACCAAGCTCACAAGTCTCATCACGTCCAACATCAGCAATGAGCTCCTTTACCAGTACGGTCGCGAGCTCGATGACGAGGGGCAGCAGGCTCTTACGCCGTACACGCTTGCAGATGAAAACAACAAGAGCGGCAACATTCCTTATGTTCAGATCGGCGCTTCGTCTTCCGGTTGGGGATTCAACTCGGGATCGCCCTACTATTCCTACCGTGTCGCATATCCGCTCGAGAAGAAGTGGCAGATTGGCGATGTTCTTTACTGGAACAAGGGCAACCACAGCTTCAAGTTCGGCGTGGATATCGTTCACAACTACGACTTCCAGAACAACCTGTATGAGAGCAACGGCGATTACGTTTACCAATACATCGGACCGTATTTCAACGACCTGCTCAACTTCAAGAACGGTGTTACGGTCGGCACATCCACCAACGGCTGCGATGCAAACTACACCGAATACGCAGGTCAATACGGCTCAGGGAGCTCGGCCACCAATGCGGCGCCTGTGGTCGCAAAATATCCCTGCTATCAGGATTTTTACCAGGGCTTTGGAACTCCAAGCTTTGGCCTCAACACCCTGGACACAGGCGTATTCGCACAGGACAACTGGAAAATCTCGCCACGTTTGACTCTTGAACTCGGTCTCCGCTGGGACCACCAGAATCTTCCCTCGACGGTTTCAAGTTTCGATGCCGCAGCCGGCGTCTTTGCTCCGTACAACGGCATCACCAACAACCCAAAACAGTGGTCGAACTTCGGCCCGCGTGCCGGGTTCTCATATGACCTCTACGGCAATGGCCTCACTGTGGTGCGCGGCGGCTATGGCCTGTATTACGGCCGTATCCCCAACGGCGACATCTTTGAGATTCTCTTCAACACCGGCAGTCCGGCTGGGCAAACCGCACCAACCTTCTTTAATGCACCAACTTCCTCTGTTGCGGAGGGCCCGCAGTATCCAAACATCTTCGCGAGCGGCGCGAGTACCTCCAAGCCGAGCTCCTATTTCTTCTCTCCAACGCTAAAGCTGCCCGAAGTGCAGGAGTACGATCTCCAGGTTCAGCAGTCGCTTGGCAAAGATACCTACCTGTCCGTCAGCTATCTGGGTTCTTTGGGACGCGACTTGCCCAACTTCCTCAACGTCAACATCGTTCCCTGCTCGGCCTCGCCGACGGCTTGCGTTTCAAGAACTATTACGGTCTCTGACGCATCCGGAAAAGGCCCAATCCCTGCTGGCCCACTGACAATCAACAACATCTACACCAGCTACGGCAACACAGCCCTCCTCGGCCCCAATGCCACTAGCTTCACGTCCATCACTGAGATGGCCAGTAACATCAACTCGAACTACGGCGCTCTGGTTGGCGAGGTCGTCAACCACTCGCTCAAGAACATTCAGTTCGACGCCAATTACACTTGGTCTCATGCACTTGATTACGCGCAAAACGCGCTCACCCAGGGCACCACTGAGAACTGGTATGACCCGTACGGAAATTACCGGGCGAACTACGGCACATCCAATTACAACGTACCGAACCGGTTCGTTGCCTATGCCCTCTACAGCTTCCCCGGAGTCAGCGGCGCGAATCCGGTGAAGTGGGTTGTGAACGGATGGAGCCTCGACGATAGCTTCTCGATGCAGAATGGCTTGCCCTACACCAAAGGTTGGAGCGGCAAGCTGAGTGGTGCTTTGGGGAGCGACTTCAACGGTGCGGGTGGAACGACCATCATTCCGGGCTACATAGGCGTGAACACGGCCCGGTACCCGCGCCATATTGTCGACGACGCTCGCGTGCAGAAGCAGTTCAACTTCGAGCATTACATTCAGAATGTGCAGCTCATCCTGAATGTCTTTAACATCGCCAACCACCAGAACGTGACCGCTCTTGGAACTACAGCTTATACCCTGTCCGGCTCCACGCTGACATATCTCGGTCAGGGTTCGGCATCACCTTCCAACAACACGCTCGGAATTCCGACGAATTCCAACTCGAGCGGATTCTTGTTCACTCCCCGCTTGGTTGAAATCGCCGCTCGCATCAACTTCTGAGCCGGCGTAACTAGCACTTACGGCGCGGCGGCTTCGGCTGCCGCGCTTTTCTTTTGCCTCCAACCACTTCGCAATTCCAGATCAAGCGCACCTCCGGCTGTCACTAATCCGAAAGCATCGCTTTCATATCACGGAAATATGTTACTGTTCCACAAACATGAACGTTACCTTCGTTCATGTTTTGCAGTGTTTCTGTTGAAATCTCGCCCCTAATTCCGTTAGATTGAATCACTCCCTCTATCTTTTTTGGGAGTTCCGATGTTTTCGGATCTCCTGAGGTGTGGAAATGATCTGCCCCAAGTGCCAGTCTGCCGCCGTATCGGTCGTTCCGGCAGAAGTCCGGCTGTATCGCAACAGTCCGCGTACCCTGAGTCACCCCCCGATGACACCTTCGCCTGACATTCGGGTTTGCCTGGATTGTGGTTGGTCGGAGTTCGTGATTCCCCGCGCATGGCTTTCCGCTGGTTGGTTACGGTCATTGCGCCCGCAACCCGCAACAAGCGACGCAGGAATTGCAGCCGTCACCGCAACTGCCGCAGTGATGTAGTGCGGACAATTCGTTTGACCCGGCCCACGGTTGGGCCGCTTGGCGGCATTTCCACAAGTGCACGGCGCCATTCGTTCTTTTGCGCGAAAAAAGGCCCCCAGCTCACGCTGGAGGCCTTTCGCTTTTGTGCCGTCAGTTCGCCTTTGAATCAGTGACCAGATAAAGCCCTTGCCTGACGTGCCTTTTTCTGATCACTGACCACTGACAACTGGTTTTAGTACATTCCGTCCATGCCACCGCCGCCATGACCGGCCGGCGCCGCGCTCTTAGGCTCCGGCAGCTCAACCACCAGCGCTTCGGTGGTCAGCAACAGTGCCGCGATCGACGCCGCATTCTGCAGTGCCGTCCTCGTCACCTTCGTGGGATCGATGACGCCGGCCTTGACCAGGTCCTCGAACTTGCTGGTCAACGCGTTGTAGCCATAGTGAGGTTCCTTCGACTCCAGCACCTTGGCCACCACCACCGCGCCCTCTTCGCCGGCATTGGCGACGATCTGGCGCAGCGGCTCTTCGAGCGAACGAAGCACGATCTGGGCGCCGGTCTTCTCGTCGCCGGTGAGCGTGCCGATCAGTGTCTGGACCGCGGGTATGCAGCGCACCAGCGCTACGCCGCCGCCCGGGACGATTCCCTCTTCCACAGCAGCGCGCGTTGCGTGCAGCGCGTCCTCAACGCGAGCCTTCTTCTCCTTCAGTTCGGTCTCGGTGGCCGCGCCAACCTTGATGATGGCCACGCCGCCTACCAGTTTCGCCAACCGCTCCTGCAGCTTCTCCTTGTCGTAGTCGCTGGTGGTCTTGTCGATCTGGCCGCGAATCTCCTTCACGCGGCCTTCGATGTCGCTGGCCTTGCCTGCGCCGTCGACGATCGTGGTGTTGTCCTTGTCGATGGTGATGCGCTTCGCCTTGCCCAGGTCCTCGAGCTTCACGCCTTCCAGCTTGATGCCCAGGTCCTCGGTGATGGCCTTGCCGCCGGTCAGGACCGCGATGTCGCCCAGGATGGCCTTGCGCCGATCGCCAAATCCAGGAGCCTTCACCGCCGCCACGTTTAGCGTGCCGCGCAGCTTGTTCACCACCAGCGTTGCCAGTGCCTCGCCTTCAACGTCCTCGGCGATGATCAGCAGCGGCTTGCCGCCGCGCGCAACCTGCTCCAGAAGAGGCAGCAGATCCTTCATCGCGCTGATCTTCTTCTCATAGATCAGAACGTATGGATCTTCGAGAATCACTTCCAGCCGCTCCGCGTCGGTCACGAAGTACGGGCTCAGATAGCCGCGGTCGAACTGCATTCCGTCCACAGTCTCAAGACCGGTGTGCATGGTCTTCGACTCTTCGATGGTGATCACGCCATCCTTGCCCACAACCTTTACCGCTTCGGCAATAATCGCGCCGATCTCTTCGTCACCGTTGGCCGAGATCGAGCCCACCTGGGCTACCGATCCCTCGTTCACCGGCTTCGAAAGCTTGCTCAGTGCGCCATCCTGATTCCACTTGCCGTCCTTGTCGCGCGTCCCGTTGATCACGGTAACGGCCTTCTCGATGCCGCGTTTGAGCGCTGTCGGATTGGCGCCAGCAGCCACCGTCTTCACGCCTTCGCGGAAGATCGATTGCGCCAGCACCGTCGCTGTCGTCGTGCCGTCGCCGGCCACGTCGCTGGTCTTCGAGGCAACCTCGCGCACCAGTTGCGCGCCCACGTTCTCCATCGGGTCCTTCAGGTCGATCTCTTTGGCCACCGTCACGCCGTCCTTGGTGATGGTGGGCGAGCCAAACTTCTTCTCAATCACAACGTTTCGGCCCTTGGGCCCGAGCGTCGCCTTCACAGCGTCTGCCAGCGTGTTCACGCCGCGCAGAATCGCCTGACGGGAATCTTCACCGTGCAAGATTTGCTTTGCCATGTCTTCAAACTCTCCTTAGTCAGTTGTCAAATTCTCAATTCGCGTGTCGAACTGTTGGCGCCGCCGTCATGCCTGCTACAGCAACCTTCGCTGGCGCGCGCAAGCGCGGTACGCCCGTCCGGCCAGGACTACTTCTTGAGGATGCCGAGAACTTCTTCCTCGCGCATGATCAAAAGCTCTTCGCCGTCAATCTTGATCTCCGTGCCCGAATACTTGCCAAAAAGCACGCGATCGCCCGCTTTCACGTCCAGCGGAAACACTTTGCCTTCGTCGTTCGACTTGCCTTTGCCCACGGAGATAACCTCTCCCTCCTGGGGTTTTTCCTTCGCGCTGTCGGGGATGATGATGCCCCCACGAACCGTCTCGCCCTCTTCCACCCGGCGAACCAGAATCCGGTCGTGGAGCGGAGTGAATGTCGTTGTTGCTGTCTTTACCGCCATTGCTTCTCTTCTCCTTGTCGCGCACCGGTTTGCTTCCGGGACGCGGCTCTTAGTGATTGGTAAAATTAAAAGATTCAGGAAGTTGCGGAGTGCCGACTGCCGGGGATTTCGCGCTTTGCTGGTGGGCGCTCCAACCAGTCCGCCGTGGCGGACTAGCACTCTAACCTTCCAATTGCTAAAGATAGGCAAGCCAGGCGAGCTTGTCAAGAGGATAAACGTTAATATCTGAGTGTTCTTCACTCATATTCTTTCGTTTTTGAGTGAATTTCGCCCCCTGTGGTCCCTGTATGCGACTGTTTGACCGGCGACGGAGCGTCTGACCGGCTGAGCCTCTCGCCGAGCTGGCGAGCTCACCGGTTTCCAATCGCAATTTGCCGCCGGGCCAGCCATTCTCCCTTCCATTTACAATGAATGGCATGTTCCGCCCTTCATCCCTTCGTTTCTGCGTCCTTCTTTCCTCAATTGGCCTCATCGCCGGCTGCCTCAACCTCCGCGCCCAGGAAGACGACTCCCACCACGGGCGCAAATACAAGGTCCCGCCAGCCTCTTCGCGGATTGAAGTCACTGTCGTCCGCGACTACAACGGCAAGCCGATTGCCGACGCTCACGTCATCTTCCATCCCATCCAGGGCGACAAGGACACGGGAGCGCTCGAACTGAAGACCAACGAGGACGGCAAAGCCCTCATCGAGGTGATCCCCGTTGGCGACACCGTCACTCTTCAAGTGATCGCCAATGGATTCCAGACCTATGGCCAGATTTACAAGATCGACAAGCCCAACATGACGATGGACGTTCGCCTCAAAAGGCCCGCTCCGCAGTATTCCGTATACAAGAATTCAACCCCAGACTCCGGCGCAGGCAGTAGCCCGGGATCCGGCAACGACTCTCGATCGGGCAAATCAGGCGGGTCGCCGCCGAGTTCCCGGCCCCCCGATTCCGGCAGCAAACCCCAAGGCTCAGCCGGTCAAGGCCCTTCCGGCCAATCCGATCCGCCGCCGAACGGAAGCCAATCGCAGCCCGCGCCGAAGTAAGCTCCGTGGGTCAAACTCCGCTAGCCCCGCTTGCGCCGCCAGCTCCGCTAGCCCCTCTCTCGCTAAACTGATCTTGTGAAGCTCCCTGTGACGTCCATCGAGCCACTCGCCGGTAAAACGGTCTTCGTTACGGGAGGCGCGCGCCGCCTGGGCCGCGCCATCGCGCTCACCCTCGCTCATGCCGGCGCCGATGTAGCCGTCTCCTATCGCGCCTCTGAATCGGAAGCTGCTCGCACCGCCGACAACATCGCGGCCTTCGGCCGCCGCTCACTCGCCGTCCCTTGCGATGTTCGCTCCGAACCCTCCGTCCGCACCGCCGTCGCCCAGGTCGCTGCCGCCTTTGGCCGCCTCGACATCCTCGTCAATAACGCCGCCGTCTTTGGCTCCGCCGCCCTCGAGAGCCTGACCCTCGCGCAGTGGGACGCGGTCTTCGAAACCAACGCCCGCGGCCCCTTCCTCGTTGCGCGCGAAGCCCTGCCTCATCTCCGCGCGGCGCACGGGCGCATTATCAATATGGGTTCGCTCGGTGGTCTTCACGCCTGGGCCGGCCACGCACACTACTGCGCATCGAAGGCCGCGCTCCACATGCTTACCCAGGCCATGGCCAAGGCCTTCGCGCCCGATGTCAGTGTGAACTGTGTCGCTCCCGGCTGGATCGCGTTGCAAGAAGAGCGCCGCGACAGCGAGAGCAAAGACCAGGAAACCGACGCGCTCGCCGCATCCCGCAATGAGGCGGAGCGCAGGGCGGAACTACAGGCGGCCCGCTTCGCCGCCAAAACTCCCATGGGCCGCAACGGCGACGCGGACGACGTTGCGAAGGCCGTCCTCTTTTTTGCCACCGGCCCTCACTTCATCACCGGCCAAACCCTCGTCGTCGACGGCGGACTGGGCCTGAGCTAATCCGCTGACCCGCCTTCTGGCTGCCCCTCCCGCGGTCTCAAACCTCGCACCAGAATCCAGCCGCAGAGTATGACTTCAAAGAGCATGGTCGGCATCTCGTACCAATTCACTGACACGATTTTCTCGAAAGACCGATCGACCAGGTAAGCGAACCCGCATATCGATTCGAAGAGCGAAGTCGCAATGCCAAAAGCGGCCAGTGCGCGCGGAATAAAGCGCGATTTGAAAAACAGAAGGCTGAAGAACACTAACCCGAGTCCGTTAAATGCTAAACCAATGTAGTACGCATCCCATCCCGAGGCGAGTTGCAACCCTGCCAACGCCTGCAACCGCTGCGGCTCAAATGCGGATTGGTACGTCACGCCAGTCATCGTGCGCAATGCGCTGAAAAGACCGAGCAAGAATACGAACCACATGCATGCGTACATTACCCAGCAAAGCGCTGCAAAGAGTGCGAGACCACGGCCAACCGGCCTGAGAGCTCGATAGAGCGCGGCCAGCATAACGACCAGTCCCACCCCGTAGACCACGGCACCGCCAATGTAGATATGAATGGCTCCTGCATGCGAGGCGAAGTTCGCCGCCGTTTGAGTATCGTTGTCCCATACAAGGTAGGGGCCATAAAAACGAGAGAAGCCGACCATGAGGATTGCCAGCGCAAGAAAGAATGTGATCGCGAAAACTCTTGCGGCAACACGTTGAGACAAGTCGATCATTTTTGCCTTTCTCCGGCCCTGAGGAAGCCCGACGCCAGCTGACCCGCTAACTGGCTAACTCGCTAGCTTCCTCATTTGCTGCTTTCCAAAATCCGCTAGCTCCGCTGTTACTTTCCGAACAGCCGGCTCCAGAAGCCCGTCTTCGTTCCGCCGTCGCTGCCCTCATCCGCATTTCCCCTGCCCGACCGTCCACTCTTCGACCTTTGCGTCGCGGCCCGATCGGCAAACTGCAGTGGCACATTCTCCAACAGCCCTTCGGCCTCCGGCTGCTCTGGCCACGGCGCACCTTTAACCGCCGCTCGCGGATTCGTCTCACACAACCGTATCGCCGTTTCCTCGCCCCGGCGCTTCGCCACATATTCATATCCGCTCTTCAGGTGCGGCGGCCGCCATATCGGATGATGCGCATCCGTCGCCAGAAAATGAACCCAGTTCCTCTCCAGTAGCTCGTTGGCAAACGCCTCCTGCGCCTTTCCGAAGCGCCCGTACAGCGAGCCGCTCGTCACCTGCACCAGGCATCCGTTCCGCATCCACTCACCCAGCAAGTGCGGTTGCCGCAGCACCGCCGGGTACCGTTCCGGATGCGTGACGATCAGCGTGTACCCCGCCGCTTGCAGCCGGGATATCGCGTCATTCATGCTCCGCGGAATCACCTGCCACGGAAACTCGATCAGCAAATACCCCTTCCCGCCAATCGAAAATCGCAGCGGATTCGTTACCGCATCGTGTACATTGTCCGCCGTCAGATGGAAGTCGCACCCCAGGCTCAATTCCACCAAGCCCTGCAGCCGCTCTTTCAGCTCTGCGAATCGTTGCTCAATCAGGGGCACATTGTATGAGTGCTCATCGTTCGCGTGCGGCGTGCACACAATATGCGTCACGCCCTCGTCCGCTGACAATCGCGCCATGTCCAGCGACGCCTGCAGATCCGGCGCGCCGTCATCCACTCCATAAATCAAATGTTGGTGAATATCGATCATGACTCTGGCTTCCAGCTTCTAGCTACTAGCCGCGTCTTACTGATGTGAAACTTGTTTGCTTACCCGCAGAGGAGCTAGATGCTAGCAGTTAGCGGCTCGTCTTCTCCATCGCCCCGATCATCGACTCGAAGATCCCCCATCCATCCGCCGATCCCAGCAGCGCCTCGCTCGACCGATCCGGATGCGGCATCATGCCCAGCACATTCCGCCCTTCATTCAGAATCCCCGCAATGTTGCTCAGCGAGCCGTTCGGATTCGCCTCCCGCGTAATCTTGCTCGCCGGCGTCGCGTATCGGAACGCAATCCGATCCTCGCTCTCCAGCCTACCCAACTCCTCCGGCTCGCAAAAATAGTTCCCCTCCATGTGCCCAATGGGAATCTGGAGCACCGCGCCTTTCTTCAATTGATTCGTAAATGGGCTGTCCGTTGTCTCCACGCGCAGGTGCACCTGCTTGCAGATGTACTTCAGCCCCGCGTTCCTCATCAACGCGCCGGGCAGCAATCCGCTCTCGGTCAATATCTGGAACCCGTTGCAGATTCCCAGCACCAGTCCGCCGCCCGCGGCAAACCGCTTCACCGCCTGCATCACCGGCGAAAAACGCGCAATCGCGCCCGTTCGCAGGTAGTCGCCGTACGCAAATCCACCGGGAACCAGCACCGCATCCACACCTTGCAAATCCTCGCTGTCATGCCACAGGAAAACCACCGGCTGCCGCGCCACTTCGGCAATCACGTTGTAGGCATCGTGATCGCAATTCGACCCTGGAAAAACCACTACGCCGAATTTCATGAATTCAGGGTAACAGCTTCGCCATTGCATACGAACCACGCGAGCGGGCGCGGCCAGCACGTCGAGCTTCAAGCAATCGTGAAATAGAAATCGGAATCAGTCGGCCAGGGCGCCGGCGTCCTCGAGCATTTCCCGGGCCGTCGTGCGTTCCCGCACTGCCCATCCGGCGATCAACAAACTTGGCGCGGCAGCGGGTTCGACTTCGCCCAACGCGCCTAACCCCCCAAGTGTTGTATGCATCACCCGCTGGTCCGGCTGCGCCGCTCGCGAAACCACAGCGCACGGCAGATCGGCTGGCAGGCCTTCATCCAGCCATTCGGATGCAAGCAATCCCAGGTCGCGGCCCGGCATGTAGACCACGCGCGTGCCCGCCTCAACAGCAGGCAGCGCCTCGCGGTTGTGCGATTGCGCATGATGCCCGGTAGTGAGAATCACGTGCGAGGCCCAATCGCGATCGGTCAGCGACCGGCCAATTGCAGCCGCCGCCGCAAACGCAGCCGACACGCCAGGCACAATTTCGAACGGCACGCCGGCCTCGGCCAGAGCAGCCAGCTCCTCGGCAGCTCGGCCGAACAGCAGCGGATCTCCGCTCTTCAGCCGCACGACGCTGCGCTGCGCCCGCGCGTGGTCGATCATCAGTGTGTTGATCTCTTCTTGCGTGATGTTCTTTGCGCCGCATCGCTTGCCCACATTCACGACTTCAGCGCCGGATTCATCTCCGGACCTGGCCAAATCGAGAATCGACTGCGGCACCAGATCGTCGTGCAGAATCACATCCGCGCTCTCGATCACCCGCACCGCCTTCAGCGTCAGCAATTCCGGATCGCCAGGACCGGCTCCAACCAGGTAAACGCTGCCTGCAACCGCGCGCGCCGCTTCCCTGCCCGTTCGCGCCAACTGTTTCGTCGCGCACAAAGCCGAATCGCAGACCTGCCTTTGCGCCAGCTCGTGCAGCAGCAGCCTTCGTTCTTCGCTGCGCGGCTGCGTTGCCAGAACTTCGCGCCTCAATTCACCGAGCTTTGCAAGCCATGGCCCCAAATCCCGCGGCAGTTGCTCGTCAATCTCTCGCCGCAGCCGCTGCGCCAAAGCCGGACTCTCGCCTGCCGTCGAAATCGCAATCTGCAAATCGCCGCGGCTCACTACCGAGCCAAAGAAAAAGTCGCAGTTGGGAATATCGTCGACACTGTTGCACGGAATCCCGCGCGCGACGGCCTCGCGATAGACCGCCGCATTTACCTCCGGCACGTCGGTCGCGGCAATCACGATGAAGTTGCCGTCCAGGTCCCCAGCCTCGAACTCCCGCTGCACCCACTCGAGCTTCCCTTCGGCGGCAAGTTCCCGCACTTCCGCCCGCGCTTCGGGCGCAACCACTCGCAGCCGCAGGCCCGTCTTGAGCAGCGAACCGATCTTTTCGAGCGCCACAGTCCCCGCTCCAACCAGCAGGCCCTGCCGCCCTTCAAGCTTCAGAAATATTGGCAACAAACTCATCGTGTAGTTCTCAGTTCGTAGTTCTCAGTTCGTAGTTCTCAGTTCTCGACCCCTGTTTTCTTGATCCCTCGTTGCCTTCTTCCCTGCCGGGGTCACCAGCGGGTGATTTCTACCCCATGGGGTGGCTCGTTCCCTGCTTTCATCCCTCCGCCACGGCATGCGGCACAGGCCCCGCCGGAAGATCACGTTCCACAGCCTCTAAAACTTCCCCGGCCAGATGCGCGCGTAATTCGTCGTTCGAGTGACGCGCAAACCATGCGCGCAGATTTTCTTCCGTCGTGCGCCCCGCCAGATACTGGCGCAACAGCCGCTCGATCGCCTCAGGCACTAGCGGCGCAGGGCAGCGATAACCTACCGGCCGCGAAATCCCGGCGTGCTGGCCCACTCCTCCGCCCAGGCAGAAGTAAAAAGCGTCCGTCAGCTTGCCTTCGTGCTTGATCTTCTTGCCTTCAAGGCCGATGTCCGCAATCCAATGCTGGCCGCAACTATTCGGGCAGCCGGTCACGTGCAGCTTCAGTTGCTGGTCGAACTGCGGCAGCCGCTCTTCCATCTCGTCGACGAGCCATCGCGTAAAGCCCTTGGTCTCGGAAATCGCCAGCTTGCAGAACTCCGTTCCCGTGCAGGCAACAGCGCCGCGCCAGAACATCGAGCCTTCCACATGCAGCCCGATCTGCCCAAGCTCCCGCGCCAGTTCGCCGGTCTTCGCCTGGGGCACATCGATGATCACCAGGTTCTGCGAGACCGTGAGGCGCAGAGCGCCGCTTCCAAACCGCTCCGCCAATTCCGCCGTCGCCACGAGCTGATCGCCGGTCAAACGGCCGCGCAACACGGATGCTCCCACATACGCCAAACCCGGCTGCCGCTGCGGATGAATGCCCACGTGGTCGCGAAGAACATCGTCGGGAACCTGCTCTTGCGCTGCCGGGTCGAGCTTGAATCCGATCTTCGCGTTCAGTTCGTCAAGAAAGCGCTCCGCCGTCCAGCCTTCGCGCATGAACAAATACTTGAGTCGAGCCCTGTCCCGACTTTCGCGCAATCCCTGCTGCTCGCGAAAGATCTCCGCCACGCCGCGCGCCACGCGGATCGCCTGATCCGGCCGAACAAATGCATCGAGCTTCACAGCCAGGTGCGGCTCGTTCGAAAGCCCTCCCCCCACGCGCAGCGAGTAGCCAACTTCGCCGTCGCGCACCGCCGGCGTGAGGCCGATGTCGTTGATCTCCGGATATGTGCACCAAGACGGGCAGCCGGTTGCGCAAATCTTGAACTTGCGCGGCAGGTTGAAGAATTCGTTGTTAGCCGACAACTCGTGCGCGATTCCGCGCGCGATGGGCGAAGCGTCGATCAGCTCGTCGGCTGCGATGCCGGCCAGCGGACAGCCCGTCACGTTGCGCACCACGTCGCCGCAAGCGCCTTTTGGCGAGAGGCCGATGGCGTCCAGCGCGTCCACCACCTCGGGCAGCGACTCGATAGTCAACCAGTGAAGCTGGATGTTCTGGCGAACCGTAATGTCGGCCAGGTCGCGCGCCTGTTTCCGCGTAATTTCGCCGATGGCTCGCAGTTGGCTCGCGGAAACAATCCCGTTAGGAATGCCGATCCGCATCATGAACCATTCGGTGGCCAGGCCTTCTCCGCCCTTGCCCCCGGTCGCGCCGACGCCATCGCCCTGCGTATACACGCCCCACCATTTGAAATAGAAGGAGGCCCACTCGGGCAGCACACTGTCGCGGCCCGCGCGCGCAAACGCACGGACCTCGTCGAAAACTGCCCATGGATTCTTTTCACGCTTTAGACGCTCTGACTTCTGAGCTTTGGTTTCTTTCGGCGCCGGTGTTTCGCTCATCTTCTCGCTTCTCTTTCGTTTCGCTCGAATGAAATGCCCGCGAGAGCTTTTGGCTCAAACGCGGGCATCGGGGAAACCGTGGACTTTTATTCGGAAGTTCAGACCCGGGTCACCCTAGCCGCGCGGGCAGCATACACGAGCGACAACAGGCCATAGCTTCCATAGTCAGAATATTAGACTGATTTGGTCCGACTTGCAATCCCAGCCGCCGGAAAAGTGGCCGATTGACAGGACTTACGCGGCGGCAGCGCCTGCACGCAGCTCCGCAAGAATTTCGTATGTAGCCGTTTCGGCGGCCCTGGCGCATTCCGCGGACAGTTCCATCGAAATCGACTGCCTGGGATCGATGGCGATGGCGTACAAAATCACCTCGCGCGTTCCGCCCTGCATGTAAAACGCGTCGAGAAGATCCTTGATCCCGATGTCGTGAGCCGTAAGCGTCGGCGGATAGTCCTTTGAAAATCGCGGCGTTGTGCGTGTCACCGTCCCGGGAGGATTTCCGTCCGCGGCGGCGTCGATCAGAATAATGTGGTCGGCATTTTCCAGCGGCTCCAGCAGAATGAAGCCGCCGGTCCCGCCGTCCAGGCACTCGACCCCCGCCGGCAATGTGTGCTTTTCCAGCGCGCGCACCACATGAACCCCAACGCCCTCATCGCCCATGATGAGGTTGCCGAGGCCCAGCACCAGCGTCTTGTTAAGGCTTGTTGGATTCTTCGTCACTGCGCACCCTATCGAACTTCCACCCGCCTATGATCGAGCTTACCGTACCGCGGCCCTCGATGTAGTCGTGATAGAACGACAGATAAATGTGAACGATGACGAACGTGACAAAGAACCACAGGAACGTGTGATGCCAGAAGCGCACCCCGGCATCGCCGCCCAGCAGCGGCACTACCCAGTTGAAGAGCTTCGGCACCCACGACGAGCTCATCGAAGAGTAGAGCGCGAAGCCGGTAATGGTCTGGATGCAAAATGCGATGAACGTGAGAAAGTAGATGAACGCCGCCAGCGAATTGTGCCCGGTGGAGATCTCTCCGTGCATTTTCACCTGCAGCACGTCCGTCTTCACCACGTCGACAATCTCCTGCTGCTGCTTCTTCGTCACCGGGAAGAAATTGGTCCACTTGGCGTATTTGTTGCCCACAAATCCCCAGTAGAGCCGCGCCAGAAAATTGAAGACGTAAACCCAAGCCGACGCAAAGTGCAGGAACCGCACCCAGCCGAACCAGTATTGCTGGTACGCCTCGGACGCATACGCGATGCGCACGGGATGGCCGATCATGTAACCGGTCACGCACAGCAGCGTCAGCGCGATGGCGTTGATCCAGTGGTATGCGCGAACCGGCAGTTCCCACACGTACACGCGCCTGTACTCAACCGGCGCCCCGCCGTTCAGCTTGAAAACATCTCGTACACGAGTGGTCTGTGTGCTCATCGTCATTACTCGAATGAAACCTGGTGAAGGTGCCGTCCCTGCGGATCGTAGAGATGCACGGCGCAGGCCAGGCACGGGTCAAAGGAATGGATGGTGCGGATGATCTCGACCGGCTGCTCCAGGTTCGCGACCGGCGTCCCGATCAGCGCTGCCTCGAACGACGACCGTTGCTGTTTGCCGTCGCGTGGAGAGCCGTTCCACGTTGTGGGCACAACCAGTTGGTAATTCTCAATCGCGCCGTTGTGAATCTTGATCCAGTGCGCCAGCGCGCCGCGCGGAGCTTCCACCAGGCCCACTCCTTCGCAATCCGCAGGCCACGTCTTCGGTTCCCACCGCTCGCCGTTGAATGTCGACACTTCGTTGATCTTTACGCGCTCCATCAGTTGCCCGAAGAAATCCTTCAGCCAGATCATGGCCAGCGCCGCATCGATGCCGCGCGCCGCCGTCCTTCCCAGCGTCGAGAACAGCGCGTCGACAGGCACGTTGAGCTTGCCCAGCACCATGCCGACTGTTTCCTTCACATCCGCGTGGCCGGACGCGTACGAAACCAGCAGCCTTGCCAGCGGTCCCACTTCCATCGCGTTCTCTTTCCAGCGCGGTGTCTTCAGAAACGAGTATTTGTCGTAGCCCTCAAGGCTCTCGAACGGCGGCTTCGGTCCGCTGTACGCGATGTTTGTCTCGCCGGCCCACGGGTGCAGGCCCACACTGTCGCCACCGTCGTACTTGTACCAGGAGTGCGCAATGTACTCCTTGATCTCCTGCGAGTCGCGCGGATTGACCGGGTACACCGTGCTCAAATCGCGATTGAGTATTGCGCCGCGCGCATACTTGAACGACTCCGGATGACCGTAGCCGCTCGTCGGAAATTCGCCGTAGCAAAGATAGTTGTGCAGTCCGCCGCCATAGCTTGCCCATTCCTTGTAGAACGACGCCACCGCCAGCAAATCGGGAATGTACACCTCGTTGATGAACTCATCCGCCTGCCCGATGAGCCGCGACACCAGGTTCAGCCGCTCCGTGTTGATCGCCGCCACTTCATTCACGTTGATCGAGCACGGAACGCCGCCAACCAGATAATTCGGGTGCGGATTCTTGCCGCCGAACACGGCGTGAATCTTCACAATTTCCTTCTGCCACTCCAGCGCATCCAGATAGTGCGCCACGCCGATCAGGTTCACCTCCGGCGGCAACTTGTACGCCGGATGGCCCCAGTAGCCGTTGGCGAAGATGCCCAGCCCGCTCGCCGCAAAAGCCTTGATCTTGTCCTGCACCGCCGTGAAATAGGCTGTATTGTTCTTGTCCCACTTCGAAAACGACTGCGCCAGCTCCGCGGCCTTTTTGGGATCGGCCTTGAGCGCGTTCACGATGTCCACC
This sequence comes from Acidobacteriaceae bacterium, assembly GCA_003138515.1. Classification (GTDB taxonomy): domain Bacteria; phylum Acidobacteriota; class Terriglobia; order Terriglobales; family Acidobacteriaceae; genus Telmatobacter. The sequence goes on along the minus strand of PLGG01000032.1, from coordinate 57,705 downwards.
CAGTCCAGCGCGTGCAAGTGATAGAAGTGGATCACGTGATCCTGCACGTATTGCGTGGTCAGCATGATGTTGCGGATCAGCTCCGCCGTCGGCGGCACGCTTACACCGAGCGCATCTTCCACCGATCGCACGCTGGCCAACGCGTGCACTGTTGTGCACACGCCGCATACGCGCTCCGTGATGGCCCAGGCATCGCGCGGATCGCGGCCCATCAGAATCTTTTCCAGGCCGCGAACCATGGTACCGGCGCTGAACGCGTCGGTGATGACGCCGTTCTCCACCACCGCTTCAATCCGCAGGTGGCCTTCAATGCGAGTGACAGGATCGACGACGACGCGCGTAGCCATACTGTTTACTTCTCCTTCTGATCTTCAGCGTGCACTTCCGCAATCACGTTGCGCTTGCGTATGTTGGTCACCACCGCGTGCGCCGCGACTCCGGCCAGCGTGGCCACTCCAACCGCGGTGCCGATGGTATCGGCCGTGCTTTCGATGCCGAATCCGGGGAACGACGCCAGGTGCTGATAGAACGGGCCGTTGTCCCAGAAGCCCGCCTCGCTGCAACCGATGCACCCGTGACCTGACTGGATGGGATAGCTCGTGCCCTCGTTCCACCTCGTCACCGAGCAGGCGTTGTAGGTCACTGGGCCCTTGCAGCCCATCTTGTACAGGCAATATCCCTTGCGCGCGTTCTCGTCATCGAACGCCTCCACAAACAGTCCGGCGTCGTAGTTCGGCCGGCGGTAGCAGGTGTCATGTACGCGCCGCCCGTAGAACTCCTTGGGCCGTCCCTGGCTGTCGAGCGCCGGAATCTGACCGAGCACCAGCAGATGCGTCACCACGCCCATCATCACGTCCGCAATCGGTGGACAACCGGGCACATTGATCACCGGCTTGTTCACCAGTTTGTAGATCGGCGTCGCGCCGGTCGGATTGGGTTTGGCCGCCTGCACGCATCCGTTCGACGCGCAGCTTCCCCACGCCACAATCGCCGCCGCATCTGCGGCCACGGACTGCAGAATCTGCTCCGCCGTCTTGCCGCCCACCATGCAGTAGACGCCCTCGTCCTTCGTCGGCACGGCGCCTTCCACCAGCACAATGTATTTGCCCTTGTTGTTCGCGATCGTATCGCTCAGGCTCTTCTCCGCCTGGAAGCCGCTCGCGGCCATTAACGTCTCGGTGTAGTTCAGCGAGAGCACGTCCAGCAGCGCGTCCGCCACAATCGGGTGCGACGAGCGGATAAACGACTCGCTGCAACAGGTGCACTCCTGAAAGTGCATCCACACCACGGCCGGTTTTTCCTTCTTTTCGAAGGCCGAAACGACCTGCGCCACGCCGGTTTTTGCCAGGCCCGCCGCCGCCGCGGCCGCAGTGCAAAACTGCAGAAACTCTCTGCGGTTGTAGCCCTTCTGCTGCATCGATTCCCAAATTGTTCCGCCCATGCCTACCTCGCTCGAACATCTATACCGGCGAATTCCCGAAGATTCAGGTGGAGGAGAGCAATTCGGGAACTCGCCAGCATATTGTGAGCGACGTTACTTACTGCAAAACACGAGTGGCTGTGAGGGCCATCACAGGTGTCGTAAATCACTTTTCGAAGAGAGGGTGCAGACGATTCGTGATTTGAATCACATCGACTGAGGAACAGAGAGCTCGTCAACGGGAAGCATCCGAACCCCGAGTGCTAGCATTGCTTGCATTGCTAGCACTCCCGTGCTAGCATCGATTCATGGCCACCATCGTCATCCGCAAACTCGACGAAACCGTCAAGCGCAAGCTGCAGGTACGCGCAGCCCTCAATGGCCGCTCCATGGAAGCCGAAGCGCGCGAGATTCTGTCGGGTGTCGTTACGGATGGGGGGAAGAAGCTCCGGGAGGAAGGCTTAGGAACAGCCATTCACAAGAGCTTTGCCGCGCTTGGCGGCGTTGACCTCAAGATTCCGCCGCGCAGAAAATCGCACCGGCCTGTCCCGATGCTCGAATAAAGAATCTTCTCCGAATGAAAAGAACGCTACGCCGTCTTCTCCACCGGCGCAGCTGCCTTCTCTTTTGCCTTCTCCGCCACCCGCACAGGCCGCGTCGACGCCCACCAGGTCAGCGCAATCCCCATAACCACCGCCCCGGCGCTAGCCAGTTGGGCGTTCGATAAACCCCAAAGAACCTTGGGATTGCGTCGGATAAATTCAACCAGAAAGCGAGCTATGCCGCTCAACGCCAGGTACTGTCCCAAAATGGCGCCCGTCGCGTGCGGCTTGCCCAGCCGCCACCATAGCCACGCGCCGATCAACAGCCCAGCTCCAAGTTCATAGAGCGGCGTCGGGTAGACGGGAACGTACGCTGGAAGAAGCCCATGAGGAAATGCCATTCCCCAGGGGTGAAACGTCATGCCGAAGATGTGCACCGGCTGGATCTCGATCCCGTAACAACCGTCGCCCGAGAGGAAACACCCGATACGCCCGATGCCGTAGCCAATCGCCGCCGCGGGCGCGAGCAAATCCAGCGTGCGCACGGCTCCGATCTTCGCTCGCCAGCCCTGCAGCACGATCGCCAAAATACCGAAGGTTAAGCCGCCATACCATGCGAATCCGGAGTTATCCCACAATACCGCCCAGCCAATAGCCCGGAATTCCTCCGGCGTATCCAGCACATGCCAGATCTTGGAGCCAATGATGCCGACTATAAGCGCAACCGCTACCATCCCCACCGCGTCGGCGTCGATGTGCGCCCGCTTGAACGCCCGCTCGGCGATGACCGCGCCAACCATCGCCGCCACCCAGAGCATCAGCCCAAAGGAGTTTAGTTGATGGGGCCAGAAAGGAATTGGAATATAGGGCAACATCGTTCTATCAGTATAGACGTGCGGCGGATCGAGCTTGCTTCGCGAGTCATTCCCCTTCCATCCGCCACAGTCAAGTGAGCTGCAGCTCCATCCTGTTTATAGACTTGGGACCGGAATGAACCCTCGCCAGAGTTGCCCTCCCAAGGTTGGGGCGGCGCGGCCCTTTCCGGGCGATAAGCTCGGACACCCTCGTATGACTCCACTTTTGTTGGAGAAAGGTCGACCTTTGCGGTATTGTTCTGGGCTCCGCTTGTGAACTATTTTGACCGCGGAGGCTAAGTAAGTGGCCATCCTTAAGCGAGTTGTCTGTTTCTTTTACGGCTTGCATGCACTAGCATTCAGCGCGCTCGCTGTTGGTCTGTTTTCGTCCAATTCGCGCCTGGCAAAGCTCCATTCACCTTCCTCCCCTGCCGTGATCTTGGCATTTGGCTGCGCCAGCGCCCTTATTGCCGTCTGTTTCGGCATGTCCTGGTACACCTTGCGGAGCGCAAGGCCGTCGGCCCGTTTCTGGGTGATTGTACCCAGCCTTTTCTTCTTAGCCACAGCCGTAGGACAGATTTTGCGCCACCCGGCTCATCCCAACCCCTTGTCGCTGCTATTTCTCCTTAGCTTGGGATTGGCAGGTCCCTTTGTTGCCTGGAGCAAGAAGTCCCGCACCGTGACAACGGGAACGGCGCTCATTCCCAAGATCAAAGGCGACGGAACGAGCAATCTGCTGAACAAGTGCGGGGTAGTGTTCTCCATCGTCTCCTACATTGGCTCCTTAATCCTCTGGAATCGGTGGCTTCATTCCCAGGGCCTTCCTGTTGCTCATCGTGGCTTGGTTCAGGTGATTCTCGTCAGTTTGGTGGCTACGTTCTGCCATGAATTGGGGCACGCCGTGATCGGCATTGCCTTCAAGATGAAGCTCCGCGCATTCATGGTGGGCCCATTCATCTTTCGCATCGACGATGGCCGCTGGAAGTTCAATTTCAACCCAGCGGGATTCCTGAGCATCGGCGGAGCCACGGGAGTGGTGCCGACATCGGCCGTGCAGCCACCGTGGCAGCAGCTGACCATGATTGCCGCCGGCCCAGCAACAAATTTCTACGTTGGAATCCTCTCCGGAGCGCTTGCGATCGCTCTCACCAAAAACCCCGATGGAGCCCCTGCGTATGTTTATCCGCTGGCTCTCTTCGCCATCATCAACCTCGTCGATTGTTTCACCAACCTGATTTCGCTTCGCACCGCAACCGGCTACTCAGACGGCGCCCAGATGTACCAGATTCTAAGTGGCGGAGCCTGGGCTGCATATCACCGCACAATGTCTGTGGTGTCGGCCAGCCTCGTGACACCGCTGCGCCCCAGGGATTTCGACATGGAGGCCCTTGATACCGCCGCGCAGACAATCGATCAAGGTGTCAAAGGAATCCTGCTGCGTCTCTTCAAGTTCAGCCACTTCCTGGATTGCGGCCTTTTGAAGGAGGCTGGACAGGCGATCAAAGAGGCCGAGACAATCTATAACAAACCAGGCACGAAGTTGCCCGCGGAGTTGCACACGGTTTTCATCTTTGCCTACGCCTACGTCCTGCGCGATGCCGCTGGAGCCCGCACCTGGTGGGATCGAATGGTGGAGATGAAGCCCAAGAAATTCGGCGTGGACTACTGGCTGGCCTCGAGCGCACTTCAATGGATTTCAGGCAATTCAACACAGGCCAACGAAGACTGGACCAAGGCTAAGGAGAAAGCCGTGAAGCTGCCCGCGGCAGGCGCCTACGAATTCGATCGCTTCCGATGCATGCTTTTGCGCCGGCTGCTGGATGGAGACGAGACTCCGCCGGAGACCGTGCATCCGGCTCGCGAATGGAAGCCCGAGTCCGCGGGAATACTCAATGGGTCGCCAGCGGGATCGGTCGCCGGATCGGTCGTTGCATCGGTCGCGCAGGCTGCGCCGCTGGCCCCTCTACAGGAACCTGACTACAGCTGGTCGTATCTGCAGCCCCAGACCCGTGAGATGAAGACTTGGGCGCCCGACAATTGACCGCATTGCAGTGACGTTCAGGTGTTCGCCCCTTTCATCACTCCTCAAGGATGGACGTGCGAAGGCCTCAATTCCGGCGCCAATCGCGCTCGCGCCATCATCCAGCCAATTTGAACATGGGCCGATGTTAGCATCGTCAGTTTTGCCTTAGGGGTATGGTGCGCGCAGGAGCCCCATTCAGAAAGCGATTCAGATTTCTGGCCGCGATTTACACAGGTGATCAGAATCGCAATTCGCGCGATACTGTGTGCATGGCAACTATGACTTACCAAGGCCTTGACGTTCTTTATTCCCGCCATCAGATCGCCGAACGCGTTGCCGAAATGGGCGCGCAAATCACCCGTGACCTCAACGGTGAAAAGCTGGTCATGATCGGCGTGCTCAAGGGCGCTGCCTTCTTTCTCGTCGATCTTTCCCGCGCCATCCAGGCCGACGCCACCTTCGACTTCGTCGCCGTCTCCAGCTACGGCAACGGCCAGCGCTCCTCCGGCGCTGTCAAAGTCATCAAGGATCTCGATCAGCCCATCGAGGGCAAAAACGTCCTCATCGTCGAGGACATTCTCGACACTGGCCTGACGCTGGCCTATCTACGCAAGCTCTTCGCGCAGCAGCATCCCAAATCCCTGCGCATCGCCACGCTGCTCGACAAGCCGTCCCGGCGCATCGAAAAAATCGACGCCGATTACGTCGGTTTCTCCATTCCCAACCTCTTCGTCATCGGCTACGGAATGGACTACGGCGAGCGCTACCGCAATCTGCCCGACATCTGCATCATGGCGCCTGAACAGCCCGAGTAGCCCGCGCAATTCCGGTTTTGTGCCACCCCGGTTTTGTGCCACCATCGTTCGCGCGCGTCACCCGCTCGTTTGCACCGTCGTTTCACCTGACGGCTGATTTGCACCACTTTCATTAGGGTTTGGCCCCGGCGCCGCCGTATACTCATCTCCCGGAGACCACGGATTACCGCGGAGCCGACGGAGTCCGCGATTGACAAGGAGCTTCTCCCCAATGACTGCCTCCATCGCCGTCCCGAACTCCGATCTGGATTTTGATAACGGGACCTTCGACTCTGCAGCATTTACCGCCAAGACTCTCGCCGACTGGCAGTCCCTCGCCGCCATCATCGATCACTCGCTCGTCAAGCAGGACGCCACCCGCGCTCAGGTGGAAACCCTTTGCGCCGATGCCGCCCGCTACCGTTTCGCCTGCGTCGTGGTCAATCCCGTTTGGACGGCCACAGCGGTCAGGCTGCTGGCCGGCACGGGCGTTCCCGTAGGCGCAACCATCGGCTTTCCCCTCGGCGCATCGCTGGTCTCCACTCTTCGTCAGGAAGCCGCGGCCCTCATCCGCCTCGGCGCCCGTGAGCTTGGGATGGTCCTTCCCATCGGCCTGATGAAGAGCGGCAACCACGATGCCGTCCACCATGCGATTCACGCCGTCGCCACAGTAGCTCATCATCACGGCGCTGTGCTCAAGGTCAATCTCGAAACCTGCCTGCTCACCATGCAGGAAAAGCTGCGCGCGTCTGAGATCGCCATTCAGGCCGGCGCTGATTTCATCAACACCGCCACCGGCTTTGCCTCGGGAGGCGCCACCCCCGCCGATGTCGCCCTCATGCGCGGTGTGGTCGGCGCACGCTGCGGCGTCAAGGCTGCCGGCCGCATCCGCACTGTCGCCCAGGTCCGCGCACTGCTTGAAGCCGGAGCCAACCGCATCGGCTCCTCCGCTTCCGTCGCCATCGTTCGCGAACTCGGAGCGGAATGAAACAGCTTCTAGCTTCTAGCCCCTAGCTTCTCGCCCCTCGCTTCTCGCCGTCAGCTTCGGGCTACAACGGATCTAGGCCAATGGCTTCGTCCAATCGAATTCGACGAGGTTAGCGCCGCCAAAGCGGTCGAGAACCGATTTTCCGCCGGAGTCCGCTGCACTTTTCATCTCAGGCTGACGTTGAGTTAAAGCTAGGAGCTAGAAGCTAGAAGCTAGAGGCTAGAAGCTGTTCTCTGCGCTATCATTCCTTCGACCCCAAATGTCCGACACTCCTCCATCTCCGCCGGCTCACGACTTCGAAGGCGACTACCGCCCCGCCGAAACTCCGGCGTCCTCTGACTCGCCCGCGTACCTCGACCCCATCAACGCCCGCATCGAGCCGGCCGACGTCGCCTACCTGATGCGTCTCACCGATGCGCTCAACACCACGCTCGACCTGCAAACCCTCCTCGCCCGCACATCCGAGCTGGTCCGCTCTCTCATCCCTTATCGCATCTTCGCCATTTTTCTCCTCAACGAACGCACCCACGACCTGCGCATGCGTTTTCAGATCGGCCACACGCCCCAAATCGAGCGCACCCGTGTTCCTGTCGGCAAGGGTGTCGTGGGCCAGGTCGCACTGACGCGCCAGCCTATCCTCCTTAACGACGTCTCCACCGCCGACTTCTACATCGCTGCCAATCCCGACGTGCGCTCTGAATTAGCCGTCCCCCTCATCGCCAAGAACCGCCTCATCGGCGTCATGGATCTAGAAAGCGAGCAGGCGAATTTCTTCCGTCCTGAGCACTTGCACGTGCTCACCATGACCGCCTCGCGCATCGCGCAATCCATTGAGAACGCCCGCCTCTACGCCCGCGTCTCCCGCCAGGCGCAGACCCTCGAAGTCCTCAATGAAATTGCCATTGAGCTCGCCTCCATCCTGGAGCTCGATCCTCTCCTTGAGCGCGTTGGCCAACTCCTGCGCCGCCTCATCGACTACCAGATGTTCACCATCATGCTGCTCGATGAAAAAGGCGAGACGCTGGTCACGCGCTACGCCTGGCGCTTCGGCTACGTTCACGCGCCCATCCGCCGCGTTCCCATCTCGAGCGGCATCGTCGGCGCGGCGGTCCGCGAGTGGCGTCCCATCAACGTCCCCGATGTCAACGAAGATCCGCGCTACCTGCCCATGAACCCAGAAACCCGCTCGGAGCTTATCGTCCCGCTCTTCTACAAAGGCCGCGTCATCGGCGTGCTCGATCTCGAACACACACGTCCCAACTTCTTCAATGAAGAACATGAGCGCATGTTGACCACCCTGGCCTCGCAGATCGCCACCGCCATCGAGAATGCACGCCTCTTTCAGGCCGTCCATCGCCAGGAACGCCAGCTTGAGAAAGACATCGCCATGGCCCGCGAGGTGCAGCTTCGCCTGCTCCCTGCCGAAGCGCCCGTGCATCCTCACGCCGAAATGGCTGTCCGTTTTCTACCCGCCCGCACCATCGGCGGCGATCTCTACGACTTCCTCGACTACGGCCCCAACCGCACCGCCATCGTTCTCGGCGACGTCAGCGGCAAGGCCGCGCCCGCCGCGCTCTTCGCCGCGCTCGTCAGCGGCATCATGCACGCAGCGACGACGAATAAGCCTGACCCGGCCGCCATGCTCGCTCTCCTCAACGACGCTCTTCAGGAGCGCAAGCTCGAGTCGCAGTACGTCACCATGCTCTTCTGCCTCTGGAACGACGAAAACCAAACCCTCCAGGTCGCCAACTCCGGAGCAGTCCAGCCCGTCTTCTGCCGCGCCGGCCAGTCGCTCCCGGTCCGCGCCGAGGGCTTTCCCATTGGAATGTTTCCCAACGTCACCTATGAGGAATTGTGCGTCGCCACCCAGCCCGGCGACGTCATCATCTTTGTCTCCGATGGAATCCTCGACGCCGAAAACGAGAAGGAAGAGATGTACGGCGAAGACCGCCTCGCAGGACTTCTCTGCTCCAGCCGCGATCTCCCCGCCCAGGAAATCGCCGACGCTATCCTCGCCGATGTCTCCCGTTTTCAGGGCAGCAAAGACCGCTTCGACGACGAAACCATCATCGTGCTCCGCGTAAGGTAAACACCAACGTCGCGCGCCACAACAACGTCATTTCTCAGACGCGCCAATTTGGGTAAGGCCCGGAATATTCCTCACCAGGAACTGCACTATCTCTTCACTCTTACTCTTACTCTTACTCTTACGCTTACGCTTACGCTTACGCTTTTCATCTTTATTCTTGCGCAAATAATCCAGGATGTTTCGCTCCTTGGCATCCAACGCGAAAAGGTCTGCGCCATCCTGGGACAGCCATAGCAGTAACTCCTTGCGGCCAAGCATGGCTACCTCAAACACCATCGGCTCACCGAATCTGTTCTTCGTATTGAGGCTGAACCCGCGTGCGTGAAGCCAGGCCACGCCCTCTATATCGTTTTCAACAGCGAGAAAATGCAAAACGGTTTCTCCGATGCTGTTGCAAAGATCGAAGAGGCAAGGATCTGCCGCGAGTAGTCCCTCAGCTCGCGCAAACTCCTTGCAAAAAACCAGATTTCTAAGCTCGTACCAAAGAGGATCTTTCGTCATTTCACTTACCAGCAGTTGGCATCAATTAAGGATAATCGGGGCGCATCAATTGCGGTGAACGACGACCGGAGCTCGGAATTCGCCTGAGTTGTTTAGACTTGAATAGATCTTTCCGGAGCCCCATTGTCCACCGCCGTCCACGAACGCCTCGTCCGTCCCGCTCGCAACATCATCGGCAGCCTCCGCCTGCCCGGCTGCAAAGGCATCAGCCACCGCTACGCCATGCTTGGCGCTTTCGCCGATGGCACATCGCGCTTCACCAACTTCTCCACCGGAGCCGACTGCGCTTCCACCCTTGTCTGCATGGCGGACCTCGGCGCAAAGGTGAATCGCTCGGGCCCCGGATCCGTCGAGGTCACCGGCGTCGCCGGCCGCGTCACTCCTCCAACTCATCCCCTCGACTGCGGCAACTCCGGCTCGACCATGCGCATGATCTCCGGTCTTCTGGCGCCACAGACCGGCCGATTCACTCTCGTCGGCGACACCTCGCTCTCGCGCCGTCCCATGGAGCGCATCCGCAAACCCCTCGAGGCCATGGGCGCGCGCCTCACACTTACCGACGGCCACGCGCCGCTCATGATCGACGGCGGCCCACTCCGTGCCATCGACTACACCACACCGGTTCCCAGCGCACAAGTTAAAAGCTGCGTCCTCTTTGCCGGGCTTCAAACTGCCGGAATCACAATCGTCCGCGAAGAAACACGCACCCGCGACCACAGCGAGCTCGCCCTCCGCGCTTTTGGGGCCACGCTCACGCGCACATCGGATTCAGTCTCCATCACCGGTCCGCAATCGCTGCACGCCATCGACGCCGCCGTCCCCGGCGATCTTTCTTCCGCTTCATTTTTCCTCTGTGCCGCTGCCCTCTTCCCCGGCTCCAGCCTCGTCCTCGACTCCATCGGCCTCAATCCAACGCGCGCCGGACTGCTGGACGTCCTCACCGCACTCGGCGCGCACGTCGCCGTCCTCAACATCGAAGAAAAGCACGCCGAGTTGGTCGGCGCCGTACAGATTTCCGCGCCGCCCGAGGGCCTTGGCTCGACTGAAGTCAGCGGCGCACTCGCCGCCCAACTCATTGACGAGCTGCCCGTCCTCGCCGCCATCGCGCCCTTCACCAGCGGCGGCATTCGCATCCGTGGCGCGCGCGAGCTGCGCGTTAAAGAATCCGACCGCATCGCTCTCGTCGCAAAAAATCTCCGTGCCATGGGAGCGGAAGTCGCCGAGTTCGACGACGGCCTCGACGTACCCGGCGGCCAATCCCTCCACGGCGCTCAAATCGATTCCGGCGGCGATCACCGCATCGCCATGGCCTTCAGCGTCGCCGCCCTCCGCGCCACCGGCGACACTCTCATCCACGGCGCGGACTCCGCCGCCATTAGCTTCCCTGAATTTTTCGATTTGCTGGATCAAGTCGCCGAGCGCTAGCGCTGAATATCTTCCGCGACAACGCCTACAAGAAAAGAAATGGCCCGGCACTTCGCCGGGCCATCTCATCTGCGAATCGACTCGCCAACTATTGCGCCGGCGGCGGCGCTGCCGGCTGTTCCTGCGTCAACGGCGGAGTCATCGTCGGCTCGTTCCCCGGTGTCGCTGCTTCCACACCCGGAACCACCGGCGTCGTCGTCACGGTCCCTGACGCGGCCTCCGTCAGGTTGATGCCGTAATGCTGCAGCGTCGAAGCCAGCGTTTGGTAAAGCCCTGAGCGGTCCTTTGCGTAGGCGGCGTGCGCGGCAATCAAATTGTCCTCCGCCATCGCCCGGTTGCGCTCCTGCTGCAGTACACTCGCCGTCGTCGATGCGCCCAGGTGCAGCTTCTTCTGCTCTGCCTCCAGGCTTTGCTGGTTGTAATCGCGTGCCGCTTCCGCCGCCTTCACCTGAGCGCGGTCATTGGCCAGCGCGTACATCGAGTTCACCACCTGCATGCGAATCTCGGTGTGGAGTTGCTCCAGCCGCAGCTCCGCCTGCCGGTATTCCATCATCGACCGCTCCTGCACCGATTGTGCTTCGCGGTTGCGAATCGGAATTGTCAGATTGAAGCCCATACCCTTGTCCGGGGCGGAGTTGTTTAACGAGTGTTGGAAAGTGGTCCCATAGCCTGTCGGTGCCTGGTCGCAAACGCTCGGCGGATAAAACCCCGACACGCCGCAATTCGGGCTAATCGAGCCGCCGATTCCCTGCCCGTAGTAGTAACCAAACACGTCGAATGTCGGCAGCAGCGCATTGCGCGCGCCCCTCAGCGTGATCTCGTCGTTCTTCAGGGTCAGCACCGCCTGCTCCAGCTCCGGCCGCTGCTGGAACGCCTCCTGCACGAGCGCCTCTACCGGCTGGCTCTCTTCCGGAATCGCATCAAGGGTTACGCGATCGGTTGGAACGACGGGCGCAGCCGAAAGCGCCGGATCGTTGAGATTGCGCGCAATGGCCTGCTTGATGACCTGCTGCTGGTAGTTCAGTGCGCTCTGCGCGCTGATCAACGATTGCTGGTCGGTGGCCACCGTCGATTCCGCGTTCACCACATCCAGCGGCGCCATCGTGCCGATTTCAAGTTGCTTTTTGTTGTCGGTCAGCAGTTGGTTGCTTTGGTCCAGGGCCCGCTCTTTGGCCTGCACGTCCTCGTAGGCCTGCACCAGCCCCCAGTAAATTGATTCCACCTGGTTTACGGTGTAAAGAATCTGCTGCCGGAATGAGGAGTCCGTGATGCGCCGATCGTTGATCGCCTGATAAATCAAGCGCTTGTTTACCCAGATTCCCGCCCCCTGCAGCAGGTGTTGCGTCAGCTGTGCCTTGAAAGTCGAGTACAGCTCTGGGCTCAACTCCGCAATCGAGTTGCTGGTGGTGGCGTATTCGTTGTTGAAGCCGATTTGCAGATTCGTGCCAGTCACAAAGCCCTGGTTGAACGAAAAATTGTATTGGTTCGTCGAGCTGGTGCCGCCGGTGAAGAAGTTCGTCGAAGGCTGGTGGTCGCGATCGAACTCGACCGTCGCCGAAACGTTCGGATCGAGATTCTCCGGATAGGGTCCCGCTCCGTTCGTTGTCTCCGACAATCCACTTGCGCCGGAACCCGCGCCGCCAGAACCTACCGTCGTTCCGCCGGGGCCCCCGCCCGTCGACAATGTCGAAGTCGAGCCGCCCAGCGTTCCTGTCACCAGCCCCGACGGTGCTCCGAAGAGAATCGGCGCGCCGGACTTGGCTCGCAGAATGTCCGTGTCCGCGATATCCAGGTTGTAGCGCGCAATCGCAATGTCGTAGTTGTTCTCGATCGCCAGCGCGATCGCGTCCGACAGGCTCAGGTAAATCTTGCCGTCTTTCACCAGGTCCGAAAGCCGCACGGAATTCTCAAAGCTCGACTTGGGAATGTTCGTCGGCACGTAAACGCCGATCGGATTGCGAAGCCAACTCCCGAACGGCTTGGAATAATCGCGGCTCGATTCGCGCAGCGGGTACGGCTGTGTCGCCACAGGCACCGGCGCCGACGGCAGCGCCGAAGCTGCCTTGTCAGGCCCCTTCGAGCCTGCGCCCGTCGCTTGCCCGTAACCCGCCGGCATCGTCGCCGCCAAGGTCAGCAGCACAACAGTAAAGGCGCGCAACCGCTCGCCGCTTTTCCTCACCGCATCTACCTGCGTCGTTCCTTTGCGTTCATTGCCCTGTGCACTCCGCTCCCCACTACTCACACCCGTCCTGTAAGAATGCATATTTCCTCTCCACATTTGGTTGCGCCGCTTGTTTGCGCTGTTAGTTCGCGATGCTTGTTTGCGCTTCTTGTTTGCGCTGCTCGGTTGCCCTGCCCGGTTGCCGTGCCCCGTTGCCGTGCCCCGTTGCCGTGTCAGAAACGATCTGCCTCGCCGAGACCAACTCACTCGCCCCGCCCAGAAGAACGCTCTATGTTCGCCAAGACGATTATCGCCTCCACGTTGCCTGTGAAGGCTCTTCCTTGATTACGAAATCGATACCCCTATCGTTCCCCGCACTCGTCTTATTCCGCTCATCCGCTCATAATCGCTGGTTCATCCGCGCAAATCCGGAGTTCGTTTCCGGAGCCTGATCCCGTTCGCAGACGATCGCCGCGTGCTGGAACCTTGTGCGCGCGAGCAAACCTTATCAAAGAATCGCTGAAGACTTCGACGGCCAGAGCCTATCAATGTCCGCTCCATTGGGCATCAGGACCAGCAATCAAGCCACCCAATCTTGATTTAACTAACTGGTTAGTAAAATACTGCTAAACCCGCCCCGAGCGCAACTCTAACGCGTCGCCGAGAGTCCGTTTATCGCTCTAACTATTGTGGATTCAACACAACAACTGAAAAGTCGTGTACAAAAACGTACCAAGACCTACTCGACTTTCGCGCCGGGCCACACCTTTCGATCCTCGAGGAGATCCTTGCCCACCCGTCTTCGTCGAGTACGCTGATAATCAGCGATCCCAGTGACCGATCAGCCTCAAACCGATCCCGGCCTCCAAACCTGGAAGCTCACTCTGGCTTACGACGGCACCGACTTCCAGGGCTGGCAGGTGCAGCCCGGTCTGCCCACCATCCAGGGCGAGTTGCAGGCTGCGCTCGGCCGTGTCACAGGCGAATCGCCTCTGCCCCAGGGCTCCGGCCGCACCGACGCCGGCGTCCACGCTCTGGCGCAGGTTGCGAGCTTTGCTCTCCGCGCTCCCATACCACCAGAGAACCTGCACCGCGCGCTCAATCGCACCCTCCCCCCATCGATTCGCGTCTCCGAAACCAGAACCGTGCGAAGCACATTCCATGCGCGGCACTCTGCTGTCGCCAAAACCTATGAGTACCGCATCCTTTGCGCCGTCGATTGCTCGCCCTTCCTCGCCCGCTATGTCTACGCCTGCCCCTGGCATCTCTCGCTTGATGCTCTCCAGGCCGCCGCGCGCCTCTTCGTTGGCGAGCACGACTTCCTCAGCTTCGCCGCAACCGATCCCGACCAATCGCATAGGAACCTCTCCGAAGAAGAGGAACCTGGCGATCGCGACCTGACTGGTGACGCGCGGTCGAAGGCCGTGAAGACGGGAACGATCCGCACCATTCTCACTTCGGCTTGGGTCGAGCGCACAACCGATGCCGGCGACCTTCTCGTCTACCGCGTCCGCGGCGACGGCTTCCTCCACCACATGGTGCGTACCCTGGTTGGCACAATGATCGATGTCGGCCGCGGCCAACTCGCCCTCGAAGAGATTCCCCGCATCCTCGCCGCCCGCTCCCGGTCCCAGGCCGGCCCCACCGCGCCGGCACGCGGCCTCTTCCTGCACTCCGTGGAATATGATGAGGAGAACTTATGACTCAAAAAGAGCGTTTCAAACCGGCAAAAGCAAGCGAGACTCAGGCGCTGCTGCAAATCCTGGCCATCGGTGAGGCTCAAGTGTCAGCCGGCCAAGTTTATTCCCTTGAGGACGTCATCAAGGACATTGCTGCGCGCCCCTCCATGCTTAAAACAACAGCGCGTGGGGATAGAAAAAAGCCAAACAAGCAAGAGGATTAAGTTGATCGTGGACTCGACTCCGCGCGAAACGAGAACGGGCAAGCTATTCTCCTGCTACTCTGAATTCACTTCGATGCCGGTTCTGTCTTCAGCCTCGGCGTTCTCGCGTGTCACAGCCCTCGCTTCGCAGAGGCCCATTCACGCTGCCTTCGCATGGCTGCACGCGAATCCCAAAACCATCATGGACTGGCAAGTTGAGCTCGTCGCGATTCCCGCGCCCACTCACGGCGAGCAGGCTCGCGCCCAATGGCTGGCCGGGCGATTCAAGCAGATCGGTCTCAGCAGCGTCGAAATCGATGCCGCCGGAAACGTCCTCGGCACTTTGCCCGCCGTACACCTCCCCGCCGACAGCACCGGTCCCGTCGTTTTGCTCTCCGCACACATTGACACCGTCTTCCCCGCCGCCACTCCGCTCAATCCCGTCCTCAACGGCGATCGGCTCGAAGCTCCTGGCGCCAGCGACAACGCCGCTGGTGTGGCCGGGATGCTCGCCATCGCGAGCGCGCTTCTCCACGCCCGCGCCTCGAACGCGGGACCCTCGAATCCGGAATTCGCCCTGCCCGTCCCGCTCGTCTTTCTCGGCAACGTCGGCGAAGAGGGTGAGGGCGACCTGCGCGGCGTGCGCCATATCTACGAGCACAGCGCGCTCGCCGGCCGCATCGCCGCTCATCTCGTTCTCGATGGCCCCGGCGCCGAAGCAGCCGTCACCCAGGCTCTTGGCAGCCGCCGCTATCAAGTCGCCATCACCGGGCCCGGCGGCCACAGCTTTACTGACGCGGGCATTCCCAACCCCATCGCTGCGATCGCCTCCGCACTGGCCGCGCTCGCTGAAACTCCGCTGCCCGATGAGCCGCGAACCACGCTCAACCTCGGCACCATTCGCGGCGGCATCAGCGTCAACTCGATCCCCGAAAGCGCTCAGGCCAACATCGACCTCCGTTCCACCGACCCCAATCAACTTCTCCGCCTTGAAGTCGCTCTCCATCGCGCCGTCGAAGACGCCGTCGATCACTGGAACGAAAAAGCCAAATCGGCCGGCGCAGGTTCGCGCTCGCGCCTGTCCTTCGCGGTCTCGAAAATTGGCGACCGTCCCGCCGCGCAACTGCCCAGCGATTCGCCGCTCCTTTCCACTTTGCGAGCCGTCGACCGCCATCTCGGCCTGCGAACCGACCTCCGCCTCGGCTCTACCGACGCCAACATTCCGCTTGCCCTCGGCGTTCCTGCACTCTCCATGGGAGCAGGCGGCGACGGCGGCGATGCTCACACGCTGCGCGAATGGTACTCCTCGAAAGACCGCGAGCTCGCGCTCAAGCGTGTGCTGCTTCTCACCCTCGCCATGCTGGAATGGGCCGCCGATCAGTAACTGTCGACCAGTAGCACCGCTTCCCCCCGCCGGCCGTCACTTCCTGCGCCTCTTTTGTTCCCGCCCTCGTCTAATCAGTCAGGACGCAGCTTGGTCTTCATCAACGCTCTCGTGTCACACGGAAGAGCCAGTGCCGCACCCGCTCGCGAATGGCTATACTGAAGAGGTAGCGCCATCTGCTTGCCGGCCCACGGCATAAGCGCCCTATGAGGTCAGTAAACTCTATGAAATCGCTCTTCGAACGGCTTCGCTCGCGCCGTCTCGCCTCCGTCTTCATCTTGCTCGCCACCGTCTCCGCCGCCGTCCTGGCCGGATCGTATGCCGCTCACGGAGTCCGCGGCCAGGAAACTCAGAACAGCAGCACCAATGCCACCCCCCTCAAAGTCGTCACCACGCCCACCCCGCCCAACGACTTTGTGCGCATCGCCAAAGCGGTGGGACCGGCAGTCGTGAACATCAATACCCAGACGCTGCCCAAGCAGTCGGACAAAGGCGGCCGTCGCAACTTCCATCAGTTCCGCTCCCAGCCCAACCAGCAGAACCCCGGCCAAAATCCCGGCGACGGCGATCAGGACAACGGTCAGCAGGGTCAGGGGCAGGACGACTTCCAGAACTTCTTCAACCGCTTCTTCGGCGGCCAGGCTCCCGGGCCCGATGACGGCGGCGACAACGGCGAGGTGCAGGAGTCACTCGGCTCAGGCTTCATCGTCGACGCCAAGGGCTACATCATCACCAACGATCACGTCATCGACAAAGCCGACAAGATCTACGTCAAGCTCTCCACCGATCCCGACACGCAGGACCTCGGCCGTCCCGCACGCGTCATCGGCTTCGACAAAGCCACCGATCTTGCGGTAATCAAAATCGACACCAGCACGCCGCTTCCCACCGTCAAGATGGGCAACTCCGACACGGCACAGGTTGGTGACTGGGTCGAAGCCATCGGCAGTCCATTCGCGCTGGCGCAAACCGTCACCGCAGGCATCATCTCCGCTAAGAATCGCACCATCGAGCAGGGAGTTCCGGGCCAGTTCCAGCACTTCATCCAAACAGACGCGGCCATCAATCCCGGCAACTCAGGCGGCCCGCTGCTGAACATGAACGGCGAGGTCATCGGCGTCAACACCGCCATCTACACGCAATCGGCCGGCTATCAGGGCATCGGCTTCGCCATGCCCTCGAACACCGTTGTCGACGTCTACAACGACCTCATCGGCTCCAGCCACAAGGTCACGCGCGGCTCCATCGGTATCTCGTTCAAAGAGGGACTCTCCGGCTCAGTGAATCGCGTGTACGGTTTCAAGAACGGCGTAATCGTCTCGGGAGTGCAGCCTGGCGGCCCTGCGGATAAAGCCGGCCTCGAGGACGGCGACATCATCGTCGCGGTCGATGGACGCTCCATCAAGGACGGTGACGATCTGGTCAACGAAATTGCCAGCCGCAGGCCCGGATCGACGATCCGTCTCGGTTACATTCGCGATGGCAAACCAAAGGACACCACAGTCACCATCGGCGATCGCGATACCGTCTTCGCCGATGTCAACAATCCGCAGCCTGAGAGCGCTGACAACAGCGTCGTCGGCGCGGGCGAAGCCAAGCTCGGCATAGTCGTCCAGGAAGCCCCGCCGGAAACGGTCAAGCGCATTCATACCGCCGGCGTCATCGTTGAATCGGTCCGCCCCGGCTCCTTTGCTGACCTACAGGGGCTCGAACCGGGCCTGGTCATTACCCATGTCAACCGGCAGACAACTTCCAACAAGGATCAATTCGATGCCGTGGTCAGCAAACTCAAAACCGGCGATGATGTGGTCTTCGAAGTGATCGACCCGCATCATCCCGAACAAGGAATCAACTATATCGGCGGCACCTTATAGCGCATTGCACTGGCGCCGGAGGCGGCCAGCGGTTCCGCAATTGCAGCGTTCTCGAGCCATGGAGGCCAAGTGGATTTTCCCTTAAGGAAAATCCACCCTGCACCGAGGCGGGAAATGGCTACAAGAACTGCGGAACCGCTCTTTTCCCCGCTTCCGGCGCTGGTTTCCAAAGTAATCAGGTTAATGCGCTTGCTTCGTTTTCCCCTTGCCCCATTTCTAGCCCTTGGCTAAACTTCTACGAAGAGTTCTTGAAATTTTCGAGTAATTCAGGCGGCGTTAAGATGCCTTCATTTCGTCGAGGATTGGCACTTCTGATTTCCGCGGCCCTGCTTGTGCCGCCCGCGTTTGCTTCATCCTTGCGCCACAGTTCCGCGAGCAGCCACTCTGGCGCCAGCACGCACAAGGTTTCGCACAGCCGCCACAAATCGCGCCGCGCGCGCGGCCAGCAAGCCATTGATCCCGATCGGGTCACGCAGATACAGCAGGCCCTCGTTCGCGAACACTACATGACCGCCGACCCGAACGGCGATTGGGACTCCACCACCGTCGCCGCAATGCAGAAGTATCAGGCCGATCATGGCTGGCAAACCAAGCTGATGCCCGATCCGCGCGCGCTCAAGAGTCTCGGCCTCGGTCCCGATTACTCCACCGCACTCAACGCCAATGGATCCAGCTTCGCTGCCCCGCCATCCAACAGCACGTCTCCAACTCAGACTGCCGGCTTTGTCGCCGCCTCGGGCGTGCACCAGTAGTTACGGCTTCCGCCGCAAGGCACCCTAGGAAATTCCAGGTTGTTTGTCTCAGCCTCCGAACGCGAGACGAAGACCTATCGGACTTCCTCAGAGAGTTGCGCGGCGCCTGAATGACCGGAAGTTAAGCGCAGCCCAGACCACCAGGCTGGCGACGGCAAGCAATTCGGCCACACGGTCAATCAACAGCCACGTAAAGACGATCATCATCAGGAAAATGCCCCACTTCGCGGATTCCTCGCGCATGGCTCGAAGCCACGAGGTAGGCGAAGCGGGCCGGGGATCCCGGTCGTGGCCAAAGGATCGCTCCAACAAAATCAGTCGAAGAGCAAGTAGAGACTCGCCCAGCAAGAGAATCACGGCCCCTGGAAAAGGCGCGAGCGACGCGACCCCAACTGCAAAAAGAACGCTGCCAATATGCCCCGACGGGCGAATGCGCGGACGACGCCCACTGTTTTCCGGTGTGATTGGCGCAGACGCGACCGCCGCGGTGCAAAGCGCGGCGCCGGCGCCGATCAACGCCGTGGCGAAAGCAAAGTACAGGCGCTCAAGTAGCCTGGCGTCGGGCCGATGCTCCACAATTCGCCAGACAACATCGACAGGATCGAAAAGATACGTAAGAAAAGCCGTGCCGACAACGAGGAAGCGAAGGAGCGGTTGGTGACGAAACTCAAATTCTGTCGCCTTCATCGTCATCATGCAATGCGCCCCGAAGATTCAGTCGTCTTGCCTCGGCCCCTGGATTCCGTCGGACAATGCAGCACTCTTACTGTGCTAGACGCGCTCTGTCGCCAGCAAATCGGCCATCGTCTCGCGCCGCCGGATGAGCCGCGCCTTCGCGCCCTCCACCAGCACCTCCGCCGCGCGCGGACGCGAATTGTAATTCGAGCTTTGCACCATTCCGTATGCCCCGGCATCGAGCAATGCCACCAGGTCGCCGGGCTCAACCGGCACGAGCTTGCGATCGCGCGCAAAGAAGTCGCCGGACTCGCACACCGGCCCCACCACGTCCACAACGCACGCCCTTCCTGCCCTCGGCCGCACGGGAACAATCTCGTGGTGCGCCTGGTAAAGCGCGGGCCGGATCAAATCGTTCATGGCCGCGTCGGTAATCACGAAAGTTTTTTTGCCGTTGCGCTTCACGTAGAGCACGCGCGTCACCAGCGCGCCGGCCTGCGCCACCAGGAATCGCCCCGGCTCAATCAGCAATCGGCCGTCGAATTCACCCAGCGCACGATTCAGCGCCTCGGCGTACTCCTCCACTTTGCCCGCCGCATCAAACGCGCCATCGTGGTAGTCGATGCCCAGGCCGCCGCCCGCATCGATCGCCTTGAGCGTGATTCCGTCTTCCCTTAGTTGCATCGCCAGCTTGCTCACCCGCGCAATCGCCGCGCCAAAAGGATCGGCAGACCGGATCTGCGACCCGATGTGAACGCTCACTGCATACGCCTCGAGCCAGCGATCTTTCGCCGCGCTCCTGTAGATCGCGCGCGCGCGCCGAATGTCGACGCCGAACTTGTGCTCGCGCAAGCCGGTGGAGATGTACGGATGCGTATCGGCGAAGACGTCCGGGTTCACGCGCAGTGCAAAGCGCGCGCGGATCTTGAGCTTGCGCGCCCGCGCCGCCAGCAGTGCAAGCTCGGCCTCGCTCTCCACGTTGAATGCCAGGATCGCCGCCTTAAGCCCCGCGTCAATCTCCGCGGCCGTTTTCCCGACGCCGGAAAAAACCACGCGCCCGGCAGCTTCCGGCGTCGCCGCCATTACGCGCTCGAGTTCGCCGCCGGAGACGATGTCGAATCCCGCGCCGCGCTTCGCCAGCAGCTTCAGAATCGCTAGCGCGGAGTTGGCCTTCACCGCATAGCAAACCAGATGATCCCGCCCAGCAAGCGCCTGCTGAAACATCGCCAGCCGCTCGGCAATTTGATTGGCAGAATAAACATAAAGCGGCGTACCGAATCGCCTGGCCAGCGATTCCAGCGAGACGCCGCCGCAATGCAGTTCACCGCCTGCCTGCGGACGATAAAACGGACGCGAAGTTTTTGGCTCAGCCACAAGTCAAATCCAAAACCAAAAGAATACATTGAGCGTACAGCATTTGGCCCTCATTTTCTCCGCGCACTCACCTTCTTCCGCCAGCCCATTACAATATCCGTGTGACTCAGTTGCCACCGATTGATCCTGTTGATGTCGTCGGCGTCGGCCTCAACGCCACGGACACCCTCATCCCGCTCGACAAATTCCCGGAGCCTAGTTCCAAAGTCCAATACAGCAGCCGATCCGTGCAGCCCGGCGGCCAGGTAGCCACCACCGTTGTGGCCTGCCAAACCTGGGGCCTGCGCACCCGCTACGTGGGCAAGCTGGGCGACGACGATGCGGCGCGCCTGCACAAGGAAGCCTTTCGCCGCGTGGGCGCCGAAGCGCAAATCGTCACTGTTCCCGGAGGCGCCAGCCTGCACAACGTCATCCTCATCGACGCCGCCGGCGAGCGCACCGTCATCTGTCAGCGCAACGAGCAGATGGTTCTTCAGCCGTCGGACCTTCGCCGCGAATGGATCGTGAATGCCCGCGTGCTGCATGTGGACGGCCACGACACCGCCGCGGCCACGCAGGCCGCAAGCTGGGCCCGCGCCGCAGGAATTCCCGTTGTCGCCGATCTCGATGACACCTATCCCGGCATCGAAGAGCTGGTCGCCAATATCGACTATCTGATCGTGAGCGAGGATTTCTCCTGCCGCTTGATGGAGGACTCGAACCTCGAGCGCGCCCTGCGCCGCATGCAGTCGCGCTACGGATGCCGCTTGAGCGCTGCAACCCTCGGCGAAGACGGCGTGCTCGCCTGGGACGGCAAGCAGTTGCTTCACAGCGCAGCCTATCGCGTGCCCGTGGTCGACACCACCGGCGCAGGCGACATCTTTCGCGCCGGATTCATTTACGGCTTGTTGCGCGACTGGCCGCTCGACCGCCAACTCGATTTCTCCTGCGCCGCCGCCGCCATGAACTGCATGGCCCAGGGCGCGCGCGGCGGCATTCAGCCCGTTGCCGCCATCGAGAACCTGATGTCCACCGTCGCGCGCTACGAAAGCGAGTTCGGCGTGCAGGCGCTGGACGATTGAAGGGTCACGCCCTCCCAAGTCTCGAATGGGACTCGCGGCCGTCGCGCATCGCTCGCGAGAAAGCAGATGAACGCAGGAAGTTATGAAGAGGCCTTAATGATGATTCCAGGTAAATCCGTGTTGACGATTCCCCAATTGATCGCGCCCCTTGTGGTGGCCGGGATCTTTATTGCTGCGTGTTCTCTTTTCAAAGAGCCCAACCGGCGCAATTTCAGCGCCATTATCGTCGCAGGCGCCGGGGCCGCTTATCTGAACGGAGGACTGGGCATCTGGGAGTTCGTGTTTTGCGCGGCGATCACGGCGCTCGCGTACTGGGGATTCAAAGATTACCGGTTCATCGGGATTGCCTGGATTCTGCATACCGCCTGGGATGTGGTGCACCACTTCTACGGCAACCTAATCGTGCCTTTCGTTCCCACGTCCTCTGCCGGATGCGCCATCTGCGACGTTGGCGTTGCTGTGTGGTATTTTCTCGGCGCGCCTTCAATTTATTCGCGCACACGAAGAGCCTCGATTGCCTAGGAGCAGCCTTGGCGCGTTCGCGGGTTTCAAGTGCGAGGCCTCGCCCTCTGGACCGAGTGCTGTTCGTGAGCACCCAGAGACATGGGGAACGTTTCTTGCACTGGGTCTCGGCCAGGTGCTCGGTTTGTATGCTGGATTTAGAATTGAAAGAGAACTTCAGGCTACCTGCACGAGCCTGGTGATTCCGCAACCTTGCCCGGCACCACGGAGTAATTTCAATGGCACTATTCAAGACTGCAAATCCTGCCCTCGGCCAGAACACCTTCAGCGACTTTCAGAAAAGCCAGTACGGCGGCCCGCTGGTTGACGCTTCGGCGCGCATGACTCTCAGCGGCACCATCAACAAGACCGGCATTCTGCTCCTGTGCGTCGTAGCCACCGCCGCCTGGACGTGGAACTCGTTCATGCAGACGCACGACCTGATGAGCTTCGCGGTTCCGGCCATCATGATCGGCGTCATCGGCGGCCTCATCTTTGCCTTTATCACTATCTTCAAGAAGGAATGGTCGCCGGTCACCGCGCCCATCTATGCCCTGCTCGAGGGGCTCGTGCTGGGCGGCATTTCCGCAATGTTCGAGTTGCAACATCCCGGCATCGCCATGGAGGCCGTCGCTCTTACCTTCGGCACGCTCTTCGTCCTGTTATTCCTTTACAAGACCGGAGTCATCAAGGTCACGCAGAAGTTTCGCCTCGGCGTGGTCGCGGCCACGGGCGGCATCTTCCTCTTCTACATGGCCCAGATGCTCCTGAGCTTCTTCCACATCCCGTTCTTCAGCTCCGTCTATGGCAATGGCATCGTCGGCATCGGTTTCAGCCTCATCGTCGTCACCGTCGCCGCGCTCAACCTCGTTCTCGACTTCGACTTTGTCGAGCAGGGCGTAGCCTACGGCGCGCCCAGGTACATGGAGTGGTACGCCGCATTCGGCATCATCGTCACGCTTGTATGGCTCTACCTTGAAATCCTGCGCCTGCTCGCGAAGATGCGCAGCCGCTAGCGGACAGCTTTCAGTCGCCAGCTCTCAGCTGCGAGCTGTTGCCTGCTAGCCGCTCTCTGTTCTCTGTTCCCTGGTCTCTGTCTTTACGCCGCCTGCGGCGAAATCAGCGTAAACGTCACGGTTCCCGCGGTGCTCCGCTTGTGCAGAGTGCCGCGCGGGATCACCAGCATATCGCCCTTCTCGAGCGTCATCGTCGTCGCGCCCTCTGCTTCCGGCGCATGCCACTCGCCCGGCCCAATACTGTGCGCGCCTTTCGGCGTCCCACCTACCTGGTAAACCGTCTCCCCGTCCAAAACCAATAAAATATGGTCGCGCCCCTCGTGCCACTCGAATTCCTTGGCGCTCTTTGCCGTCTCCACCGTCAGCACCACGGCAAAATTCTTCCCCTGGACCAGATTGTTGTTGCCCGGGCTGCCCACAAGCGCCTTCGCGTCGTCCTGAATCTCCTGCGCGCGAAACAACTGGAATCCCGCAGGGCCTACGTTGGCCGCGCCCTGTGCGCTTGCCATTGGAGCGAGAAACGACGAATTCGCCAAGGTGATTCCCGCGGCGGCTGCCAGAGGTGCAGCACGCAGAAATTCGCGCCTGCCCGCATTCTTTAGGACAACTTTGTTCATCGGATTTCTCCCGAAGCCCGGTTCCATTTCGCCCGGCTTCGTGCCGAATTCTATCAGCAGCGCGCTGAGCGCGAAGAGCGGACCGAACCTAGGCCTCAAACTGCCGCAGCCACGGCGCCACAATCGCGGCCACCTTCTTCGGCTGTTCGTAAGCGGCGAAGTGCCCGGCGCATGGAATCACGTGCAACTCGCATCCGCCCGGAGCCGCACGAAACGCCTCCATATCCGCTGCCGTCACGTTGGCGTCCTCGGCGCCTGCAATCGCCAGCACCGGCACGCGAATCGTCGCCACAGTGGAAACCGAATCCGGCCGCGCCGCCAGCCCCGCCTGCACCGCAACCACGGCCTCGGCAGTCAGCTTCATCTGCGCGCGCACTTCCGCGACCACTTCGGGGCGTTCGCGCCGAACCGACGGCGCAACCGTGCTCTGCGCCATGCCGTCGAAGAGCGCTTCAACGCCATCCGCTCGCGCCCGCGCGATGGTCTCCATCCTCTTGGCCAGGTTTGCCTCCGCATCCGGCTGCGGTTTCGAGCAGACGAAGATCATTCCGCGCATGCGGTGCGGCGCCCTCCGCCACAACTCCAGCTGCAGGTATCCGCCGATCGAGCATCCGCCAAAAACAGCCTTCGAAATTCCTAAATGATCAAGCAGCGCCAAAACATCGGTAGCAAGCTGCGCCATGGTCAGCACCGGCGCGCTCGGCACATTCGCGAATCCGCCCGTCGGCAGCCCCGATCCCAGTTCCGAACAGCCGTGCCCTCGCAAATCGGGAACGACCGCGCGAATCCCCGCAAGCTCCCGCGTCAGCGGACGCCAATAATCACGATCGAGAGGTGTGGGATGCAGCAGGACAACCGGCAACCCCTCGCCCGCGTCACAGAAACTCAATCGGGCGTCGCCGGAAACGTACTCGCCGTTCATATTTGAACCAATCAAACTTGAGCCAGTTACACCTGAGCCAGTCACATCTGAGGCGGATACGCCCCCGGATACGGCCCAGGATACGGAGCCATTTCTTCGGGAATCCCGATCCAGGCGGCCACGTAGGCCACGCCGACCAACCCGCTCGAGCAGAAGAACCCGACTACCGCGAGAATCCGGACCACGGCCACGTCCCAGCCGTTCGACTGCGCCAGCGCCATGCAAACGCCGCCAATCACGCGTCCCACGTGGGGCCGCAGCAGCGGACGGCCCGGTATCGCGGTGGCCATGGGCACAACCCCGCCGCAACCCGTGCAGAATCGCGCGCTCGGATGCAATGCATTTCCACAATTCTGACAGAACGCCGCCATGATCAATCCCTCCCGAGGAACAGGCCCGCTGCTCTTATCATACGAATCCGCGCCCAGTCCGGTTCCATCGCGCCTCTCGCTTCTGATCCCTTCCCCCTAATCCCAGGTCCCTACCTCTATTCCTGTTCTTGTGCTCGCAAGCACAAAAAATGCTTCAACGCTTGAGCTATCCTTCCACGAATGGTCCTTGACGGCAGGTCGAGGAGACGGAGTGGCACATGGGGACGGCTTTCAAGGATCTCATAGTTTGGCAACGCGCAGTTCAGATGAGCCTGGCAATTTACAGATTCACCTCTTCATTCCCGGTCGTCGAACAATATGGTCTTACCAGTCAATTGCGGCGAGCAGCGGTTTCTGTCGCCAGCAATATCGCCGAAGGCTACGGGCGATCCACGAGAGGAGAGTACGTTCAGTCTCTCGGTCATGCCCGCGGATCGATTTGCGAGATTCAAACCCAACTTGTGATTGCATCGGGCCTGGGCTACGGCAAAGAAGAATTGAGAAAAGCAGCCGATAACCTGACAAATGAAGTGAGCCGAATGCTCGTGGCCATCATGCGCAAACTGCAGCAATGATGGAGGTTTTTCTAATCCCTGGTCCCTAATCCCTAATCCCTGCACCTTTCAGTTTCCTGTATACGGAGCGCGCAAGTACCTCCGTGCCTGGTCGGCGCGCGACGTGCTCGGTCCCGCGTCAATCGCCGCCTGATAATCCCGCAACGCAAGCTGGCGCTGCTCGCTCACATCGCGGGATTCTCCGGCATCGAGCAGCGACCGAATCTTGAGCTCCAGCCCCGCTCCGCGCGTCGCCGCAGCCTGCTCATAGGCCTCGGCCGCATCATCGTAGTGGCGCTGTCCACGCAGCGCATCGCCCAGCCCAAAGTCGGCCAGCTCCATCCGCGCCTCGGCAAAGTAGCCCGGCTTCGCGTTGTCAGTCTGGATCTGCCGGTACGCATCCACGGCTCGCATGCCCTCACCGGCATCCTTGCGCAGGTTGGCTTCTTCCAGGCAAAAAAGAAAATCGTGCGGATACTCATTCTTCAGTTGCCGCACCACCTCGATGGCCTGGTCGTACTTCCCCTCGCGGCGCAAAAAAAGCGCGATCGCTGTTCGCGCATCAAGTCCGGTCAGCACGCCGCGGTTGCCGGCGTCGCGCAGCATCTCCAGGCCCGTCGCCCTCGATCCCGTAATTCCGGCAAAGCCGATCATCAACTTAAAGGGCCACGGCAGCGCCCCAACCACATACTCGTAGACCCCCGTGATCAGTTTCGCGTCAACATAATTCGGATCCAGCTCCAGCACTCGCGCGGCATCGTCCCTAGCCTTCGTCGCCAGCCGGAACCCCGCTCCATATCCCCGTTCCACCATGGCCACGTAGGTGCATCGCAGGCTGCGCACCCAGGCGCGCGCAAACAGCGCATTCACATCGTTGGGATTCTGGCTCAACCGCCAATTCGCCTCCTCGACAGCCTCATCCGCAAGCGCAAAAATCTGGTCACGCTTCTTTTCGTCCTCAACGGTGGCGTGACGCCCCGTCAAAAAACCGTCGTTGGCGTAGAAAGTCGTATCGAGCAGGTCCTCGTTGTAAAGCTCCTGAAACACCAGCGCGTCCACCAGGTACGCCGTTGCCTGGGGGTCGCCCTTGTGCGCGCCGTGATAGCGCTCGAGGATCTCAACCGCACCGGTGTAATCCAGATTGTAGAAATCCTTGTAGGCGGCCCGAACCTGCGGGTCGTAATTCATCGGGTTGGTATCCACACCCGCCGCCCAGGCTGCGCCAGCCGCAGCCAACCATAGAATCCCGATCACCCGCCAACGCATTCCGAACGATCCCACCCTCAACGCCGGTTTCCGCACTCTCTTATCGTATCGCCCACAATCCGTTAGGATCGAAGTATGCCCATCTCCGAAAGGCTGAACTCGTCAGTCTCCGCTACGCCGCAGGGGCACAAACTAGACGCCGCGCGCCAGCGCCTCATCGTCGCGCTCGATGTGCCCAGCGCGGCTGCGTCGGATGAGTTGGTGAAAAGTCTCGAAGGAACCTGCCACTGGTTCAAAGTTGGGCTGGAGCTCTTCACCGCCGCCGGGCCTGCCGTCATCGAGCCTCTCGTCGCGCGCGGCTACTCCGTCTTCCTCGACCTCAAGTTCCACGACATTCCCAACACCGTCGCCGGAGCAGTCCGCTCGGCCGCAACATTAGGCGTGCGCATGATCAACGTTCACGCCGCAGGAGGGCCGGCAATGCTGGCCGCGGCAAAATCCGCACTCGACAGCGTCGCCAACCCGCCCGAACTCCTCGCCGTCACAGTGCTCACCAGCATCGACGCTGCTGCACTCAAAGCGGGCGGCATCGATCACTCGCCCGCTCATCAGGTTGAGCTTCTGGCCAAAATGTGTCTCGAGGCCGGCATTCGCGGCTTCGTCTGTTCCCCGCAGGAGGTCGCCGCTCTCCGCAGTCTCGCCGGCCCCTCAGGAATTCTCGTCGTCCCCGGCATTCGCCCCGCCGGCGCCAACCCCTCCGGTCCCAATATCGACGATCAGAAGCGCATTGCTACTCCTGCCGACGCCATCCGCAACGGCGCCAGTTTCCTCGTCGTCGGCCGCCCCATCACGCAGGCGCCGAACCCGGCCCAGGCAGCCCAGGCAATCCTCGAAGAAATGGCCGAAGCGCTTCCGTCATAAGCTCGGCAGACAACCTCGCTCCTTTGCCCCTCGCTCTCGCAGGGGCATCTTCCATCTATTCCACTTCTTGTCACTCTGTTTCGTAACAGCCTGTCGGGAGCGGGGTCTTTTCGCTGGGGATTCGGGAGTCCGTGCTCTCCCACCCTCCCGGCAAAGAACGCCGGAAGGATGGGGCAACGGCGTCGTTGCGAAAATCCAGGCTTGCGAGTATTCGGGTTCAGCTTTTGGCCGGAGCGGTGTCGATGGGCACGGTGCCGTCCGGGTTTGCGGCGCCGGGTGTTGCGGCGGTAGGTGCGGCCGGCCCGTTTTCGGCCGCCGCTGCGGCGGCTGCGGCATTGGCGGCTGCTTTCGCTACGCTCTTGTGGTGGCGGACATCGGCGCCCTGCACCCAGAAGATGACGTCCTCGGCGATGTTGGTGGCGTGATCGCCGACGCGCTCGAGGCTGCGGCAGATCATGAGCGCGTTGAGGGCCTGCGGCGCGAGATGGCTCTGCTCTTCCATGACTTTTGTAAGCGCGCGGAAGGCGGCGCGATTCATCTGGTCGACGGCATCGTCCATGGTGAGCACGCCGCGGGCCAGCTCGGCGTCGCCTTCGATGAAGGCCTGCAGGCTTTTGCGCACCATGTCGGCGGCCATTGAGGCCATGCGAGGAATGTCGACGGGGAGATCGACGGCGCCCAGCCGCTCCATGTGCCGGACGCGATCGCTGATGCTTTTAGCGGCGTCGCCCACTCGCTCCAGATCGGCGTTGATCTTGATGACGCTCAAAATGAATCGGAGATCGATGGCCATCGGCTGCTCCATGGCGAGCAGGTCGAGCGCGGCCTGGTCGATGTCGCGCTCCATGCGGTTGATGGCGATCTCGCTACGGCTGACCAGGTCGCAGATGGAAAGATCGCGGACCCGGTAAGCCTCAATGGCGCGCTGGATCGCCTGCTCGGCGAGCCCGGCCATGACCAGGAGATTCTCCTTCAGGTCTTCCAGGCTCTGTTGAAAACGTATGCGTGTCATCCAAACCTGCCCGTGATGTAATCCTCCGTGCGCTTGTCAGAAGGATTGGTGAAGATTTTGTGGGTCGAATCGAACTCGACCATGCGGCCGTTGAGGAAGAAGCCGGTATTCTCTGCCACGCGGGCCGCCTGCTGCATATTATGCGTCACAATCACGATCGTGTACTGCGACTTTAGTTGGAAGATGAGATCCTCGATCTTGGAGGTGGAGACGGGATCAAGCGCCGAGGCCGGCTCGTCCATGAGCAGGACCTCGGGGTCGACGGCGAGAGCGCGGGCGATGCAGAGGCGCTGTTGCTGCCCGCCGGAGAGGCTGGCGCCGGATTTTTTCTTCAGGTCGTCCTTGACCTCGTCCCAAAGCGCGGAGTTCTTGAGGGACTTTTCGACGACTTCGTCGAGGGACTGGCGGTGGGAGTAGCCGTTGAGCTTGAGGCCGGCGGAAACGTTGTCGTAGATGGACATGGTCGGAAAAGGATTGGGGCGTTGGAAGACCATGCCCACGCGGCGCCGGATTTCGACAGGCGTGGTGTCGTTATAAATATCGAGGTCGCCGATGCGGACGGTGCCGGTGACGCGGGCGATGGGATTGGTCTCGTGCATGCGGTTGAGGCAGCGCACAAAGGTGCTTTTGCCGCAGCCGGAGGGGCCGATGAGGGCCGTGGCGTGATTCGCGGGGATATTCAGATTGATGTCCTGCAGCGTGTGGTTGGTGCCGTACCACGCATTCAGGTTCGTAACTTCGATTCCGACTCCCACGTGCGCATTTCTCCTTCTTACCTTGGCTGAAATCGAAACATCGCGAGGCCGATTTCATCAAGAAAGCGGCCCATATCTCAAAACTCAAGACGGCAATCTCGAAGGAGAAATGCCGTTTTAACTTGTCCCTTTCAAGACGCCCCGGCTGGTGACAAAGCGGACCAGCGAGACGGCAAGCACAATGAGAACAATCAAAACCAGCGCTCCCGCCCAGGCCAGCCGGTGCCAGTCGTCGTAGGGAGAGATGGCGTAGACATAGATTTGCAGGGGCAGAGCGGCGATGGGCTCGTTGAGACTGGTGCTCCAGAAATCGTTGCCCAGCGCGGTGAAAATGAGAGGCGCGGTTTCTCCGGCGACACGGGCGAAGGCCAGCATGCAGCCGGTGATGATTCCGGGCGAGGCGGTCTTGACGGTGATGGAGATAACCGAGCGCCAGTTGGGAACACCGAGTCCCAGAGCAGCTTCGCGCACAGCATGGGGAACCATGAGGAGCATTTCCTCAGTGGTGCGGCAGATGGTGGGGATCATCATGATGCCCAGCGCAATGCCGCCTGCAAAAGCAGAGAAATGATGTTGCGGCACGACGATGAGCGAGTAAGCAGCGAGGCCCATCACGATGGAAGGAACGCCGTTGAGCACGTCGGCGGTGAAGCGGATGGCGTTGGCCAACTTGGTGCCGCGGCCAAACTCGGCGAGGTAAACGCCGCCGCCGATGCCGACGGGAACTCCGATGAGGCTGGCGAGTGCGAGCAGTGTGACCGAGCCGACAATGGCGTTGGCCATTCCGCCGCCCGACTCGCCGACCGGCGCGGGAATCTTGGTGAAGAAATCGAGATTCAGCGAGCTGGCGCCTTTGATGATGAGGTAGATGAAGATCGCGACCAGCGGCAGGATCACCAGCAGCGTCGACAACACCGCCAGAAAGGTCGCGGCCTTGTCAACCACCCCGCGGAGGCGTGTACGCGTTTTGAATTCCTGCCGCACTTGGTCTTCTATTTCCTTTCTCGGGATCCTCTTCTTCAGCGATTGCCTGACCTGTTTCTGTTTCTCAACGTTGGGTTGCCGGTGCTCCGCGCGTGACCGCCCAGACGAGCAGGCGGGCAATTGCGTTCACGATAATGGTGACGATAAAGAGCGCGAGGCCAATCTCGATGAGCGCGCTCAGGTGCATGTCGGTTACGGCCTCGGTGAATTCGTTGGCGATGACGGAGGCCATCGAGGCGCCATTGGCAAGCAAGGAACGATGAATCTCTGGTGTGTTGCCGATGACCATGGTGACGGCCATGGTTTCGCCGAGCGCGCGGCCGAGGCCGAGAATAACGCCGCCGACGATGCCGACGCGGGCGTTGCGCAGAACGCCCATGCGAATCATCTCCCAGCGCGTGGCGCCAAGGGCCAGCACCGCTTCGCGTTGCGAGTGGGGCACAGCCGTCATTACCTCGCGCGTGAGCGAGGAGATAATGGGCAGAATCATGATTGCGAGAATGACGGCTGAGGCGAAAAAGCCGAGACCGGTGGGATTGCTGTCGTCAAAGAATCCGGTCCATCCCAGGCTCTTAATGAGGAAGGGGTTCACGTAATGGCGGAGCAGCGGCACGAGGACGAAGACGGCCCACAATCCGTAAATGATGCTGGGAATTGCGGCCAGCAACTCGGTCAAAAAGGCCAGTGGCGCGCGGAGAAGTCCGGGACACATTTCGGTGAGGAAAATGGCGACGCCGATCGCCAGAGGAACCGCCAGCAGCAACGAGAGAAGCGAGGAGACCAGAGTGCCGTAGACGAATGGCAATGCGCTGAAGTAGCCGTTGACCGGGTCCCAGTAGGAAGGAAGACCGGTCGTCGGGTCGATGTAAGTTTTCCAGAAGAAGTTGAATCCGAAGGCTTGCCAGGAGAGCTGGGATCGCTCGATTAACTGCCATGCAATGAGGACCACAATGCCAAAGATGCTGAGCGCGCACAGAATCATGAGCGCCCGGAAGACTCGGTCGGCGATGGCAGAGTTGCCCCGCGCGAGCAGGAAGCGGCGAATGGCCGAGTGCTCCGGCGGAGGCACTGGGGCGGATGCCTGTGGAGGAGTCAAGGCGGCTTCCGGTTGAGTCTGGGGCTGGGAGATACGAATCTCAGGCACAGTGGCGTCCACAGTCGTCAGGCTACCGGGCAATTATGAACGCGAGGTTACAAGGAAGCAAAATCAAGCGCATACGGGTGGAAAACGCGATGACGCCTGAGCCGGCCGCGGGAGGCGCGGCGGACCTGGCGGGGGTAAAGAAGCCAAATCACAGCAAAAATGAGCCTTTTCGAAGTGTCATGGATCACATTGTGATCAGAAAATCGATGTACTAGCCAGGAATACGTCTACCTTCTTTACGGGTTCGCATGGTACAACTCCAACATGACAAAGGGAAAGACGACGCTGGCGCCAGGTCATGTGAACCTGCGCATGCTGGCCGATCATCTGGAGCTCTCCCAGACGACGGTTTCCCTTGTGCTGAATAACTCGCCGAGCGCCAAATCCATCCCGGAGGAAACTCGCAAGCGGGTGGTTGAAGCTGCGGAACGGCTGAACTACCGGCCCAACTATTTTGCACGGTCGCTGCGGCAAAGCCGATCCATGAGCGTGGGAGTATTGGCGCCGGACCTGAGCGAAGGCTACTTTACGCGCGTGATGAGCGGCGTGGTGCAGGAGCTGACCGCGGCCCATTACTTCTATTTCACCGCGTGCCACGATTGGAAGCCGGAGTTGATCGAAAAGTATCCCCGGATGCTGGTGGAGCGCGCGGTCGACGGCCTTCTGCTGCTCAATACGTCCGTGGAAGAGCTTGCGGTACCGGTGCCGGTAGTAGCCATTTCGGCGCATTGCTCGGCAGACAAGGTCGCAAATATCGTTCTCGATCATCACCAGGCGGTGCAGCAGGCGTTGGCTCATTTGTACAAGCTGGGCCACCGGCGGATTGCCATCATGCGCGGCCCGCGCGCGATTCCCGACTCGGAGTTCCGCTGGGAAAGCATTCAGCAGGTGGCCCGGGAGATGGATTTGAAGCTGGATCCGGATCTGGCGATCCGCATCGACGCGGCAGGATGGTCAACCAAGGCCGGGCAGCACCCCATGGCGCCGGAGATCGGCTTTAAGCCGATGCAGGCGTTGCTGGAAAGAACGCGCGACTTCACCGCTGTGTTTTGCTTCAATGACATTTCCGCGATCGGCGCCATTCGCGCGCTAAAGGATGCGGGACTGAGCGTGCCGGGAGACGTTTCGGTGGTGGGATTCGACGATATTCTATCCGCGGCGTATTCCACGCCTTCTCTCACCACGGTGCGCCAGCCGCTGGCGGAGATGGGCAGGCGCGGCGCGAAGGCACTGCTGGAGCGGATTGCAGACAAAAAGAAAGCGTTTCCAACAGACATCTTCATGGAATCGGAGTTGATTATCCGCGAATCGACCGGGCCGGCAAACAACGGACATTGAGACAGGAATTCAACCGCAAAGACGGGATTCAACTGCAGGCGGCGGCAAGCCAGCGGCTGATGTACACCTGCGCGTGAGCTTCTCCGCAGTAGTGGCGCGCGCCGGGCGAGTCGGCGGCTTCCCTGGTCCATTTGTAGACTGTCAGCTGAGCGTCGTTGCAATGGACGACGGTCCAGTGCTGCGGATTATCGCTCTCTTCACCGCAGATTTCACATCGATAGATGGTGCCGATCACGGGTGCGACCTCTCTCCCAGGGGACTTCGGGACTTAGGGACCAGGGACCGAGTCAGATCTTTGCCAGTCCCGAAGCAATTCTACTCGAGCATCTGCAGGTCGAGTGGCTCGACGAGCATGCAATCCATGGATTGGATGTGGGCCAGCGCGCGCTTCAGCGCGGAGGATTTACACGGCTCCACGGTGACCACGAAGGGCAGCGCGTGAGCCGGATAGCCGGCCTTTTGCACGATGGCGCGAATGTTGATCTGCTCCTCGGCGAGCGCGGTAGTGATGGCGGCCACGATGCCCGGGCGGTCTTTCACGAGGAAGCGTATGTAATGAGGAACCTCGAACTCGTCGCCGAGGCGGGCCGGGGCTGAGGGAATTTCGACGCGCTGCGATCCGTGCGCGAGGGCGAGCAGATCGCTGACGACTGCGACCGCGGTGGGATGGCCGCCCGCGCCGTGGCCGGAAAAAACAACGTCGCCGCCGTAGTGGCCGCTTGCGATAACCATGTTCTCGGTTCCCTGCGACCAGGCAAGCGGCGAGCGCAGAGCGACGAGCATGGGACCGACTGTAGCCGCGATCAGCCCATCGACCTGCTGGGCGCGCGACACCTGGCGAATGGTGCAGCCGAGATCGCGGGCATAGCTGAAATCGACGGACGTGATGGTGGTGATGGAGCGCGGAACGATTTCGTCGGGGTCGACCTGCACGCGTAGAGCGAGGCGCATGAGAATGGCAAGCTTGGCGCGCGCGTCGAATCCGCCCACGTCCTCGGTGGGGTCGGCTTCGGCATAGCCTTTGGCCTGTGCCTCGGCCAGCACGGTGGCGTACTCCGCGCCTTCTTCCATTTTGCTCAGGATGAAATTGCAGGTGCCGTTGAGAATGCCATCAAGGCGCTCGATGCGGTCGCCCGCCATGCCCTGCTCGAGGCCGGGAATGACGGGGATTCCGCCTGCCACGGCGGCGCCGTATTTCAGATGGCCACCTTTAGCCGCAGCCAGCCGCTCCAGATCGATGCCGTGATAGGCGATGAGTTTCTTGTTGGCGGTGACGACGCTTTTGCCTGCTTCGAGCGCGCGGCGCACCCAGGTTCCAGCGGGATCGAGGCCGCCGGCGAGCTCGACGATCACGTCCACATCGGAGGCGAGCACGGCATCGGCATCTTCGCTCCAGACGATGCTCGCGGGCGCCCAGGCCACGCGCTTGCGCGCGACCTTGCGGTTGAAGATGTGGGTCAGCTCGAGGCCTTGCGGCTTGGATTCGACGAGAATGCGCGCCACCGAGCTGCCCACTGTTCCAAAGCCGAAGATGGCAATGCGGAGATGGCGGGCGGAGCCGGGCTTGCGCGTGTGCGCGGCAGGCGTATCGGACGGCGGAGCGGAGCTGTGCGCTTGAGGCACCGGAATCTTCCTTTGCTTTGTGCCGGCGGGCAAGACCAGGCGATACGTAGATGATAGCCGAGGAAGGCAGTTGTCAGTTGTCAGTGGACAGTTGGCAGTGGGCAGTGGGCAGCGGTCGAGCATCAGTGAGTTGTGGTCCGCTCTCGTCTGATTTCCCTCGGCGCCGCGCGGATCATTGTCACTTCCTTGTCACTGGCTTCTCTGCGCTGTTGAGTGTCTGCTAGCATGAGCTTCAGATGCGGCGCGGCTTCTCCATTTTCCTCATCCTGTTTTTCGGGCTCGGGCCGCTGTCGGCCTTCGTCGATAGCAGCGCGGACGCGGGCCTGCCAGCGTGCTGCCGGCGGCACGGCGCGCACCATTGCGCCATGTGCGCCGAGATTATGGCCACGAGTGCCGGCCGGGGCATCGATCCTACCCCGAGCTTTTCCGCTCCGCTCACTTGCCCGCTCTATCACGGACTCACATTTTCGATGCTGATGCCGGCTCATGCGCTCGCGACCGCACCGGCAAGTTTTCACCCTGAGTTTACGCGCACTCCCGCTTCCGCGTTCGAGCGGATGGCGGAGTTTTCTCGCCCCAGCCGCGCGCATGCCGGACGCGGCCCTCCGGCAATCGAACACTGCTAAACCTGCCCTGAATCATTTGCCCTGAATTTGCCGGGACGATTCTATTCGTCCGCTTGGCGGAATGCGCTCGCCGATGTGGCGCCGCGCTCCGAGAGCGGAAACCGTTTTGTGCGCGATTGCGGGCGCTTCCCCAAATACTGCTATGCGTCGTGGCCCAGCGAAGGCGACGTGCGATGGCTATTTGCGTTCGAGCCGGCCTAGTCCGGGGGTCTTCTTTCATGCGACGTTTTCATCTTCTCGTGTTGGCGCTGTTGCTGGCCGCTTCCCTGCCCGCATCTGCGACGGTGTTTGCCACTGTGCACGGAGTGGTTCACGACCCGCAGCACCGGCCGATTGCGGGCGCGATGGTCACGCTCGAGGCCGCGGACTCCGATTTTGCGCTGCACGCCACGACCAGTGCCGAAGGGGAATTCGAATTGCTGCAGACGCCGATCGGCGTGTACCGGCTGACAGTGACAGCAAGCGGATTCGCCAACGCAACGCAGGCGCTCGAGGTGGAATCCGGCACGAATCCGGTGCTGCACATCCCGCTGGAGATCGCTGGCTCTATGCAGTCGGTGGTGGTGAGCGGAACGGCCAGCTCGGCCGACACGGTGACGCCGGCGACGCTGATTACGCGGCAAACGATCGACGAGACGCCTGGCGCTGACCGCACCACGGGCACCGAGATGATTACCGACTACGTGCCCGGCGCGTACATGACGCACGACATGCTGCACATGCGCGGCGGCCACCAGACGAGCTGGCTGATCGACGGCGTGGCGATTCCCAACACGAAAATCGCGTCGAACGTGGGCCCGCAGATCGATCCCAAGGACATCGATTCGATGGAGACCGAGCGCGGCAGCTATGACGCCGACCTGGGCGACCGCACGTACGGAATGTTCAACGTGCTGCCGCGGAATGGTTTCGAGTTCAACCGCAACGGCGAGGTGATGCTCTACGCGGGCAACTTGTACAGCGGCGAGGCGCAGGTGGCACTCGGCGACCACTCAGAGAAGAGCGCGTGGTACGCAAGCGCGACCGGGTCGAGGTCGAACTACGGGCTGGCGACGCCGGTTGCGGCGATCTACCACGATGCGACGAACTCCGAGAGCGGATTTGTGTCGCTGATCCGCAACCAGACGGCAAAGGACCAGATGCGTGTGGATGGGCAATACCGGCAGGATTTTTTTCAGGTGCCGTACGATCCGAGCCGGAACGACTACGAATGTCCCGGCGGCGACACGGGCTACTACTGTTCCTGGGGCCTGCGCGACACGCAAAAGGAGCGCGATTCGTTTGTCGTCGCGAATTGGGTGCACACGCTTTCGCCGAGGGCGCTGATTTCGGTGGCGCCGTTCTACCACTTCAACCAGGCGGATTACGATTCGCTCGCAACCGACCAGCCGGTGGCGACGACCTGGCATCAGCAATCGAACTACGCGGGCGCGCAGGCCGACGCTCGGCTCGATGCGGGCTCCAATGCATTTCTGAACAGCTTTTCCGGCGGGATGTATTCGTTTTATCAGAAAGAAGACGATCTGTTTGGCATACAGGTGAACGATGAAAGCGGACCATCGCAGCCCAACACGCCAGCCAACGAAAGCGCGGGGCTTGTGGAGTTTTCCGTTGGCGATCATCTGCGGCTGGGAAAGTACGTGACATTACTTGGCGGCGAGCGCTTCTCGATTTATCGCGCGGAGGTAAACGAGAGCGCAACGTATCCGCGCATCGGAGCGACAGTGCGGATTCCGAAACTGAACTGGGTGCTGCGCGGATTCTACGGACACTTTTTCCAGCCTGCGCCGATTCTTACAGTTTCGAGCGCGGCGCTGAATTACGCGAGCAGTTCGGGAGGCGGTGAGAACGCCTTCACGCCATTGCCCTCGGAGCGCGACGAGGAGCACCAGCTCGGCATCGAGATTCCCTACCGGGGATGGATGCTGGATGTGGATACGTTCAAGAATCGCGTGAACAACTTCCTCGACCACTCCTGCATTGGTGAATCGAATGCGTGCATTCCCATCGCCGTCGATGGCGCTCTGGTGCGCGCCTGGGAGATGACGCTGCACTCGCCGTCGCTCGGGCGCTACGGACAGTTCTATGTGACGTATTCGAACCAGATTGCCGAGCAGCGCGGAAATATTGTCGGCGGGTTTACTTGCAGCATTGCGACCGACCCGGCGTGCGACCTCGGGCCTGATTACGTTCCGCTCGACCACGACCAGCGCAACACGCTGAACACGGGGTTCACCGCGAAATTGCCGGCGCATACGTGGTTCGCGACGAATGTGTATTACGGATCGGGGTTTACGAACGGGCTGGCAGACGCGAACGAGGGGCCGTACAACGGGCCGTACCTGCCGGTGCACACGACGTTCGATGCGTCGGTGGGACATGCATT
This sequence comes from Acidobacteriaceae bacterium, assembly GCA_003138515.1. GTDB lineage: Bacteria > Acidobacteriota > Terriglobia > Terriglobales > Acidobacteriaceae > Telmatobacter. Next base: position 19,930 of record PLGG01000032.1, on the reverse strand, counting down.
CGGCGAAAACTGGAAGCTGTCGGCGACGGTGACCAATGCGACCAATCACCGCGTGCTGCTGGATAATTCGATCACTATCGGCGGGCTTCACTGGAACGATCCGCGAATGTTCGCAGTGGAAGCGAGGTACAGGTTCAAGTTTTAGCAAGTTGGCGAGTTGGCGCCCGCTTCGCGGACGTTGGCAAGTTAGCGAGTTAGCGAGTTAGCGCCTGCTCCCACACTGGCGGCAAAAACAGAAGCGCCGCGAGGGTGGGGCACCTGTGATCTTTCAAGAGGTTGTCCATTCGAACTGAACCGGAGAAGCTGGTTGTGACGAGCAATCAGTTGCTTCGGAGGGATCGAATGGACATTCATAAGAATGCCCGACTTAGCTTTCGCAGTCGAGAGGCGTTAGCCAGATTCGTTGTGGAGCAGGGAGTCACGCGGAAGGCGGTAGCCCGTAGCCCGTAGCTTCAGGATTGGACGTCAAACAGCCCGGGCAGCACTTCTCCGGCTTTGCCTTCGACGATGTGGGTGAAGGCGGAGGCGTTGAGCGGCGGCTCGGGGCCGATGTAGACGGTTTGCGCGCCCGACTGGCGAGCCCAATTGACGAAGCCGGCGGCGGGATAAACGTTGCCCGATGTGCCGATGACGATCATCAAAGTGGATTCGGCGATTTCGCGCTCGATGCGCGGCATCTCAAGCGGAATCTCGCCGAAGAAAACGATGTGCGGGCGCATGCGGCCACCGCAGGAGCAGCGGCCAACTTCGTCGAGGCTCGCGTAGATGGCGCGGTCGTCGACTGGCGGGCGGCCGCACTCGCGCTCGCAGCGCGCCTTGGCTAGCTCGCCGTGCATGTGGACGAGATTCCGCGATCCGGCGCGGTCATGCAGGTTGTCGACATTTTGCGTGCAGAGAAAATAGCGGCCGGGGAGCTGCGCCTCAAGCTCGGCGAGAGCGATGTGCGCGGGATTCGGATTCGCTTTGCTGCCCTGCGCGCGACGCGCGGAGTAGAACGCCCAGACTCCCGCTGGATCGCGACGCCAGGCGTCGGGCGTGCACACATCCTCGACGCGAAAACCAGCCCACAGGCCGTCTGAGGCGCGGAAGGTGGGCAGGCCGCTTTCAGCGCTGATGCCCGCTCCGGTGAGAACGAAGACGCGGTCCTCTTGCTTAATGGAGATTTGCGACATTCAGTTTCCAGCTTCTAGCTGCCAGCCTCTAGCCTCTAGCTTCGAAGCGCCATCCCAGAATTCCTTCTGTATTCAACGCACCTCGAATCAGCGCGAACCGCTAGTGGCTAGAAGCTAGCAGCTAGAAGCTGTTCCTACGGCACCAGCAAAACCTTGCCGGTGGTCTTGCGTTCTTCTATATCGATCTGGGCCTGGGCGGCTTCGGCCAGCGGATAGGTGTGCTCGGTGCGGAGTTTGAGCTCGCCCTTGGCAGCCCAGCCGAGCACGTCGCCTGCACGCCATTCCAGCTCCGCGCGCGTGGCGATATAGTGCCAGAGCGTAGGCCGCGTAAGAAAGAGCGAACCTTTGCTGTTGAGCTGAATCGGATCGAAGGGCGGAACGGGACCGCTGGACGCGCCAAACAGCGCCATCATGCCGCGGGGATGCAGGCAGTTGAGGCTGCCCTCGAAGGTGGTCTTGCCCACCGAGTCGTAGACGACGTCAACGCCTTTGCCGCCGGTGAGGCGCTTGACCTCGGTTTCGAAGTCCTGCTCGGTGTACAGAATCACGTCGGAGGCGCCGGCCTCGCGCGACAGCTCGGCTTTGGCCTTGGTGGAGACCGTGGTGATGACGCGCGCGCCGATGTGAGCGGCAATCTGCGTCAGGAGCAGACCGACACCGCCGGCTCCGGCATGCACCAGCGCCGTGTCTCCCTTCTTGAGCGGATAGGTGGAGAAGGCCAGGTAGTGCGCGGTCATGCCCTGCAACATGGCGGCGGCTGCGTGTTCCAGACTTAGACCCTCGGGGATCTTGACCAGTTGAGCGGCGGGAACGAGAGCGTACTCAGCGTAGCTGCCGATGACGCTCATGGACACAACGGCGTCGCCTGCTTTGAATCTGTTGACTCCGGGGCCAAGCTCTTCCACCGTTCCGGCAGCCTCGCTGCCCGGAATCATGGGGAACGAAGCTTTGTAGACGCCTTTGCGGAAGCAGATCTCGATAAAGTTGACGCCGGTCGCCTCGATGCGGATGAGCACCTGGCCGGCCTCAGGTTGTGGGATCGGTAAATCGACGAGTTCAAGGGCTTCGGGTCCGCCTGCGGACCGGATCTGGATGGCTTTCATGACTTGCTCAAGAATGAACCTCGAGGCCGGATTACTGCAAGGGAATAGAAGATCCAATTTGAAGGCTAAAAGGTGTCGTCCTTACTCTCCGAGAGCAAGGTCCGTTCGTCGGAAGATTCCAACCGCACCAGGCGATCCACAGTGTAGGAAGTGGAGCGCTGGTTGCTGTAGTAGTGGCGCACCTGCAACTCACCAAGCAGGCCAAGGGCCAGCAACTGCACGCCGGAGACGATGAGCACGGAAGCGATGACGAACATGGGGCCGTGCAGCTCCATCAAATTCGTGTGGGGATTGATCAGCTTCAGCGCCAGCAAAAACGCGGCCGTGACGCCGCCAGCGAGGATGGCCAGAATCCCGCCGCCACCGAAGAAGTGCAGCGGCCGGCTCATGTGCTTGAGCAGGAAACGAATGGTCATCAGGTCAAAGAAGACCTGGATGGTGCGGCCCAGGCCGTAATGGCTCCTGCCGCGGACTCGCTTCAGGTTGCGAATGGGAATTTCGCAGATGGATGCGCCGTGCAGGCTGGCGAGGGCGGGAATGAAGCGATGCATCTCGCCGTAGAGCGGAATATTCTGGATCACTTCGCGGCGATAGGCCTTGAAGGTGGTGCCGAAGTCGTGGATGGGAACGCCGGAGAGGCGCGCCATGATCCAGTTGGCGCAGGCGGAGGGAACGCGGCGAAAGATGAAATTGTCAATGCGCACTTTGCGCCAGCCGGAGACGACGTCGTAACCTTCATCGAGTTTTTCAAGAAAGGCGGGAATGTCGTTGGGATCGTGCTGCAGATCGCCGTCCATGGCAAGAACAAAGTCGCCCGAGGCGTGGTCAAAGCCGGCAGCCAGTGCGGAGGTTTGGCCGAAGTTGCGGCGCAGCTTGACGACCAGGACGCGGCTGTCAACGGCGGCAACCTCTTCCAGGAGCTTGTAGGTGCGGTCGTTTGACCCGTCGTCGACGAAAATCAGCTCAAAAGAATCGTCCACCTGTTCCATGACTTGCTTGAGCCGTGCATACAGGATGGTTACGTTCTCTTCTTCGTTGTGGAAGGGAACAACAATCGAGTATTTCGCCATATTGCTCCTTTAGACGCTTTGGATGGGCGAGGGATTCTGGGCAATCCCTTAAAGCGAGACGGATGCAGTTTGCGCCCGGATTCAGAGCCTGGAGCGGAGAGGAGAACCACCGGCGTGGCCGGCGTCGGAACTACCCCTGCGCCTCCATTTCGCCGAGCATCGCCTGCATCTCATTGAGGGCATGGCTATTACCGCTTCGCGCGGCGCAAGCGACGCCGGCTTTGAGCCGCTCGATCGCCTGCTGCTTTCTGCCCGCGCCGGCCAATGTCTGCGCAGACATGAAATACCCTGGAGTGTAATCAGGATCGTTGGTCAAGAGTATATCAAATTCTGAGATTGCCGCATCGACGTCGCCCTGGCTCGCCAGTTCCATGGCGACTCCGTATCGGGCGAAGCTGTTTCCTGGGTCAAGCGCGAGAATCTCTTTCAATCCTGCGATTTTATCCATCTGGCCTATGTCCGGGCCGATTTCGCTCGATCGGACCGTGAAGGATTTGCGGTTTTGGCGCGGATTGCCCAAACTGGAACATGAAAGATGTGCAAGAATTCGGAGCCAAGGCCGCCGCAGGTTCTATCTTAACTGGCGGGCGATGAAGACGGCAAAAAGAAGCAGTGGAAATGGAGGAAGCATGAGCAGTCCAGATCTCCGCCCCAAAGTCGATCTCCACCCCAAGGTGCGCACGGTGGCGAGCACGCAGTCAGAGAAGACAGAGATCGTGCTGCCCAACGACACCAACATGCTGGGCCATCTGCTGGGCGGCCGGCTGATGCACTTTATCGATCTGACGGCGGCGATGGCAGCATACCGGCACTCACGCAGCAACGTGGTGACGGCGGCAATGGACCATATCGACTTTATCCGCCCGGTGCACCTGGGCGATTTGGTCACGCTGAAGTCGAGCGTGAACCGGGCGTTTACCAGCTCGATGGAAGTGGGCGTGAAGGTGTGGGCGGAAAACACGAGGACTGGCGAGGTGTCTCATGTGGCCAGCGCGTACCTGGTGTTTGTCGCGGTCGACGAGCAGGGGCGCGTGCAGAAGGTTCCGCAATTGAGGCCGGAGACGGGGGATGAGGTTCGGCGCTTTGAAGACGCGCTGCGGCGCCGGGAGCATCGCGAACGGGAGAGCGTGCGGCGCTCAGAGGGCAAGCTGGCCGTGGCGGCGCTGGCCGATGCAGAAGAGAAACGCTGACCGGCACGATGCGCGATCTGAAACAACGCGGCGCGCGATCTGAAACAATCGAACCAGGAGCAACGAAAACGATGGCTCATCCTCATGCCATGCCTTCGCCGGTTGCATTGCCCGGTGTTTCGAAGATTGTCGCAGTCGGTTCCGGTAAGGGCGGCGTGGGCAAAACCACGGTGGCCGTGAACCTGGCCATCGCGCTCAGCAAGCTGGGCCAGCGCGTGGGGCTGATGGACGCCGACGTGTACGGGCCCAACGTGCCGCTGATGATGGGCAGCTCGCAGCCGCCAAAAGTGGGCGCGGGCAACATCATCGAGCCCAACCTGACGCATGGCCTGAAGACGATCTCGATCGGATACATTTCGCCCGGCGACAAACCGATGGTGATGCGCGGGCCGATGCTGCACCAGATCATCCGCCAGTTTTTGCAACAGGTGAACTGGGGCGAGCTGGATTATCTGATCGTCGATCTGCCGCCGGGAACAGGCGACGTGGCGATTTCGCTGGTGCAGACTGTGCCGCTGACCGGGGCGATCGTGGTGTCGACGCCCAGCGACGTGAGCCTCGAGGACGCGCGCAAGGCCCTGGAAATGTTTGCGCAGGTCAATGTAGAGGTGCTGGGGATTGTGGAGAACATGAGCCACTTCACCTGCCCGCACTGCCACCATGAGATCGACATCTTCTCGCGCGGCGGCGCGGAGCGCACGGCCAAGCAGTTCAACGTGCCGTTTCTGGGAGCCATCGAACTGGTGCCGGCCATTCGCGAGGGCGGCGACCGGGGATTGCCGGTGGCGCTCGCCGGACCGAAGAGCCCGCAGGCAGCGGCGTTCTACGCGATCGCGGAAAGAGTGATGGAGCAGGCAGAAAAGGCGGCCGCAGCGGCGACCGACGTAATCGAGATCAAGTAAGATCTGCTACCGCGCGCCCGCTGCCTTGCTGCGGCGAAGCCAGGACCGGAGCGCATCATCGGCACGGCGCTGCCAGCCGGTTCCAGTAGCGCGAAGCCCTCTTGCGACGTCGGGCGACAACCGGATGGAGATCGGAACCTTGCGGGCTGTCTTTTGCGGACCGCGTTTGCGGAGCGAGAGAAGCACCTTTTGCTCGGCAGCGGGCAACGCAGAAAATGGCGTAGCCTCGGCGGCGTCTGCAGCCGTCAGCTCCCGCACTTCTCCGTCCGCGTCAGTGAATGGTTTGCGCTTTGCCATAGCGTTTTGCCTCCCTCTTGTTGGTCTTGCGAAAACTGATCACTCGAATCCCGTCGGGTTTGGGAACGTAGCAGAGCAGATGCAGCCGATTGTCTAAATATCCGACCGCGATGCGCCGAGTCTCGCCGTTGCGAATCTCCGTATTAAAAACGGCCGTTGTGAAATCGAAGTCCGCCGCCCGCTCGAAGGAAAGTCCGCGCTCACGGACATTTCGCTGGTTCTTGGCGAGATCGTACGTGATCGCCACATCTTTATTGTATATGCAATTAGCTTGGCGGGGAATTTATTAAGTGCTATTTTGGCAAGAGTACTGGAAAAACAGAAAAGCGGAGCTCACGCCCCGCTTTTCATTTGAGGATTGCCGCCTACTGCCAGTGGCCTTCGACCAGAACCCAGCCGTTGCCGCGTTGTTCCCAACGATGGGCGACCCAGACACCGCCGCGATGCGGCGGACGCGCCCAACGGCCATGAACCCAGACGTAGCGGTGGCCGTCCCAGCGGTGGTAGCCGTCGATCCACACCCATCCCTCATGCGGTGGATGGTCATGGACCTCGACGATCGGTGCGGGCGGCGCGATGCGCACGATGATCTGCGCCATTGCGATCGCAGGAGTGAGACACAGAGCGAGCAGCCCTGCCAAAAAAGTCTTCTTCACAGGAATCTTTACCTCCGTGGTTTGGATCTGCCGGAATCGGGGAACCTTTTCCAGGCGGTTAATGATAGCAACACAACAGTTGGGGATTGGTTGCGCGCTGTTGAAAAAAGCACACCCGGACTGCTTCCCGTTTGATTAAGATGCGGGTCTTAGCGAAATGGTTAACTAGGCCGAATGGTTAACCGGCGACTGCAACCGGTTCCCTCGGCGCAAAGACGTTGCCCAGGCGCTGGATTTGCGCGCCAACGCCGATCAGCTTCTCTTCGAAGCGCTCGTAGCCCCGATCCATGTGATAGACACGGTCGACGATGGTCTCGCCCTCGGCGACCAGAGCGGCCAGCACCAGCGAAGCAGACGCGCGTAGATCGGAACACATGACGGCGGCGGAGGTGAGCCGGGCCGGCCCGCGAACGGTGGCAATGCTGCCGTCGACCTTGATGTTGGCGCCCATGCGGACCAGCTCCTGCACGTGCATGAAGCGATTCTCGAAGATATTTTCACGGACCAGGCTGACGCCTTTGGCCTGCGTCGCCAGGGCCATGTACTGGGCCTGCATGTCGGTGGGAAATCCGGGATACTCCTCGGTGGAGATGTCGGCTGCGTGCAACTCGGCTGTGGCGCGCACGCGGATCGAATCGGGACCGAGCACGTCAATGCGCGCGCCGGCCTCCTGGAGCTTAGCGATCACAGCGCCGAGGTGAGTTGCGTTGCAGTTTGCGACGATGAGGTCGCCCGCGGTGATGGCGCCGGCGATGAGGAAAGTTCCCGCTTCGATGCGGTCGGGGTTGATGCGGTAGCGCGCCCCGTGGAGGCTCGCGACTCCATGCACGCGGATGGTCGCCGTGCCCGCGCCTTCGATCTCGGCGCCCATCGCGTTCAGCAGCGCGGCGAGGTCGGCGACCTCCGGCTCGCGGGCGCAATTTTCCATCAGCGTGTCGCCCTCGGCGAGCACCGCCGCCATCAGCAGATCTTCGGTGCCGGTGACGGTGATCTTGTCGAAAACGAGGTGCGCGCCGCGCAAGTGTTCCGCGCGAGCTTCAAGGTAGCCGTGCTCCTGGGTGATGACTGCTCCCATCTTTTCCAGGCCTTTGATGTGCAGGTCGATGGGCCGCCCGCCAATGGCGCAGCCGCCGGGCATGGCCACTCGCGCCACGCCGGCGCGAGCGATGAGCGGGCCTAGCACCAGCGAGCTGGCGCGCATGGTCTTGACGATCTCATAGCGAGCCACGGGATCGGAGAGCGTGCGGCAACAGATTGTGGTTCGGTCCCGTAGCTCGCCTTCGCGCAACTCGACTTCGGCGCCCATTGAAGCGAGCAGGCGCCGCTCGGTTTCGATGTCGCGAACCTGGGGAATGTTCTCTAGGGTGACCTCATCCTCGGTGAGGATGGCCGCGGCCATGCAGGGCAATGCGGAGTTCTTCGCGCCCGAGACGCGAATGGTCCCGACCAGCGGATTGCCGCCGCGAATAACGAACTTATCCATGCGAGTGCGAGCTCTCAGCTTTCAGATTCAAGCTCTCAGCTCCCGGGTGTCAATGCGGAGGAATTCGAGCCGGGGTACGAAGGTACGGGTCGTCGACGATCCAATGAAGAGAGAGAAACTCAAGGCCGCCGCAAAGGGCAGGTTTTCGACTTAGCTTGCGGGCCTATCGGGGCGGCGTGGTCTTAACGGCGATGGGGCCGTTCGGTTCTACGCTTTCAGCGGGCGCGCGTTCCCCGAGACAAATGTTTGGCCGGCCGAGGAGAACCTGACCGCACTCCAGCGATACGAATCCGTGATTCGGAGCTCGGGGCGTTCGCTGGGTTCCCGAGTGGGTTGCGCGGGTCTTTCCCAATTCGTGGGGATTCGCCGTTCAAGAAGTTGACTGCAGTTCATTGCTCGCCTCCTGGGGGGAATCACGGCTCTCGCCGCGCTCCAGATTGCCTTGGCTGAACCTGATTACATGTTCGAGCCTGATTACCGGCCTAGTTTCCGGTTTGAGCCGCCGCGACAAGATGCAGCGGCTCATTGAGCGTGAACAAAAGGACTGCGCCGTCGTCCAGCGTAGCCTGCGGATGATCCATGAGTAAGTGCACAGTGATGACGCTGGCGCCGATGATGCCGCCTGCGAGCGCGCCACCGGGCCCGCCGATGATTGCGCCCGTGACCACGCCTGCACCGGTTGCGCCGCCGTACTCAAGACCGACTTTCTTCATGCGCGAGCCGGGCGTGATGGCGCCCTCGCCGCCGACGCGGTTGTTGGACCCGGGCGCGCCGCTGATGTCAGCGTAAAGATGGAACCGTGAACCGTCAGCGAGAATCACGGTCTCAGGCTGCAGGTGCATCGATCCGTGGCCGCCAAAGTGTCCACTCGACACCTCAGCAACTTTGCCGTCAATCTCCGAGCCGGCGGGAATGAGAACCTGGCCGTCCTGAATCACGTCAGAGACAACGCGCGTGCGGAACGCGTCGCCAGTCTGGTTCATCGCTGTCGACAGGCGATCCATCAAGCGGACGCGAATGACTGCGCCTTCGCCGAGAGTGCCGGGCGGCAATGGGCCCGGGTGAACAATGTCGCCATCGGGATCGTTTGCCGCCGGGCGCTGGTTCAACGCGGGTGCGGCGGATGTGTCGGGCGCCACCTGCACGATGCCATCGTCGGTGCCGTCGGCCCCGTTTGCGGGAATGGTGTAGAGCGATCCATCAAGAGAGCGGTGCGCTTGCGGTTCGGCGCCGGGCTGCGGCTGCGCATCGGGTTGCGCGACCATGGGATGGCTGGGGGAGGGCTTGGCCACCGGCGCAGTTTCAGGCGCGGGAGTGGTGATGGTGTCATCGGGCGGAGGGCTGGAAGTGCCCGCGTATGGGTTCGGCTGACTTGCCTGCTGCGCTCCCAATAGAGCGGCGGCGGCGGCCAGAACGCCAACAACAAAAATCGTCCGTTTCATCCCGATCTCCTCTTCTCAGGCAAAGGTCACCTTACCCGCGTTAGACCCTGCGGAGACGGGAAAGTTCTGCGTTCGCGGTCCCTGCAAAACGGGCGCGGACGTAAAACTACCCAACTTAATCGTAGCGTGACATTCCACAATGGCGAATAGGTGGGCAGTCGGCGGGTGCCGCGCGGGTCAAGAATCAAATGAGTAACCACATGTGCGGCCGTCGCGGCGACTCGTCTGCCTGTGACCGCCGCCACAAGGGCAATCCACACCCCGTTTGCTAGAATCCGGAAGGATAGAGCCATTTTTTCCACAAACACTTTCGCTGGACAGAGAGAGATTTTTGCACACGCAGGGGCTTTTGGGCACCATTCGAAGCGCCGCCGGAGAAGCTCTTGCCGTGGATCGCCGTCCGAAACTGAATGACCGGCTGCAGCACCGCATTTTGAGGAGCGATATGACTGAGATTGTTGCCATTCGTGCCCGCGAAGTTTTGGATTCGCGCGGCAACCCGACCGTAGAGGCGGACGTCATCCTGGAAAGCGGCGCGATGGGCCGCGCAATTGTGCCTTCGGGCGCTTCCACCGGCGAGCATGAGGCCGTGGAGCTGCGCGACGGCGATAAGAGCCACTACCTCGGCAAGGGCGTGCTGCAGGCCGTCGCCAACGTGGAGACGGTGATTGCGCCGGAGTTGGAAGGCATGGACGCGGCCAATCAAAGACTAATTGATCAGTCGATGATTGCGCTGGACGGAACGCCGAACAAAAGCAAGCTGGGCGCGAATGCGATTCTGGCGGTTTCAATGGCCGCGGCGCGCGCCGTGGCGCTGACGCTGGAGGTTCCGCTCTATCGCTACCTGGGCGGCGTGAATGCCAGCGTGCTGCCCACGCCAATGCTCAACGTGCTGAATGGCGGCGCGCACGCCGACTCGAACGTCGATTTTCAGGAGTTCATGATCATGCCCGTCGGAGCGGAGCGCTTCAGCGAGGCGCTGCGCTGGGCGGCAGAAACCTTCCACACGCTGAAGAGCGTGCTGAAGAAGAAGGGCTACAACACCGCGGTAGGCGACGAGGGCGGATTTGCGCCGTCGCTCAAATCGAATGCCGAAGCCATCGAGTTGATCCTCGAAGCCATTGAGCAGGCCGGCTATAAGCCCGGCGAACAGATCGCCATCGCACTCGATCCCGCGTCGAGCGAGTTTTACGATGCGGAAAAGAAGAAGTACGTCTTCAAGAAAGGCGACAAGAGCGAACTGACGAGCGAGCAGATGGTCGGCTTCTACGAAAACTGGATTCGCCAGTACCCGATCGTCTCGCTCGAAGACGGCCTGGCCGAGGACGACTGGGAAGGCTGGCGCATCCTGACCGACAAGCTCGGCGGCAGCATTCAGCTGGTGGGCGACGACATCTTCTGCACCAACATCAAGCTGTTGCAGCGCGGCATTGAAGAGGGCGTTGCCAACTCCATTCTCATCAAGCTCAACCAAATCGGCACCATTACCGAAACGCTGGAGGCGATCGAGCTGGGCCGCCGTTACGGCTACACGTCGGTCATCTCGCATCGTTCGGGCGAAACCGAGGACACGTTCATCGCTGATCTGGCAGTGGCCACGGGCGTGGGGCAGATTAAGACCGGCTCGGTGAGCCGCACCGACCGCATCTCGAAGTACAACCAGTTGCTGCGCATTGAAGAGGAACTAAGCTCTGGCGCGGTGTATCTGGGACTGGAAGGCCTGAACTACAACGACTAGGCGCTCGGTGATCGAAGTGCAAAGGGCGGAGCGACGATGCTCCGCCCTTTTGCTGTTTGACGCCTTCTATTTCTGCTTCGCCCTCGGATTTCGGGTTCTATGATTCGGTCGCCGATTCGCTGCACTTAACGACTCACGCCAGTGCTCGCGGCTTTATTCACCGCTTGCTCGATCGCCGCGGCGTCACCCAGATAATAGTGCCGAATCGATTTCAGGTCGTCGTCCAGCTCCTGCACCATCGGCACGCCCGTAGGAATGTTGAGATCGACAATCTTGTCGTCGGGAACGTCTTCAAGATACTTCACCAGTGCCCGCAGGCTGTTGCCGTGGGCCGCGATCAACACCTGTTTCCCTGACCGGATGCTGGGAGCGATGACCTCGTGCCAGCAGGGCAGAAAGCGCTCGACGGTGTCTTTGAGACATTCCGTGAGTGGAAGCTGTTGCTTTGTCAGGTTGTGATAGCGGCGGTCCTTCCCCGGATAACGCGGATCGGTCTCCTCCAGCGCCGGCGGGCGAATGTCGTAACTGCGGCGCCAGATTTTCACCTGGTCTGCGCCATACTTCGCCGCCGTCTCCGCCTTGTTGAGGCCTTGCAGCGCCCCATAATGCCGCTCGTTCAATCGCCAGTCGCGCTCGACGGGAATCCACATCAGGTCCATCTGGTCCAGCGTGATCCACAAGGTGCGGATCGCGCGTTTCAGGACTGAAGTAAACGCGATGTCGAAAGCAAATCCCTGCTCCTTCAGCATCCGTCCGGCCTGCGTGGCCTCTTCCCTGCCCTTGTCCGACAGGTCAACATCCGTCCAACCGGTGAACAGGTTTTCCTTGTTCCAAATGCTCTCTCCATGACGAAGCAAAACGACTTTATACATCTCAGCCCTCTTTCTTAAGCCTGAATCTCTTTTTTCATTCCTGATTTGCTTCAATTATACGGAATCGCCGAGTTGCCTTTCGGCCGATTTGCAGGCGTCGCCGGCGAACTGAATCCCGGAACGCAAAAGGCCTCCCGCGCGGGGAGGCCTTTTGCATTGGGAGGGCAGATTTGGTTTCAGCGCGGGCGCAGCGATTTGATGGCATCCGGCAGCCGCTGCTCAATAAGGCGCGCTCGCTCGGCGGCGATGCCACCCAGGTAAGACGGGGCAGGCGTGGCCATCAGCACCAGCGCCATAGCGATGAGCGAGAAGCAGAGCCCGGCGATGCCAGCAGAAATCAACATATGGTACATGTCGAAGATGTCCAGGCCCAGAATCTTGAACGCGACGTGCTCCAGTGGCTTAATGTGCTTCAAAACAGCGAGCGCAAAGAGAAAAAACAGAGCGGAAAGCGACGTGAGGACCGCCAGCGAGACGTCGAGACTGCGATGGAACTTTTGGCGGGCGCGGCAGCGAGCGCACTCCGCAAAATGACTTTCGTAATCACGGCGCATCTCAGGGGAGATCCCCGAAATATCGTAGCGCCAGCTTGCCAAAATTGCGCCTACAACCCGGTCGGTACATTTGGTTCCAACCGTAGACATAGATGAATCACCCTGCAAAAGAAGTCAGTTGAAATGCCAAAGCTTCCCCTGGTGAAGTGGTAGGGAAGCTACCAACTTGGACGCCGAATCCCCGGTGACCGATGCAAAACGTCCAGCAAATTGATCTCGCCAGGAGATGCCTCCCGGCGCTTTGCTCCGGCCAATCTGAGTGTTTCCTAGCCGTAACTTACTTTGATTCTATACCTTTTGGCTAGAAACGGATCGCCGAAAGCGGCTGGTGTTGCTCGGCAAGGTACAGGCGGTTGGCGAGCAGGCTGGCACGGCCCACAAGGGCGCGCTCGGCCGCGACCCTGGCCAGCTCCGGAAGATTATTGTTTTCAGAGAGATGGGCGAGAATCACGTAGGCGGCCTGGCCGTCGTAAGCAGTGGAAAGAAACTCCGCCGTCGCGTCGTTGGAGAGGTGCCCGACGCGGGAAAGCACTCGTTGTTTGACCGACCAGGGGTAGGGGCCGTCGCGCAGCATTTCAAGGTCGTGATTGGACTCGAGCAGGAGCAGGTCGAGATCGCGGAGCTGCTCTTTCACGTTGGGCGGGATGTAGCCGAGGTCCGTGGCGAAGCCCATCCGAACGCCCTCAGAGCAGAGAACGAAGCCGACGGGATCGGCGGCATCGTGCGGAATCGTGAAGGGGCTGAGAGCAATATCGCCGATGGAGAAAGGCTCGCCAGCGCGGAAGTACTCAACCGTAGGTAACCACGTGGGGTCTTCCTTCAGCGAAGGCGGTTCGACCGAAGGCGGCTCGACCGAAGCCGTTTCAGCCGAGGCCGTGTCAAGCGAGGGTCGTCCATCCGAGGCCGTTTCCGCGGCCGGAGCGGGTTCGACGCCAGTCGGTTGGGAGGGCGCGCCGGCCTGAATCAGGCATTCGACCTCGGCTTCCTCGCGCACCGCATCTTCGAGCTCGCTCTCGTCGGCCACGGCTTCCTGGGCCGTGACTTCCGGCTCGGCTTCGCGCTCGGCGGCCTGCTTGCGGCAGAGCTCGAGCCACTGCTTGTAAGTCATCTGGCGGCGCGGGGTGAGCCAGCGCATCCACGCGCGATGCGTGGCCTCGGTAAAGTAGACCGGAATCCCGAGCTTGCGCGCGGTAACGGCAAGTCCGTTAACGTGGTCCTGGTGCTCGTGGGTGATCACGATGGCGTCGAGGGTTTCGGGGTCCTCTTCGGCCAGCTTCATGCGGCGAAACAGCTCGCGGCAGCTCAGGCCCGCGTCGACAAGGATGCGCGTGCGCCCGCCGCAAACAACCGTGCTGTTTCCTTTGGAGCCCGAAGCCAGCACCGTGAAGCGCACCATGCATTGAGAATACAATCAACTGCGCCGGCCGAAGAGAGAATCTGCCGTTGTGTTCGGTGATCACCGGTCATCCGGCTGGTTCCTCCAGGCTGCAATCGAAATCGAAACGAGGCGCACATGAGATTCCGCAAGGTCCTTCTGTTTCTGGTGGCCGGCGCCGCGATTCAACCGGCCGGCGCGGGCGCGCAAGCCGTTCCTGCTCCGGCTTCCAAACCGTCTGCCGCGCCAGCAACGATCGTCTACCGCAACAATGCGTACGGCTTCTGCTTTGTTCTGCCTGCAAACTGGAAGGGCTACACGATTGTCCCCGAGCAGTGGAGCGGAACCATTCTCAGTTCCGGCCAGGCCGTTCACGGGCCGCAACTTCTGATTCGCAATCCCAAATGGACCAAGAAAACGCCATACCAGGACATTCCGATCATGGTCTTTACTCCGGCGCAATGGCAGCAGGTGGAAGCAGTGACGATGTCGGTCAGCGCAGCGCCCATTGGGCCATCGGAACTGGGCCAAAACAGCCGCTATGTCTTCGCGCTGCCCCCGCGGTGGATCGGCTTTACCGACGATCTCGGACAGCAGGAGCTGGAAACATGGATGAGCCAGAATCGGCTGCAGGCGCCATGCGGCAAACCCGCAACACCGCCGGGGAAAAACATTCCTTGAAAAGTTGGCCTGCGGCGCTTCCGTTGCCGGATCGCTCAGGATGAGCTGGACGTCGACGCCGGCAGCTCGATGGAGACGACCGTACCGCGGCCGGGATTGCTGACCACGTTGAAGCTGGCCTGGTTGCCGTAGAGAACTTCCAGCCTCTCCTGCACGTTTTTCATGCCGATGCCGGCGCCGGTTCGGCGAATCGCGGACTCAGGCCGGCCGGTCATGCCCACGCCGTCATCGGAGACCTCAATGGAGATGCGGTCGCCTTCGAGGCGGCTGCGCAAAGTGACCGTGCCGCCAAGAATGCGCGGCTCCAGGCCGTGCTTGATGCTGTTTTCAACGAGCGGCTGCAGCAGAATGCTGGGCACCAGAACATCGAGCGTGCGCGGGTCGATGTCTTTTTCGACGCGCAGCTTGTCGGCGCCGAAACGGACGACCTCGATGTCGAGGTAATCGTCGGTGAACTTCAATTCCTCGCGCAGCGGCACATAGGCGTCGTGATCCTTGAGCAGCGCGCGGAGAATATTGGCCAGCTTGACGGTCATCTGGCGGGCCATCTCCGGCTGGCTGCGCACCAGCGAGGAGACGGAGTTGAGCGTGTTGAAGAGGAAGTGGGGGTTAATCTGGCGCTGCAAGGCGTCAAGCCTGGCTTCGAGCAGAAGGCGCTTCTGCTCTTCGAGCGACATCTCCACGCGCAGGACGTTCCACACCTTGATGGCGACTCCGACCGAGATCGGCGCGCACAGCCAGACCAGCGCCTGCAGCCAGAGATTGCTGGCGAGTAGCGCGAAGAGTCGATGCGGAAAGGCGTGCGCGATCCAGTCGCGTGCCATCTCCATGACCGCGATGAGAACCAGGAGGAGGAACTGGCGGTCGATGCGCGGCTTGATCAGGTTGCGGCGAATCCAACGGTACAGGCTGAGATCGATGAAGGGAGTGAAGGACCAGATCTCTTCCCTCTCGACGAAGCGGCTGATGGCGCCGGCGGCCAAGCCAAGAACAATATTGAAGGGCAGAGCCAGATATTCGTGGTGCAGGACGGCGGGAACAGACAACACGCCGCCGCTGAGCATGGCCCAGCCCGGACCAACGAGCAGGCCGAGGAGAATGACGGTTTCAAAAGAGATGTCGGCGGCGAGAAAGTTGGGAACCCAAAACCGAAGCCAAACCCCTAGAGTCAGCGGCACCAGGAAGAAAGCCAGCAACGCCAGGGTTTGCGGTTGACTGCGGCTCTCGGCAAAAAACAGGCGCCGGAAAGTGGTAACGCGTGCCAGCACGCTGGCCACCGAAGCCACCACGCCCAGCTTCACCAGCAGCGTGATCCAAATCAGGTTATCTGTCACACGATCAATGTATCGCGGCGCGCGGCAAGGAATCTAATCCTCAGGCGGTCCGCTCAGCGGCGATTCACGTTGAGCCGCGCCCAGGGTAATCCTGCGCGGAGTGCAGGACGAGGCAGGGCAAGCGGTCGGCCCGTAGAATGAAAGCATGGCGTTGGAAAGCATAAAAAAGGTTGCCGAAGCGGATTTCCCCACGCGCTGGGGCAGCTTCCGCATTCTCGGCTTCGAGGGCGAGCGAAGCGAAGGAAAGCCGGGCTGCGAGCCGGCGCAGACCGTCGAGGATCTGGTGGCGCTCGTGATGGGCGACATTCATTCCGCGCCGCCGCTGGTGCGCATTCACTCGCAGTGCCTCACTGGTGACGTATTCGGCTCGATGCGCTGCGATTGCCGTCTGCAACTGGAGATGGCGCTCAAGAAGATCGCCGAAGAGGGCGCGGGAATTCTTCTCTACGAGCAGCAGGAGGGCCGCGGCATCGGCCTGATGGCCAAATTAAAGGCGTATGAGTTGCAGGACCAGGGGCTCGATACCGTGCAGGCGAACGAGAAGCTGGGCTTCGCCGCCGATTGCCGCGATTACGACTTGGCGGCAGGCGCATTGAAGCTGCTCGGTGTTTCGCGGGTGCGCCTGATGACCAACAATCCCGACAAAGTGGCCGCATTGGAGACTGCGGGGATCACCGTGACCGAGCGCGTGTCGGCGGAAGTCGAGACGCAGGAGAGCTTCGAGCGCTATTT
The DNA here is from genome assembly GCA_003138515.1 of Acidobacteriaceae bacterium. GTDB lineage: Bacteria > Acidobacteriota > Terriglobia > Terriglobales > Acidobacteriaceae > Telmatobacter. The sequence goes on along the minus strand of PLGG01000032.1, from coordinate 3,329 downwards.
GCGAACGAAGCAGGAGAAAATGGGTCACATCTTCGATCATCCCAACCCGATCAATCGCTGACAGGTTCCGCGCGCTGACGGACTTCGCGCGCCGACCGGCTTCGCGCGTTGACAGGTTTCGCGCGCTGACAGGCTTCGCGCGCCGACCGGCATCGCGCGGCATTTTGTCGATCGATTGCCCGAACAGATTCCACGCCGCTCAGGAGATCGAATCGCCGGGAGAGGACCGCGCGCCCTGCTTCAGCATTGAGTTTGGCGGCGCTTGCGCGCTCGCCTGAGGCGCGCGCTCGACAGCGCCAAGTCCCTGAAAACCCGTGCTAGAGTCGCTCTCACTGGAACTACGATGATCGAAACTGAATCGAAGGATGGCACCACGCCGGAGCTGACCGCCGAGATGATTCGCGCGCAGCTCGACCTGCTGATTCGTGATGAGGTCTTCCGCTCCAGCAAGCGCTCCGTCGCTTTCCTCAAGTACGTGGTGGAAATGACGCTGAACGGATCCGCGGATCAGATCAAGGAACGCACCATCGGGGTCGAAGTTTTTGCCAGAGACCCATCGTATGACACGAATCTCGATCACATTGTGCGCACCGCCGCTACGGAGCTCCGCAAGCGGCTCGCAACCTATTATGTCGACGAGAAACATCGCTGCGAACTGCGCATGGGTCTGATTCCGGGTTCGTATATTCCCAGGTTCTCGCTTCCGGGGCAGGCACGGCAAGCCGCGCTCGAGGCCGAAATCGAAGTAGATAAGAACGAATGGAACGAGGCGAGTATCATTGATCGCTCGGCAGACTTGTTCAAGCTCGCACTCGGCATTTGGCCATCTCCTAAACCTAGCGTGCCAGGGAGTTAAATCAGTCTCGGTGACGCAACAATGCAGGATATTTCTTGCGCAATTCCTCAATGGCCTCTTCGGTCAGTTTCCACGCGTTCCCCTGGAGCCTGGAAATGAGAGAGAACCAGACCGCTTCAAAGGCGCTGATGGCGTCTGCGTCGTTGAAACGAACTCCCACCGGAAGTAGCGGCGCGATGTCTTCCGTGAGGCTGCGGGTCAGTTCTTCCAACATGCGTTGTTCTGCGATGGCGCGCGTGATGGGCTTGCCTTCAGGGGCAAGATAGTGATCGAACGCGGCGAGCATCTTCTGAATGTCAAGAGAGAGCTGCTGCAAGCCTGCGTAGAGGTCGAAGAGATCGCGGTTCTTGCGCCGCTGGAGCAAGGCCCGCAATTTGGTGGCGAAGAGTTCTTCGGGCGCAAAAGAGAGGATGGAGGTTTCCGCCCGATACCAACCGCTCGTAACCTGGAATGGATATTTTGCCAGTCCATAACGATTGTCATGTTCCCACGTATTGAGCTCCACCTTGAGCTTCAACGTGGTGTCCGGCTGTCCTTCGGGAGCGTAACGAAAGACAAAGTGGATGGAGTGCGCGGCCTGTTCCGTTTTGCATTTGCCGAGCCAGGAGAGCGCGTGACGGATGGCGTCGGCAGTTGCGCCAATCGGTTCAGGCCGCGCCTGCACCAGGTCAATATCCTCTGAGTAGCGCAAGGGCGTGGCGAAGAGAAGTTTGTGGATGGCGGTGCCGCCGCGAAAGGCAATTTTGCCTGCGAGCGCGGGCGCATTGAACAGGTCACACAGGGCGCGGCTGATGACGAGATCCTGCTCCACTTGCTGCGGCGTGGGCCAGGGAGCTTTGGAGGTCCATTCCTGAATGTTCGATGCGGGAATCAAAAGTCGGTCTCCACGGTCTCGTTGATGACGAGCTTCCACTTGGCGACACGCGGGGCTTCTTTAACGAGTGAAGCGATCAACGGCTTGACGGACGGGTCGAGGGATATCGAAGTTTTTGCCGCCTTGACAAACGGTTCGAGGGCGCCGGCTTGGGGCTCGTATCTGGCCTGATCCAGCAAGTATCCGAGCCGACGGACGGCGGCGTTTTCGTAGACTTCGGCGCCCTTGGCGAGTTTGCGGGCGTCGGCCTGCGCTCCTATGTCTTTGACGATCTGGGCAAGCCCGTTGATGCCTGCTGACTTGTGGAAGTACCGGGCGCAATCGAGCAGAGTCAATTCAACACCGGCAACCCTGGCGAAACCGGCTTCGCTTTTCATGCTTCCGAGCCATTCAGGCTGGTTAACCACTGCGAAAGCTGCTGGGGACTGGAAGACAAACTGGAGTCGGTGACGGCCGATCTCGAAGTCACGAAGCTGCTTCGGAACGATCACCTGGAAGGTCATGGCCGCCTGGTGCGAGGAACCATGAAAGGCTGCTGCACGAAGCAGCGAGACACGGTAGTCGATGCCCTGGTACTTCATGAGCGGATCAATCCAGCGAGCCGGGTCCGGCGCGCCCGCAACCCGGTCTTCCGGGCGCAGAATCAGGTAAAAGCCGTGGCGGAGATTGGCCACCCGCTGCTTTTTGGCCAACCGGCCAATCGCTGCTTTCAGCGCAAGTGGGGACAAGCGCAACTCGGTTAGCGCCTCTTCGCGGGTGAAGTGGGCACGGCCGCGGATGAGTTGAGTGTCGAGATATTGATCGAGGCTTGCCATCCCCACATTGTATGCGAAAAGCTGCGATTCTCGTATCTTTTTGAATATGAAATGGCCGATGAGCAATGCTGCCGGATTCGTCGCCGATTGCTGAGAACGCATACCTTTTGCTTTCAATGAGTTAAATTGTTTTCATGAATTCTTTCGACAATGTCGAAAGAATTCTCCAGACGGTGTCTGGACAATTCCAACTTTTCAGACACCGTCTGAAAAATGCGGACACGTAGCCTCACAACATCCCTGGCCTGCCCGGCAAATCTTGTACCAGTGTCAATGAGACAAACTGGTATGAGAGGAGCCTGGAATGGCAAGAGGAAAGAAGCATACGCCGGAGCGGATCGTTGGTCATCTGCGGCAGATTGAAGTGGCGGTTGCGAACGGCAAGACGACGCCGGCAGGCTGTCGAGAGAGCGGTATCACCGAGCAGACTTATTACCGCTGGGGGAAAGAGTACGGCGGGCTGCAAGTGGATCAGGCGCGGCGCCTGAAAGAGCTTGAGCAGGAGAACGCGAAGCTGAAGCGTTTGGTAGCGGAGCTGAGCCTGGACAAGCTGGTGTTGAAGGACATCGCCTCGGGAAACTTCCAAGCCCGGATCGGCGGCGCTGTGCGGTGGGCCATGCCTGCGAGCATGGAATGAGCGAGCGACATGCGTGCCAACTGGTGAATCAGCCACGGGGCACGCAGCGTTACCAGCCAACAAAGCGAGACGATGAAGATGCACTGACCCGGGCCACGATCGCGCTAGCCAGCCAGTATGGCCGCTACGGCTACCGCCGGATCACGG
>PLGG01000036.1 GCA_003138515.1 Acidobacteriaceae bacterium | reverse complement strand
CGGCGGGCGGGCTGAAAACGGTGACAGCTCCAGTGAAGCGAGGCATATCCGCATCCTTGATCGAAGGACAACGCTCAGTGCGCGCTCTCAAGCGAGACGAGCAGCCCGCCGTGAACAGAATGCCCGCCTGCTTCTCGAGAGCTGGATCGCGGCTTACGGACGAACGACATCGATCACTTTTGCGTCCGGTTCCTTCCATGCGTCCGGACCGGTATGTGTCAACTGGCGCTTCTCATCATTCCAGTGAAGCCTGGTGATGGAACCTGCGCCGTCTTCATAGGAATACGTGGTGCCATCGTCCGAAAAGAGAGTGAAATCAGCATCAGCACCGGGATAAACGCGCACGGATGCGATGGCCTGCGGTTGGTGAGTGCTGAGAATAGGTCCGCCCATCGGCACAATCGAACCTGCGCGCACAAAAAGCGGAATGGTGTCGATCGGGGCGAGCACTACGACGGTTTGACCGCCCTTCACTCGCTCGTTCGTCCAGTAGTTGTACCAATCGCTTCCGGCAGGAAGATAAACCTTGCGGCTGACCGCACCTTGTTCAGTTACTGGCGCGACCAGAATTGCCGGGCCAAACATATATTCATCGCATATGTTCGCGGCCGCTGGGTCGTTCGGAAAATCCATAAACAGCGCGCGAGTATACGGCGCGCCCGTTTGGTAAGTGTGATAAGCAAGCGAGTAGACATACGGCAACAATTCGTAGCGCAGGCGCAAATACTTTTCGAGAATGGGCTCGGCTTGCTTGCCATAGGCCCAGACCTCATTGTGTTCTCGCTCTCCGTGGGCACGCATGATAGGCTGGAAAACTCCCCACTCGAACCAGCGCACAAAAAGCTCAGGATAATCTTCGTAATTGTCGACGTTCTCCTTCGCGTCTAACGAGTCAACTAATAGTGTATGTGCCGCGTGATAAGTGGAGGGGATCAGCGGCGAGAAGAAGCCCGCAATATCCGTGTCCCAATACGGCATGCCTGAGGCCGTGAAATCCAATCCCGCCGGGATGGAACGCTTCAACATATCCCAGGTGGACCGGATATCGCTCGACCAGAACACCGTGCCGTTTCGCTGCGCTCCGAGATACGCGGCACGAGCGAGAATCATTACCCGCCGGCTCTCACCGAAATCGCGCCGAAAACCTTCGTAAACCGAAGCTGTGTGGAACAGGGGATAGACATTGTAATAACGGGTCCCTGAGCCAACATAAAAAACGTCCTTGGCCGGATCGATGTCCGGTTCCGTTTCATCCAGCCAGATGTAATCAAAGCCGTAAGGCTTCACATAACGATCTCTGATGGACTCCCACCACCATTTGGCTGCTGCGGGATTCGTTGTGTCGATGTTGGGACCGATCACGTCTTTGAAGTCACCGAAATCGGGCTTGCCGTCAGGGGTTCGAATGAGCCATCCCTTTTGCTCCAGCATGTCGTAATACAGCGTGCCGGGAGCAAAGTGCGGCCACACACTGAGCAGGGTGGTGATGCCCATCGAATGCAACTGATTGTTCATGGCGGCGGGATCGGGCCATCGAGCCGGATCCAGATCCAGATTGCCTTGCTTCGTCATGTTCAGGAAGTCGACGACCAGCACGTCGAGGGGCAGCTTGCGATCGCGGTATCCCTTGGCAACGGCCATGAGCTGGTCCTGCGTGGGATAGATCGCCTTGCTCTGGATGTAGCCGTATGCTGCTTTCGGCAGCATGTGGGTGATACCGGTGAGCTGGCGATAGCCCTCGTAGATCTCATCGCTGTCGTCGCCCGCAATCACAAAGAAGGAGACACGGTCACCCACCTCGGATGACCATACATTTTGCAGATTGAAACCGAGATCGATCGTGGTTTTAGATGGGTTGTCCCAGATCAGCCCGTAGTCGCGGCTCGACACCATGAAAGGGACGCAGACAGTTTCCCCGCCAATCTCGCTGTAGTCATGCCAACAATTCATGCGATGGTCACGGAGGTCGAGTAAACCCTGCTGGTGTTGGCCCAGCCCGTAATAGTGCTCATCGGCCGGCGAGTCGAAGACGGCTGAAACGCGATAACCGGGATCGACCTTTTGCCCGCCGATTGCGCTGCCGGAGGACGACTCAGGCTGGTTTGGCATCATGGACCAGTTCCGCATTGTCAGAAGCGGTCTGCCCGAAGCTGTTGTTATTGAGATCGTGTCGTTGTATGGCCCCGGCCTCCGCGGCCCGCCACCGAAATAGTGTTCTCTCAGCGACTGATTCAACGCGTCGAGCGGCATAGCGTGGGGCGGCGGCAGATCCTCGGGGGAAATACGGACGATCATTCGTTGCGAGCGAATGACGTCGTACCCGCCAGAATCCTGCTCGTGCGTCCAGCCGGTTATCGAGGGCCTGCCCACGAATCCATACCCGGGAACCGCGAGAGCTGCCGCCTTCTCCGAACTTACTGTGATACGGACAATATTAGCGGCGTATGGTTCGAGCACAACCGTCCTGCCTGCACGCGACAACACGACCTGGGTATCGGCACCCCAGAGTGCCCGGCCACCAACCAATAAAATCCCTAACCCCACCACAACCGGGCCTCTACGAAACAGTGCGTTCACCATGAAGCTTCCTCCTTACGCTCGCAATGAGCGCACAATGCCGGTTACCTTCGCATCGGCCTCGCGGCGGCGAACAAGCTTACGACGGGCAGAGCGGACTGCTGCGCCCCTCGAAACGGCGCGCCCGCTGCCGTCACCGGCTCCCGACTCCTGTCGCCCTTTGTCTGCCGAACTCAGCTCATTGCGATTTTGAGCGCTGCTCCGTAGGCATTCGCAACTGGCACTCCGTAAGGCAGCTGCAGATGCAAAGCATCCGCTTCCTGCGTCCACTTGACCTGCGCATCTGAGCCAAGCACAGTGACATTCTGGATCTTGCCCGGATTGGTCTTGCTCGACAATCCCAGCGACGCAATCTGTGCATGCCACTCTGGCCATCCCATGAAGATTGCGTAGATCACTGTATTCGCCTTGTTGCGCGTGAAGCGGATGTCTTTGCTTCCCAGTGCGCTGATGCTGCCGCCCTGAAAGGACCCGCTTTTGATTGAGTTCGGTCCCTCGCCGTAAACGGTCCATGGCCGCGTTTCGAAAATGGCCTCGCCGTTCACTTTCAGCCATGCTGCGATCTCATCGAGGACCGCAATCTCCTTGCTGTCGATTGTGCCGTCCGGTTTGCCGGGGATATTGAGAATGAACGTTCCATTTTTGCTCACCGTGTCGACAAGCCAGTGAATGGCGTCGCGCGGCGCAAGGTAGCCGCCAAATGCTCCGGGCCCCTCAAAAAGGCTGCGCCGGTAATGCCACTCGCCGATGCATGTTTCGGACTGCCACGCGTACGGCATGATGCTGCTCGTCAATCCCCGCTCGTAATCGGCGACGACGGCTTTCGCCAGCTTGTCCGGCACGTTCTTGATGTTCAGCACCGCTTCCATCTTGCCGCGCGTCTTCAAATTGTGGTTGTAGAAATATGCCCCCACGTTCATGCCGCCCCAGCCGAGCGGGAGCAGGTCGTTGTCGAAGTAAAGCAGGTCGGGATCGTGCTGATCGATCAGGTCTCGCGTGCGGTCGTAGAAGTTTTTCACATACGAGGCATCAGGCAACGCATCCGTGGGATGCTTCACGCCGTACAGCATCTGCGGGTCGAGCCCATCCCACCATTGTCCTTTTCCTTCGGCTGTTGTCATTCGCCCGTCGTAGGGAACGCCCGCCAATGGGCCATTCTTGTCGGCGCCGTGCGCAGTCTGGAACCACCACCAGTTGCGCGCCTGGTGCACCGTCACGCCGAACCGGAGCCCTTGTTTGCGCGCAGCGGCGGCCCATTCGCCCACCACGTCGCGATGCGGCCCATGATTCATGGCGTTCCATGGTTGATGTTTTGAGCCCCAGGCATCAAACCCGTCGTGGTGGTTGGCGAGCGAGATAAACAGGCGCGCGCCCGCATCCTTGTACCTTTGGATCAAAGCCTCAGGTTCCCAGTTGAGCAGCGTCCACTGCGCGCACAGGTCCTTGTAACCAAATTCGGAGGGATGACCGTAGTGTGAGTTCTGGTTGCGGTAATCGAGAGAACCCTCCTCGTACATATTGCGCGCGTACCAATCGCCAAATTCGGGCACACACTGCGGGCTCCAATGCGCCCAGATGCCAAACTTCGCGTCGCGGTACCACTCCGGGGCCTCGTATGTGAGCAACGAATCCCAATTTGCCTGGTATGGGCCCTCGCCGCTGAGCCCAGAGATCGACGCTGTCATGGGAACACCGTCCCACGAGCCCCCGGGCAACTCGTGCGGCTCGCCCCACGCGGTCGGCGACCAGTCAGCGTCGTTCAGCTTCTTCTGTACGATCTTGCCATCCACAAGCGCATAGAAGATACGCTGGCTCTCCGGCGTTGCGCAGAACTCTTCGTACGTCTGGTGAAGTGTGTTAAAGCCTGTCGGCGCACTCAAACCTGCCTGAGCTTTTACGCGAATGGCACGAGCCGCGGCAGCTGCCGCCATCAACTTGCAGAAATCTCTTCGTAACATCTCTTAACGCTCCTTTAGGCCTTTGATTTGGCCGCCGAATGTGGATGATTCCAGAAAAACGTTTCTTACGACGTCGCTTCTTTATGACGGCTCCGACGATCTGCTCCACAGAAAAACGCTTCTTCTTCATCGGCAAAATCCTCAACCCTCTCAGGGCTCAATTCTGGCCGAAGACTAACATTTGCCGCGGTTCAAAATACCCGGGGCCGATCATGACGCTCTACCCTTATCCCAACGCCTCGCCCACCTTCGCCTCGGCGAACAGCCACGCATACACGGCCACGCAGATGTAGCAGACGAGAGGAACCAGGTACGCGGCCTGCAGGCTACTGCGATCTGCCACGATGCCCATCAGCTTGGTCAGCGCCGCGCCACCCAGAATTGCCATCACCAGCCCCGATCCCGCAGTCTTGGTCTTATCGCCCATCCCTTTCAAACCAAGGGCGAAGATCGTCGGGAACATGATCGACATGAAGAGGCTGGTCGTAAGCAAACAGCCCACGCCGAACCAGCTTGGATACACGACGGCAATCAGGCACAGCGCCACGTTGACCGCCGCATAAAACGCCAGCATCTGCCGCGCGTGGAAGCGGCGCATCAGCCATGCGGAGCTGAATCGACCCACGGCAAAGGCCGCCAGCATTCCCGTCAGCATGTAACCTGCGGCCTTGTCTCCAACTCCAGTCGCAGATCGCACATAGAGGATGAAATAACTCCAGGTGCCCACTTGCGCACCGACGTAGAGAAACTGCGCCAGAACGGCAAACACATAATGCCGCTGGAGTAACCGCACGTGCAACTGGCCGCCCGGCGAGCTCTCCGAAGTATCTTCGCTTCTCAGGTCCGGAAACTTTGTGAGCAGGATCAGGACCGCCCACACGAGCGCTACCAATCCAAGCGCCAAATAGGTGGGAACCACGCGCATGGTCTCAGAATGCAGATACATTTGATAGGTTCCAGCGGCCTGCCGGGCAGCCTTCTGCACGGCGTTCAGCTCCACTCCGGAAAAGATGAAGATGGTCCCAATAAAGCCCGCGGAGATTGACCCCAGCGGATTAAACGCCTGGGAGAAATTCAGCCGCCGCTCGCTTGAGGCCGACGATCCCAACTGGGCGATGAAGGGATTTGCCCCGGTCTCAAGAAACGAAAGGCCGCACCCGATCACCCCTTGTGCAGCGATGAAAAAGGGATAGCTTTCCGCACGAGCCGCCGGCCAGAAGAGCCAGCACCCCGCAAACAGCAGAAGCAAGCCAATCACCAGGCCAAGCTTATAGCCAAGCCGCCGCATCACCCATCCCGCGGGGATCGCCATCGCAAAATAACCGACGAAATTGGCGATCTGGATTTCCGCTGCGCCCGATCGGTTGATCTCAAACGACTTCATGAACTGCCGAATGAGAAAATCGGTCAGGTTATTGGGAATCGCCCACACAAAGAAGAGCGGCGTGACCACGAGGAACGGCAACAGCCGCCCCGCGGGAATCAACTTGGCTTCAATGTCTTCGTTCTTATTCAGCGAGGGCGAGTTGCCTTGCCCAACTGGCCCGACGGAGTTACTCAAAGTGAATTCTCCCTCCTGGAACGAGCGATGCAACGAGGCGCGGGCGCCGACGCTCCCTCTATGCCAAATAGACCTTCAGGGTGATGCCAATGTCAGAGATCTTTTCGGCAGGCATTTGGACCTTCAATGCTGCTTCGTCCTGCTTCCAGCTCAGGTCGCCCTTGTGCCCAAGCAGTTCCACCTTGAGGATCTTGCCCGGCTGCTGTGGGCTGGCCAGTCCCAGCGCCTGCACTACGGCCTCCTTCTCCGGCCAACCCATCACGAACGCATAAAGCGTGCTGCCCTTCGCTGTGAAACGGACGTCCACGGCGGTAAGGTCATTCTGCTTGTCTTCGTTGAAATTTCCAGTGACGATTTTGGTTTTGGTTGACGGGCCCTCGCCGTAAATCTTCCAGGGGCGCGTGGCGTAGATTCCTTCGCTGTTGATTTGCATCCACGCGGTGATGCCTTCCAGCACTTCCATTTCTTCGAAGTCCAGTTGCCCGGAGTTGGGCAGCGGGAAGTTCAGCAGCAGGTTGCCATTCTTGCTCACGATGTCGGTGAGCAGATCGATCACCTTTTTGGCGGATTTGTATTTCTGGCCTCGCTTATAGTGCCATTGTCCGATGCAGGTATCGGTTTGCCAGGGGTTTTCCGCGATGCCGTCCGCTACGCCACGCTCGTGGTCGAGTGCGCAGGTGCCGATTGCGCAATCCGACGCTTCCTTGCTGTTGTAGACCGCTTCGACTGTCCCTCCATTCAACCGCGCGCTTTCGTTGTAAAGGTGAGACACCATCGTCAAGCCATATTCCTCGAAAGGAAGGTGGCCATCGGTGTAGAGAATGTCGGGGTGGTACTTGTCGATGAGATCGGTCATGCGGTTGAGATAGTGCTGCCGCCAAGAATCGGGAATGCCGTCATCGTTCCAGTCCAGCTTGTCAATGAACGGAACGCAGCCGGCATCGTGATAAAGGTCGGCGTACTTTGGATCGACTCCGTCGTACGGAACGCCGGCCATTGGCCCGGTCTTATCGGCGCCGTGGCTTACGGCAAACCACTTGTAGCTGATCCACAAGTGCTCGCTGACACCGAAGCGCAGGCCGTGATTGCGCGCAGCTTTCTGCCACAGGCCCACCACATCCTTCTTCGGTCCCATGTTCACCGCGTTCCAGCGCGTGTACTTCGAGTTCCACAGGTCGAAGTTGTCGTGATGCACGCCCATCGAGAAGAAGTACTTCGCGCCAGCCTTTTTGTAGAGGCTCATCAGATGATCTGGATCCCATTTCTCCGCTTTCCAGAGATTGATCAGGTCCTTATAACCGACCTTGGAAGGATGGCCGTAGGTCTCGCAGTGGTACAGGTATTGCGGCTGGTCCTGCACATACATGTTGCGGGCGTACCAGTCACCCTGTTCGATTGCCGACTGCGGTCCCCAGTGCGCCCAGATGCCGAACTTGGCATCGCGAAACCAGTCAGGAATCCTGTACGCTTGCAGAGATTCCCTGGTTGGCAGGAAGGGGCCGCTCTGTGCCGCCTGTTGCGAACGCGCAAACTTCTTGAAAGCCAGGGCGGAACATGCGCCGCCCATCCATTGAAGCATTTCTCTGCGATTTACTTTCATGAGGAGGCTTTCCTTTCCTGCGTTGGTTCGAGCAAGCGAATTGAGTTCCGCGCCGGCACCTTCACGACTGCCCTTCCTACTTTGTGGCGGAAGCAGCCATCGACTGTCGGAGTCGTTGTTCCGCTTCGGCACTCCAATAGCCGCAGTCGAGTTCGAAAAAGATTGAGGTGTAAGGAATCGTGAGTCCGGTCTTGATGATCAGCGCGCGAAAGATCTGCGCAGTCTGGTCGAGCCTGGCGATGATCTGCTCGTGGGGCAGAGTGATAGTCTTTGCGGACTTGAGCAGCTCCGCGAGTTGAGTGCGGTAGCGCGAAACGCCGGGCGCATCGGCGTCCGCGATGAATTGCAACTCCTGGTCGAGATAAATGTTGGCGCGGACGTGCTTGCTGGCCGCGATGGCGCCGAGCACGGTGCGAGCGACTTCAATCTGGCCGGCGCCGGAGACGATCGTCTCGATGCCGGGCCTGGACTGCGCTGGATAAGCCGAGTCCGCAACCACGATCCAATTGCGGTGGCCGAAAAGCGGCAACAAGGCTTTCACTTCGCGTTTCCAGTCCGGTTTCGTGATCCCCGGTGCGACGGTCATGGTTTCTGTCCTCAATCCCGGCTCATATCAGTTCTTCGTCCGCGCAAACCGCCACCTTGCCGCATTTTCCCGAGGCCATCAGCGCATAGGCCTCGGCGGCGCGCTCCAGGGGAAACCGATGCGTGATGATTTCAGCCGGATGCAGCTTCCAGCGCACCAGCCGCTCCACAAGCTCTTCCATCAGCCAGGTGGATGTAACCCACGAGCCGTAGAGCGTCTTTTGGTCATGAATCATGTCGGGAGAGGGATTGAACTCGACGCGCCCGCCTTCGCCGAGAAAAACAATCCGGCCCCACTTGCGGGTGGCGCGAATCGCGGTGGCTCGCGCAGCGTCGTTTGCCGAGCAGTCGACGGCACGCTCCACGCCCATGCCTCCAGTAAGGCGCTTGACTTCGGCGACATTGTCGGATCCTGATGCGAGAACGGCGTCGCAGAGGCCGAGATTGAGCGCGATCTCCATTCGCTCGGGCACCACATCGATGCCGATGATCTTTTGCGCGCCGAGCTTGCGGCAAAGCGCGCCGGTGGCCAGTCCTACCGGTCCCAGGCCGGTGATGAGGACGGCATGATTGCCGTTGATGCCGATCTTCTCCAGGCCCTCGTACACAGTTCCGAATCCGCACGCAACCTGCGCGCCATCGCCGTATGAGAGTTCATCGGGCAGGGCGATGAGATCCTTCTCCTCGGCCACCATGCAATCCGCCATGCCTCCGTCGCGCTGCCAGCCGTAAGCGCGGCGGTATTTCTCGCTGGTGCAGGAGATCATGTAGCCGCGCCGGCAGTCGTTGCACACGCCGCATCCCGAGATGTGATAGACAACTACCCGGTCGCCGGCTTTGAAGCGGCGGCAGCCCGGGCCAGCGGCGACGATCTGGCCGGATGGCTCGTGCCCGGCAATCACGCCCTGGTAGCCTTCAGGGCCCTTGCCCAAGTGCTCGTGGTAAATGCAGCGAATGTCGGAGCCGCAGATCGTCGACGCCTTCACGCGCAACAGAACTTCTCCGTGGCCCGGCTCCGGCACAGGCACCGTGCGCATCTCAACGGTCGAGTCCCCCGGTAAGAACGCTGCGGTCATCGTGGCTTTCATTTGGATTGCTCCCCGTCGATGTTACGCGGTACTCGAAAAGCCTCACGCGGTTTACAGTGGCGTGATCTCTCCGTTTACGTCCCAAAGATCTTCCCAGGTCTGGCCCTCTTTCCACAGGAAGACCTGGCCTTTGATTAGGCGGCAGTTGCGATCGATGGCGGCGATGGAGCGCATCTCCTCGTCGGTGAGCGGATCTCCCACGATGCCCTCGAGATTGGCGCGGTAATGATGAACGGAAAAGGGAATCGGCGTTTGCCCGCGTTGCACCGCCCACTTGATGCAAACCACTGCTGGCGGTATGCCATGGCGTTCGGCGATGCGCGCGATCACTGGATCGTCGGTGGGCGCCGTGTCATCGGGCGTGCGGTCGCGCTCCGGCCGTCCCGGCGAACCGATGGGGCAGTAACCGACGGGCTGTATGCCGTTGTCGAGCACGAAGCGGAAAAGCTCCGGCTGCTGGAAGTGCGGGTGCAGCTCCATTTCGTTGACCGCGGGCTTGATGCGGGCATCGCGCAGAACCAGTTTCAGTTTTGGGATGGTCATGTTCGAGGTGCCGATGTGCCGAACCAGGCCCATGTCTACCAATTCCTCCATCTTGCGCCAGGTCTTCATGTAGTTTTCGTGGATATAGGGCTTGGCATTTGGAGAGCGCGAGGTAACGTCGCAGCCGGGCGGATGGAAATTGGGGAACGGCCAATGCACCAGGTAAAGATCGAGGTAGTCGAGGCGCAGATTGGTTAGCGTTTGGCGGCAAGAAGCGATCACGTCATCCTCGTCATGCTTGTCGTTCCAGAGCTTCGACGTGATCCAAAGATCTTCGCGCCGGATTCCGCCGCGGAGAATTTTCTCAAACGCATTGCCGATCTCGGCCTCGTTGCCGTAAACCGAAGCGCAATCGAAGTGCCGGTAGCCGGCTGCGGCGGCGCCCTTCACCACCTCGGCGATCTCGGCCGCGGTGACGTGATCGGATCCAAAGGTGCCCAGGCCGATGGCCGGCATGATTGCCCCAGTGTAGAGAGTACGTTGCGGGATGGCCGCTGGATCGACGGGAGCGGTTGCGATGGGTTCTAGCATGCCCAATCCGCCTTGTGCGAGGATAGAGTTATCGCTAACTGCAAGGAAGAATACACTCGCCAAGGGTGAGTGTCAACCCGCTTTCTCTCTCCGGCCGATTCGGTACTGGCCGGCGGCATGGATGAGCCTTGTCTGGCAATTGGCGGGCCGGGGCTTGTCGCAGGCGCGGGCGAGGGTAGTTTGCAAGCCGGACTCTGAGCGTGAAAGAGATCGAATCGCGTGATCCAACCCTCTGCGACAAAGCCATAGTCGCTTTGCGAAGGTATTTGGAGAGAAGCCTAACCGGACTCCAGCACAAGGTTCGCATACTGAATCCTGTCACCGGTCCGAATGATCCCGATCGCATGCGGCACTCGCTTCTTGAGGTCGATGTGCGGCTCGAATTCGAGTTCAATGCCATCCAAGGCGTGCTTGAATTGTAGAATCGTCTCGGGGCCATTTACCTTGTTAAACTCCTTAGCCATGAAAGCACGAGCCACACTGGAGTTGCCCCGAATTGCCGCCAATACGTCGAGAACTCGAGGCAGGTCATCGACCAAAGAAATATCTACCGTCTCAACTTCCTTCCAAAAAGGAAACCCCCGGTCAGCAATGACCAGGGTATTGGTATGCCGGACAAGGCTAAGCAACAGATTGATTCTCGGGTTCAGGATTCCTGATTTCAGCATGCGCGTAATCTCCCGCAGTCATTCCAATTGAATTTTAATCGTGGACTCTTGCTGACAGCAGATGATCATCGCGCTCCTGCTTCGACCGGGAGGGATTTTCCCCAAATGCCAAAGAACGACCTGACGACTCCGGCTTTCGCTGAATGTCCCGGCCGATGGCGCTGTGCGTCGAAGGCAATTCAGGCAGTCTGGCAATGGCCGGCAGAAACGCGAGATTCATGTACGCCTGTTCGAGCCTGGTGTCGCATTCAACGGCGCGGCTACCTGTTCGATCTCTGCTTCCTTTCGGTCGAAGCCCGAACCACCAGCTGGGGCTGAATGATGATGGTCCTATTGCGAGGATGAGTCTTTGATTCCAGTAACGACAAGGTCAAACGCCCGGCACGCTCGCCGATCATGTCGGTCCGTTGGTCGATGCTCGATAGAGGGATGCGGAGTTCAGTATCATAATGGAGGTTCCCAGATCCTATGACAGCGATGTCCCCCGGCACTGTTAAGCCTGCATCGAGAATGGTATGAATGGCTCCAATTGCCATGGGATCGTTATAGCAAAACACCCCATCAGGACGAGGATTCAGGGCTAGCAGCTGGTGCATCAAGTCAGCCCCGCTTTCCCTGCTTTGCACGTCCACCAACCGAGGCATAGACACATAACCTGAAAGGGACTTCAACTTGTGTTTGGCCAAGGCATTTTGATAGCCCTTGAGACGCCCGACACCGGGGCTATTGTTAGGACCACGTACGTGAGCGATCCTCTTGCACCCCACTTCAATCAGATGTTCTGTGGCCAAAAACCCGATCGCCTCGTCGTCACTACCAACATAGTTAGTATCCAGCTCCGGTAGACTGCGGTCTATCAAAACGAATGGCAGCCCTTGTCTTTGGATACGCTCGAATACAGATGGGTTGGTGGATGAGGATGCGATGACGAGAGCATCCAACCTGCGACCCAAGAGTCGGTTGATCTCGTGCTTTTCCAGCTCGGCGTCCTCTTCCGAGGTCGAAATTGTGAGGCAGTAACCCTTCTTCAGAAGCGCCCTTGAAAGTGATTTTGCTACTTGGGCAAAGAACGGGTGCAGCAGGTCGGGCACCACAAGACCAACCAGATATGTCTTTCCGGTGACCAAGCCACGTGCAGCTAGATTCGGGGTGTAGTCAAGTTCCTTAACACGGTCCAGAACTCGCTTCCGGGTCGCCTCGCTTATGTCCTCGTGGTTCCGAAGCACCTTCGAAACCGTGACCACGGACACTCCAAGGTCACGCGCGATATCTTTCATCGTCGTGGGCATAGCTTTTTATATCATGGTCACAGTAAAGTTTGTGATACCTGAATCGTTGACTGCTGCCAGTTTCGCTGGATTGGCGAGTGTAGTTTTTGCTGGTGAAGTAACGGTCCGCTGCATTTAAATCGCGCCATCGCCAGTGCGTTTCAAAGCAAATTCATCCTGTTCCAGCCCCTCTTCGCCCGACGCCATTGCGCGCAGTTCGATCCAGGGCTGAAGCGCGGTCATCATGGCGTCGAATTCCGCGAAGTCCAGCGACTGCTCGCCATCGCTCCATGCCTGGTCGGGATTGGGGTGCACCTCGACGAGCAGGCCGTCAGCGCCTGCACCAGTTCGTGGTGCCCCGCTGCATGGCTCGGATCGGCGATCACCGGATGGTGCGTGACCTGCTTGAGGAACGCAATGCCGGCGGCATCGAAGGTGTTGCGCATTGCTGTCTCAAAGGTGCGGATGCCGCGTTCGCAGAGGATGACGTTGGGGTTGCCGTTGTTCAGAATTACGTGCGCCGAGCGCAGAAGGTCAGCGACGGTGGCCACCATGCCGCGCTACAGGAGGATCGGCTTGCCGGATCGCGCCGCCGCTTCCAGCAGCGTGTAGTTCTCCATGCTGCGCGAGCCGATCTGCAAGATGTCGGCATACTCGGCGACCAGCGGGACGTCACATTCCGACATCACCTAAGTCACAACAGCCAGTCCGGTTTCGTCGCGCGCTGCGGCGAGCAGCCTCAGGCCTTCGAGGCCCAGGCCTTGAAACACATAGGGAGAACTACGCGGCTTGAAGGCGCCTCCATGCAGAATGCGCGTTCCGGAGCGGCGAACATGATGGGCCGTGGCCATGAGCTGAGACTCGGTTTCCACCGAACACGGCCCCGCCATGGTGACGAACTCTGCGCCGCCGACGACAAAATCGAGCACCGGCACACACATCCGCTGGCGCCGCGCGTCCAGCAGAACATCGGAGGTCTCGGCAAGTCTAGTGTCCTGTGTTCTTGACATCTTGGCCACCTCGATTATACGCTGCACGATAAAGTTAGCGATTGCTTTCGGGCATGCTGTGTGAGTCAAGAAGACAATGGTCCGTTCAATCAGATTTGAGAATGGGATTATGGATCGTTTCAGGTTTTTGCATGCCGGCGGGGTCATGCTGGGCTCATTTCTGCCCGGCATTAGCAGTATCGCTGAGGCCGCCGACCTCGCTCCACACAGTCCATTTGACTGGTCAACGGCCATGGGACCGGAGAATCGGTGGAATCGTCGCCGGATAGTGTCATTGAATATACCGACTCCGCGCTGACCATTCGCCAACCATGACCTGGCCGGCTGAATGCGGACCGAGGCGGTGCATGAAACGGTGGAGTCCTTATGCTGACGAGATTGAAAGCGCACTACGCGATTGCCGATCATGGTTCTCGGACTTTGATCGAACCGGAAATCCGGCGCCTGGACGTACCGGCAAGGTTTCTGTTCTTGAAAAAGAGTTCTGTTTTCCGCCGCAACCATCGAATCTTGCGCAGGCGTGCTGCGTTCCAATGGGCCCCTAGCGGAATCATCGGCGGTGCGTCATGCAATTTGGACCTGAAAGGCGTCGACACTCACACATTCAGCTTTCGTGTTCAATCTGCGCGATTCTCATTGCACAGACCTAACCTTTAATCATTGGAGACTCTTATGCCGCGCATCTCTCGTCGTGACCTGCTTGCTTCCGGACTCGCACTTTCGACTTCTTCCATCGTTGCCCGCTCCGCCTGGGCCCGGACTGCCGCGCTGCTAGGAGGCGATGCACCGGAAGGCTCGGCCGAGGCTGTTCCAGCCATTGCGCCAAGAGAACAACTGCTCTTCGACTTCGGCTGGAGGTTCACATTCGGTCATGGCACGGATTCCTCAAAAGACCTGGGATTCGGTTTTGGCCAGAGCGACTTTTCCAAGACCGGCGACTTCAAGTTTGCAAAGGCCGGTTTCGACGATTCTGCTTGGCGCGCACTCGATCTTCCGCACGACTGGGCGGCGGAACTCCCGTTCGTGCATGACGATGGAGGGAACGGAGACAGTCCGTTGCGCTCGCACGGGTACAAACCGCTCGGCCGCCGCTATCCTGAAACCAGCGTAGGTTGGTACCGTCGCGAATTCGAGATTCCCGCAAGCGACCTGGGCCGCCGCATTTGGGTTGAGTTCGACGGCGGTTTTCGCGACCTGCTTGTCTTCGTCAACGGCTGTTTCATCGGCCGAAACGACAATGGCTACGCTCCCTTCCGGTTCGATCTCACTGACTTCCTTGCCTACGGCGCGAAGAACTATATCGTCCTCCGGGTCGATGCCAGTTTCGGCGACGGCTGGTTTTACGAGGGTGCAGGAATTTACCGGCATGTTTGGCTCACCAAGACTGACGCGGTCCATCTGGGCAAGTGGGAAAGCATAATTCGCTCGACGGTGAATGGAGACTCGGCCGAGTTATCTCTTTCTACGGTCGTGCAGAACGAGAGCACGAAAGCCGTAAGCGCCAGGGTAGGCTGGAAAATCCTCGATGCCAGCGGTGCGACGGTCGCCACTGCCGAATCGCCTGCGCAATCCATCCCCGTTGGTGGATCATCGACCTACCCCGCTGCCGCGAGGCTTGCGAGCCCCGCGCTGTGGTCGGTCGATGAGCCGAATCTGTACTCGGCCATCGTGACCGTCGAGGCTGACGGCAATGGGCGCGATTCGGAGCGTGTCACGTTCGGGGTCCGCACGGCTGTCTTCGATGCTGACAAGGGCTTTTTTCTTAACGGCAAATCGCTCAAGATCCAAGGCACTTGCAATCACCAGGATCACGCCGGCGTGGGCGCAGCGCTGCCTGACCGGGTGCAATGGTTCCGACTTGCCGTGCTGCGCGAGATGGGCTGCAACGCCGTGCGCACCTCGCACAATGCGCCCACGCCTGAATGGGTGGATGCCTGCGACCGCATGGGCGTGATGATGATGTGCGAGACCCGCCAAATGAGTTCGAATTCCGAAGGCATGCAACAATTCGAACTGATGGTAAGGCGCTATCGCAACTCACCCTCTATCATCATCTGGTCCATTGGCAACGAAGAATGGCTGCTGCAAGATGCAATGGCAGAGCAGGGCGTGAGGATCGCGACCGACATGGTAAACCTCTGTCACAGGCTCGATCCGACGCGCGTCGTCTCCGCCCCCGTAAACGGAGATAACGAAAAGGGCCTCTCCGTGCCCCTCGACATCATTGGCTTTAACTACAACAGCCGGAAGTATCCCGAGCCGTTTCACAAGAAGTATCCCAAGAGGCCGATTTACGGATCGGAGACGTCGAGTGCAATAAGTACGCGCGGCGAGTACACGACCGATCGACTGCGCAACGCGGTGAACTGCTATAACGGCGTCGTGCCGTGGGGCGAGACGCCGGAAGAATGGTGGACGTTCTACGGCACGCACGATTGGGAGGCGGGCGGGTTCGCCTGGACCGGGTTCGACTATCGCGGTGAGCCAACCCCCTATGGGTGGCCGTCGATCAACTCGCAGTTCGGGATTGCGGACATGTGCGGTTTCCCGAAGGACTACTTCTACTACTACAAAGCATGGTGGCGCAAGGAGCCCTCGCTGCATCTTTTCCCGCACTGGAATTGGCACGGCAGGGAAGGCGACGAGATTCCAGTCTGGGTTTACTCCAACCTGGACGAAGCAGAACTGCTGGTGAACGGCAAGAGTCTTGGCCGCCAGAAGGTCCCGCACCTTGGACACGTGGAATGGAAGGTGAGGTACGAGCCGGGCGTGATTGAGGCGCACGGTTTGGAAGAGGGCAAGGTCGTTCTGACGGAAAAGCGGGAGACGACCGGGCCGACGGCTACTATCCGGCTAACAGCGGATCGTACCGAGATCAACGCGGACGGCGAGGACGTGGCCATTTTGCAGGTGGAGGCTCTCGATGATGAGGGAAGGCGGGTGCCGACCGCAGACAACAGCATTGCGTTCAATATCTCGGGCCCCGGAAAGCTCATCGGCGTGGGGAACGGTGATCCCAACTGCCAGGAGAGCGACAAAGAGCCGAAACGCTCGCTCTTCAACGGTCTCGCTCAAGTGATCATGCGAAGCACGAAACGCCCTGGCGAGATTCATGTCGAGGCAGTGAAGGATGGCTGGGAAGGACCGGAACTGACGCCCGCGAAGCTGGTGATCACCACCAGACAGGTCGAACCTCGGCCCTCCGTCCCTCTAGCGCGAGAATAGCCTTTGCACCGTCAGGGGAGCAAATGAGAGATCAACACTCCGGTCTGTTTTTGGCACAAAAGGATTTCATGCGGAAAAGGGTCCGTCCAGCGAGTGCCATGAAAGGTTGGTCGATGTCACTCAGGGAGTTCGCGCTGCTTGTCATTTTCATGGGCATCCTAATCCCTGTTTCCACCGCTCAGGACGCGGCTACACACCCCGGCTGGCCGGGCCCTGGACAGCTATTTGTAGGCACGTGTTACCAGCCCGTCGACCGCTCGCCTGAGCAGATCGATCGCGACATTGCCATCATGAAACACGCGGGATTCAATGTTGTGCGGATGGGGGACCTGTCCTGGGATTCATTCGAACCCTCGCAAGGCAAGTTCAGTTTTGAGTGGTTCGACAAGATCATGGATAAGATGCATGCCAATGGAATCAGGGTCATCCTGGATATTCCCGGCATGCCGGCGCCGATCTGGCTGCATCGCGCGTTTCCGGGCGTCGATATCATCGCCCAGAACGGTACGCGGCTCCCTCCCGCGGAGCGCTATATGGACGACATTAGCGATCCGAATTACATCCGCGAGGTTGGAATTCTTGCCGATGCAATGACGAAACGCTATGCGCATCACCCAGCTGTCATTGCCATTGGTTACGACAACGAGATCGGAAACGGGTTCATGTCGTATTCGGCGGCCGACCGTGAGCGCTTCATCACATGGCTCAAGAAGAAATACGGAACGATCGAAAACCTGAACAAGATCTGGGCTACGCAGCGGTGGTCACGCCGGTTGAATAGCTTCGATGATGTGAATTTGCCTCTCGCGGAGGGGCCCGGACCTCCCGAGCGTTATTTGGATTTGCATCGCTACTGGTCCGACGTTACCGTAGCGCGACTCGAGGAACTCGACGCGATTCGCCGTCACAATATGCCAAACACGCCTACGATCTCGAATCTCTGGGATACAGCATCGAGGCGAGGCTTTGATTACCTCAGCACCTACAAGTCCTATGTGACATATGGAGCGGAAGGCTTCTATCCGAGTGACCCGATCAGTGGCACGTTTGGTGCGCTGATGATGAAAGGTGATTTAACAACTCCGATTTGGTTCAACGAATTCACCGCGGGAGGGGGAGGAAACTACGGAACGCCAGGACGGAGCCGGATGTACGCTTACCTGGGAGCCATGATAGGCGCGCAGGGATTCCTCGCATGGACATTTAACAGCCATCTTGGCGGAGAGGAGCAGGCGCTCTTCGGACTTGTCGATCACGACGGCACACCTTCGTGGAAGATCGACGAGTTCGCACGCATTGCGTCGGAATTCAAACAACTCTCGAAGTTCGGATTCCCGCGACACACGCATCCAGAAGTCGCCATTGCCTACTCCTTCGATTCCTTTATCGATTCGCACCCGAATGGCCCCTCCAATACGACGCTTCAATACTTCAGACCTTCCTATACTGAACAGGTTCAGGGCGCCTTTGAGCCTTTGTTCCGCGCCAACATCGACACAGCCATCATCAATATCGGACATGACAGTCTTTCGCCGTACAGGCTGGTTGTTGTGCCGGCCGATTACGTCATGGACGCCGCCAGCGCAAATGCAATTCGGGAGTATGTAAGTGCCGGCGGTACTGTTCTGATGACGGCTTTTTCGGCCAAAGTCGACGAGCACGGTCAATGGTTCGATACGCCACTGCCCGGGCGCCTGACTGATGTGTTTGGTCTAAAGACGACCGCGTTCTATCCGGTCGACTCGGCATTGAGATTCGAATTGGACGGTGAAAGCATCGACACTGGCGTGCGCTGGTATGAAGTGCTCGAACCTTTGACCGCCGCGGTTCTCTCGCGATTCACCAACACGGCAGACCAATCTCCGGCGGTCACAATCAACAAGTACGGTAAAGGGTATGCGATCTACCTTGCCACGGTATCCAAGGCGTCCGCAATTGGACCCGTCCTGAATCATGTTTACAAACTTGCGGGTATTCAACCGGGGCCGCAAACTCCCGACGGAGTGTATGCCAGAGTTGTCGATGGCCGAACGCTCTATGTGAACACGACTCAAGAAGAGAAGAGGATTCCCATCGCGGGTACTATGAAGGGGATGATCACCAATCGCGAGTATGAAGGAGCTGTCATTCTCGGTCCGCAGCAAGCAGATCTAATTCAGTAATCCATCGACCTGCCAATCACGGGTAACTTCACGTCTTGCCGGCCTGTCGGTTCGTGAGAGTGGAAAGTGGGTTATCGAACCAACCCGAAAGCCTATTTGTTCCGCTTGAATTCGAGGCATGCGGCGAGGGCCACACAACTATGCGATCCGGTTCTCGACGTTTGCATCGTCCAGAATCGGAGCCCATTGTGCGCGAAGTTGTACGTGAACCCAAGCAGCATGAATACAGGTAGGACCAGGCGTGAACGCTTGGAGCGCGACTTAGTTCCCCTATGGTGAATCGGCTGGCTTTGTAAACTTGAGATCTCCGGTCACGATCAAGTCCGATGAATTGGCTCGATAGTAAGTTTTCGACGTAACCCCCGCGGCGGTTTTCCCGGAACTTACCAATCTTCATTTTCAGTGGCGTCCATTCATCTTCAGGTTGGGCATTATCCTTTGGATAATGCCCGATCCTTCCTTTATAACCAGAATCTGGTTGGTGTCGAGATCCGTGAACGTTTCGACTTTCTGAGTTGTTGGCCAATTCACGTCGAGCCGGTCTATCTTCTTGGCTTGGCCGACGCCAAAGTGAAGGCGAAGATCGCTTTGCGACATCACGCTGGTCCCGGAATGGACCTCATCGATCTGCGAGTGTTTTCCGACGGTGACGCGCACGCGCGCGCCAATCGCGGTTCGATTGCACTTGGTTCCGATCAGCTTGACCTTGATCCAATTGTTATTGTTTCCGCCGTCGTTGCGGAGCAGCGAAGGAATCTCGTTCATGTTGTTCACGACGACGTCCATGTCGCCATCGTTGTCGTAGTCTCCAAAGGCGCATCCGCGGCTCGAGTGCCGCGCCGTAATCCCCGGTCCCATTTCCTTCGAGACATCCCGGAATTTTCCATTACCAAGGTTGCGATAGACGATGCGCGGTTCCAAAAAGGTCTGTCCGACACCGTGTTGATCGACGCTCGGATAAACATGGCCGTCCACTTGGAAGACATCCGGCCACCCATCGTTGTCGTAATCGATAAAGCCGCAGCCCCACTTTACATCCTGGGTATCCAGTCCCACGCCGGCCTGGAATGTCACTTCCGTAAAGGTTCCGTCGCCATTGTTGTGATAAAGGTTCGAAGTGTCGTCGGAGAAATTTGTCTTAAAAAGATCGAGCCAGCCATCGCAATCGTAGTCCCCCACCGCAACGCCCATTCCGGCTTGCTCGTTGCCATCTTCGCTATATGCACAACTCGCCATCACGGCAATATCCGAAAACGTTCCGTCGTGATTGTTGTGAAATAGAAGGCTGGGCTCAGAGTCCACAGCGACGTAGATGTCGGGCCACCCGTCGTTGTCAAAATCGTACGACACTGCAGTAATCGAATAGCGGGGGCCGGACTTAAGAATTCCTGCCTTTTCAGAAACGTCGCTAAAAGTTCCGTCTCCGTTGTTGTGGTAAAGGATGTTCATTCCCCCGGGAAGCCCGCGCGGGCCGCACATGACTGGCTCGCCCTTGTATTGGCAATACATCGTTTCGCCTGGCACAGGCACCTTGGATGGATCAAACAATATGTAGTTCGCAACAAAAAGATCGAGAGATCCGTCGCGGTCGTAGTCGAGCCAGGTGCATCCCGATCCCCAGCGGACCTCGTCTTTCCAGAGCCCTGCCTGTTTCGTTACGTCGGTGAAGGTGCCGTCGCCATTGTTGCGGAATAGGATGTTGTGCCCCCAAAAAGTGCAAAACAAGTCGTCCCAGCCGTCGTTATTGAAATCGCCGACGCAGACGCCGGTCTGCCAGCCGGTGCGAGCGAGGCCGGATTTGGCCGTCACGTCGGTGAACGTTCCGTCGCGGTTGTTGTGATAGAGCTGAGTGGTCGGCGCCTGGCCTGGCGGCCAGGTGGTGTTCAGGCGAGTTCCGTTGGTGAGGTAGATGTCAAGCCAGCCGTCCTGATCATAGTCAAAGAACGCAACGCCGCTGCCTTTGGCCTCAATGATGTAACTCTTGTTGTCAACGCCGCCCCAGACATTCGGTGAAGTGAGCCCGGCCTCAAGCGCCACATCCACGAACTGCACTTTGGGAGCCGCACCCAGCGTGGGTGTAGCGGGAACGGTGGAGGCTTGCAAGATCGGCAAGCTCGACCACCGCCACGTAGGCGTGCGAAGAAAATCGAGAATGCCAGGGCCCAGAAGCGTCGCGGAGAGCTGGAGCATTTGGCGGCGCGAGAATTTCATATCGAATATCGAAGCCTCTTCAATCGACTATGGCACGTGGATTTCGTGCTTCCATGGCTCAGCCCCGATGAAAAGCCTCGACCTGCACAGCCAGCTCAATAGCGATGACACTTTGTGACGATGTGCCCTAATGGCAGCAGAGCGAGAACTTCGAGGTTCACGGGGCGTATCTCGAAGTTCGCCTTCAACGTCTGAGCCTCGATCGCTGTGATGGAGGGGCAGCGGTGGTTTTCATTTTGCGCAACTCTCACTCACTATAAACCACGGTCGGCAAGCTTGGCAGGAGTTCATCCGGATACGAACGCAGCAGTAATCGCCGGCTGTTACGGCTGTGTCTTCGAGCTATCGCTCTGGTAGCGCTCAAGGTCGTTGCGCAAGTCTTGCTCAAGTTGCAGGTCATGTTTCTGGACAGCCAGATCGACCGCCTGACGGGCGGATTGTATGGCCTCGGGGAATCGGCCAGCCTTGTCATAGGCGTTGGCCAGCGCCGCGAGGCACCGCACGTCCTTGCCTTCGCTAAGCTCCACAGACTTCTGAAAAGCCTCCACTGCGCCAGCCACGTCTCCGCGCAATTCCAAGGCAAAGCCGAGATTGTAGCGATATTCAGCGGAGGAGGGGGAGAGGGCAACTGCCTTTTGCACTTCGACGACTGCCTCGTCCACCCGTCCCATTTTCGCCAGCGCTGTTGCGAGGTCATTGTGGCCATCGGCGAAGCCGGGGTCCATCTCGACCGTTTTCTGGAAGTGCTCGTACCCCTCCTGAGCTTGTCCGTCTTTGAACAGCGCCACCCCCAAGTCCGCCTCAACTTCGGCCTTGGACGGATCGAGTGAGAGCGATATCCGATAGTTGGCCACGGCCCCGTCCAGATCGCCGGTTTGCGACAGCAACGCCGCGAGGTCGGCAAACCATTTCGGCTCATTCGCGTCGAGATCGCAAGCCTTGCGAAGCTCCTCCACGGCTTCAGGGTCCTGGTTACTTTCCCTCAGCGATACGGCAAGGTTGAAATGCCAGTTCGCATCGTCGGGATCCATTTGCACGGCCTTGCGCCACTCCGGAACTGCTTCGGCCATCTGACCCTTTCCCATTAAATCGAATCCGCTGTCGGCCACGCGGTATACCTCGGCTGCCTGGGGATCAATCCGCGTCAGTTCGTCGGGTGGGATATTGATGAACTCGGGGATATTCACGGCGCGATTAGCGGCCTTTGAGTTCTCCACCAGAATTGCCGGAGTGTCGTTGCCATCGGCATCGATGTGAGTCAGCATCAACTGCGTATAAATGGAACGCCCCTTCGACGAAAAAGCCAGCCACTTCCCATTCGGCGAAAAGGAATGCCAGGAATTCATCAGAGACAGATTGCAATTCATCAGACGCGCTTTGCCACCCCAGAAAGGCACGATGTACAGCTTGCTGTCCGGGCGCATCAGCAACCCGTTGTGGTTCTCAACGAACACGATCCAGCGGCCGTTTGGGGACACCTTGGGAAAGTCGTTGCTCATTCCATTCCCGGAAGCCCCAACGACCGGCACCGCTTTGCCGCCTCTGCCCTCGTTAAAGGGAATGCGGTACAAGTCGTATTGGATCTGCGGTTCCCTGGGATCATTGGCATATTCGGGCTTCTCTCCGCCTTCTGGATAGGGATCGCGAGCAACAGCCCGGCTAAAGATCAGATACTTCCCGTCCGGCGACCAAAACGCGCTGGTCTGTACGAACCGCGGATCGTCCGCACCCGGAAGAGGCCTCAACTCCTTTTCCTTCCGGTCGTACCAGGCGAGGATGCCCCGAGTCGGGTAAAAAACCTGGTTGAAGCCCAGGTGGTTATAGTTCGTGCTGAAAAGGCGATCCGAGAGCCCTGGCGCAAAGCCGGGGTTTTCGTTCTGGTGTGTGTTACGCAGGGAGGGAGGCCCGATCGAGGTCACAACGTACCGGCCGTCCGGCGAAACCTGTGACATGAACCCGAAACGCTTCAGGGCGGGGTCGGTGCTCTTCTCTCCAAGGTCTTCTTGAAAGGAACTCCAGCGGATCACGTCCTGGTTACGAATCGCCATGGACTTGGCCACTGGAACGAGGGCGTACAACCCCTTGTCATTGCGAGGTCCATCAACATCCAGGCCCATCGTCTTGCCGTCAAACGAAAACGAATGGCAGTTAGCACAGGTGTGAAGGTTCTCCATGACCACTCGGCTTTGGGGTTGGGAAATGTCCCGCACCCGCCATTTAATGAGGGGAAGGGCGGATACCGGCAACGGCGTAATGGAACCGTTTTCGACGCGGCCCGCAGTCATCAGTGGCACATCGCGGTAGAAAATCGGCGCGCCCACCGGGTCCCGCGACGTGGAAATGGTCACTGTGCCGCGAGATACAGGCAGTGTCGAAGTGTCGTCCGCATATCCGCTGATTGTGACCGTTGCCGGAGAATTCACAGATCCCTGTTTGATCTTTGCCCATGTGGCTGCGTCCGGCTTCCACGTTCTCGTGTCCGCCTGTTCTGGGGTGAGCGGCACCGGCTGACCCGCCAGTGAGTCGATCTCGCCCCTTTGCATGTGCTCGCCCGAGGCGTCCACGCGAATTCCGCTGAAGTGGTCCGCAAAGGAAACCTCAATGATCCAGCGTCGAGCTGCTCCACTGGAATCGCGCCAAAGGAAAGTAGGTGAGGTGATTTCGGGGGGAAAAACAGAGCCGTTGAGCGGGTAATCGATCGTGATCTCGGCCGGGCGGGCGCCAATCGGAGCTTGCTGCTGGTCGGTAGATCGAAGCAGGGTGGCTCCACCAATCAGGATGGCCGAACCAATGCCGAAAATTGTCGCCAGCATGACTTTTAGGGGAAAAGGAAGTAACCTCATGCGCCTCATTGGAAATAACCTCAGGTGCCTCATAGAGGATAACCTCAAGTGCCTCCAGAGCTGGCACCACTTAGAACACCGATCATAGCCGAGAGGATTTACGGCCAGCGTCTTACAAACAGCAAGCGGCTTCGAGGGTTCAAAAGTACGAGATTTCGACCTACCAAACGCGGAATCAAACGGGCAACTTCGCCTCTGCGATCAAACGTACAATAGACCACGATTACTTTATCCATAAAGGAAGCGGCAAAGTACCGATATTGTGGATCAAGATCGCAAACCTGACCTTCAAGTCCCAGCTGGCGACGAGATCCTTGGTCTCACATGACCTTGGCGCAAAGGCGAACAAACAGTGCATCCCGTGATCGCTGACCGCCTGGCGAGAGTTGCCTGGAGCCATTGTCGCCCCGAGTCTATCTCGCCAGAAATAGCTGAAAACGGGCAGAGGTAGAGGGGAAATGAGGATTCTCCCTTGTGGAAAACTCTCGTCCATTGGCGCTCTTGGAGGTTCAAAACCGGCAACTCGCAGGTTGAGAAGATCGCCTTTCTGTGCAACTTGTAAGTTCTCGGCCGTGCTCATGTTTGCCTCATATTCGCCTCTTAGGAAAACCTCGGATTTTTGGTTGACAAACAAGAAGCGAATAGATTAATTTGATGCGCAAGTCTTAGTTAGCGATGAAGTGAGCGTTGTGTATAGCGCTCATGTAAACGTCTACAGAAGACTTCGAATGAAAAAGGAGGCTGATTCCGTGTCCAAAGCGAATCGGAACTATCTGAGACCGGCATTTCCGTTGCTCACTACGTTGGTGTTGCTGATGCTCGCAGCCGTTTTTGTCGTTTGGGTGCAACCTAGCTACGCACAGGTTTCAGGCTATGCGACCATCAACGGGACCGTCACAGACCCAACAGGTGCTCTGGTCGCGGGCGCAAACGTCACGATCACGAGCACCGATACTGGAGCGAAGAGGGAAACCGTCACAGGGAGCGGTGGCGAATACGCTGAGCCCTATTTGCCGCCTGGGCATTATTCGGTGACCGTCTCGCATCCGGGCTTCAAGACCACGACGCAGCCCGGCATCACCTTGACCACTGGTCAAGTCGCCGGCGTGAACATTACGCTTAGCATCGGTCAAGCGCAAGAGAGCGTCACGGTGTCGACAAGCCAGGAACAGCTCGAAACCACATCGGCGGCCCTCGGCGAAGTCGTGAATAACACTTCCATCGAGGAACTTCCGGTGGATACACGTAATCCAGCAGCGTTTGCCAACCTGGCTCCCGGCGGGGTGAATGGCACCGAGAGGACGAGCGCCATTACCATTTCCGGAAACGGCAGCGGAATGCCCGGCGAGGCCGGGACCTCAATCAACGCCAGCCGTATGGGAGGCATCTACTACCAGTTGGATGGCATCTACAACATGGACAACTACCTGTCGTCGGGAAACCCCTTCCCCAACACCGACGCCACGCAGGAGTTTCGCGTCCTCACCAATAACTTCTCTGCCGAGTATGGCGGCGGCTCGACCGCAGTGGTCAGCGTGGTCACCAAGTCGGGAACCAACGACTGGCATGGAAACGCCTTCGAGTTTGACCGAAACCAGTTTTTCAACGCACCGGACTGGTTTTCCAAAGTGAAGGATGGCTACGAGCGCAACATCTTCGGCGGATCTCAGGGCGGTCCGATCCAAAGGGACAAACACTTCATCTTCGGCAACATTCAGATAACGAAGTCAAACCAGCAGAATAATGGGAGCGCGACTTATGTTCCCACCGAAGCCATGATCAACAATGGCGACTTCAGCGGGGCCGTCCCGCCTCCCTACGGTTCCGGTTGCCCGAATGCGTCAACCACGTCCGGCGGCGGATCGCAACTGCACGACTATGACGGGACTCCGTTCCCGTGCAACGTAATTCCGAACTGGACCAGTAGTAAAGTTGACAAGGTCGCTCAGGCTGTGGAAGCGCACCTTCCGCAAACAACCAGTCCGACTGGACTGATATACGCCTCGGGAACACCCACCAAAGCGACCACTACGGAATTCACAATCAAGTACGATTGGAACCTCAGCTCGAGGGATCACGTCATGGGGCGGGTGTTTTACGACAACTACAACCAGGCCGCTATCGCCAACGACGCGAATTGGACTGCTTGCTCCAACAGCTGGCCCGCGCGGAACCAGAATTACGCCGCGAATTGGACGCACATCTTCAGCCCAACGCTCCTCAACAGCTTTTCTTTCGGTTACGACCGGCTGAACAGCGCCACCCTGAGCTGCATTGACCAGAGCTGGCAACAACTGGGAGCCACCTTCACAACGCCGGATCCCAATGCCACCATCCTGGTGAGCTGGGGGAGCACCGGCTTTAGTTGGGCCGATCAGAATGTCACCCAGAAACGCCACGACTTCGACATCGCCGACCAGGTGTCCTGGAGTAAGGGAAAGAACCTGGTTGTGGCTGGCGTCAACGTCATGACGGAATACTCCCTGGAGCAGGCGTCCTGGCTCGCCGATCCATTGGTCAATTACAACGGAGCCGTGACCGGCGCCTTCTTCTCGGACTTCCTGCTCGGCGATGTCGGGAATTTCGAGCAGGGAGGCGGAGAGTACAACGTCTACTCATCGCCGGAGTTTGTTGGTTTTGCCGAGGATACGATCAAGTTGAAGCCCAACTTGACCTTGGAGCTTGGCGTACGCTGGGAGCCCTGGAATGCGATGGCGCCAGTTCCGGCGAACCGCGAAGCCGACTGGTGGCCGGGCCACCAGAGCCAGGTCTATCCGAACGCACCTGCGGGCCTTGTGTATCCTGGCGACTCCGGTGTTCCCTGCTGCGGGTATAGCAGTGAACTCAATCGCGTCAGCCCGCGCATCGGACTAACCTGGCAGCCCAAATTCCTGCCCAACACCTCCATTCGCGCGGCCGGCGGAAGATTCACGATGCCGTACTACACAACGTACTACAACCACGTCGGCGGCACCGTTGCGCCTTTCAGTCCGACCTACGATATCACCTCGCAGAGTCTCCCGGGCGTGCGCATACCCGTTGAGAATCCCTGGTCCGTCTTTCCTGGGACGGGGTATACGACTCCCTTTCCGACCGCCGCTTCTTTCGCCTACAAAACCGGTGCGATGCCCCCCAAGAACGCAGCGTTCGCTCTGCCGTTGTCCATTGGCGCCATCTTCCCCCAAAACTATAAGTTGGCCTGGTCGCAGAACTGGAACCTCTCGATTCAGCACCAATTCAGCGGAAACCTGCTGGTCACAGCGGCTTACGTGGGTAGCGAGACGTACGATATCACGCAAGGCGCCGATGTGAATCCAGGCTTTTACACCACCTCGTCGGCGGCGTGCGGGGGCAGCCCCCCCTGCGGGCCTCGCACTATGTTTCCCAATTTCCAAAACGTTGATGTCTACGAGCCATGGGGCACCGCCAGCTATGAGGGTCTGCAGCTCAGCGCGGAAAAGCGGATGTCTCACGGATTGCAGTTCTCCACCAACTGGGCCTGGTCGAAATCGCTGGACCTACTCTCGCAGAGCGATCTTTCCAGCGGCCCTCTGTTGCGCGATGCATACCATCCCGGGATCGACCATGGCATCTCAGGCCTGAACGTGCCTTATGTCTGGAACACAACGGGCGTTTGGGATTTGCCCGCCTTCAGGGGGCATGGCCCGCTCGCGGAAGGGGTGCTCGGAAACTGGGAGTTTTCTGGAATCTTCACGATGCAAGCCGGCGTGCCGTTCACCGTTTCCGGAGGCGGCGCCTGCAACTCCAAGGACCAAGACTGTAACGACCAGGCGGACGAAGTTTCCGGCAAGCCCCTGAACGTGCACCAGGGGTCCGAATCCCAATGGCTGAACAAATACTTCAACACCGGGGCCTTCGTGCCAAATGCTCTTGGGACTCGCGGGAACTCGCCAAAGAATGTAATGAGGGGGCCCGCGCACGATGACCTGGATGTGGCTTTCCTGAAGAATTTTCCATTTTACAAGGAGCAGTATCGCTTCCAGTTCCGATGGGAGATGTACAACGCGACCAATACGCCTTGGTTCGGAACTCCGGATAGTAGCCCGACAGACGGGAACTACGGCAAAATCACCGGCCCGCAGGTCGCATATGCTGGAAGGGTCATGCAGTTTGCTCTGAAGTTCTTCTGGTAACCGCACGCCTAGGAGTTAACATCGTGCAAGAGACGGGGGCCCGGGATATCCTCCCGGGCCTTCAATTTGCCGGTGAGGAGGAGATGAGGTTGTTCAACAGGAAACTGGTGAGCGCAGCAGTGGGATTGTTCCTGTTCGCACCCATTGTGCTGGCCCAGTCTCCAGTTGCAGTCGTGAGTCAGGCAGAGCGGGATATGAGGGCCGGCCAGTACTCCCGTGCCGAAGCAGAGTTATTCAGCGCATTAAGAAAAGATCCCCAAAATGGATCTCTTTGGTTCTTGCTGGGCGTGACCCGGGCACAACTCAAAGAGACTGATCCCGCAATCGAAGCCTTTGAAAAGGCACTTCCTCTAACTGCCGAAAAGGCTCCTGTTTACTTCAATCTGGGCCTCCTCTACATGGAGAATACCGAGCCGGCTAAAGCGGAGGAGGCGTATGGTCGCGGGCTCGCCCTCGATCCCTCCAACATTCCAGCCAATCAGAACTATGCGTACCTGCTGATGCAGCAAGGGGCATTCGTCGAGGCTGTCATACCCCTTGAACGGCTCAAGGAAATGAGGCCGGACGATGTTTCAGCCCGAGCCACTCTTATCGAGGCAGACCTGAGGGCGGGATTCAAGAGCAAGGGTGAAAATGAGATTGATGAGCTCCTGAGCTCTCATGTTGTTACGCTGCCACAGGGGTTGGCGCTAGCCAAACTTCTCCTCGCTGACCAAGAGACGGATTCCGCCCGGCGAGTTCTCGAATCCCTGACGAGCTCTTGGCCCACCTCGGCTGAGGCACATGGTGAGCTCGGATTGCTGCTTACCGAAAAGGAACAATTCAAAGAGGCTGCCAAGGAACTTGAGCAGGCCGTGCAGCTCGACCCTGGTTCAGAGAAGTACAGTTTAGGATTAGGGAAAGCCTTGTTGAGCTCCGAGCAGTATCCCGTCGCCCTACAGTTTCTTTTGGGCGCTGAGAAAAGGTTCGTGAACCAGCCCAACTTTCCATATCAATTGGCTATCACGGACATTTGTCTGCAGCGATTTTCGGAAGCGATATCCGTACTCGAGAACCTTGAACGCGAAAGGCCGGACTCAGGCAAGGTCCAGTTCTTGTTGGGCGGGGCTTACGAGCTCACGGGGGAATTGCAGAAGGCAGAGGAGCACTATCGAAGCGCCATCCGGCTTGCCCCGCAGCAGCCAACATATTACCGGGTCCTCGGATCCATGTTGCAAAAACAAGGTCCCGAGCACCTCGCTGAATCCATCCAGCTTTTGCGGAAGGCACTGGCCCTCGACCCCACCGATGCCGAAAGCGAGATCGTTCTATCACGTTGCCTCGAAAAACAGGGAGAACTGGACGAGGCCGCTTCATTGCTTGAGCAAGCCGTCGTAAACGAGCCCGCTTCGCGTCGTGCCCACTCGGCGCTTGCAGAGATTTATCGCCGTCAGCAGAAGCTGGCCCAGGCCGAACAGCAGCAGTCGATTGCGGCTAAGTTAGAGGATGAGAAGATCACGAAGGAATGGGACATCTGGGGTCCCAAATCTGCTGGCGGACCATGAGAATTCCCCGACTGATCTGCAAGTCCACTTGCGATCCCGAGCCTCTGAACAGAGAATGATCCTAAAAGCAAAGAATCGAGAAGAGATGTGGCGCGCAGCGATTCTCGGAGTCTGTCCGTTGTTGTTGGCCGTGGCAATGCTCGGCCAATCTTCTGGAGTGTTTGCCAGTCGAGCACAGGAAGATATCAAGGCGGGGCGATACCCCCAGGCGGAGGAGGACCTGTCCCGCGCCGTCGAGGCGGATGCAACGAAATGGCAGCTCTGGTACGACCTCGGTGTTGTGCGGGTCCAGCTGGGCGAGAGCGAGTTGGCAATCAAGGCGTTTGAAAGGGCGCGCCGACTGGCTCCTCAGCAGGCTCCCCCCAATTTCGGTCTGGGAATTGCATTCATGAAGACGGGTGATCTCGTGAAGGCACAGGAAGCGTACCGAGGCGGACTTGCTCTGGATCCGAACGATGTCGTGGCGAATCAGAATTACGCTTTCCTGCTGACCCAGAATGGCGATTTTCGAGATGCAGTCGAGCCTCTCAAGAGACTGAAGAGTCTGCAGCCAGAGAACGTATCGACGCGGGCGACCCTCATCGAGGCCTATTTGAAAGCGGGGATGAAGAATGAAGGGGAAGGTGAAATCAATCAGCTCCTGAATGCCCATATCGCCAGCATGAAGGAAGAGTTGTCGCTGGCCAAGCTGCTGCTCGCAGATGGCGCAGATAGGGCGGCTGCAAAAGTTCTTGAACACGCTGCGGCAACCTGGCCGGAAGCTGCTGAACCGCACGGAGACCTCGGCATGCTTCTCCTTCAGGGACAGCAGTTTGAAGCCGCGGTCAGTGAATTGGGGCACGCCGCTCAACTCGATCCCAATTCTGCGGAATACTCGCTGGGTCTTGGGGAGGCTTTGCTGCGCTGGAGGCATGATCCCGTCGCCCTGCAATATCTGCTGGCTATCCGCGCGAAGTTTGGAGATATCCCGCTTTATAAATTCGAGTTGGGGCTGGCGTATTTCGATTTGACTCAATTCCCACTGGCACTCAAGGAGTTCGAGAACCTTGCCCAAGAGCAACCGAAATCCAGTCGAGTTCAATACCTCCTTGGCGGCACTTATCAGGAATTGGGAGAATTGGATAAAGCGGAGGACTGCTTTCGGAAGGCGATTGCACTCAAGCCAGACGAGGCATCGTACGATCTAGCCCTTGCTTCCCTTCTTAAGAAAGTCCATCCGACAGATCTTACAGAGCCTGTTATCTTGAGTGAGAAAGCGTTAGCTTTGAGCCCGGATAATGAGGATGTCAAACTCCTCCTTGCCTCCTGTTATCAAACACAGGGAAGGCTGGCAGAGGCCCAGGCATTGCTCGAGGCCGTGGTGACTAGCGACCCCGATTTTCGCGCTGCACATGTGTCTCTGGCGCAGGTCTACCTTCGGCAAAAGAGAGTGGAGGACGCCGAACAGCAGGAGTCGATCGCCGCAAAGTTGGAGGAACGTAAGCAGAATGAGGTATCGCCTTGGGGGCCGGGGGGCGTTGCGGGACCCTAAACTTCCAGACGCGATATCACAGAAAGCCTCTCACAGAGTTAGCGGACAGGCGCACGAACATCACTAAAAGGGGGACAACACCATGAGTCAGCCGAAGGCCGACTTTGATGCGGTCGCGGTGAAGGAAACCCACCACAGGGTTTCGAAAAAGGCCATCCGCGCGCCTCAAGTACTGAATGAAGCGTACTCTTATGAGCGTCCATCGTCGTTTTCACGCGGCTTGCGGCTGGACATCAAGGGTGTGACCATCCTGCTGATTTCCGGGACGGCCAGTGTGGACGAGCACGGCCGCACCATTCATGAAGGTGATTTCCGAGCCCAAACCTGGCGAACCTACCAGAACATCACGGCGCTGCTCGAGTCCGAGGGTGCGTCCTGGAAGGATGTTGTTCGGACTACCTGCTACCTTCGCGACGTCGAACGCGACTATGCTGCCTTCAATGAGATTCGAACGGAATTCTTCCAGCAGCAAGGCCTGGACCCGCTCCCGGCGTCCACGGGCATTCAGGCTATTTTGTGCCGGCCCGACCTCCTGATCGAAATGGAGGCGATGGCGATCTTCGAGTCGGACAATGGGGATACGGCACCGAGCCGTTAGTGGGCGGTGGCGATCTCGAACAGCGAGTTGTGCTCGCACGATCTTGCAATTGAAATTGGCTGGGGAGGCGGCGAGCCAGTTTGATTCGAAGAGAAGTCCGAAGACCTGTTCCTCAATTGGCGTGGAGGCGAAAGCTGGTGTTCCATGAGTAACTCAGTGAATTGCTGTGGGATGCATTATCTCAAGGCAGGCGCCTGCCTATCGCTCGCTTTTATCCTTATCGGTTGCAAATCGCGACACGCAGTTAAAGAGAATAAACGAGCCGGCAATGCTGTTACGCAAGAGCAGAACCCCTCGCCGCCCTCAGCCGTACTCCCAGCCTCACCCGAAGCGGTCACAGAAGGAGAGAAAAACGTTGTTTACCGAAATATCGGCGGTGGAGTTAGATTTGTAGGCTCCGAAGCCTGTGCTTCTTGCCACCAGAAAATCTATAAGGACTACATGCGAACTCCCCATGGGCAGGCGGCCACTCCCCCCAGCCAACGTCCCGAGCTTCGTGATCTGCCTGCCGCGGGGGTCTCGATTTGCGAGCAGGATTCCCAACATTGTTTCCGTGTATTTCGTGAGAATGGCCAATACTATATGAATGAATTCGAGCCTGGTCCGAATGGTACGGAACTCTCTAAAGAGACCGAAAGGATTGTCTTTGCTCTGGGAGAGCCGATGGCGGGTGTTGGATATGGTATACGAAGGGGGAATTACCTTTTTGAAGCGCCTCTCTCATATTATGCCGGCAGCCAGGATCAATACCCTAAAGGGTGGGGACTTTCGCCGGGATACGAAAAGGACCCGCTCGGTTTTTCCCGCCCGCTCGTGGGATCGTGCATGTATTGCCATGTGGGGCGTGAACTTGTAATCGACGATGCGAACAATCTCTACAAAAATCCTCCCATTGCCGAACTGAATGTGGGTTGTGAGAACTGTCACGGGCCTGGAGGGTTACATGTCGACGAGCAACTGAAACACGTACCGATCTCGGGCAAGATCGACACCTCAATTGTCAATCCTGCTCATCTTTCCCCTCGGCTAAGTGATGACATGTGCATGTATTGCCACGAGTTTGGCGAGGCGAGGATACCCCAGCCGGGAAAGAAATTTGAGGACTTTATTGCAGGGACCCCACTTCTCAATACGATGACGATCTTCAAATCGCGCCCCATCATGGGATGGAACATGATGGAGTGGTCTGATGAGATGGCGGAGAGCAAATGTTATCGCGCCTCGGGCGGACGTCTAAATTGCACTAGTTGTCATGATGGCCACTTTACGCCGACCGCAGAGGGAGCCCCCGCGTTTTATCGGAGTAAGTGCCTGAGCTGTCATCAAGAAGGAAGTTGTCGCGAATCGCTTGACAAGCGCCGCAGTACAAATCCGCCCGACAACTGTGTTTCTTGCCACATGCCGAAACATGTTGCCCCGCGATTTATCATGTTGGGCACGCAAGGTACATCGCACCGAATTGTGGCATATGAAGGAGAGCCTCTTCCCGCGGCCGCGACACAAGAGGAGTCACCCGACCCAGCCACGGGCTTGATCCTTGTGGATAGGATTCCAGGCTCGCCCAAGACCACACTCTCCCCCTTGGTGCTGCTGCAGGCGTATCAGTCCGTACTCGCACGAAGTCCAAACCGGACCGATATAAGCACGCGCTATGATGTGCTGCTCGACCAATTGGCCAAATCCGATCCGGATAACGTTAGGGTGTTGAGTGCGCTCGCGAAACGGGAATTGGCAAAACGATCCCCTCAAGGGAATTCAGCCGCAATGAGTTACCTATCCAAGGCGGTCGAAAGAGGCTCAAATTCTCCCCAGGACCATATGCTCCTGGCTGAATTACTTTATCGCTCCGGTCAGCAGTTGCAAGCCATAACGACTTTGAAGCGGGCGGTTTCCCTTTTCCCGTACATTCCCACCCCATATGAAGATCTCTCGATTTGCTACATGTCGATTGGAGATAATGCCAACGCGAAGGAGATCGTGAAAAACGGCCTCGGCATTTTTCCCAGCGAT
Source organism: Acidobacteriaceae bacterium (assembly GCA_003138515.1). Taxonomy (GTDB): domain Bacteria; phylum Acidobacteriota; class Terriglobia; order Terriglobales; family Acidobacteriaceae; genus Telmatobacter. Next base: position 6,806 of record PLGG01000036.1, on the reverse strand, counting down.
CCGAATCTGCAAGCCGTTCAGCGCAGATTGAAAGATCTTCCGTGAGCTTTGCCCTCCGTGGACGGGATCCGTGCACGTCGCTCCTTCCAACGTGTACGCCTCGACCTTGGTCAGTCACAAGGGTGTGCTTCGAGCCGAATCCACGCGATATGAGCATGGCTATCCGAGGTCCGGAAGTTAGCACAGCCATCGTTCGACTGGAGGGTTACAAGAAAACCCTATTTTGCACAGGGCCTTGGCAAGAGTTTTGGTCCACAGCATCACTGGCTGCGGTATCTTGTAATCGATAACTTCACCGTTGACTTATTCCCCAAACTGAACTACAGTGCTTGCAGTTGAGCATAGGGATGGGGGGACGGAAGACAAGATGTATCGTCGCGATTTTTGCAAGATTCTAGGCGCGGCCGCAGGCGCCATGGCGGCTGGGAAGAGCTGGCCCAGGTGGCACCCTATTGACGCAAACGATGTCGAAAGTCTGGACTACGCTCGTTTCTGTGCGTTCCCCGAAGCCGAGAGGACTTTCTCTGCGGTTGCCGCTGGACAAATTGTGACGAAGAAGTTGGATCCTGCCACTTGGCAACCTGCCCCTTTCAATCTCCTCGGAAAGGCCTCCGGGATTCCCGATTCCTGGGATGGAGTCCCCATGCAGGCACCGGTTCCTGGGCTCGCCGGCAAAGGTCCGTACGCTGCGACGTGGGATTCCCTTATGCAGTACGAAGCTCCGGAATGGTACCAGGACGCCAAATTCGGAATCTGGGCGCACTGGAGCCCACAATGCGTTCCGGAGAATGGCGACTGGTATGGCCGGTCCATGTACATGGAAGGCTCGAAAGACTATGAGTACCATCTTGAGCATTACGGCCACCCATCCCGCTTTGGCTACAAAGACCTGTGTGCTCAGTGGACACTGCTGAATTGGCAGCCTGAGGAACTCATCGACCGGTATAAGAGGGCCGGTGCGCGCTTCTTTTTTGCCCTTGCTAATCATCATGATGGATTTGATTGCTGGGATTCAAAACATCAGCCATGGAATTCCCAGAGAATGGGACCACACCGGGATGTAGTGGGAACCTGGGCCAGGATTGCAAGAGATCGCGGCCTGCGATTCGGCGTCACAGTTCACCAGGCCTTCAACTGGTGGTGGTTCCAGCCGTCGCATGGAGCTGATAAGCAGGGGCAGCTTGCAGGGGTTCCGTATGATGGCGAGTTTACTCTTGTTCAAGATCAGCACGAATGGTGGCAGGGAAATGATCCCCAGTTGCTATACGGGCCGAAACACCCGCCTGATGCGCTGCCGCATCCCTCGTACGTAAAGAGCTTCTACGACCGGACTCGGGATTTAATTGACCAGCACGATCCGGATCTCCTTTATTTCGACAGTTCGCTGTTTCCGCTGGGCTGGGGCGGAATGAACATCGCCGCATATTTCTACAACAACAACCTCCTCAAGCGTGGAGGAAAGATGGGGGCCGTCGCCAACATCAAAGATGTACCTGACAGCCTGGCGAAAGCCGTTATTGCGGATTACGAGCGCGGCTTTACCAGTGGAATCATGGCCTATCCATGGCAATCAGAGACCTGCATCGGGAACTGGCACTACGATCTCGGGCTTTACGAAAAGCCCGGAGAGTTCGGCGGCTACTTGCATCCACGCGACGTGATTCATTGGCTTGTGGACACCGTCAGCAAGAACGGAACCTTCGTGCTCAACATCCCGGGAAGACCGGACGGAACCATAGACGCCAAGGAAATTGCAGTTCTCGACAGGATCACCGCGTGGATGAGCGTGAATTCAGAAGCAATCTTTGACACGCGGCCTTGGAAGATCTTTGGAGAAGGCCCTGACACTGTCACAGGCGGCAGGTTTCAGGGGAGCAGTATCTCCAAGCTTGGAGCGAAAGACGTGCGCTTTACGCGGACGAAGAACAACCGTACCGTCTATGCGTTCATCCTTGGACTGCCCAGTGAGGGAATGACGATCAAAGCTCTCGGGCTTTCGAGCCCGAGTTCTCCGGGTAAAATCGCGAAGGTCGAAGTGCTCGGATCGAAGCAACCTCCCGTATGGAACCAAACAGAAAATGGCCTGGCGATCAAAATGCCGGAAGCAATCTCGGGAATCCCTGAATACGGAGTCACACTGAAAACTTACCTGGCCTGATGAGTGGATGCCGAGTCGACGGCTCGGCGGTGCCGCTAGATGCAGGAGAAAGCAATCATGAAGCGCAGGTCATTCCTGATAGGTGGAGCAGCCATTTTCGCATGGGCTCGAGTCGCTAAGCCCGGATATTCGGAGGTATTTCGCGGGAGCGTCCCCGATGGGCCCTTTGAACCCGACTGGGAATCGCTCAAGTCATACCGCTGCCCGGATTGGTATCGCGATGCAAAACTCGGTATCTGGGCGCACTGGAGCCCGCAATGCGTCCCGGAGCAAGGCGATTGGTACGCGCGAGGTATGTATGTTCAGGGATCGAGTCAATATGAGTACCACGTAAAGACGTATGGACATCCGTCGAAGTTCGGATACAAGGACATCTGCCATCTATGGAAAGCCGAGAGATGGGACCCGGAAGCTCTTGTGAAGCTTTATAAGCGCGCGGGAGCCGAATACTTTGTTGCGCTGGCCACGCACCATGACAACTTTGATTGCTGGAATTCGAAATACCAGCCTTGGAACTGCGTGAATGTAGGTCCGAAGCGCGACATCGTAGAGACCTGGGCCAAGGTGGCGCGTTCTCACGGGCTGCGATTTGGCGTCAGCTATCACGGGACGCCAGGCCGCGTGTGGGACGAGTTTTTGCCCGTGCGCTACGACAGCGACACTACCGGACCGCTCGTGGGAGTTCCTTACGACGGCATGCAGACGATTGCCGATGGGAAGGGCAAATGGTGGGAGGGCATGGACCCTCAGATGATTAACGGCAAACCCCACCGGAAGAACACACCGTGCCCGGAGTTCGTCAAGCAGTTCATGCTGCGTGTGCAGGATGTCATCGATACTTATAACCCGGATCTGCTGTACTTTGACGACAACGCGCAGTTTGACTTCGACGACGGCGGCAATCTCAATCTGAAGGTGTGGCTTGGAATTCCGGACCTGGCGCCCCAAATCATGGCGTATTACTACAATAAGAACGTTCAGAGGCACGGCGGCCGCCTCGACGCCGTGCTGAACCTCAAGACCGTTCCTGAGCCTGTCTGGGGCACGCTCACTCGCGACTTCGAGGCGGCGCTGGAAGACAAGCTGCAGCAGGATCCCTGGCAAACGGACGCGTGCATCGGGGGTTGGCACTATAGCCGCGCTATCTTTGAGAACCACAGATACCAGAAGCCTTCGTTGATCATCCCAATGTTTGTCGACATCGTCAGCAAGAATGGAAACCTCCTGCTCAATATTCCGCTGCCCGGTCATGGAGAGCCGGACAGCGACGAGATCGCATTCCTGAACGAACTTATTGATTGGCAAGAGATCAACTCCGAAGCCATCAAGGGCTCGCGCCCGTGGAAGGTCTATGGAGAAGGTCCCTCGATCCATGCCCCAAAGATCGGGTCCTATCAATTGAATCGCCTTAAGTTCGACTACTCTGACATTCGATTTACCACAAAGGGTGACACTCTCTACGCCATCGCGCTGGGCTGGCCGCCTGACGGCAAATTCCTCATCACGTCACTAGCTAACGGATCGGCAAACTATCCTGGTCAGATCGCAAAGGTGGAACTGCTTGGATCGAAGTCGAATGTTTCGTGGACGCGAGGAACACAGGGCCTGGAGATTCAAGTACCAGATTCTCCACCGTGTAAATATGCGTACTCGTTCCGGATCGTTCCGGCCTGAGTTATCCGTCCACCTCGAAACCTGTAAGGCGACCTTCAGGTTCTACAAACCTGAATCCGCCACCGCGGTGACGCGCGACCGGTCTTTCCTGACGTCGCCACTACCCCTCCATGGCCCGGTTTCAGATCACCTACACCGACCCCGGGCAAGCGGACCCGGTTTGCCGGGCGCGGAATGTGGCGCGCTGCTCCGTTCAGGGAAGGCTGGATTCGTGAGCGTCCCCGACGTGCAGGGAGATGGGTTCCGTGCTGGAGGACCGTCCCTCAGTCTTGTCTCTTAACCGCGAGGACCAACAGAGATTCGAGGCCATGCCCTGGTTGCTGCAGGTATCGAGCCTCGCTTCGACGATATTGGCTCGCGGTCAGATGGAACCGATGCAAGAAAGATCGCCGGCGGAGACAGATGGGGGTATATTGGGTCGCAGCCAGGAGGCAAAATGGAAATCCCGGACAAAGGCCGATGGACATGCCGGACCCCGGGGTGCGGCGGGCCGACGAGCCATTTGGCATGCCATCGCGAATTGGCAAGAATTCTCGCTAAGATGCGGAATCTGATCGGAACGAAAGCGTTCGGCGGGTGGTTCAGGTGCGTGAACCGCATGGTATTCGTCACCGTTTTCGCAGCAGTCTGGGCAGAATCCAGGTGCCCGGCATCGGATCTCCAGACTAAGCAATTGCCTGTGCTCACGACGGCTCGTCAGGTCCACGGCCTTACCGTCGAACAAGCGAGTCTGGGCTACCCGGTTCGACTCCGCGGAGTGGTCACATTTTGGGATCCATACCAGGAAGGCCACAGAGCGCTTTTTATCGCCGACAGCACAGGTGGCGTATTCGTGGCGCCTGGCTTCGCACCCAATCTTCCCCTCCATGCCGGTTCGCTCGTTGAGGTTTCTGGCGTAAGCGACCCCGGCGGATACTCGCCCATGGTCACGAACTCGTCGATACGCATTCTTCCCGGCACGAAATCGCTTCCTGTCGCTCGCGCGGTCGCGCTGGCGCAGCTCCTCAATGGGTCGGAGGATTGCCAATGGGTAGCGCTGCGAGGAATTGTGCGCTCCGTGGAACTGGACGGAATGCATGTTGTGCTTACTGTGGCTACAGCGGATGGTACGATCACCGCGACAACCGACAAGGAGGAGGGTGCCAACTACTCCGCACTTGTGGATTCGGAGATCGTCATCAGCGGCGTGGCGGCTCCACTGGTCAATTTGAGGCGCCAGATGACCGGGGCACGTCTTCTATTTCCAGGAATGAAGACCATCACTGTCACGGAGCCTGCGCCGCCGGATCCGTTCCTGCTGCCGGTGCAATCCCTCAGCAGCCTACTGCAATACTCGCCGCAGGGCGACAGTCCGCATCGGATTCATGTCCGCGGCCGAGTCACGCTTTGGTGGCCAGGACAAACCGTGTGTATAGTGGACGAGACCGCCGGGCTCTGTATCGAGACCACCGATCGCACTGTACTCGACGAGGGGGACCTGATCGACGTGGCCGGTTTTCCGGGGCGGAAAGACTACCTTCCGAGTATCACCGCTGCGACGCTGAAACCGGCCGGGAGCGGCGGATCGGTGACGCCGGTCGGAATATCGGCGGCGAAAGCTCTTGACACCGGCCAAAGGGATTTCGGCACGGTTTCGCAGGCAGCACATATCGAAATTTCCGCGGCCAACGCCTTCGCGACTGACCGCAACGGAGAACTTATCCGCATCGAAGGCACGCTGGTCGGCAAGAATCGAGGGTTGAATGGTTCCACCTTACTTCTGTCGTCCGGAGGGATCGTCTTTCCCGCCATCTTGCCGCCAGATGCGATTGGAAATGAAAAACAACTTGAATCCTCATGGGCGGACGGAAGCAGGGTGGAGGTCACGGGAGTTTTCGCTGCAAAAGTGGACGAGCAGCGAACCATCCGGCAGGAGGGCATCGCGCGCTTCGAGTCTTTTCAGATTCTGCTGAGGTCGCCGCAGGATGTGCTCATTCTGAGTGCTCCTTCCTGGTGGAATGGCGCGCATTCACTCGAGGTTCTTGGCCTCTCAGTACTCACCATGTTAGCCATTTTCGGGTACCGCGAAAGCAAAACCCGCCGCGAGATCGGCTCTCTTGCTTACGTGGAGCAACGACGCGGCCGCATCCTGGAAAGCATCAATTCTTCCGAACCCCTGGCTGAAATCCTAGAGCGGATTACTCAGCTGGTTTCACTACGGCTCAACGGCGCTGCCTGCTGGTGCCAGGTCGCGGACGGAGCCATGCTGGGCAACCGTCCGCCGAGCCTCGCTTCCGCGTCGCTGCGCACTGTCGAACACCCCATCGCCGCCCGCTCCGGCCCCACGCTGGGTGCGATCTACGCCGCCATCCATGCGCGAACCAGGCCTACTGCCGCGGAAAAGCATGCTCTGGCCATGGCCGCGGAATTGGCCACTTTGGCCATTGAAACCTCGCGTCTCCACTCCGATCTCGTGCACCGCTCCGAATTCGATCTGCTCACCGATGTACAGAATCGCTTCGTCCTGGAGAAGACGCTTGACGAGATGATTCAAGCGGCCCGCCAATCCGCCGGCATCTTCGGCCTGATCTATATCGACCTCAATGAATTCAAGCAGGTCAATGACGTTTATGGGCATCAGGCCGGAGACTTTTATCTGCAAGAATTGACGCGGCGCATGAAGCACCATCTGCGCCCCGGCGACACACTGGCGCGCCTAGGCGGAGATGAGTTCGCAGTGCTGGTTTCTGACGTGCACAGTCGCGCCGGAGTCGAAGAGATCGCTACGCGGTTGGAATGCTGTTTCGGCGATCCTTTCATTGGAGAGAATTACGTGCTTCATGGCTCGGCCAGCTTCGGCATCGCTCTCTATCCTGACGACGCCAGCACCGCTGACAGCTTGGTTAGTGCGGCAGATGCCGCCATGTATGTTGCCAAGAGTAGCCGACGGGGCAAAACCCGCGCGCCAGACAATCGTATCCATTCGGGCAACTCC
>PLGG01000068.1 GCA_003138515.1 Acidobacteriaceae bacterium | reverse complement strand
ATCGATATTTTGGCGAGGCACAGCGAAAGAAATCCTACGTTATCCATCATGCAATCACTGCAGGGTCAAATTTCTCCACTTTCAATGCGCATCGAAACGGAACTGCCAGTTTGGCCAACAGAGAAATGCCGGCAAAACGGCGCACATCTGCACTATCGGAGAACGATCTCCAGTTCCATGCTGATCGAGGATCTAGCGAAATTGCCGGGCAATTCGGAGGTGTTGGGGGGATTCGTCTCGTAAATTATTGATTCTAAATATACTTGGCGGAGAGGGAGGGATTCGAACCCCCGATACCCGTAAAGGTATGCCTGATTTCGAGTCAGGTGCATTCAACCGGGCTCTGCCACCTCTCCGCGCTTGGCCATCGCTGGAAGATGCCGCCATCAGTGCGCAATGACGCACCCACAACTGCCTTCCAAGCAATAAAGGAACACTGGCCTTAAATAGTTTAGTTGTAGTCCAGCTCCGATTGCAACGCGCCGTGATCGACATTGGAATGCGACTGCAATCCGACCAGCCCTGTCGATGAAATCAGGCCGATGAAATGCTGCCCAAAAAGCGAAGAGGCTGGCCGGTTGGTTCACCGGTCAGCCTCAACGCATTGCGGAAGAAACTGTTTCAGGTTCCGCAAACCCCTGCCTTCGGAAGCAGGAGCCCGCGATCTGTGCAACCAAGAGAGCCGGCTTACTGCGCCGCCTTCTTCGTCGAGTGGCGCTCCGCCAGCGGCTTACGCGCCTGCGGTTTCACCGCCGTTTCGTCCACGGGCGTCGTTCCGCTCACGTCGGAGCTGAACGTCGCGCCCGCAGGCACCAGGTAGTTCTCCTCCGTCTGCCCGTCGGTCGTGCCCGTGGCCACGCTGATGCGCGAAGCGTCGATCCCCTGCTCCGTCACCAGGTAGTCCTTGGCATTTACGGCGCGCTGAGCGGCGAATTGATCCACCGTGGCGTGCTTGTGCTTGGCCGCGTACTTCTGTTGTTTGGCCGTCTTGGCATTCTCGTCAGCATTCGACTCGCCCACCACGACTGCCTTGGCGTCAGCCTGCTGCTTGAGATCCAATGCCACCTGGTCCAGACACGCCTTGGCTTCGTTGTCCACGCGCGTTGGCCGCTTCTTGTCGTTGGCAAAGCTGGTCGAGCACAGCGCTTGCGTTTTCGGCGCCGGCGGCACATATGGCGCAGTAATCGTCAGGCTGGTCGAGGAGCTCTCCGTGTGTCCCTTGTCGTCAGAGACGTTACACGTGATCCCCACCGTTCCAGTCGGCGCGCCCGCCGATGAGTACTCCGCCGTCGTTCCGGTTCCCGTGATGGTACCGGCAGAGGCCGAATAGCTGTAAGTCAATGGACGGTTTTGCGGGCTTACGCCCACTGCCGTGATGGTGGCCGCGTCGCCCGGCTTGATGGTGCTGGGGCTGGCCGAGCAGCTGATCGTCGGTGGCTCAAACGCCTTCACCGTGATCCCCGCCGTGCAGGTCGCAAACTCCCACGGCCTCATCCCTTCCTTGCCCGCCTTGCCTTCCCTCACCTTCCCTGTCACCGTGTACTCACCCGGCGCCAGAGCGCTGGTATCGATTTTGGGGTTCGCGTCGTTGCCCGTCACGCCTGTCCCCGACCATTCATAGATCACGTGGTCCTTCGGATTCAGGCCACCTGCCGAAGCGGTCAGCGTAACCGGGTCGCCAGGGAAAATCGTCTCCGGAGTCGCCGAGCAAGCCAGCGTAATTGGCGCCGGCGGTGCAATCGATCCCGCATGGAAAACGACGCCCGCGCTCAAACGCACCGCGTTGATATTCGCACGGCCGCCGAAAACTACGTTACCCCAATCGGCATGCATGTATTCGTAGTCTGACTGGAAGAGCCGAATGGCCAGGTGATGGTTGAGCCATGGCGTTTCATAGTCCAAGCCTCCGCCCACCGTCAAATCAGGACCCCACTTATTGGCCTCATGGTCTGGCCCGTCGATCATCGCCCCACCCGCGAGTCCGTGCGCGAACGGAGTAATGTTGCCCATAGGGAATCGAAAGACGATGCCACCTGCAATCGTCACGAAGCCATCGTCGTTCCCCTCGGTGCCGATGTTGGAGCCCGCCTTTTGGACGCCCCACTCGTGAAACCCAAATTCCGCCTGAACACCGACGTAGCGGTTGAAGAAATAAGATCCGCTGCCGACCCCGCCCAGATTGACTGCGTCATAGGCAAAAGGCGCGGTCGTGAGGTTCGGTTGAAGAACCTGGACCGTCCCCTTGGGGGCCAGATAGCTGTAACCAGCAAAGATATCCCACCTGGACGGAGAGTCATTGGCAGCTCCCCTCGCAGGTGGAGCAGTTTGGCCAGCCAGGGCAATCGGCAACAATGACACAGAAACCGATGCGAGTACTCGGCCCACAGATCTCAAAACAGAACTTCGCATGCGCTTATCCTCCGCAAATCGTCAAACGGACCCAAAATGAAAGAGAAACTGTCATCGACTAGAATTGCCGAGCGCCGTCCATGTTCAGAATCCGGCGGCTCCGAACACTCTCGAACGCTGTGGAACTTTTCCACAGCACCATCAAACATACCACGGAGCACCGCCGAGAACACATCTCTTTCAACAAGATGCTCCGTTTAAGCATAGTCAACGGGCAAAGATTACCGCCGTTAATTACTTTGGTAATGACGCCACAAAATGCTCATCTATTTCGCACTTCCCCGCCAGAATCCTGCACTGAATTGTGCATTCGCTTTTCTCCGTTCTCGGCGCGTAACCGCCCGGACCAGTTACTGCGGTGATGCCGGAAATCAAATCAAGACTGCCGTCCTGTCTTTTTGCGAAGTATCCCGGGAGTTCGAATTGCTCGAGGTCAGAAGATCCGGGCCCCAACTCCTTCCTCGCCTGCCGGGCAACCGCCATCCCCTGTGGGATTCACCGCGCTCAAATACGTGGTCGCCGCCGCCTTTGAACGTAGCATCGTGAGACTCTTTCGCTGCAAGTTGTAGACGAAGAGGTGGTCCCCGTAGTGGTAATGATCGGAGAACTGTCCGTCCGGTGAAGTCTCAACTGCGGTTTCGCCAAAACGCATTGCGGGAGAGATTACATCGCTAACGAGCGAGAAATCTCCCAAAGTGAGTTGAATTGCTCCGGATGTGTCGTCAGCTTCCTCGAAGTCAATTCCGGGGCCGGAAAACCTGCAGAACCCGTCCAGCAGAAGCACGCTCCCCTGCGGCCGGAATCGCACATTGGCGGCCACCGACCTGAGGACCTCACTTTGCTCAGATGCTGCATCTGCCCAAAAGGATGTAATTCCGCTCACAACCAAGCTGTTCCCTCCGCAAATCATACCGATTGCGAAGGCAAACACTCGGAATCTCGCCGTTCGGCTCCTACTTAACTGGGACTTCCATTTGCCTCCCGGCAGGCGAACGCCGCGCGAGACGACTCACCATTTTATTGTTGACCGGTTCCCCCAGTTTCCAGTGGGACGCCCCGCATGAAGGGTCGCGGCGGACAAGGTGAGCATTGGCCCTATAACAGTGAAGACGGGCCGGCAAACATTTCCGAGGCTGCCCGCGAAACCTCCAAGGCCCAGTGTAACCAATGCCGTTGCGATCGACGCCGCAACCCAGGGTCTCGATAGCCGGTTCATGCGGATGACTCCAAGCGGCAGGAGCCAGCCAAAGGCATACGAGAATCCCTAGTTGTGACCTTTCAATAGGTTGTC
>PLGG01000085.1 GCA_003138515.1 Acidobacteriaceae bacterium | reverse complement strand
GCGAAAAAGTCTGGACACTACCCATTGTCGACACCGAGCGACGATTCCCTGTCGCATAATTTTGGCGTTTACAAACTCCTGCATTGCCCGCCGAAGGTCCCCTTGCGCCTCCTTTAGTTGGGCCTCTGGATCCGCATTTTGTCGACTAGCGATCTCTTGATGTTGGGCAAGAAACTCGGCACGCTCCCTTAAGAGATGTTGTGAAAGGTTTTGGAACGTCGTTTCATTTTCCCGAACTCCAACATGTTGCGTTAGCTTAACGATTTCCTTTTCTATTCGCTTGGCCTCCTCGACTTGGGAGATCGTCGGGTCAATTGCCCAGCGCTCGGGATGCTTGGTGATTTTCTGCAGAACCATGCTCGGAGACTCTCCAGGCTCGCGACCGCCTAGCCCGGCCAGTTGAAACAACGTCTCTCGCCAGAATCGGTTCTCGAGGGTCTGGTGAGCGGATTGAAGCCCTTCGAATAGATTCAACACACCTCGGCAATACCTGGCCTTGTCTGAAGGGCCATGATCCTGGTAGACGGGAGTAATCTCTCGATGGCTGAGGTTTTCGTCGTATCCGCCGCGCCTCCCACATCCAATAGCGACTAGTATCAGTTCTCGGTCATCCGGAATCCTTAGGTATAAGGGATCTTGGCGCCGCTTCAGGAACGAGAGGCCTCCATCTGCGTCGACGCGCCCTGGCAGGGCGCAGAAACTCCGAGCGATGCCGCTTCTCCTCGGGAGCTGATATCGCAGATCTTCGTTGCCGTAGTAGGGATGCTCCGCGATGTATTGAATACGAACATCCTGGATCCATTGTTCGTCGGCAGCAGTCACAAGCGGTAAGCCAGGAAGGTTAACGAGCCCCCCGCTGGCGGGGATTTGATGGGCGGATACCCCAAACAGTTCGGGGCTTCCAAGTCCGCCTCCGCGAAACTCGAAAGAATACCTTTCGCGCGCCGGAAATTCAGGAAAGATCCACGGCTCGCGCCGGGAATACCGAAAGTGCGCATCCAGCCTTTTACTCTTGAAAGGCGCCGCAATAGCCTTTAGCTCGTCCTCCGTGAGGCTTGCAGAGGTCCAATTAATGGACGGAGGGTGGTTGCCACTTCTATACGCATATCTTCTGAGAAACTTACTGAGGGCCTCTATCGTCGTTACATTGCCGAGTTCAGCGGCTGGCAGGCAAAACGTCTTCCAATCGGCACGAGAACCAGCACCGAATGTGAAGATGTGGTTCCAATGTGATATCCACGACTCAAGATCGTCCCCAACGTATACCGCATATGTCGTTTCATGGTGGTTGATTCCCGAATCAACCACCGCACGGGCCGTGGAGGCTGCAAATGGAAACACAAACTGTTCGCGCTGGTCCGTAAGCCTATTGAGAAAGGTGGCAAAGTCGTCAGCAGCGTCGAAGCTGATCTGCGATATGTTCTCCGGAATTGGTCCCGAGAGGATATCGTTGCGCAAGATCCCAAAATTCCGCGCAATTAACTTGTTGGGTGTCTCGCCTGTTCTGCTGCCATATGTGACAAGGGTAGGTTTTCGAAACCACCTCATCTCTGTTGCAAAAGCGAGAACGCGATTGACTGGAATAAGGCGGTCATGATGAGACGGGGCATAATCCGGGTGATCTCCTTGCAGAAGATGGGGAGCATGCCGCTCCATCATGAGCGGGTTGATCTCGCTCAATAGTCGATCAACGAGTGCCTGTGGGAGAGTGGTATAGCTATAAATTGAATCTGGATCAACGGTGCGCAGAAGGCCCCAATAACCGGGAGAAATCGTGCCGTCAATAACGGGGACGATTGGAAACAGCCGACCACCCCAAGAGCCTGCGCATGCGGCGAACAAAGCATCAAGCATGTCTTGGGGGGTCGATGCTGGATCGACCAGGTATGCGACACGCATCTGCCGAGGTCTGGTGACCACGGTTAGATGGCGGCTTCTGTATTCCTCGTCACTCATGGGTGTTGGGTGTCAGACTGTCATTGTAGAACCCCGGGGACTGGCCCAATAGGCAAACATCGTACGGTGCTGGCCGTGCAACCGTGTCTGGATCCGTCACATGCTGGCCGGCAGCCAGATCGGTACTGGTATGTCGGCTTGTGGGGACTATTCCTGGCGGAGTTGGGTGGCAGGGTGGGTGGGTGGTCGATTTGAAAAGCGGGTCCCCGTTCGACTCCGATCGCTCACACACCCCAGCGACGTTTGTGAAGGTCGACGCATTCCGAAAAGCAGGTCCCTCGGCTCCGCTGAAAAGCGCTTCGCTCGGGATGACACGGCGGTGGGTGCGTGGGCCACGCTTCGCGCGGCCCACTGTGCTCAGGATGACACGGCGTGGGTGGCGATTAAGCGAGGTTCGTGGTGATCGACGCATCCCGAAAAGCAGGTCCCTCGGCTCCGCTGAAAAGCGCTTCGCTCGGGATGACACGGCATGGGTAGGAGGGCCGCGCTACGCGCGGCCCTCCTTGCTCGATGTCGCGACGCGGGGATGGGTGGCGCGCGCAGCGGATAGAATTCGGGCAATGAGCAAGGGCATATATTTCACCTACATTGTTGTCAGCCGAAGCCGGACGCTTTACGTCGGCGTGACCGGCGACCTGAGAAAGCGTGTCTTTGAACACAAGCAAGAGCTGCATGAGGGTTTCTCAGCGACGTACAACTGCGACCGGCTCGTATGGTTTGAGCGCTTCACTGAAGTGGATCACGCGATTGAGCGCGAAAAACAGTTGAAAGGATGGAGGCGGGCGAAAAAGATCACGCTCATTGAAGCGAACAACCCTACTTGGGTTGATTTGAGCGAAGGGTGGTACACGCGGGAGCAGTTGGCGTGAACGGGGTTCGTGGTGAGGGACGCATCCCGAAAAGCAGGTCCTTCGGCTCCGCTGAAAAGCGCTTCGCTCAGGATGACACGGCGTGTGCGGGTGGAGACCGCAAAAGGCAGAAGCAGGTCCCTCGGCTCAGCTGAAAAGCGCTTCGACAGGATGACACGGCGTGGGTGGATGACACGGCGTAGGCGGGTGGTGACCGCGAAGGACAGAAGCAGGTCCTTCGGCTCCGCTGAGAAGCGCTTCGCTCAGGATGACACCGCGTGGGCGGGTGGTGACTGCGAAGGACAGAAGCAGGTCCTTCGGCTCCGCTGAGAAGCGCTTCGCTCAGGATGACACGGCGGTGGGCGGGTGGTGACGTGGGCGTTTTAGAGGACTCATTTGATCGGCGACGGATTTCTGGCAACTGAAGCGAGATGCGTGTGTGCACTGTGGCAGCCGTCCGGGAAGCCAGTCCGCGCCTTAGTGCACGGAGGTCGAACGGCCATAACACGGGCGTGCAGCGTACAAGGGGAGTCTGAAATCTCAGGCTCCCCTTGCGCGCCGGCAAATGTTGGTCAATAAAACAACTTCAATGCGAATTGAATTTGTCTTGGTGACTGCAGGAGGCTGGTCACCGAGCCAAAGGTCGCGTTCGTCACCGTCAAGCCGGCTGTCGCAGGCGGGGCAAACTGCGGGTGATTGAGGATATTGAAGAATTCGGTTCTGAACTGGACCTGGAAACGGTCGCTCTTGGCCGGGATGAAGTCTTTGAACACGGAGAAGTTCACATTGTCCGTCCGCGCCGACCGGATCCCCGGCGAATTACCGCAGGTGCCGAAGGTATATGTGGCCGGAAGGGCAAACGCAGTGGTGTCGAACCACTCCGACACTTTGCCGCCGCTCGAGAACTTTGGTTTGGCGATACAGTTGGCGCGTGTTACGCCGACCTTGAATACGCCGGTTTGGCTCGTATCGCTGGGCGAAACAATGCCGAGCGCTTCGCCGCTGGCCAGCATATAGATCCCGTTCAACTGCCAGTTGCCCAGGATTTGACTCTGCAAGCCGGAATTGAATGCGTGGTATCCCTTTCCGGACGGAATCGCGTAAGAAGTACTGAGAGAAATGCGCTGCGGCTGGTCGTTCACCATGAGCGCCTTGTCAGCCTTGCGGTTGTAATAGTTCTGGTTGAAGGTTCTGCCGTTGCCGGCGCCGGCGCCGACTTCAAGGTTGGTTACGTAATCGGAAATTGCCTTGCTCCATGTGTAATTGAGCAGGAAGTTCAGGCCGTTCGACAGACGCTGCTCCAGCTTTGCCTGAAGGGAGTTGTAGTTGAGATTGCCGATCGGCGATTTCCATTCAACTTGAGGAAAGTTCGGATAGGGGGCGGTGACTGTAGTTACTCCACCCGTAGTGGAGATCTGCTTTTGGTTCAGGTTGCCCAGCGTCCATTCATGATGAGCAAAGTTTCCCACCCATCCGAAATCGGCCANNCAACGCGTACGGCGTCAAGAGACCGGCGGGGAAGCCGTTTTGCAAAAACAGCGTGGGCATCACGGTGACGGACTTTGCGGCGCGCGTGTCGAGATAGTAGGGGGGATTTAATTCCAACAGGCTTTCGCTTCCCTGCCGGTCGATACCCTGGTAGAAGAGCCCGGCCCCTCCTCGAAACACCAGCTTGTCCGTTATGCGATATGCAAGTCCGAGGCGTGGAGCAAAAGCTCTGTGCCATGGGTTGACCAGTGAACAGGCTTGTGCGCCAGAAGCGCCGGTAGCCGGAACCACGATGCCGCCCTGACCGCCATTCGCGGTCGGATCGAAATTGGCGACCTGGCAGTCGTTGTTGATTCTTGGAGTGGTGTAATCCCAGCGGAGCCCATAGTTGAGCGTCAGCCTGGGCGAGATGAGCCATGTATCCTGTGCGAAAGCCGATGTGGAATCGTTGTAGGAGTAAGGCTTGAGGCGGGTGGCCAGGCCGGCATTCTGCGGTATCCCAAGCAGCAAATCGGTCAAAGCGGAGCCGGAGTATTGCCCGTTGAAATTGAAATATCCGCGCACGCAGCAGTCGTCGAAGAAGCGGTTGCCATCGCGCCGCCATCCGCCGCCGAAGCGCAGCGTGTGGGGGCCGCGGATCATGCTCAAAGAATCCTCGCCCTGATACACATTCGAATACTGGCTACCAGGCAGATAGGTTGGACTGCCCAGGCTGGCGAAACCGGTCACCGCGAAGGGCGCCAACCCACCTCCTTCGGTCCCGTCGGAATAGGCGGGAATGCCTTGAAGTCCAAGCTGCGCGCTCACGTTGTCTGTGCTGTACGGGGCCTGCTTGCTCTGGTTCGCATCGCGGTTGTAGCCGCCGCGGGCTTCGTTCACTATCCAGGGGTTCACGATGCTCGTCCACACTAACGCCACGCTGGTTCCACGCGTAAAGACAAGTCCATACGTGTTATCCGCGGAGCCATCCAAATAGGCAGGCTGCAGGCCGTAAAAAATACCGGGAGTGAATTGCCGGGTATCCATCACCACATAGTGCCCGTAAATCTTGTTCGCGTCGTTCCATTTCGTGTCGATGCGCGCCACAGCGCTGTCTTTGTCCTGGGTGAACTTGGGGCTGGCAATGTAGTTATTCCCTACAAAACCCTTGGCTACGCCTTCCTGGGAACGGTTGGTGTTTGGCAAGGGATAAAGAGCGAAAATCGTAGCGCCCACCGGATCGACGCAACCTGAGCTGAGCGTAGCGCCGGTGAAACAGCCGGCAAACTGCGACTGCAACTGGCTGGGGGCACTGGCGGACAATTTAGGCGCTGTCTTGAGTTCGGCGAAGTTATATTGCCGCATCTGAGGCGTGGGGACAGAGCCCAATCTGGTTATGCCCTGCCGGATAGAGAGGTGCTCGTCGCTGATAAAGAAAAAGGTGTGATTCGGCTTGATAGGGCCGCCCAGGGTGCCTCCGTATTGGTTTTGCTGGTATTGTGCCTTGGGTTTGCCGGCCTGATCGAGGAACCAATCATTGGCGTCGAGCTCCTTGTTACGCAGAAACTCCCACACATCTCCGTGAAATTCGTTGGATCCAGACTTGATGGTCGCATTAATGACGGAACCCGCATTCCTGCCGAAGGAAACATCGTAGGTGTGGGTCTGCATTTTGAATTCCGAAAGAGCATCGACAGGTGGAATCACGACCTGCGCGCTGCGGGTGTTCATGTTTTCGTCATACGAGTTATTGTCGACGCCGTCGAGGATGAAGTTGTTCTGCATGCTGGTGTTTCCATCAACGCTGAACGCACCTTCCCCATGGTTGGTCATCACGGGAGTGACTGAGGTGACTCCGGTGGTCAGGAACACGAGGTCGTCGTAGCGCCGCCCGTTCAACGGCAATTCCGAGATCTCTCTTTCCCCCACAACCTGACCAACATCCGCCGACTGAGTGTCAAGCAGAGGCGCTGCACTCGTGACCCTTACCTGTTGCACGACTGCGCCGACTTGCAGAGTGAAATCGACCTGCAATCGGCTCTGCACATCTACATTGATTCCTTTTTCGATCGATTCCTGAAAGCCTGTTTTCTGTACGCTTATTGAATAAGTCCCGACTTGAACCAGGAGGACAACATACTGCCCTTCAGAGTTGGTTTGAGTGTCCTGGGCCCGGTGGGTGGCCAGATTGGTGACGACGACTTTGGCATTTGGGACCACAGCGCCCGATGGGTCGCGAATGGTGCCAACGATATTGCCAGTATCTTCCTGGGCAGTGGCGCATGGAGCCCCAAGTACCACAAGGAGCAGAAACAGGAGGGTCATGCACACGTGTGTAATTCGAGAGACAAACAACGGTTTTTGCATTTCGGGGTCCTCGTTATTCCAAAGGGGGAAGATCCGCGGATGTGACAGGGAGTTGGTTGAAGTCAGGCAACTCCAGGAGTGCGCATTCCTCGCACTTTGCTGTTTGCTCTTGCTTCAGTTAACGCGATTGTGGGCTCAACAGGGACACACTGCCCTCAGACCCAGGTACTGCCGGAGCTTCGAACTGTGAGTCACCAAATAATGCTTGTTCGGGAGCAATTATGCGATCTCATTATTTCAAGAGTATGAAAAGGTGGACAAAAATAGCCCAGGCCCAGGCAGTTCGAATGTACTGTTTCCGGAGCGACGCGGCGAGGCAAACTACTCCGGTTGCATGGGAGTTGAGGAATGGGGATGGCGCCCGGGCATGTGGAACCGATGCACTCACCTAAACGCGTTCGCGTTTAGGATGGGGCACCCATTCCTTGTTGTGCTCTCCCTGGTCCCCAAATGCGAGGGACCAGGGGCACCCATCTTCGTGCTTCGTTGAAAGAGGCGGATCGGCGTTTGCGCTTTCCCACCCTAAACGCGTTGGCGTTTAGGATGGGGCACCCCATCTCTCGTGGTGGGTGAAAGTCACGAAAAGCAACGACAGGTCCTTCGACTTCGTGCGGCGCGCAATCGGGGACGATTGCGCGCCGCACTCCGCTCATGATGACACTTCATTGGGAGGGGAACGGAGAACAGAAAAGCGGGGACCAAGAGACCAAGGGAACAGGGAACAGGGAAGTGCGGGCNNGGCGAGGACGCCGGCGCTACAAGGGAACAGGGAACAGAGAACAGGGAACAGGGAACAGGGAACGGCCTAGCGCTCTTCTTTGCCGGGGCGGAGCATGAGGGCGCGGATGGCTTCGCGGGGGTCTTTCCTCTCGTTGAGAATCAGTTCCATTTGCTCGGTGATGGGCATTTCGACGCGGTGTTCGCGGGCAAGTCCAAGAGCGGCGTGAGTGGTGAGGACGCCTTCAGCGACTTTGCCGCCGAGCGACGAGAGAATTTCGGGCAGCTTGCGGCCCTGGCCGAGTTGCTCTCCGACAGTGCGGTTGCGGCTGAGCGAGCCGGTGCAGGTGAGCACCAGATCGCCAATGCCGGAGAGGCCGGCGAGGGTTTCGCGGCGCGCGCCGCAGGCAACGGCGAGGCGGGTGATCTCCGCGATGCCGCGGGTGATGAGCGCGGCGGTAGAGTTGTGACCGAGACAGACGCCGACAGCGATGCCGGCCGCGATGGCGATGACGTTTTTGAGCGATCCGCCAAGCTCGACGCCAATTACGTCTGTAGAAGTGTAGAGACGGAGGGTTTCCGAGGAGAATTCCTGCTGGATGAGAGCGGCGACTTCCGGGTCGCTGAAGGCTACGGTAAGGGCGGTGGGTTGGCCCTGCGCTACCTCCTGGGCGAAGCTCGGGCCCGAGAGCGCGCCGATGGAGAGCAGAAGCCCGGCAGGCTCGAGGGTTTCAGAAAGAACCTTGGTCATGCGGTAGAGGGTGCGATCTTCAAGGCCCTTTGTGGCACTGACGACGAACTGGCCGATGCGAAGGTGCGAACGGATGCGGAGCAGTGTGGTGCGCAGGAACTCGGAGGGAATGACGGAAACCACAGTGTCGGCGGCGGTGATGGCAGCGCGGTCGGCGGTGACGGTGACGGCGGACGGGATGGGGAAGCCGGGAAGGAATTGGGTGTTTTCCTGGGCGTCGATGATTTGGCGGGCGAGCTCCGGTGTGTGCGCCCAGAGGGTGAGCTCGTGGCCACCACGGCGGTGGAGCGAGAGCGCGAGAGCGGTTCCCCAGGCGCCGGCACCTAAGATGGCGATGCGGCTCATGCTGGCTTTTTGGCTCCGAATCGGTATTCCGTGCCGGCAAACAAGCGCCGGATGTTCTGGTGGTGCTTGACGATGATGAGCAATGAAACTCCGATGGCGGCGGCGAAGAAAAAGGGTGGGCGAGCGCCGGTGACAAGGAACCAGGCGAAGACGGGAAAAACAGCCGCTCCAATAATGGATGCTATCGCGACATAACGGGTGATGCCGAAGACTACAACAAAAGTTGCAATGGAGGCGAGCGCGGCCCAGGGGCAGATGAAGAGAAAGACACCGAAACCGGTGGCGACGCCTTTTCCGCCACGAAACCTGAGCCAGATGGGAAACATGTGGCCAAGCACAGCGCAGAGAGCAGCGAAGGCCTCGGCGGAGCGCAAGGGGACGGCGGGCATCCAGAGCGAAGCCAGGTAGCCGCCGAGCCAAACGGCTGTGCAGCCCTTGACGACGTCGAGCACGAAAGTGGCTGCGCCGAGGCCCTTGCCTCCTGCGCGAAGCACGTTGGTTGCGCCGATGTTGCCGCTGCCTACGGAACGGATGTCCTGGCGGCGAAAGATGCGATAGAGCAGGTATCCCGTGGGGATGGACCCGAGCAGGTACGACACGACCGCGATGGCGACAAAGGGCAGAATCACAACGAGAGAGTGTAACAGGCGAGGGTGAAGCCATTGCGGGCAGCCCCGATGCGAGGACTGCGAACCCACCCTAGGCGCAAAAACAGAAGCGCGCCGAGGGTGGGGCACCCGCGAGCCGGGCATTCCCGTGATGTAGGGTGCGACGGCGAAGGCAAGCACGTTATCAGATTAGTCGGATTAGTCGGACGCCTTGATTAATAGAACGCGTTGCGAGCGCTGCGGACTTCGGCGGCGAGGACCTGGAGCATTTTGATCGACATAACCGGGTCCGCGTGCATCACGGCGGTGATATCGTCGCGGCTGACGAAGCATACGTCGGCCCCGGCTGCGGCGGTCGCGCTGAGCGAGTAGGGTTGATTGCTGATGGTGCCGGGGAGGCCGAGGATGGAACCGGGCTTGGCCTGCGCGGCGAGGAGGGAGTGACCATCCTGCGACATCGAGCTGAGCGTGACCGTGCCTTTGTGGAGGATAAAGATTCCCACGGCGGGCTCACCCTGGCGAAAGAGCGGGCGCTCGGACACGCATGGGACGGGGGTGCAACGCGCGTCGAGAGCGCGAATTAGGTCGGGATCGGCAACGAACGCAGCGGGGTCAAGTTGAACATAGGAATCTCCCAAGGGAGAAGAGTTCTTCATGAGCGTGCTCCATGGGGGACGTCGAAGTCATCATTTCATGAACTTGGGCCGGGAATTGGTGATCTGTGTCACGTACGCTTGGTTAACAGAGTAGCGCGAAAAGCGGATTGGCGGCGGTTGCCGGCAGCATGTTGTGCAGACATTGGTAACCATGCCGGCGGCGCGAAAGCTGGCGCCGGGGACCGCTAGACTGAGAACTGGAAAAACGAAAGATGGCAGGGATTCTGAGCAGAATTGGCACGACGCTGGAGATGATCAAGTGGGAACACTCGATCTTCGCGCTGCCGTTTGCGCTGACGGCGATGCTGCTGGCTGCGGACGGGCTGCCGGCGTGGCGAACGGTGGCATGGATCGTGGTGGCGATGGTGGCGGCGCGATCGGCGGCGATGGCCTTTAACCGCTGGGCCGACGCGGACCTGGATGCTGAGAATCCGCGTACACGGACGCGGGCGATACCGGGGGGGCTGCTGAGCAGGCAGTTTGTGCTGGGGTTTACGTGCGTGGCCGTGGCGGTGTTTCTGGCGGCCGCGGCCGAACTCAACCGGCTGGCGCTGGAGCTGGCGCCGGTGGCGCTGGTGGTGCTGCTGGGCTACAGCTATTTGAAGCGGGTGACGCAGTGGTCGCACCTGGGACTGGGGCTGGCGCTCGGCCTGGCGCCCGCGGCGGCGTGGATCGCTGTGCGCGGCAGCCTGGACCCGCGCATCCTCGTACTGACCGCGGCGGTCACGTTGTGGGCGGGCGGATTTGACGTGCTGTACGCCTGCCAGGACTACGAACATGATCGCGCGACGGGGCTGCACAGCCTGCCGCAGGTGAGCGGCCTGGCGGCGGCGTTCTGGACGGCGCGCGCCATGCACCTGGCGATGCTGGGGTTGCTGGTTTGGTTCGGTTTTCTTTTTGGTTTTGGACGGGCGGGGTGGATTGGAATTGGCGTGGTGGGGCTACTGCTGGCCTATGAGCACTCGATTGTTTCGCCGGGCGATCTGCGGCGGATGAATGCCGCGTTCTTCACCATGAACGGCGTGATTGCAATGGTGTTTCTGGGGTTTGTGACGGCGGATTTGTGGATGCGGCGGTGAAGGCCGGCGATTGCTATCATGGCATCCATGACGACGCGTCATATTCTGGTTGCGGGCCTTGGATTGTGTGTGGGGTTTGCGGGAAGTCGAACGACATTCGCACAGGCGAAGTCCTCTGGTGCGCCAACTCAATCCACTGCTGTGACGGTTCCGTTTGTTGGCTGCGCGTCCGACGGCATGGCCGGGCCAAATCCGGCGCCATCCGGCAAAAGCGTGGCGGTGGCGATTCCCGCAGCAATGGCGCAACGGCTCGCCTACTACGAGGCAGAAGGAGGCTTGGGGGTTCTCGCGCCGCGGGGTTGGAACTGCTTTCTAATCTATGGCTCCAGCGGCAGCGACCTGTTTGTGACTCCCGATTCGATCGACACGAAAGGACTGTTCTCGGACAGTTGGAAGGGGTTTTCAGGACAGGCGATCCAGCTCTCCTTCGACAATGGCGGCACGTCGGGAAGGTTTGAAGTCGCGAAGGTCATTGCACGAGTGTTTCCCGAGTACAAAACATTTGCGCAGGGTGTGATTGCGGAGGGAATCGAACCGGCAAGCGACTTTCCCTTCGGTCCTTACCCGAGTGACAAGCTGACCTATCGCGGCAAGAATATTGTCGAGTTCGAGACTCCGGCCAACGCGCAGGGATTGGGAACAGATTCGCGCCTGCAGATGAATGAGGGCCCGATTGATGGAGTTGCGATCATCGGCGGTGCGGATCCGGACCTGACGATGCTTTCGGCGCGGGTCCCGGCAACTGACAGCGACCTGATTTCGGTCATGGTTGGGCAGGTTGAGAGGGAAGCCGCCGCCGACACAGCACAATAAGGCATGCGGGAACTGCAGCCGACCGCGTATGGTATGGTGCGAGAGGAAAAGCAGCCCGTGCTTGCTTTGCGGGGGTCAGGGGACCCCCGCGACAGCCGGTCTGGAGACCGGCGGTACGGTTTTAAGCGTGCCATGAGAATTGCGGGTAGTCCGTCGGGTTCAGGAAGTTTGTAGATGTTGATGAAGAAAGAAGCAGCATGAAGATCGCCATTCAGGGAGAGCCGGGCTCGTTCAGCCACGAGGCGGCGCTGAAGCTCGTACCGGACGCGGAGATTCTGCCCTGCGCACTCTCGGCGGAGGTGTTTGCTGCGCTCGATTCAGGTGCGGCCGATGCCGCGGCGATTCCCATTGAGAACAGCCTGGCGGGATCGGTGCTCGAACACTTCGACCTGCTGCTCCGTCACGATGTGAAAGTGGTGCGGGAGACGCTGGTGCGGATTCGGCACAATTTGATCGCCGTCGCCGGCGCGAAAATGGATGAGATCGACCGCGTGTATTCCCATGCCGTGGCGCTGGCGCAGTGCCGCCGCTTTCTGGCGGCGCATCCGCAGATGAAGGCCGTTGCCTTTTACGACACCGCGGGCAGCGTGAAGCAACTGGTGAGTTCGAACGACAAGCAAGCAGCGGCCATTGCGAGCCGGCAGGCGGCCGTGTATTACGGCGCGGAGATTCTTGCCCGCGACATCGAGGACGATGCGGAGAACTATACGCGATTCTTCCTGGTGCGGCGCGCCGGCGAGGCGGAGACCGACCCCGCGGCGAACAAGATGAGCGTGGCCTTTACGCTGGAGGATCGGCCGGGCTCGCTGGTGGCGGCGTTGACCGCGCTGAGCGCGATGGGCACCAATTTTACCAAGATCGAGTCGCGCCCCGTTCCCGGCAAGCCGTGGGAGTACATCTTCTATGTGGATTGCCAGATCGCTTCAATCGAAGAGGGAACCCGCACCCTCGAGACGCTGCGCGCGCACTGCGGAATGGTGAGGGAGCTGGGCCACTACCGCGAGGCGCGAAGCACAGAGAACGCGGGAACCTGATGGAAATGGAGAAGCCTCAACAGCAAAAAGGGGATCGGTCATGACCGGTCCCCTTTTGTTGTGAGCGAATGCCGTTGTGAGCGCTTAGAAGTGGTATGCCACACCAACAGTCGGCACGGAAATGTTGTACCAGCGGTTGGTAGTGAAGTTGTAGGTGCTGGTTCCGACGCCGAAGGTAGGCACCTTGGAGACCAGGCCGCGATACTCCACGCGGACGTCGAAGCTGGGACTGACCTCATAGGCAAAACCCGCGCCATACATGGCGCCGATTTCCGTCTGCTGGTGCGCGTCGAGCGTCTTGGTGCCGGAGTTGTAGATGGGCAGGAAGATGATTCCCGCGGGGCCACCCTCGACGAAGGGATTGAAGTTTTTGAAGACGAAGGAGCGGACGTACGCGGCCGAGATTTCCTGGGTGCGGGCGAGAATGCCGATACCGCTCTGGAACTGAGGTCCGTAGTACGTGATCTTGTTCTGGTAAGTGATGCCGTAGTTGGCTTCAAGCGCGCTACTCGGCGTGAGCATGAAACGGTAGCTGATCAATCCACCGTAGGCAGTGGTGGAGTGGACTTGAACGTCGGTGGAAGAAGCCTTGTACGGCTCGATGTACGCTGTGCCGCTCAGGCTGATGTCCTGGCGGCTTTCCTGAGCGCGGGCTGCGGCCGCGCACACGGCGAGCAGACAGACAAAAAAAGCGATCCTCTTCATTCGATCCTGATCCTCTTGGACTGCGCAACCGTGCTGTTGGCAAAACCTGTCAATTCCCGGGCACTGGTCGGGTGCGCTTGTTGGGCGCACAGGAAACTCCCGTACCCCGCTCAAAGAATTGTAAATGGCCGGAGCGGGTTGGGGCCCTTGTCCCGTGTCCGAATGCCGGTGACGGAAACATCTGAGGCTTAGACGAGCGAAGGGGCAAGAGGGAAGTGGGCAAGGGCAGGGAATAGAGAAGTGCGGGCGAGGACGCCCGCACGACAGCCGGCGGG
>PLGG01000027.1 GCA_003138515.1 Acidobacteriaceae bacterium | reverse complement strand
GTAAAAGCAGTGATTAGTGGTTAGTGGTTAGTGGTTAGAAAGACCAGGAATCCAGTGGTCAGTGATCGGGAAAAAATGGGTCCGCATTCGACTCCGATCGGGGCAGGATTTCGAATTTGCTCCGTGTAGAATTCGGGACTGAGGGAACGGAAAAGTGGAAAGCTTCCTTCAGGTTTCAGCTCACGGCTTTCAGCTCTTCGTGCTGAGACACGGGCTTTGCTTGCTCCCTCGCTCGCTTGCTTCCTTGTTCCCCTGGTTCCTGTTTTGATCATGGAATGAGTAGGCGCCTGAAAAGCAGTGGTTAGTGGGTAGTGGTTAGTGGTTAGAAAAAAGGCAGGCCGGGAAACGGGCGGTGGCGTCGGAGCGGTCGCGGTCTGCGTGTCGATCATGAGACCATTGTGCGCCAAACAGGGGAAATGATCGGCAAACTTGGCAGAGATCAGGGATCAGGGTTCAGGGATCAGAAAAGGAACAACTTAGGGGCGAGGTGGAGGCCTTTCGAGGCGGCTGGGGGCTTGACAGAAAAAGATAGGGGTCGAGGATCAGACGGGGAACATCCCGTCTGTCCCCAGGTTTTCATTTGCAATGGCCTATTGAGCTACGTTGGTTGAAAGATCAGCTGCTGGGGTGCCAAGTATCAAGGTCGCGAAGTGCTCCTCGATGGCATCGTTGTGAGCATCAAAGATTCTCTTCAAATCGTCGGAATGGAATACCTCCCACAGAATTTTGCGTAGCGCGGTGTCGCATTCCTTGCTGAGCGCGGGAAGCGCGCCGATCTGATTCTGCTTCAACGTGTCCCCATGCACGAGCTTTGAACGCACGTTGTAGGCACTTTTGATCGTATCGAAGACTTTTCGGCGATTCTCCCCTCTTTGCCCGAGGAAGAAGGCAACGCGCTCTGCTAGCTTGTGTGCAAGCTCGGTGGAGTCCGTCGTAAACAGAGTCTCGAAAGCACTGCAGTAGTTGGCAATCTTGAACGCCAAGTGCTCGGCGTGTCGAGCCGCAGCGACGAACTGCATGGCTCTCGCGGAGCGCTTGTACCCTTTTTCCATCATGAAGCGCATAGGAGAAGATTTTGATTCGTGAAAGTAGTTTTCGACGATATCGGTCGTCTTCGCCCAGTTCTTCACTTCGTCAATCGACATTTCAATGTCCCCACCCTGATACGAATATCCATCGGAAAAGCTAACCTGCGATGCCAGGTAGTTTTTGGTCCAGGCGGTGCGATCGCCCAAGTTCACCTGCAGAAACGCAGCATCGCATTGCATTACGTGATCCGTGAGCAGCCAGGCATCCTTGAGAAGAAGGTCGATCCATCTGAGGACCGCGATGAGGAAGGCCTCGGGCGGCATCTCGTGCATGTCTTCGGTATCGAATTCACCAAACACGAAATTCGATTCTCTCTCTAAATGGGCAGCTTCGATTTGGCCGATAGCGTCCCGGCACTGTGGGGTCAGCCATTGCGCCTTGATTGTAGGGTCGTTTGTGATGTTGATGCCAGGCATCAATTCAATGCTTCCGGATATGGGTTCTGTGAGAATCAATTTTCGAAAAGACGTTATGTAGTTGACCGGTTTCACGCAGTATTCTCCTGGGGCTCATGTCACTGGAAACCTGGGGAAACCTGGGGACAGACGGGATGTTCTCCGGACCCAGACCCCAAAGCTAAAGCCGCTATGGCTAAAGAATAATCTTTCTTTGCCGTTCATCCTTTACCCATTTTGCGGGTCGGCCTCCCCTTTGTGGGGCCAGCGGCCGCTGTGTCGCCTTTTCCAATTCATGAACGAACTCCAGAATAGAATGAGTTGGGGGGCGAGGTGGAGGGCTTTCGAGGCGGCTGGGGGCTTGACAAGGAAGGATAGGGGTAAGGGTCAGAGGGGGAACATCCCGTCTGTCCCCAGGTCTCGTCCCCAGGTTTCCCGGAAGGGGGAAATGATCGGCAAACTCGGGATATAGTATTTGACGCGGAATCTGGGCCGTAGCCACAGGGTTACCGGCAGACCGAAAAAGTGGCTACTTGAACGCGAGATTGTGCTTTAATCAGGGAACCATCGACATGGTGGCGCGCCGGGGAAGGAATCGAACCTCCGACCTCCGCCTGAGAGGGGCTAGGCTACTCACCCACGTCTAGGGGCCTAGCCTCTTCTGCTTACGGTGCTCTGTCCACCTGAGCTACCCGGCGTCGATACGCAGATAATACACCCTTCCAACAACCTCCCAAGGAAAAATTAGAAAGGTTCCGTAAGGTCTGAATATGTGGCCCGATATGCACAGAACTCTGGCCCAAGTCCACCTGTTGCCTTGGATGTGCTACTATTTGAGGAACCGGAGGTGATCAGATGCCGGATGAACTGGGACCAGCAGTAACGGCTCTCCAGCGGAAGCTGGATGAACAACTACAAACCGTGAATGAGACAAAGCGCATGATCAATGCGCTCCTGAAAATGTCGGGGCAATCAGAACTGTATCCAGAGTCTGACAATGAGCGCAGTGGAATTGTCAGAAATGATCAGTTTTACGGGAAGGGCGTAGCCACTGCTTCTGCCGAGTACCTCGCCATGAGAAAGCAGGCCTGCCAGCCCGACGAAATCCTTAGTGCCCTAGAATCCGGCGGGTTCGAGTTCGGCATTCTTGGATGGAAGGAAGACGACCGGCTTCGCAGCCTAGCCATTTCATTGGCGAAGAACACTGGCAACGCTGGTAAGTTTCATAAACTTCCGAATGGCGCATTTGGATTGCGTAGTTGGTACGATGACGACTTTCTTGCGAAGGCATCGGCGGGGAGTGCTGAGGTTGCAGCTAAGAAAACCCGCAAAGCCAAGGCAAAGGCTAGAGCCGCAAAGACAGCTAAAGCCGCTCTGACCACGGGGCGGACAGAGGCAAAACCATCATTGGTGAAGCCAAAGGCTCCCAAAAAGGTTAAGGACCAGACAATTCCCGGGAGTACGGTCCAACAAGAGGAGAAAACCGCATGAAATTAGGTTCTAGCCCCGCCAGAGCCAATCGGCCCTGATGCTGACGGTGGCGATAACCAAGCACCAAAATGGGAAGGGCGTGATCCCCCGCGAAGGTTACCACGCCCGAGCACCTACGTCAGGCAGCACGTAAGCGTACTACGATAATTCTAACAACCAACCCGGCGCGTGCCTAGTCGTAACCTGGGTACGCGCCGTTAACACTTTCGAGGAACACCAAATCATGCCACAGGATACTGAAACCTGGAAGCCTGAAGCCTGGGAAGCCTGGAAGCCTGGGAAGCCTGGGGAAGCCTGGGGACAGACGGGTTGTTCCCCAGACCCAGACCCCAAAGCTAAGACCGCTATGGCTCGAAAACAATCTTTCCTTGCCTTTCGTTCTTAACCCACCTACACTCTGTTCCCTGTTCTATTCGCAGAAGACGCGGACCTTGGCTTTTTCTTCTTTGGCGTCGACGTCGACGGTCAGGTCTCCGAGGTGGTCGATCAGTTCTTCGAGATTCTCCGGCTTGATTTGCGACAAAGTCAGCGGAACGCCGTGCTTGCTGAGCGTGGCGTCCAACTGATCGTGGGCTTGCGCAGGAATCAGGCTGGCAAGGCGGACGCCGGCGCGGAGAAGCTGCATGGGCACGCGAACATTGACCGTTGTAGGACCGCCCTTTTCCGTGGACTCGATCAGGACGCGGAGGTACTTGGCGCTGGTCTTGACGGGTGTGTCGGGCCAGACCTTCGAGCCCGAGATATTGCCGGTGAAGACGCCTGCGGATGCTGCCGCCGGCTCGGGCTCAAGAGCGGCGATCAGGCGATCGGCCTCGTCCGCGGTGATCTTGCCCGCGGCTAACATTTCCAAAATCTGACGGCGATTTTCGTTCATGGCGTTTCTCCTCATCGTTTGAATCTGTTCGAGCGTGTTCTTCTTGTCGGCCCTTCCTTGTGCGGGTCTGGAGACCCGCACGACAGCCGGTCTGGAGACCGGCGCTACAAGGTGTTACAAGATGCGAACCAGAACTTTGCTGCCGTGCGCGGTGACGCGCACGTCAGTGCCGCGCAGGGCACACAGGATTCCCCAAAACGTGGCGATGGCACTCCAGAAGCTGACGCGGCCGGCGATGCAGGCTGCGAGGATTACGAACAGGATGAGCGGCGAGAGCAGGATAAGCGGAATCCAGAGAAGGATGAGCGGGATCCAGAGCCGCGGCACGTGGAAGTGTGGGCTCTCGATTTCGAGGACTGCGACGTTGGGGATCAATTGAGGGCCTCCAGTGCGCGGATGGCGTCGGCGGCAGAGATTTCGCCGCTGTTCAACTGCTGCAGCACGTCGGTGCGCGACGAGGTTGGGTTGATTTCGACGAATTCAAGCTGGCTGGAGATGCGATTGAGGCGCGCCTTGATGGTGGGATAGCTGACGCCGAAGGTCTGTTCCATCTCCTTAATGGTGCCGTGGGAGCGAATGAAGGCGACGACGAAGACCTGATCTTCGAGGCTTAGGCACGCGAGCTCGGGAAGTGTGAACTGGCCTTCGATGCCGATCTGCTTTTCGGGGATTCGGACGCGCTCGATGGTGATGGGCGAACCCTGGGCGATGCGGAGCAGGTCTTGCCAGTCGGAAGCGGGTTTGGGGTCGTTGGCCATGTGTTGAGTTCGCGTTTCTTAATTGCAGTGTCGAATGTAATCAACATTCTTAATAATGTCAATAGTATTAATCAATAAACTTGATTATAGGTCGTTTTGGAAATGGAGAATCTTGGTTCTAGGCGTCGCGATCGGCCCAGATGACACAGCGGTGGGCGTCCTGACGTGGGGGCTTACGGGACGGTGAAGGGGCGTGGGCCGTCGGCTGGGAAGAGGCCGGTGGGGGCCGGCTATCCAGGGACCACGGAGCGGCGGGAAATTTTGCGCCCGGTTTGCGAGGCTCCGAGCGACGCATGAAGGACTAAGCTGTGGAAAAATAGGCAA
Source organism: Acidobacteriaceae bacterium (assembly GCA_003138515.1). Classification (GTDB taxonomy): domain Bacteria; phylum Acidobacteriota; class Terriglobia; order Terriglobales; family Acidobacteriaceae; genus Telmatobacter. Next base: position 20,691 of record PLGG01000027.1, on the reverse strand, counting down.
AAACTAAGGGCTGGTTTCGGGATAATTCCGGGGCCAGTTTTGGCTAGTTTTCGGGCTAGTTGTCAATCATGGTGAGGCGGGCTCTGGCTCTGGTGCGCAACCATCCACGAGTCCAAATTGCGAGCAGAAATGCGAGAACGACAACCACGATCGCAATCAGCCATGGATACTCTGCGGCCCAGAGGCGCAACTCGGTCCACCACGGCAAAGCTCCGACGTAATAGACCTGCGCACCGACGCGGGAGGATTGGAACTCGGCGCCGTGAAAGACGGACACGGAGCCGGAGACATCGCTGGACTGCTGGACGTTGAGGAATGTGCTGATGAAGGGCTCGAAGGTGGAGGCGTCTTTGAGGTGGATGGCGACGATGCTGCGGCTGCCGCCGATGTCGTAGGGAGACTCGATGCCCTCGATGACGGCGTCGGGAGTGCCTCCGGCGGTGAGGCCGCCGGATTCGGTGTGATCGCTGGGGCGGAGCTTCCACCACGCATTGTGGAGGAACGAGATGAAAAAGCCCTCCGTGTCCTGGACCGGGACCTTGACCTGAACCTGGGCGCTGCCGAGCGAGACGGGAAGATGCGCGTCGAGCTTCGAGAAGGCGGGCTGGTCATCGCCTTCGCCGATGATGAGAAAGTCAGTGGCGGCGCCATCGTGGAGCGCGTCGGGGCCGGCGACGGTGACGCGCAGACCTGGGAAACCGGTTTGACGGCCGAAATGGCCCATGAGAGTGATGAAGGTTTCGATCTCCTGCTCAGTGGGCGCTGGCGGCAGAACGACCGTGGTTTCGCTCAGGTCAGCGAGGCGCGTGAAGGGAAATCCGGCATTGGCGAAAATTTCGAGATTGGGCAGCGGCGTCCAGTGCGGATAGCCGCGCAGATCGAGATAGGAGTCGCGGAGGATTGCTCCCTGCAGGTTAGTGGGCGTGCTGTCGTCGCAGTTTTGTTGGCGAGCCAGTTGGAAGGTGTAGTCGAACGAAAGCGTGTTCGAGAACGGGCGCAGGTTGACGACGGGAATGGGAACGTCGGTCTGCGTGGTGCGCGATGTGTCCTGGCCAGGAAAGAGCGGAGCGGAACCGAGGAACGCATTGTTGATGCGCGCCTGCAGGCTGGAGCTGGGGCCGATGGGAATGGAGTTGTAGCGATAGGCGAGGTGCAAGCGCGTATCGGGTCCGCCGGTTTCGTAGTAGAGGTCGGGCGGAATGCGGAAGTAGACGTTGAGCGGCGCGGAGCCGTCGCCCTGCAATTGATCGGCAGTGGAGTAGTTCCACAGCGGAGTGGTCTGGTCGGTGCGCGCCCAGCGCGGAGCCGCGTCCGGGGCCTGCTTGGCGGGCAGCGAGAGATTGACGATGGGCGCCTGCGCGCCGCTGAGCATACCGGTGTGCAGCGCGATGGCCTGAGCGGCAATGATGGCATCGTCGGCGCTGGAACCGGTGACGATGAGAATTTTGCCGTATGGATCGTTGGGGTTGGTAAGCATGGCCACGGTGGGCCCGCTGACGGCGGATAGATTCAAGCCAGCAGGAAGGCTGGCGGTGTTCTCGGCGATGACGATGGCGTTGCCCTGCGGAATGGCTCCGATGCGCACGGGAAAACGCACTGGGCGGCTCTCAGAGACGAGGCCGAAGTAGCTGGTGACGATGCCCGCTGCCTGAATGGCTTTAAACGACGGCTGCGACGGAAAGACGACGGGTATGCTGACGGGCTGAATGACGGCCGGGGCGACAAAGGGGATGGGCAGTTGGTTGAGATCGTCGGCAAGCTGCAAAAGATCGCCACGAATGTCGAAAGAGGTGTTGCGATGGACGCGTGCCCAGAGCGAAGAGTTGGCGGGGTCTTCGCGAGCCATGGTGTAGTGACCGATGAAATTAATGGTGAGCGTGTTGTTGTGAATGAGCAGCTCGGGAGGAATGTTGAAATCGGCTTCAGCGTTGCTGCCGTCGGAGCCGCTGAATTGTCCCGCCGAAGGCTGAATGGTGGCGAAGAGCGTTCCGTTGAGAATGAGCTTGAGCTGGCTGAGCTGCGGAATCAGCGCAGGAGAAAATGCGTAATAGAGGTGAATGGTGGCGGTTCGGACTACGTGCGTTTGCGGCAGCGTGAAGTAGATGTTGTGCTGGCTGTCGATTGAGTGCAGCTCGATTTGTGGCGATCCTGCGTCGGCGAGGGTGAAGGAATCGTGATACTGGCCGGGCAGGACGGCGGGGTTGGCAGAGTTGGCGGGGTTAGCGGAGTTAGCGGCGTTAGCGGAGATGGCGGGGCTAGACGAAGGATGCGGCGATTGACCGAGAACTTTTGGAGGCGCGACGGCGAGAGCTGAGGCGAGGACAAAGATGACGCCGAGTTGAGTGATGGAGAGCGAAGGGGGCTTGCTGGCAGCTCTGTCTTCGCGACCAAAGAGGCCGAGTAAAGTTGTCGCGAGGCCGCGCATGGAGATCGTGAAGATGCGGCCGAGGCTGCGCAGCACGTTATCGTTCTCGCGCGATTCGCCCCAGCCGAGCCAGGAGTCGGCGCGGGAATAGAGCTGAATGGTCAGAACTTCCTGTTCTGCGATCGACAGATTGTCAAAACGAACGCGCAACACCGAGTCCTCAAGAGAGACCACGGATGCGTGCAAGGGAGTGGCCGCCGGTGGGCGCGCAAAAGTGAGGTGGACGAAAGCGCCGGGTGCGAGTTCGAGGGGATCGGTGACACGAATGCCCGCGCCACCGTTGGACATGTCGACCGTCTCACAAGGAATGGACCTTCCGTCAGGCAGCCTGAGGGAGAGCGGCGCTGCAACGTTGATGCGGACGGTGGTGCGGCGCTGTTGCAACTCGCGGGCCACGGCAGTGCAAACGCCAAGAATGACGACGTTGAAACAGCACCACATCACATTCATGAGCACCGTGCCGCGGCGCGAGGTGTCCCAGATGAAGAAGCGCGGAATGGCAACTAGCAGGCCGGCGATATTGAACAGGAGCATGACGAGGAAGGGCAGAGCGATGCGCGAGTCAAAGAATGTGCGCCGGACCACGCCGCCTTTGGATGTGACCTTGAATTTACCCAGTTTGGGCCTGATGAGCGCCATCATGGTCGGCAGCAGAATATACGGCGCGAGCACGGTCTCGTAGATTTCGTTCCAGAAGGAATGGCGGTGGTCGCCCTGAATGCGCGAATTGGTGACATTAGAGAGCGTGAGGTGAGGCAGCGCGTAGGCCAGAATTGCCGCCCAATAACCGGGAATGTTGGTGCGATTGAGGAGCAGATAGATGAGCGGCGCGGTGAGAAAGATGAGGCGCGGCACGGCGTAAAGAAAATGGCCGACTGCGTTGAAATAGCAAAGCCGCTGGGGAAATGTGAGGCCGGGCGCAAAGAGGGGATTCTCAATGCTCAAAACCTGGACCATGCCGCGCGCCCAGCGAATGCGCTGGCGAACGTGAGCTGAGAGGCGGTCGGTGGCGAGGCCGGCGGCTTGAGGAATGTTGATGTAGGCGGAGTTCCATCCGGCCATCTGCATGCGAAGCGAAGTGTGCGCGTCCTCGGTGACCGTCTCCCTGGCGATGCCGCCGATTTCGTCGAGCGCGGCGCGGCGCAGAATGGCGCAGGAGCCGCAGAAGAACGAGGAGTTCCAGAAATCGTTGCCGTCCTGGACCACGCCGTAGAAGAGCTCGCCCTCGTTGGGGATGACGCGGAACTGCCGAAGATTGCGCTCGAAGGGATCGGGCGAATAGAAGTGGTGCGGCGTTTGCATCACGGCCAGCTTGGGATCGCGCAGAAACCAGCCGACCGTCATCTGGAGAAAGCTGCGCGTGGGGACGTGATCGGAATCGAAGACGGCCACCAGTGGCGAAGACATGGTTTGGAGCGCGGTGTTGATGTTGCCGGCTTTCGCGAACTTGTTGTCGGGACGGGTGCGGTAGCCGATGCCGGCCTCAAAAGCGAATTCTTCGAATTCCTTGCGGCGGCCGTCGTCGAGGATGTAGACGTGGAGCTTGTCGGCGGGCCAGTCCATGTTCAGCGCGCCCAGAGCGGTGAAGCGGACGACGTCGAGCGGCTCGTTGTAGGTGGGGATGAGCACGTCGATCTCCGGCCAGTTGTCGGGATTCTCTGGCAGCGAGACGGGAGCGCGGCGCAACGGCCAGATGGTCTGGAAGTAGCCGAGAAAAAGAATGACAAACGCGTACGCCTCGGCAAGCAGCAGGCAGAGGATGAAAAATACGTCCAATGCGGCCCAGTGATTGGAGGGGTCTTGAAAAAAGCGAACGACCTGCGAGATGCGCCAGTATCCATAGCGGAAGGTGCAGAACATGGACAGCATCATGAGGGTGAGAGTGACGAGGTAAGAGTCGGAGGCGCGAGCCAGGAACAAGGCCATTACGAGGCTCACAAATCCGAGGATCGCCTGCTGTTCCCAGCTGAGGGGCACGATCGCAAGGAAGCAGAGAATGACTCCGGCGAGAACGAGAAAGAGGAGGCGGAGAATCCGGGTAAGGAAATTCTCGCCTGCGCCAATGTCCTGCCAGATCCCGGTCGGGGTCATCGTTCGCTCCAGCGCACCCCGCGGAAGGTTGTGGTCGCAGCTGCGGAAAGGCTCTTGACCCAACTGGCCAGGCTGGCAAAATCTTCGGCCACGGGGGAGTTGGGGGCATAGTCAATGATGGTCATGCCCTCGGCGAGCGCTTCACTGATAGCGGGGGCGCGGCGGAGCACAAAGGGCAGCAAGCGGTCGCCCAGTTGTTTGCGGAGCACCTCGCGCACATCCAGATGCAGAGGAAGCGAGGAATCAAACTGGTTGAGCACGTAGTGGGGCAACGAAGGGTTGGCGGATGCGACGCCGTTGTGATCGAAGAAGGCGTCGATAGAGCTGACGCTAACCACGGAGTTCATGTCGGGGATCAGCGGCACCAGGATCTGCGGCGCCAGGCGCATGATGCGGCGGGTGGTGGCCCCGGAAGCAGTGGCCAGATCGACAATGACGCGGCCGACTCCGCGCGCATGCTTGGATATTTCTGTGGCGAGAGCCTCTTGCGGCGAGGTCTCGGATCCGAAGTTTTCAGGATCGAGCGTGATCATCTGAATGGGTGCGTCGCCGCCCGAGGCAGGAGGGGTGAAGGTGCGCAACATTCCGGGGCGCTGATCGCCTGCGCCGAAGAAGAAGGGCAACAGGCCATAGGCCGCTGTGTCGACGAGCAGAACGCGCTCGCCGCGAGCTGAGAGTACGCGGCCGAGAGTCGCCACAAGACTCGTTTTGCCCACGCCGCCGGCAAGCGAGAAGACAGCAATCACCGGAGCGCGGGCGGCCACAGGAGCCGGTACCGCTTGCGCGGGCGGCGCGCTGCCTTCAAGGACGCCGCGCAGGGCGAACCAGCGCGTGGCGAGACGCTCACGCGATCCCTGCAGCGTATCCTCGGGAGCCGGCGGAAGGCCGGAGGGGCTTGAGGCCTCTGTCCGATCAGGCATGAGCCACGCCGGACGGCCCGCACTTTCGGCGGGATCGGGGGCAGACCATGGGTTACGCGGCGGTATGTAGTTTTCTTCGCGCGGGGGAGCGTTCGGCGCGTGGCTTGGCTGGCGGTATGAGGGCGGGACTGCTAAACCACGGAGTGCGGAAGCAAGATCTTCGCGAATCGGGTGCTCCGTGTGCGGCCGGTCGGGATTGGGCCGGTCGTGTGGGGGTGGGGCGCCAGGTTGTGCAGGGCGAGGCAGCTGCGACAGGGGCTGTTGCGCGGACTGCTGCGGCGCAGTTTCCTCCCTGCGGGTGTCGCCGTTGCCGCGCTTTGGCTCCTGTTTTGGCCCCAGGCTTTGCTGCGTACGCTGATGTTCCTCTTCCATGGCTTGCTCAACGCGCTGGCGAGCCTTCTCACGGGTTTGCGCACGGGAGGCGGAAAAGTCGCGGTACTTTGCGCCGTGCAGGTTCGCCCAGGAGTAGAGCGACGCCACATCTTCCGGAGGCTCGTTCGGATCGGACTGCCCTTTGTGTTCCGTCATAATTTATCCCAAGGTATAGTGTTGCAATTCCGCCATGCACGAACCCCGTTTGTGAAAGCCCAACATACGGCTGTTGCGATACGAAACACCGGGAAGGCGAACCCGGATGGCGGATGAATCCTTAGTGGTAATCGTAGTGTCGTCTGGGCCGCCGGAACAATAGCACTTGCTCGCCGATCGAGCTAACACTTTCAAGTCATCAAAATTGCGGGAAGCGCCTCATTTTCTGAGCGATACGCGCTTTTATCACCCGTTTGTAATCGCTTCTGCGCAGCCCACGGGTACCATCGTACCAGCGGCTTTGGTTACCGAGCTGAAAATGTTTTCCGTGCCGCGCCGCAGAGGATGAGGTGTTGCAATTCGCGGCAGATTGCGGAGCGCAAGAGGAGACCCAAGGAGGTGTGGATTCCCTTCCCCGGGACGACAAATTATACGCCTGGCCTTGTGGTAGTTTTGAAAGAGCGGCAGTAAACGAGCTCGTAGCTCAGTTGGTAGAGCAACGCCCTTTTAAGGCGTGGGTCCTGGGTTCGATTCCCAGCGAGCTCACCACTCATATTCAATGAGTTATGGCAATCTGAGTGGACATCCAGAAAGGCTGCTGTGATACAAAAGTGATCCAAGCCCATCGCAGTGGGAATTCAGTTGACTAGAAATGCCAGTTGGGTTTGCACTGAACTGCATGCGCTAGCAATAGGTTGCACTCCTCGACTTAGGGGACCGGTGTCTCACGGCAACAGGCTACCGCCCTTTGCCGTGAGGAGCTTGGCTCGATTTAGCCGAACAAATGAATGTTCGTCAGGAATGCCCAACGGGAACGGGGCGACCGAAGAGGCGCGACCGAACAGTTGACGCACCTTCTGAGACTATGGCTCCTCGGAGAGTTCCTGTCTTCCCAGCATCACCGCGCTATCCGACCTTAAACGATCCCACCAGGCTGCTGAGTTCGTTGGCCAGCAAAGCCAATTGCTGGATGCCTTGACCGTGTTATCGGCGACGGTGCGTTCTCCATTAGCTTTGAGGCGGCACAAACCTTGAACATAAGAAAAATTCGGATCGACTGAGCCGGTTCCGGAAATTCGGACAGCGGGATGAGTGGAAGGGTTATTCCCTGACGGCCATTAAGACGGCAGAAACGAGGAGCAACGATGACGCGGCGTCCACGCCGGAATCACACAGCGGCCTTCAAGGCGAAGGTGGCCCTGGCCGCCCTGAATGGGGATTAGACCCTGGCGGAGCTGGCCCAGCAGTTCGATGTTCACTCCAACCAGATCGCGGACTGGAAGACGCGGTTGCAGGAAGGTGCGGCCGGTATCTTTGGCGAGGACAAGGCCGGGCAGAAAGTCAAGGCCGATGTGACCCGGATGCGGGCCAAGATCGGAGAGCCGACGCTGGAGAATGATTTTTTAGAGACAGCGCTCATCAAAGCGGGTCTGTTGAGCGCAAAGCGATGATCGATCCCGAGCACAAGTTGCCCATCCGCAGACAGGCGGAATTGCTGAAAAATCAGCCGCTCCACGGTCTACTATCGGCCGCGCCCGGTCTTCTTTTCGTCCGTGTTAGAAGCTGTAGCTGGTGCGAACCACCAGCGCGTTGGTGTTGGGCTGGAATCCGTTGGGATTCTGCGCCCCATAGAACCCGCATGGATACGGACCATTGCCGGCGCCGTCGATAAAGTGCCCCTCCACTTTGATGGAGATGAAACGGTTCACGTCGAATTTGCCGGTCACCACTTTGTCGTACTCGTAGACAGCCTGCGCGGCGGCCGCCGGACTGCCGGGAGCGTTCATGCTGGGAGTGTTATCGAAGTAGTGCGAATAATAGGCGCCGGCCTCGAGCCGGGACATCACGCGGTAGCCGCCCGCCACGTACCATCCCCGGACATCGTTGATGACCTCCATCGTGCCGCCCATGGTCATCGTGTCGCGAAGATAGCGGCGGTACTCGGACTCGGCGTGCCAACGGTTGGCCGCGAACTGCCCGTAGAACTGGTTCTGCCACTCGTGCTTCGACCACTCCGTGTAAGGAACGACCACCCCGCCCATATTCATCGTGCCCGATGCGGTGATCATTTCGTTGATCCGCGACGCTCCCACCAGCAGGCCCCGCAGCGGCGCCTTCCAGCGCAGGTCGCCGCCATAAACGGGGCCGCCTTCACTGGTCAGCTTAATGCCGCCGCTCCCCCCAGCCATAAAGTGAGACACAAGATAGGGGTAGCCACCGTACATATGGTCATCGCGCCGGCCGCCGTAGGCCGTATAGTTCACCGAGCCCAGTTTCTTGCGCAGGCGGATCGAACCGTAGATGTCCCCGCCCTCATGGGCGATCATGACTTCGCGCAGGTCGATAGGATAGACGCTCTGCGGCAGCAGGGCGTAGGTGTTGAAGAAATCCAGATCCTGCTGGTCGTTGTAGAGGCCCAGCACGGTCTTGACCTTGCACCCGCGGAAGCCCAGCCAGGGCTTGACACGGAAATCCACCATGGCCCAGTCCAGCGACGGGTGCCAGTCGCCCAGCCCGCCGAGCTTGCGGTCGTAGACCTGCGCGCCGATGCGCAACCGGTCGTTGATCTGCGTTCCCAGGTTCAAGCCCGCGTCGGTAAAGGCCCCGCTCCCGACTCCGTTGGTGTTCATCGTGAGCCAGTTGTTGCCGTCGGTGTGCACGAATCCCTGCGTTCCGAAACCGTGCATCTGCACGTTGTACTTGCCGAGCTTCAACTCCTGCGCGTGCAGGGCCGACGCAAGCAATAGAGCGGTGAGCGTTCCACCGGCCAGAAACCCGCCAATCATTTTCCGCATTGTTTGTCTCCTTTGCGGGATTGGGTGTGCAACTACTACTGCAAGCGTCAAGTTAACCGTTCCGCGACAAGTTATGCAGTCGCATCGCACGCCGAACTACCGTGCGATCCGTCGCCCAGAGGCTCGTGGTAATGAACACTCGCTTCATTAATCGGCGACCACTGTGAATGCTTTAATCCCAAATGCTGCATTGGACTTGAATTGGCGACGGGTGCAATCCATGCGGCTTCGCGCCATGGACAGATGTCGCCATTGCATCCGCCCCGTGATCACTTGCCATTGCTGCACGATCCAGGAACGCATGGACAGGCAAGAATCATCCGTGCCAGGCGCTATCGATAGGACAAACGCGGAACGGCGGCTTACCGGTTACGTACGATCGGCCCTCGTTGGGGCCGAGTGTGAAAGGGACCCCGAATCCGCCGCCGCGCGTCCCATTTTTGAATCGTCTTGCAACAATTTCCTCAATGCGGGATCGGCACACCCATTTGCAAAGCGAGCTATAGCTTTTGGTCTCGCAATTGCAGTCCACCCATATATTCCGGGGCCGCATCCATTGATCGCGAACGCTGCTCTGAGAAATCTGCAAGGAAAGGATTGCAATCCATGTCAATCTCCGCTATACAAAGCAGCTCTTCGCTATTTGCGGAACTCTCCGCCTCCTCTGTGTCGTCGACGTCCAACACTTCAAAAAGCCAAAGCTCGCTTGATAGCGCGCTCACCGGCCTGTTCTCCTCGATCAAGTCAGGCGATACCAGCGACGCCAAGAAGTACCTGGCCGAAGTGGAGAAACTGGTCAACTCGAATACCTCGAGTACCTCATCGAGTACCAACTCGAAAAATCCGATGAGCGAGTTCCTGGCAAGCGTGTCCACCGCGCTCTCCGACAACAACATCGCCGGGGCGCAAAGCGCGTTGACCACGCTGGAAACCTACGCCACACCAAGTACTTCGGCATCCGCTTCGACCACTTCTTCGACCGCCAGCGACAGTTCCAGTAATTCCGGTATCAGCGCCGTCGGACAGGACGTGCTGAGCCTCTTCAGCGCAATCAGTTCCGGCGACGTGACCAATGCCCAATCCGCCTACGATTCCCTCACGAGCCTGCTTAACTCGACGGACAGTTCCTCATCGAACAGTGCAACGAGTAGTTCCACCGGCACATCGAGCAGTTCCAGCAGCACATCTTTCTCCGATTTGCTTTCGCAAATTGGCAACGCGCTCAGCTCCGGCGACGTCAATTCTGCTCAGAGCGCATTGGACAATTTCCTGAACAGTCTCTCATCCGGCTCGCTCGTCAACGCAACAGCGTGAAGCTTGAATCGTTTTGAATCTACGCAGCCTGAAACACTCTTGAAACGCGGCCCTTTCCGCCATTCCGGCCAGCAGCCGACTTGCTCTCTGGTGGTCGCGCCGACTTGAATGCAATGGTTTCGAGATACAGCATCTCTGGTTTTGCTATAGACAACATTTCTGCCTGAGTTCTCTTCCTGTTGCTCCACGAGCCGAGGGGGACACGCTAGCGGTGTTCGAGTTCTTGTAATCCAAGATGGTTATCGGGCCTAGCGGCATCGCGGGACCTCCCGCGCCCCGTTGTAGTTCGTTACGCTTCGTTACATATCTTTACAACCGGAACGGCTACGATACCTGTCTGGCCAATTAGCAATCGAACCTGGGCTTTACCGGCCGCGAAGGTTATTCCGCGGTCTCTATAGGCTCCGCGGGCGATGCGCGAAATCGAGAGCTTTTGTGGCGGAAGAAACGACGATGAGGCGCGTGATGGCTCGGCTTCAAGGAATGATCTTTGGACTGGTGGTGGGCACTTGGCTCGCGGCAGCGTATTCGACGAGGGCCCAGGAACCGCCTCCCCCTCCTCCAGATGGCATGGAAATGCCGCATCCCGATATGCCCAAGATGGACGTGGATAAGGAACTGGCCCGGATGACAAAGAGGTACTCACTATCTGACAGCCAGAAGGTCCAGATACGGCCCGTCCTGGTCGACGTAAAGGTGAAGATGGATGCCTTGTTCAAGGATTCGTCGAGGGACTTCGGGGAACAGGTGCAAAAGATGCGAGCCATCCGCGATGAGCAAATATCGCGAATCTCCGCAATTCTCTCCGACGGTCAGCGCGAGAAGTATCAGAAGGACATGCAGCGGCAGGCGCGTGATCAGGACAACAGTCCTCCGTATGGTCCACCTCCTCCCCCTCCAGGAAATGAGGGTGGCGGACCGCCTCCTATGTAAGGAAGCCGAGTATCGGTCGGTGCACAGGAGAAGCCGAGTGCGATTTGCATGCATTTGATTGGCGGAGGTCGATTAGGGGGGGGGTACATGTCTCGGAGGATGCATCTGGAGGTTGCGTGGAGAGCAATCCGGGAACGGACTAGCAGACAAGAATCACTCTGCGGTACGGCCTTCAAATGAAGCGCGTGGCTGGAGTCAGAGCGGCCTTTTCTGACACGGAGGTGACTATGCATCCGGATTTGTATTCGACCAGCAGAGGGGCTGACCCTGATGAGAATCCTGCGGAAGCGCCGGATCAGTTGAGAGCCGGCCAATCCGATCCGATGCAGATCGCGATGGCGCGAGCCCTGTATCCCTATGTGCTCTTGAGGTTTCTGCCTTGTTCTGAAGCCGTGGATAAGTCGCTGGCCCTTGCGGTTGTATTTCATCGCAACACCATCCCGATCATCATGATTCGCCATAACTGGCAAGTGGGTCTCGACTCTGAGGATCTCAAATACCTGGCCGAACTCATGGATGACTGGGCGAGAACACCGGCCGAGCAATTGCTCGCTCTACTCCGTCAACTCGAGTGCCTCGCGGATGGTCCGCTCAGAACAGCCGGTTCCGGCATAGCCACAGCGGAAGCGCTGGAGTATCTGATAAACACTGTTTTGGGAAACACCGTCCCCGGCCGATGGACGATTTGAGCCCAATAAACGCCCGATGGCATTCCATCTGGAGCCGGGCAGGAGCGAAGCCCCATGCAGATCCCGGGAGGCGATAGACTGGGGTTGTGGCCGGCGAAACATTTGCAGAGAGGGCGGGACAACTCAAAACACCCGGAAGATACAAAACGAGCGTCGCCAGGCGAGTCGACAGGGCTAGCGGATACCGGCGCTGAGCGAATCGGCAGAAGACGCAGGGTATTTCGTTACAAATCGTTACGTTTCTTTACACGCAAACATGAAAAACCCTCGTCTGATCTGTGTGTTCGGACAAGTCTGCGATAGAGGAAGTGACACACGGTGCGTGCAAGGACGATACATTCTTTGGCTTCGACCGCTCTAGTTTTCCTTTTGCCCGGTTGTGCTCCGGTGCTGGCGCAGACGGTCACCGATCGCGTGAGTCAGGAGATCGACTCACGATCTGTTGTGCCGCTCCCGGGCTCTGTGAATCCGCATGCTAACGCGCAGTACGACATTGGACGCGCCAACGCCGGCACCAGGATCAGCGGCATCACCATGTATTTCGAACCTACCGTAGAGCAGAAATCGGAACTTGACGCCTTAGTGAAAGCGCAACAAACGCCAGGTTCCTCCTCTTATCACAAGTGGCTTTCTCCGGAAGAGTACGCCAGCCGCTTCGGTTTGAGTAACAACGATCTCGCGAAGGTCCAAAGCTGGCTCGAACAACAGGGGTTCTCTGTCGATCGAGTGGCCAATAGTCACAATAGCGTCAGTTTCTCGGGAACCATAAGGCAGGTCGAGTCGGCTTTTCAAACTGAGATCCACAACTACAAAGTCGACGGCCAGACTCATTTCGCCGCTGCGACACAGATATCGGTTCCCTCAGTGCTTTCCGGCGTCGTGCAATCCGTGCGCAATCTCGATGATTTCCGGCCAAAACCACATGTGCGCTTTCGGACCCCGCAGTCCAGCGAGGTGACACCGAATTTCACGTCCAGCCAATCCGGAAACCACTACCTGACGCCCAAAGACGTCGCGACGATCTACGACATCAATGCGGCCTATAACGCGGGCTACACGGGGACCGACCAGTCGATTGCGTTGATGGGTCAGTCGGAGATCGCAGTATCGGATATCGAAAACTTCCAGAATGCAGCCGGACTTACCGTAAAGGATCCGACAGTGGTCCTGGTACCTGGTACCGGTACGGCCGCCGTCTCATCCGGAGACGAAGCGGAATCAGACCTCGATCTGGAATATTCCGGTGGCATCGCCAAGGGCGCGACGATCTACCTGGTATATGTTGGCAACAATACCAACTACAACGTGTGGGACTCTCTCCAATACGCAGTCGATACCAGAATTGCGCCGATCATCAGCATGAGTTACGGAGGATGCGAACCGGATTTGAGTTCCAGTGACTACTCAACCCTTGAGTCCATTCTGGAGCAGGGTGCCAGCCAGGGGCAGAGCATCATCGTCTCCTCAGGCGACTCGGGATCCACGGCGTGCTACATCGATCTGACGACCAACTCAACTCCGACCTCGAAAGAGGAAGAACTGGCTGTCGGTTATCCCGCCAGCAGCGCGTATGTAACGGCTATGGGCGGAACCGAGTTCCCGGCAGCCGATGTCTCCTCTTCCAATACCACCTACTGGGAGTCGGCCAGCGGTAGCGATGTAGTCAGCTCTGCGAAATCGTATATTCCGGAGCAAGTTTGGAACGACGATAGCTCCTCAACGGCCTCGACATATGGCGCCCAATACGCGCTCTCGTCGGGCGGTGGAGGCACGAGCACCTTGACTGCCAGGCCCAGTTGGCAAACCGGTGTGACAGGCATTCCCTCGGGCAGCTACCGGCTAGTGCCGGACATTTCCCTTGATTCCTCAGGGGATAATGCCGGCTATCTCTATTGCACCAGCGATTCCACTTCAACCAAAATCACCGGAAGTTGCTCGAACGGATTCCGCGATTCCAGCGACCAGTACTTGACCGTAGCCGGAGGAACCAGCTTCGCTGCGCCCATATTTGCGGGAATGCTCGCCCTCATCAATCAGAAGGAGAATTCGACTGGGCAGGGCCTGATCAACTCAACCCTGTATACGTTGGCGGCTAATTCCACAACGTACTCATCAGCCTTTCACGACATCACCAGCGGAGGGAATGAGTGCACCGCCGGATCTAGCTACTGCTCCTCGGCCGGTGAGTCGGAATACTATGCGACGACGGGATATGACGAGGCCAGCGGCCTTGGCTCCGTCGATCTCTACAACCTATTGACCGCGTGGCCATCAAGTTCCACCTCATCTCTGGACGAGACAACAACCACGCTCTCAGCAGCCAGCAGCAATCCCTCTTCGGGCGCGAGCGACGTCATCACCATCACAGTTGCTGCACAGTCGAGTTCCGTCACGACCAAGCCAACCGGCACCCTGAAAATCGTGGTGGATGGCACTACCGAAACATCGTCTCTTGCGCTTTCGAGCGGCTCGGCGACCTATACCTTTTCCTCCACTACATCTGGAGAACATGTCATTACGGCGACGTATTCAGGCGATTCGACGTTTGCAGCATCCACTGGCACCGTCACCATCACGGTCGGCTCGTCCTCCGGTGGTGGTGGTTCCGGCGGTTCCGGATCTACAACCGTAACTGTGACCCCCTCTGGCGGCTACAGCGGAACCGTGGACATAACGCTGTCCACTTCCAGCACATATATCCAGGATTACGCCTGCTATGACATCTCGAACGCTATTATCAGCGGCTCCAGCGCGGTGAGCGAGACGCTGACACTCATGACTGGCAGCGCGAATTGCTCAACTGCTTCGGTCCAAAGTGGTAAGGTCCACGCTTTCCGCAGTTCCAAAGCCTCCAAAATCTCCTCCAACCCAATGCTTCCTATCACGACGCCGGCTTTTGGTTCGGCCGGGTTACTCCTGGCGGCCTTCGTCGGCTGGCGTTTCCGCCGGATCCGCACCGTCTCGTGCACTCTGGCTCTCGTGGCACTCGGTTTCTTCCTTTCCGGCTGCGGCGGATCAACCACCAGTTCGTCCAAGAGCTTTTCCTTGTCTGTCTCGCCTTCAAGTGTCACCGTTTCCGCGGGGACATCGGGCATTCCAACGGGCAGTTACACACTTACGATCGATGGCCAAGACAGTTCGAATTCAAGCCTCACCGCCGCCACATCGATGACCCTTGTCGTCGACTAATCCGTCAGGCATGGAGCGAAATAGGCGGCCTCATCCCGGCAAGTCGCTCGGGCGGCTTTGAACCGCGAGTTTAATACGACGGAACGGATAGGTAGTTCGAGTTCCAGCGCGAGGCAGCAGAGGATACTCACTAGCGCTGGAGAGGGGCGATGCGGATGCCATTCCGGTATCGCCGTTTCGACCACATTCTCCGCTTGGAGAATAAATGGTCGTTTTCCCAGATCGGTCACGTGCGCGCTCGGGTGCGCACGTGACCGGCGTTGACGAAGAGCGATATTAACAATCCAAAGGTCATTGCTCCAGCGCCCCAGGGCCCCGCACAGGGCGATTGCATGAAAGTAATCTTGTTAACCCGCCAGAATCGCTATTTGAGAATTGCTGGTTGCGGCCGGGCTTCCGTCCTGGGGGGACGAGTCGAATTTAGCTCAAGGTTTCGGTTTCCGCCCGCATTATCATGACTGTGATCCGGTAAGGTTTAACAGACTCAGGCCGCGGTCCGGCGCCGGCGTGGCGCAGCGACCGATCGATCAGCCAACCAGCTTTGCGGTTCGAAGTCCTTGTCTTTGGCGATCATTGCCGTCGACTAATGGAAGTTGTATACGAATTGTTGTACCGCCGCCGGCGCGACTGTATGCGCGTATTTCTCCGTGATGAAGTTTCACCGCGCGTTCCGCAATCGCCAGGCCAACGCCGAATCCCCCGGTTTCCGCGCTGCGGGCGCGATCCACGCGATAGAAGGGCTGAAAGATTGAGCGGAGTTCGCTCTCTGGGATGCCGGGGCCGCGATCGCTGATTTCGAGTACAGCCACGCGGCTTCTTTCTTCCGGTTCCGCGACCAGCCTGATTTCCACCTCGGAATTCTCTGCGGTGTATCGAATGGCGTTGCGCAGAACATTCTCTACGGCCCTGTAAAGCAGCTCGCGATTCCCCCGGATCACGCATTCTGCGTTAGCCTGAAAGGAAACTGTGCACCGCCGTTGCTGGGCCTCGTATCTGGCGTCCGGAATCATCTGGTCGATCAGTTCATCCAGCACCACCGGCTCAAAGTTGTTCACCTGGTTCATCGCTTCCATCGAGGAGAGTGTTAGAAGCTGGCCGATCAACTTGCTGAGTCTCTCGGTTTCTCGTTCGATACGGCCCAAGTGCGTCTCGATCTCCGTGTCGGGGTCAGTGTCTTCACGGGCTAGCTCCAAGGCGACATTGAGGCGAGCCAGGGGTGAGCGCAACTCGTGCGAAACATCCCGCAGCAACAACTGCTGCGCGCCCACAAGCGACTCCAGCCTCTCGGCCATGTGGTTAAAATCATGTACCAGAGCCTGAAACTCGTCCCCTCGAAAGAAAAAGGGCCTTGACGCAGGTTCGATTACGCGCGTTTTCAAGTTTCCTTGCGCCAATTCACGTGCCGCTTTCCGAAGCTTCACCAATGGCCGTGTGAACAGCAGCACCAGCACAAATGTGGTTGCGCCGCCTACCGCGATTGCCACAGGCAACTGCGGAAACGCGAAGCGCAGCAGATCGGGAGGCGGCTCATGGCCTGGCGGAGCGTGTGGCGGGGCAAGCAGAAACACATAATTTTTGCTTGTGGAGGAAGTGACCGGAACGTTCCAAACGTATTGCTGTCCCACTTGTTTGCCAATGATGTTGTCTGGGAATCGAGTCCCGTTTCCATTTCCACCCGCCAGCTCAGGCATCCCAGGACAGAGATTGCTCCCCGCCTCATCGGTCAAAGCGATGATTTGTTTGTGCGTGTCGGCAAACGCTTTGAGGGAGCCACATCCGCCGGTCTCGAAAGCGTCCACACTCCCCCTTCCCTCGTTGCGCAGGAAGCCGGACAGCGAATCCATCAGGACATCTGGCCGCGGAAAGCGGTGCTGTACGATCAATGCCGTAGAGATGATAAAAATCAGACTCTGCGCAATCCAGAAAATTGCAAATATCTTGAAAAAGAGGCCACGCATTGCTCAGTCCTTTGCTTCCGCCTGATTTCTGTGAACCGTTAACTGATACCCCGCCCCGCGAATCGTTTTTACCCGGTCCTCGTGGGAGCCGCCCTCAGCGAGTTTCTTCCGCAGCCGGCTTAAATGCATATCCAGGCTGCGATCGAGCGGGTTAAACTTGCGCCCAAGAACTTCTTCCGCTAACTCCTCGCGTGCGATGACTTTTCCGGGAGAATGCATTAGAACCTCCAGAAGCGCGAACTCTACGCCTGTCAATTCAACGCTCCTGCCGCTTTGAAAGACAGTGCGCGCAGCCGAATCAAGTTCTAAATCGTCGACATGCAGCAGGGTGTGCTCATTCCGTGTTCCGGCCGTAGCGGTCCTTCGCAGAATCGCACGCATCCTGGCTAACAGTTCGCGGGGGTTAAACGGCTTGGGCAAATAATCGTCGGCTCCAATCTCCAGCCCTACGATGCGGTCCACATCTTCTCCGCGCGCCGTCAGCATCAGCACGTTCATTGCCGAGTCCGCGCGAATCTTTCTCAGGATCTCAAAGCCGTCAATACCTGGAAGCATTACATCCAGAAGGACGAGGGAGTAATGATGGTCAAGCGCCGCCTTGAGGCCCGTATCGCCACGGTGTACGGCAGAAACACGAAAGCCATACTTTTCAAGGTAGTCCTTTAGCATCGAGCAGAGTTCAACGTCGTCGTCAATCAGCAGAACGTCTTCCATAGGAAAATCCCACTTCTCTGAGCCTACGCTCCCCATCCTCGTATGACACAGCAGAAATGTAACAAAGAGTAATGGCGCTGTGACAATTCTTTACACAGCATTACTGAAT
Organism: Acidobacteriaceae bacterium; assembly: GCA_003138515.1. Lineage (GTDB taxonomy): Bacteria > Acidobacteriota > Terriglobia > Terriglobales > Acidobacteriaceae > Telmatobacter. Next base: position 3,026 of record PLGG01000027.1, on the reverse strand, counting down.
ATGACCGCACTGTGCAAGGTCCTGATGTCTCCTGAATATGGGTCTTGTATGTAACCGGAGAAATGATGAATATCTCGCGATCCATATTTAGGAGTTTCTGCATTTTGTTTTTTATCGCCGCCCTTGGGTATGCGGCCCCAGCAAAGGCTCAGACACCGAATGGGAGTATCCACGGGACCGTTGCCGACCCCTCAGGGGCAATGATTCCCTCTGCCACAATTGTGCTCTCTAATGAAAGTGGCGTCGTGAAAACCGTCACTGCCGACAGTGAAGGCACTTTCGCGATCGATCATGTGATTCCGGGCCGGTATTCGCTCATCGTCACTGCTTCAGGCTTTGCACCTGCAACGATACCCGGTGTAGACGTTTACGGTGGCAAAGCGACCGTCAATCAGGTCAAACTGCAATTGCCGGTCGAACAGCAGCAGGTTCAGGTAAACGATGCGGGGCTGAGCGTCAATACCGACGCCGACAACAACGCCAGCGCCATTGTGATCAAGGGCAAAGATCTCGATGCACTCTCTGACGATCCGGATGAGTTGCAGAATGAGCTGAATGCTCTCGCCGGACCGTCGGCAGGCCCAAATGGCGGACAGATTTATATAGACGGATTCACGGGCGGGCAACTTCCTCCGAAATCTTCCATTCGCGAGATACGTATTAACCAGAATCCATTTTCAGCACAATACGACAAACTGGGCTACGGACGAATCGAGATTCTTACCAAACCCGGGACCGACAAGTTTCACGGCATGCTCATGGTCAACGGCAACGATTCCGTCTTCAATTCGCTCAACCCCTTTGTGACCGAAGAGCCTGCGTACTTCAGCACTTTTCTTAACGGCAACGCCGGCGGAGCATTGAGCAAGAGCGCATCGTGGTTCGCCAATGTCTTCCGCCGCGACAACCAGTCAAACTCCATTGTGAACGCGGAGATCCTGGACGCCAGCGGCAATCCATACAACTACACTTCGGCCGTTGCCAACCCGCAATCGCGGCTTGACATCAGCCCTCGCTTCGACTTTCAACTCGGCAACAACAATACTCTCAGCATCCGTTACATGTTCGACCGGCAGAAGGAAACCAACGGCGGTGTCTCCCAGTCTGCGCTCGAAAGCCAGGCTTACGACACGCTCAATCACGAGAACACCCTCCAAGTGAGTGACACTCAGGTGCTTGGCGCCAACCTGATCAATGAAACCCGGTTTCAGTACACGCGGGATCGTGACAACCAGGTCGCGCAAAGCAACGATCCGACGGTCACCGTACAGGGCTCTTTTACCGGAGGCGGCAACAGCACAGGCACGGTGCGCGACAACCAGGATCGCTACGAGCTGCAGAACAACACCATGCTGACCAAGGGCGCGCACGCCATCAATTTCGGCGAGAGGCTACGACTTACACACGATGCGAGTTACTCAAACTCCGGCTTCAACGGCACCTATACTTATGATTGTCTTGTGGCGACGAGCAACTGCGTCACCAACACTTACTCGTCACATAACCCCGCCGAGTACAGCGTCACCGCGGGCAATGCCCAAGCAACCGTCAATTACTTCGACATTGGTTTCTACGTCCAGGACGACTTGAAGGTGCGGGCCAATCTCACCGTGAGCTACGGCCTGCGCTACGAGACGCAGGACTGGATCGGCGACCGCGCCGACTGGGCGCCGCGTTTTTCCTTTGCCTGGGCTCCCGGCGGCCGGGCGAACACCCAGGCGAAGACCGTGATCCGGGGAGGCTATGGCTGGTTTTACGATCGCTTTGCCGAAAGCAACGTGCTCCAAAGTATCCGCCAAAACGGGGTGAATCAGCAATCGTATGTGGTTAACAATCCGCAGTTCTGCGAGAGCTTGAGCTACTGCAGCAAAACCGCGCCATCGGCGTCTTCGCTGGCATCGCTCAGCACAGCGGCTCCCACCATCTATCAAATCGATCCGCACTTCAAGGCATCGATCAACATGCAGACTGCACTGGGGATTGAGCACCAGTTTGGAAAGATAGCCACCGTTTCCGCCACTTATATCAACTCCCGCGGGGTCCATCAGTATTTGACCGACAACATCAACGCGTATGAGCCAGGAACCTACGACGCAAGCACGGGCACCGGCACGCGTCCCAACGGCATCAACGAGAATATCTACCAGTTCCAGTCCGGCGGCGTCTATAACCAGAATCAACTCATGGTCAATTACACCGTGCGAGCGAGTCATGTTTCCCTCTTCGGTTTCTACGTGATGAATGTTGCCAAGGCCGATACCTCCGGCGCAACTTATTTCCCCTCCAACCAATTCGATCCCGGCGCCGACTATGGCCGAGCCAACTTCGATGTGCGGAACCGCTTCCTGCTGGGCGGTAACATTCAGGCCCCCTACAAAGTGTCTGTGAGTCCCATGATTGTGGCCGATTCCGGCCAGCCCTTCAACATTAGCTTAGGCCAGGATTTGAACGGCGATAACCAGTTCAATGACCGGCCCGCATTTGCAACTTCCAGCAGCACCAGCACGGTCAAGACCAGCTACGGAACGTTCGACCTCGACCCGGCATGGAACCAATCGCGCATCCCCTATAACTACGGCAATGGGCCATCGCAATTCAGCATGAACCTGCGGCTCAGCAAATCCTTTGGCATAGGGCCGAAGGTGACCCTGGGATCGGCTTTACCTGCGGGTGGTCCCGGGGGACCTGGCGGCCCCGGGGGCGGCGGTCCACCTCCGGGTGGCGGCCCCGGTGGTGGCGGCGGTGGCCTTGGCCCTGGCGGTTTAAGCGGAAATGGCGGGCCGCCGCGGCTCGATCAAGCTGTCCCTCGGCGCTATTCCCTCACCTTTGCGGCAATGGGCAGGAACATCTTGAACAATGTCAGCCTGGCGCAGCCGATCGGAGTTCTCGGGTCTCAGCTCTTTGGAAAATCGACTGCCCTAGCGGGAGGATTCTTTTCATCTGCCGCATCCAATCGCAGTATCGACTTGCAGATGAGTTTCAACTTCTAAGCACGCTGCCTGTCTGGTAGTGTCCAGACTTTTTCG
>PLGG01000065.1 GCA_003138515.1 Acidobacteriaceae bacterium | reverse complement strand
CAGTGGTCAGTGGTCAGAAGGGCCAGGGACGGAGAAGCGGGAAACAGAGAGGCAGGGACCTGGAAGCGAAAAGGCTGACAGCAGCTTTCAGCTCCCAGCTTCCAGCTCTCCGTGCTGAGGCGGCGGCTTTCCTCGCGCCCTTGTTCCCTCGTTCCCCTGGTCCCTGCCTTGATCATGGAANNGTGGTTAGTGGTTAGAAAGACGGGGAGCGAGGGAACGGTTCCGGTGTGCACAGTTTCTGGGTAGAAGCGGATCATGGAATGAGTATGCGGCAAAAGCGCGAAATAATCGGCAAACTTGGGAGAGATCAGAGATCAGGGGTCAGAGATCAGAAAGAGAATGGGTTAGGGAGGGGCGGGTGGTTGGATTTTGGCGGCTGGCTCTTGACAAGTTCGGCGGGGCGGCGCGGTAAGAGGGGCTAGTTGGGGCGGGGTTTGGTGGTTTAAGTTGAGGCGGCCGATGCGCGCTCATGATTGAGGGCGAGGAGCCGGGAGAGGATTTCCTCGTTTGAGAGGCTGGAGGGCCAACCGTAGGCAGCAAAGACCGCTTTGTCCAGTTTGCGGTGGGCGTTTTCAAGCCAAGCGCACTTGCCCTTCGTGCGCTTGTTGTAGAGGTTGGTCAGTGTCAGTTTGGCCAGTTCCTCCGGCGCGGCGTTGGGCGGATTGAGCCAGTTGTCGCGCTGCTTGACGAGCTCCCGCGCGGCTTCGGCGATGGCCTTGAGCAGCGGCGAGTTTCTTGGCTCCGCGCCGGGCGGCCAGGGAAACGGAAACGTCTCGAAGGTCGAGGTGGGCGTGTAGCGCGGCCTGTCCTCAAGTTGGGTTCCCATATGCAGGGCCCAGACCTCATGTGCGCTGGAGTGGAGGACGCCAAAGAAGTAATCGTCGTCGCGGGCGATGGCGAAGTTTTGGCAGTCCGGGACGGTTTCCGGTGAGGCCCACACGAACAGGCGGTATTTTGTTACGCGAGGGGTGATGACGTAGCGATGTAGCTTGCCAAGAGCGACTCTCATCTCGGGCCGGGGGCGCTGCAGCCTCCACCATGCGACGCCGGTTCTATCGCCCGACAGGGCCGTTGCTCTGAATTCCTGGACATGTTCCCGTAAGTATTCGAATGGCATCTCGTACAATGCGGCCTGTTGCTCCGGCATGTCCACGCCGAAATCGACGATATACATGCCGCGCGGCCGGCGGGTGATGTCGAGGCCATTGACCCAAGGGCGAACCACGTCGGAGTTCGGCCGGCCGTTGGGATTGAGCGGTGCGGCAAGCATTCTGCGGGCCGTGTCAGGATCGAGGTCGAAGGCTCCAACCTTCGTAGTGCCCATGAAGCAGAGATTTGCGTTTTCCGCGAGCGGGCGGGCGAGGGTTGTATCGGAGCCGGATGTGAGGTCGGGGTGGATCGCCTCGACGGGCGCGCCGTTGAGCGTACGTCCCGGCTCTTCGCCGCCGTCGAAGCCCACGATGGAGATGTGAACTGCCGCGCCCTCGTTGATCCAGTCGCGGTCGCTCCAGGCCATGAATATATTGCCGGTTTCGGCAACGCGTTTGAGCACCTCGCGGTTAGCCCCGCCGCGGATGCCTTGTGTGGCGACCAGTCCGACGGCGCGCACCTGCTTGAGCTCGACCATTTCGCGGGCCTTTTCGAACCAGTAGGCGACGAGGTCGGCTTCGGCGGGAACGCGGCCGCTGTAGAGCTTAAGAAGGCTATCGACATAGCCGTCGCCCAGATTGCGCCGCAGCAACTTTCCGCCGAGGAAGGGCGGATTGCTGACGATGAAATCGACCTTGGGCCAAGCCGGTTCGCTGGGGTCGCCCGCGGAATCTAGCCTGGGATTGCCTTGGGCGTCGAGTTCGATGATTGCATCGCGGTGCTGGATATTTGTGAGCACGCGAAGGATCGGCTCTTCGGGCTCGCCCATGCCATTGTCTCTGCGCCACTGCAGATAGCCAATCCAGACCACAACCGAAGCCATCTCGTGCGCATAGACGTTGGTCTCAATGCCGTAGAGCTGCGAGGGGCCGACTTTGCAGTCGATGTAGGCCAAGTGGTGATCGATGGAGAAGATCTGCGCCTCGCGCCAGAGATCGAGCAGAAGTTTCAGAGCCACGTAAAGGAAGTTTCCGCTGCCGCAGGCGGGGTCGAGGATGCGAACGGCGGCGAGTTCATCCATCCAACCCATGAGGTGCGCTTCCAACTGCGCGCGAAGCTTGGCGCGGGTGCTGTTGCTGGCCGTCTCAATGGCCGCGGCGATCTCCTGGGCCGCGGCCTTGACTTGGGCCCAACGCCGCCTGAGCGGGGCCATGACCACCGGCTCGACGATGAGCAGGATGTCCTCCCGGCTGGTGTAGTGCGCGCCCAGCTGCGCACGCTTTTCCTCATTGAGAATGCGTTCGAAGAGCGTACCGAAGATAGCGGGTTCCACGCGGCCCCAGTCCAGTTGCGAGGCATTGCGAAGAATGCCCATATCCTCGTGGGTGAGGTCGAAGACGGTATCGTCGCCGGCGCGAAAGAGGCCGCCATTGAAGTGGTGAATGGCGGTAAATCCGAACTCGCTGTCGCCGGCGGCCATGGCGGCAAAGAGCTTTTTGAGTTTGCGGACAAATTTCTTCGGCTCCTGGCGGTCGGCCTGAATGGTTTTTCGGAAGAGATTGTCGGGAAGCAGGCCAACGCTGTCGGCAAAGAGGCAAAACAGCAGCCGCATGACAAAGCGTGCGACAGCCTCGTTGTCCGCGTTGGGCTTTCGCAGGTTGTCTTTGAGCTTTGTAAACTCCTCGGCTGCCTTTTGCGTTACGCGGACTTCAAGCGCGCCGGGCTTGAGCTTCTCGGGTTGCTGAAAGACCGCGCGTAAAATATCTAGCGCCGACAAATCGGAGCCGGGAACGGGAGTAGTCAAAATCAGATCGTCAAGCGTGAACTTGTAGACGACAGGCGGGGTGTTGGTGAAGTTGGTGTGAACTTCGAAGTGAAGAAAATCGCAGACTACAAGCAGTGGAGGATTTTCGAGATCCTCACGGTATTTCAGCAGTTGGAGATAGGCGGCTTTTAGATCCTTATGAGGACCTTTGTATTCCCAGCCGAAAGAGCCGCGTTTCCAGACGTCGGCCCAGCCTTTGTCTTCGCCGGTCTTGTTGACGTGTTTCTCGAAGGTGTATTCGGCGCCTTTGGGGTCGGCGTGAGCAGGGTGCGGCTCGTTGAGGATGTCGCACAGGTCGTTGAAGTGCGACTGCGCTCCCGCGCGCTCGGTCAACTCGCTGTCCTTCCAGCAGCGTATGAACTCGGGCAGAGATTGTTTCATGGCTCATACAGAGTCTACAATGACCGGCGCGCGACGGCGCGGCAGTCATCGGACTCGAGGTGACAAAGGAGACTTCTGGTCGAACGCCTCGTGTGGGCTTCGGCGCGCGGCCGCAAGGCGCGAGCGCCGGGCTTCGGCGCGCGAGCGCGTGCCCTCCCACCCTTCGCCAGAAAAAAGCGAAGGATGGGGCACCCGCTGCGCGCCGAGCCGAGTGGGGATTGCGGTTTAGCGGTGATCGCCACCATGGTCGCCGCCGCCATGATATCCGGGGAGAGCGTGTTCATTGTGCGCGTCATGATCGCCGGGGCCTGCATGGCCTCGCCCATCGCGCGCCTCGTTGCCGTGGAAGTGGTTGAAAGGCTCTTCGCCGCGATCAGGCGCCGGTCCTCTGTAGCCATGGCGGGGATCATAGCGGTTGTCGACATGGCCGTAGAAGTGGCCGGGGCCGCGGAACCAGTGCCCGGCGCCGATGAACACGCCGTTATTGAACCAATCGGGCCCGTAGTAGCCGTAGGGCGAGCAGTTATAGGGAGCGTAGTCGTAGTAGCCGTAGGGACAGACAGGCTCGACACCGAAGTTGATGGAGATTTGGGCTGGCGCTACGCGCGCAGAGCAAAACAGTGCAGTTGCGAGAACTGCGAGTGCGAGGGAGCTAACTTTGGGCATGATCTCTCCTAAATTGGTTTGCGTGGAAGTCCGTTTTGCGTGGGGGTTGGCATTCATTGGGAAGGTAGCCGGGGAGTGGTTTTTGGGTTTTCGTTTCTCGTTTCTCGCCTCTCGTTTCTCGGGGCGAGGTTGAAGCCGGGGTTGACCGAGAGGATCATAGCAAGGTGGGGAAACGAGAAACTGAGCTGTTTTGAACTAGAGACAGTGGTTGGTGGTTGGTGGTTAGTGATTAGAAAGGGAATGGGCACGGAAGAGCCCGGGGCTGAAGCCGTCCATTTGGAGGCTCGCGGTTCGGGGACCTGAACAGGCCCCCGCTCCCTCCGTTGCCGCGTTGGCCGGGTGAGTTGCGGCGTGGTTCGGCGGGCGACCTCAAGGTGCGAGCGCCGGCGGGGGGTTCGGCGCGAGCCCGCAAGGTGCGAGCGCTGGCGGGGGGGTTCGGCGCGAGCCCGCAAGGTGCGAGCGCTGCGGGGGTGCAGGCGGCCCGCAGTGGCTAAAGCCCACAAGCATTTTGTGTCGCTTGCGGCATGAGTAAACTCATGCCCTGGTACAAGACGAAAAGCAGAAGCAGGTCCCTCGACTCCGCTGAAAAGCGCTTCGCTCGGGATGACACGACGCGGGGTAGGGAAGATTGGTTCGGCGCGAGCCCGCAAGGTGCGAGCGCCGCGGGGGGGCGGCGCGCGACCGCAAGGATTGCGCGCCGATTTCGCAGGGCTTATTTCGCGGCCGGTGGGGCAGCGGCGGGTGGGGGCGTGGGCGCGGGGAGATAGCTCGAGTCGGGCTGGTAGCGATAGATGATGTAGTCGCTTTGGACGATGAGCGCGCGGACCTGGTTCACCAGAGTCTGGTAGCCGTCCTTGCCGAGCCCTTTTTCAGCGCCAATGGTGTCGTCGAGGTCGGCCCAATTGTTGAATCCGATGACTGAGACGAATTCCGGGCCGGGCTCGCCGAAGCGTTTCTCAGCGAAGTTGTAGAATTTCGGCGCTCCCTTGGTGACGGCGGGGAGGATCACGTTTTTCTGGAGGTCGAGATACTCGTGGTATTTATCGGGGCGAACCTGGGTGACGAGAACGCGAATCATTTTGGGCATGTCGACGCCGGTGTCGGGCAGGCTGAGATCGGGGTTAACGACTTCGATGTCGCGACGCCAGCTGGACGTGCATTCGATGATGCGCAGGCTGGCTCGCGCGAGGTCGGCGGCCTGATCTTTCAGCTTGGGGTCGTTGTCAATGGAGGCGTCGAGGTCGGCCCACTTGGTGTACATCTGGGCGCGGGCGTACTCATGGTCGCCGGTGAGCGAGACCCACATGGTGCTATAGCGGTCGGAACCGGCCTTGGCCAGGATGGCGTTGTACGCCTTGATTTCGGCCTGAAAATCGCCGATGCGGTCGGGCTTGACGGTGTAGAAAGTGACACTGCGAATGTTGGCGTCCTGCGCGGACGCGGGGGTGACGAGGACTGCCGCGGCCAGCAGCATTGCGGCGAGCGAAGACCAGAGAACTGATTTCTTGATCGAGATCATCAAAGAACTTCCTTGCGGGCTCATGAAAAACCTCCGTATTGCAAGCCGGAAGGAGCACTCCCGGCATTTGAAGGTCCGGCATTGCAGCCGGGCGTGATTGGAGTGAAGGCCTTCGCGAGCGAGGGGAACGTGCGTGGTCTTCGAGCGAGGTGACGGTTCCGCGGGGGAATTGCGGACTGGCTGAGTATACGCCGCGGGGCTGTGGTTAGTGATTAGTGGTTAGTGGGCAGTGGGAGTGAACAGGGCAGCTCAGCGCTGGAAGATGTCGATGGGCTGGGTGAAGTCGGTGACGCGGATGTTTTTGGCGAGTGTAGGGTACTGGCGCTGAAGCTTCAAGAACATCTCCCAGGCGACACGGCGATAGCTGAAGTGGCCGGCGGGGCCGGAGCGGAGCTCGGCGATGTACTGGGCCTCGGCGAAGTCCATTTTGAAGAGGGCGCGAATGCGGGTGGCGAGAGGGTAGAGATAAGTGGCGGATTGCGCGGCCTCGCGGACGGGGCCCGCGGCGATGACGCTGGCCGTGCGATGGGCGGCGGCGATCGCCTCGCGGTAGTCGGAGAGGACGCCGGCCTCGGCGAGGATGTCGGGGCGACTTTCGGCGGAGGCGGGCAGATCGCCGGCGCCGGGAGTTTCATAGCCATGCAGGGCGGTGAAGTCCTGGATGATCTGCGTGCAGCGGCGATGGCGGTGGAAGTCGCGGAAGCCGCCGATGTCCATGAGAATGTCAAAGCGGATGGCTGCCCCGGCGTGAAAGGCGCGGAGAGTTTCATCGTGCTTGCCGCGGTGTTTCAGGCCCAGTTCGATGATTTCGACGGTGCGGGCGGCGGGCTGGCCGGAGAGGAAGTCGCGGAGCTGGCGGTAGGGGTGGTGGCATGCGGAGTAGAGAAGCGTGGCGGCGAGTTCGACCTCGAGAGACTCGGTGCGCTCGACGAGATCGACGAGCGGCGCGGCGGCTGGAGGCACGTTCTTGAGGATCTCGGCGGCGGCGCGAGCGAGATCGGCGCGGGTTTGGATGAGGTAGCCGCTGGGCTGGGAGTACTTGACGAGGGTGGGCGCGGTGCGGACTTCGCGCGTGAAGAGCGCGGCGGCCTGGGCGGCGAGACCGGGCGCAATTTCGTCATTGATGTCGGCGAGCTTGTCGACGATGGACTGGGCGGCCTTGGCGTTGAGGTTCCAGGCGGGGCCGGTGGCGGCTTCGCGGAGCTTTTCGCCGAGCAGGCGGATTTCAGCGGCGGGGTGGGAGAGCAGGCGCGAGACCTGGGATTCGAGAGTGCGGGCGCTGACGATTTGGCCAAGCGAGGTGTTGGTGGCGAGAGGAAGCAGATAGCGGGCGACGTCGAAGGCGCGGGCGCGGAGGGTGCGGTCGTAAGCATCCTGCTTGAGGTCGTCAGGGCGCGCGACGCGGCGGCGAAGGAGATCGACGACGGCGGTGCTGGTGCGCTTGTAGGCGGACATGAGCGAGACGATGGTGCGGGCGTAGAGGTCCTGCGAGGCGGAGTCGCCGGCGAAGTCGGGGTAGTAGAAGCCGGACTCAAGGAAGTTCTGGTAGCGGGTGGAGCGCTCCTGGCCGTCCCAGCGGGTCTCGTCAACGAGGACGATAGCGGCAAGGAGGGAGAGGCGCTCGACAGCGAAGGCGATGTGGGCAAGATCGGCGATGGAGCGGTGGCCGTATTGGAAATAGAAGGTGTTGAGGAACTGTTCAGCGCGCTGAGCACTGATTTCGGCCAGGGAATCGCGCATGGAGAGGGAGGAGCGGGAGTACTTGGCCATGGCGTAAGCGAGGATCTCGGGGTCTGCGCCGTGGATGGCGATGACTTCGGTTTCATTACGCGCGGAGGGAGGGAGCGAAGATTCACTGGACATGAGGATGGTCTCGCGGACAGAATACGTCATAAGGGAGCACCCGCGCGCAGCGGCGGACTGGGCGCCCTAACGGGAAGCGCGACCAGAGAGCGCGGACCCGGAAGCACGGGAGCAGCCATGCGGGAGTATTTGGTGCGGACGTCGCACAGACCGCGGCCGTTGCCAGCAGGGCGCTGGGCGATGACCCAGCGCTGGAACGATCTGCTGTTTGCGCATTGGCCGATTGCGACTGCGATGATGCAGGCGCTGCTGCCGGATTGGCTGGAAGCCGACACGATCCAGGGGTCGGCGTGGCTGGGAGCGGTGCCGTTCTGGCTGGACCGCATCAAAATCCGCGGCGTGCCTGCGATACCGGGGCTGCGCAGCTTTCCTGACTTGAATTTGCGGACATACGTGCGGGACCGGGACACGGGGACGCCGGGGTTCTACTGCTTCAGCGTGGATTCAAGCAACCTGCTGGCGGTGGCGGTGGCGCACATGATGTACCACTTGCCGTACCGGCTGGCGGAGATGCACCTGGAGCCGCGCTCCGAGCGGGAGTTCGCGTTCTACAGCCGGCGGCGATTCTCGCCCAAGCCGGTGATCTTTAATGCGCGATACCGCGGACTGGGGCCGACGCGGCAGACTGCAGAGATGCGGGTAGGCTCATTCGAATATTTCTTTACGGAGCGGCCGTGCGTCTACAGCACTAACCGCGCAGGAGAACCGATCAGGGCGAATCTGCACCACGTTTCGTGGCCGCTGGAAGAAGCAGAGGCGGAGATTGAGCGCAACGATCTGGCGGCGGCGGTGGGCCTTGAGCTGCCGGACAAAGAGCCGGTGCTGCACTACTCGCGGCGGCTGGCGGTGTATGTGTGGCCGGCGGAGCTGCTGCGTCCGGCGCTGGCGGCGCAGCCGGTGACGGTGGCAGCGACGCCGACGTGACAAAAGCAGCCATTAGCCGTTAGCTATTAGCCTTTAGCTCTTGTGTGCCGGGCGGGCGGTCGTGGGTTTCGGCTGGTTTCTCTCTTCTCTCAGGTTTTTACTCCGACGGTGAGTTGTGTTTGAGCCGCGCGCTTTTTGCTGCGATTTCACCGCGTGTAGGAGCCCGCGCGCAGGAATCCTGCGAGCACAGATCGGGCAGGCCACGGCGACGTCAACGAGCGACATCGGCGGGCGACATCGCCACGCCTACATCAATGGGCGATCCGCTACTTTGTCACCAAGGTCGCGGCGAGTGAGTTGCAAATCGGTGTCGTTTGCGCCTGCACTCCGTAGTGAATGGTTTGTCCGGGCAGTGCGATATCGCACTGAGCTTCCGTAGTGCTGCCGTTTCCGGGTTTGCCGTTCGAACAAAGTCCTGCCGGGAAGTTGGAAGTGTCCAGCGTAAACGGCTTGGGGCTGATCCAATAGACGGTCTCGCCGGTTGACGCCGTAATCGTCGTCAAAGAGTTGCCATTGGGATCGTTCAGCGCCGTGGTTCCATTCACGCAGGACACATACGCCATAACAGCATTGACGGCAGGATGAACGGAATTGGTTGGTGGCGGCGCCGGGTTCGCCTCGGATGAGTGCTGGCCTCCGACGAGATGAGCGAAATCATTCTTCACGGCTTGCCCGTAGCTGAAGTTTCTGGTGGGTTCCGGGCCTGTGGGCGATTGCTGGATTCCCGGATCCGTGCAGCTATACCCATGGGGAGAGGTGCAATTAAAGAGATAGGGACCAGGCGTCCCGAGGGGGTCAATGGTGCAGGTAGCTGGATTCACGCCGGGCAAGCACGGGGTGTACCCGATAAAGCTCATCGCGAGACCCGACCCGTCGCCACCCGCCGGCGGCTCCAGGGTGACCGTGTCTCCTCCATGCACCAGCAGATTGGCCATGGGGTAGTTCTGCACCTGAAAGACGAAGTTGTGTCCCGCGGCCGGCGGCGGCGCCGACCAGTCCATCCAGATCCCGACGAACACCCCGGCAACAAACACAAACAGAAGCAACAGCAGAGTTTTCATTCGATTGTCCTTTCCTTTCGATGGATTGAGAAATGCCTAGCTTGAAGATGCGATTTTGTTGCCCTTCAGATTTTTCGGCTTCGACCGATACGCCTCGGTGCCGCGCAGATCTTTGAGGTCCACCGCCAAGTCGACCTCCGCCGGAGACAGCCCCTTGTCCATGCACCACAACAGCAGATCGAGCGCCTCTTTCCTTCTTCCCAGCACGTCGAGCGCCTGCACGATCATGAAGCGAGATGCGACGTCGGTAGCGCCGTGCGATGCGGCGTTTTCGATGTCCGTTTCGGCGTCCTTGGTGTCGCCGATTTTCGCGTGGTAGAAGGCCAGGTTGGCCCATCCAAACCCATCCTTAGGGTTCGTCTCAAGCGCGGCGGACAACAGTTGCGCAGCCCGGCCGTAGCACTCTTTGGCCATTTTGATATTGCCGAGCATCGTGTAGCAGTCGCCCATGTTGCGCTGAGTTAGATGATTCCCCGGCTTGAGCCTGTCGGCCTTCGCGTAGTCGGCGAGAGCATTGTTGTACTTGCCATCTTCGAAGTCCATGTCGCCGAGCGTAAGGTATGCATCCTCGGTCTCGGCGCGCCGAAGGCTCTCATTCAAGGCCGTGCGGGCGTCGTCGCGCTTTCCCAACTCAAGGTAGGTCTGGGCCAGGTTGGCCATCGGCAGCGCGACCTTCGGCGCAGCCGCTCCGGCTCGGGCAAAGGCGTCGGCTGCCTGATCGTATTTGGCCTCCCGCGTCAGAATCACTCCGAGGTTGTTGTACGCCGGCCAAAAATTCGGCCTTTTGTCGATGATGTCGCGGTACGTCTGCTCCGCCTCCGGCAAAAGCCCCTGGTGCTGGAGCGCCCACGCCTGGCTATACAGAATCTCCGGGTTTCCGGGGTCGGCTTTCTCGGCCTTATCGAAATAAGCCAACGCATCGCCGGCTTTGCCCTGGCAAACCAGGACCAGCCCCTGGCTCAGCAGCCCCATCGCGGAATCAGGGTTGTAGCGCAGAGCGTTGGCCGCATTCCTGCCGGCAAGGTCCAGGTTGGCTGGTTCCCTGGTTATGTAGAACTGGCGCAAATAGGCAATGGCCAGCTCGGCGTAACCCAGGGCAAAGTGCCCGTCGAGGTCGAGAGTGTGCTGGTACTTCTCAATCGCCTGTTCAAGCCCGGCATGATTGGGTTCATTCACCAGTTGCTCCGCTTCGCTGTAGGCCTGGTAAACATCGGGAGAAACGTTCTTCAGTTCCTCGGGATCGCTCAACTGCACATCGCTGGTTGGAAGTTGCAGCAAAGAGGCGGCCCGGTGCGAGGCCTTTTCGGCGAGGCTGCCGATGTCGCTTATTGCGCACTCTACGAGGCCTTTGCGCAGTACACGCTGGGAGTGCGCATCCAGCAGGCGGAGATTCAGCTTCGCCTCGGACGCGGTCTGATCGAGCGAGGCGACCAGGACTAGGTTCGCGCCGAGCGTGGTCTCGGCCTTCATCGGCGAGTCGATCGCTTCCGCGGGGCCGGGCTTGTCCTGGGGAGTGATGATCATCAGGTTCTTCACAAACGCCTCTGCGCGCGAAAGCCGCTGGCCGATCGAGTCCAGTACCGTGAACAGCAACGCCGTCGGGGGACGATCCGCAGGCATCGGCATCAGGGCAACGAACCGTGTGGAGGGGAGCGGGTCCACGACATTCAGGATTTGCGCCCAATCCAGCCACACCGCAAATACTGCGCCCGCACCTGCGCCCGCCCCGAGCACGACCATCTTCCTGCGCGAGATGCGTTGCCCGCTCGAAGTGCGACTTTCCGAGCGCACGGCCTGCGCGGGCATCGCCTGCATCGCCTCCGGGACCGTCTGGAATCGCTGCTCAACCGCAGGCCGGAGGCACCCCTCGACAAAACGTTTCCATTGTTCGGGGATCTCCGCCAGATTGAACGACGCTTTCACTCTCTTTCCGCGCCGCATGGAAACCTGCGGCGGACGCCCGGTTAAAACCAGATAAGCGACCAGCCCCAGCGCATACACATCGCTGGCCTTTGACGGCGCGCTTCCATAGAAGAGCTCCGGGGCCATGAAGCCGGGCGTCCCGGCAACTCCAAATGCGGTGAGTGCCGTCTCCTCGCCCAGCGCGGCCCGCGCCAGGCCAAAGTCCGTAACCCAGGCAATCACCTCTCCGCCCGAGCCTTGCACAATGATGTTCGCGGTCTTGATATCCCGATGCAGGATTCCAGCTTGGTGGGCAGCGGCAATCCCCGCTCCCACCTGCCTCAAAATGGAAAGCGCCTCCTCGCCCGGCAGCGGGCCCTGGCGCGAAAGCCTTGCGGCAAGGCTCTCGCCCGCCAGGAGCTTCATTGTCAGGTAGGTGAGCTGGCCCTCCGGCCGCTTCCAGTGCCCGAGATCGTACATCGGACAAAGATTCGGGTGAACGACTTCACGAGCGCTCAAAACTTCCCGCTCGAATCGCTGGCGCATCGTTGGATCGGCCGCATAGTGCGAGAGGATCGTCTTGAGCGCCACGTGAATCCCGCGCAGTTGTCGATCCTCCACCTCATACACTTCGCCCATCCCGCCGCGGGCAATGAATCGAACCACCGAGAAGCGGCCGTCAATCAAGTCGCCCGGCTTAAACTGCGGATCGTCGGCGGGCGGTCCCAGGCCATCAGGAGGTCCAAGACCGTCAGGAGATCCAAGACCATCCGGGGGCAAAGCCCGGGCAGGCTCCGCCGCAGCGGCCTGTTGCTGGTCCAAACCGGGTCCTGCGGCCGGCGCAATCGTGCTGTCGGTGTTGGTGGGAAGGTCGTCCATCGCTCTCGAGCAAACCGGCCGGCGCCGAAGTCCGGGGGAAATGGCTCAAACGGAGTCGAAGTTGGACTTCGAGCAGCTTCGGAATTCACGCAGACTTTTTGAGTGCATTGAAAGGTGGCATCTTCTTAACGAAAATGCCACTTTGCAGTGCGCTTTCGGTCTACAACAATTCCGAAACTGCTATCGGTGAGGAAGCGAGCCGGCAACGCCGTCACGATGAGTTTACCCCGAAAGCCTTGAATTGCAAGGTCCTTTTGTCAGACGCCTGGGGCGGGTTTTCTCGCGTAACGAAGCCGCCGGTAAGCCCTCAGTCCACGCGGAAGTGGCAGCCGCGGCTTTCCATGCACTGCCGCGCCTGGTCCAGGATCAGTTGCGCCGTCTGGATGCCATTGCGCAGCCCGACGATCGCGTCGCTAACTTCGCAGTTGCGGTAAAAGCGGGCAATCTCCTGGTCGAGTTCGCTCAACAGCCTCCATGCCCGTGTCAGTCGCCGATCGCTTCGGATCAGGCCAACGTAATTCCACATTGTTTGCTGAATGGTCAGCCAATCCTGAGCGACCAGCGCGGGATCGGCCGGCTCGTGCTCGTAGTTCCAGCCGGCGACCCTGGGGAACACGAACTTGTCTCCGCCGCGGATGCGAGCGGCCGCATCTGCGCCGGCGCGCGTTCCCCACACCAGGCACTCCAGCAGCGAAGTGCTGGCCAGCCGGTTGGCTCCGTGGAGCCCGGTGCACGCCACTTCGCCCACCGCGCGCAGCCGGTCGATGTTGGTGCGTCCCTCGCTGTCGGTCGCCACTCCGCCGCAGCTGTAGTGCGCCGCCGGAACCACCGGGATCGGCTGTTGCGTCAGGTCGATGCCGCGCTCCATGCAGACTGCATGAATACCCGGAAAGCGCTCGCGCAGATAGTCCGCCGGCTTGTGCGTCACGTCGAGATACGCGCAAGGCTCACCCGTCTCCAGCATGAACTCGTAGATCGCACGCGCCGCCACATCCCTCGGCGCCAGCGAGCCATCGGGATGAAAGCGCTGCATGAACTCCCGTCCGCGCCGGTCCACCAGCCGCCCTCCCTCGCCGCGCACCGTCTCGGAAATCAGGAAACAGCCATCCGGCGCCAGCAGTGCCGTCGGATGAAACTGCACGTACTGCATGTTGATGACCCTCGCCCCGGCGCGGTAGGCCATGGCGAAGCCGTCGCCGCGCGCCCCCGGCGGATTCGTGGTGTGCAGAAACACCCCACCCAGCCCCCCGGTCGCGAGGATGGTCTCCCTGGCGAAGATCGGCGAAACAGTCCGCGACTCCTGGTCGAGCACGTATGCGCCAACGCAGGTCAGCGGCTCGTAGATGTCCGCCGGCTCCAGCGAATGGTGCGCGCCGGTCAGCAGATCGATCGCCGTCGCGTTGGTTAGCAGCGTCACGTTCGGCAGGTTGCGGACGCGCTCGAAAAACGCCCGCTCGATGGCCAACCCGCTCTGATCCTTGTAGTGAATAATGCGCGGAATCGAGTGTCCGGCTTCCCGTGTCAGGTGCAGTTCGCCGGGCGCATCCGGCGACGCATCGAACGGAACCTGCAGTTCGTCAATGAGGATGCGCTTGACCAGCTTCGGGCCTTCGCGGCTCAGCAGCCGCGCGGCCGCCGGCAGCGCCACGCCCGCGCTCACGGTCATGATGTCGGCGACAAGGTCTTCCGGGTCCTCGCCGGGGGCGCGATAGATAATGCCGCCCTGCGCGCGGTAGCTGTTGGTCTCGCTCGGCTCGGGCACGCGCATCAGCAGCGTGACCCCGCACCCGCCCCGCGCGGCTTCCCATGCGGCCGAGAGCCCCGCAAGTCCGCCGCCAATCACTAGTACATCGGTCTGTTCGGGAATCTTCAAAACCCAATCTTACGCGGTCGTGCTTCGCTCCCGGGCGATCTCAGCTCATCGCCAGCATGCGCTCGATCGGCCGCAGCGCGGCCTCGCGCAGTTCTTTCTCCAGCGTGATCTCCGGCTGGCGCGTCTTTATGCAGAGGTAGAGCTTCTCCAGCGTGTTGTGGCGCATGTGCGGGCACAGGTTGCAGGCGCAGCCCCCTTCGCCCGGCGCGGCAATGAATGTCTTTGCCGGGCTCGCCCTCTGCATTTGGTGCAGGATGCCGGCTTCGGTCGCAACGATGAATTCAGTCGCCGTGTTCTCGGTCGCGAACTTCAGAATCCCGGTCGTCGACCCGATGTAGTCGGCGTGCCGGAGCACGCGCTCGTCGCACTCGGGATGCGCCAGCACCAGCGCGCTGGGATGCTCCAGCTTCAATTTCAGCAGGCTGCGCTCGTTGAACAGCTCGTGAACCAGGCAGCTGCCTTGCCACAGCCGCATCTGCCGGCCTGTCTTCTTCTCCAGGTACGCGCCCAGGTGCCGGTCGGGCGCGAACAGGATCGGCTGGTCCTCGGGAATCTGCCGGATAATCTTCTCTGCGTTGCTCGAGGTGCAGATGATGTCGCTCATCGCCTTCACCTCGGCGCTGGAGTTGATGTAGGTGACCGCGACGTGGTCGGCGTAGCGCTCGCGAAAGGCGCGGTAGAGCGGCGCAGGACAGCCGTCGGCCAGCGAGCAGCCGGCCCTCAGGTCGGGAAGGAGAACGAGTTTGCCGGGGTTCAGGATCTTCGCGGTCTCGGCCATGAAGACCACGCCGCAGAAGACGATCACATCGGCGTGCGTCGCCACCGCCTGTTGCGATAGCTGCAGGCTGTCGCCGACAAAGTCGGCCAGGTCCTGGATCTCGGAGTCCTGGTAATAGTGCGCCAGGATGACCGCATTCATCTCGCGCTTCAGCCGCGCGATCTCAGCTTCGTAATCGATGAGAGGAGATGAGGCGTGCTCCGGGGGTATGAGAACGCCGGGCATATGTTCATGCTACCACCCGAAGCGCATCGCGCCGAGCGCCCCACCTTCGCGGCGTCCTTGTTTTTGCCGCGTAGTGTGAATTCGCTTTGAAAGCCGGCTGCGGCGGCTCGCTCCCCTTTCCGTCGAGCGGCAAGCGTATGGGCGGAAGTTGTCCATCTATAATGAGCGATGGAATGAGCGATGGAAAGGCGCGGCTCGCGACATTGAGCGCGCAGAGGTCAACGGAAATCATGGGAGATTTGCAGGGTAGGATTGCGCTGGTAACAGGTGGAGCGCAGGGAATTGGGCGCGCGATTGCCGAGGAGCTGGCCGCCGCCGGCGCGACGCTGGCGCTCGCGGATGTGAATGAGACGAAGCTGGCCGAGACCGTGGCCGAACTGAAGGCCCAGGGGATCGACGCGACGGCGTTCACCGTGAACGTGTCGAGCGAGGAATCGATTGAGGCCGGGGCGAGGGCGATTCTGGAGAAGTTCGGCAAGGTGGAGATCCTCGTCAACAATGCGGGGATCACGCGCGACAATTTGATGCTGCGCATGAAGCGCGCGGACTGGGACCTAGTGCTGAACATTAATTTGACGGGCGCATTTCTGCTGACACAGGCGCTGCTGAGCCCGATGCTGAAGAACCGCTGGGGACGGATTGTGAGCATTGCCAGCGTGGTGGGGCGCGCGGGACAGGCGGGCCAGGTGAACTACGCGGCGTCGAAGGCGGGGCTGATCGGGTTGACGCGATCGCTGGCGCGGGAGGTTGCGTCGCGCGGCATTACCGTGAACGCCGTGGCGCCGGGATTTATTGAGACGCCGATGACGGCGGTACTGAGCGAGGAGCAGACCAAGGCGATGCTAGCGACGGTTCCGCTGGGACGGCGGGGAACGCCGAAGGACGTGGCGCAAGCGGTGAAATTCCTGGCCTCGGATGCGGCGTCGTACATTACCGGGCACGTGCTGGACGTGAACGGCGGAATGTTCATGGGCGGGTGAAAAAGGCAGGGACCAAGGGACCGAGGGAACAAGGGAACAAGCAAGAAGGGGAATAGGGAATAGGGAACAGGTTGACCTGAGGACGCGGCGATTGTGGCGAGCGGGCTTGCCCGAGAGATGAGGGGTGAAGGCCCTCTGCACGAACATTGCGATAGACGAAAGTAACTTCAAGTTTCAAATGCGGCCTGCCGATAAACGGGCGGGAAGGGTCGCATGGCGGCACAGGCGGAAACGCCACAGCGGACGGAAAAGTCAGATAGAGTTGTGTGCTCCGCGGGTGAGCCGGTGGCCGGGGTGCGCTATGTGGCCCGACAGCCGATTCTCGACCTGCGCGGGAAGGTGCATGGCTACGAACTGCTCTTCCGGGACGGGCCCGAGGCGGTGTTTCGCGGGGACGGCAATGCGGCGACCCGCACCATGCTGGACAACACAGTGCTCTACGGCCTGGGACGGCTGACGGCCGGACTGCCGGCGTTTGTGAACTGCACGGAAGAGTCGTTGACGCGCGATCTGGTTCATGTGATGCCGTCGGGCATGGCGGTGTTGGAGATCCTGGAAGACATCGAGCCGTCGCGTCCGGTGATCGAGGCGTGCCGGCACCTGAAGGCCTCGGGGTTCCGGCTGGCGCTGGACAATTTCCTGTGGAAGCCGGGGATCGAGCCGCTGGTGGAGATCGCCGACTACATCAAAGTAGATTTCTCGACGTGCGATGCCGCGGAGCGGCGCAAGCTGCTCGACCGGCTGAGCCGCGTGACGGTGGCCTTGGTGGCGGAGAAGGTGGAGACCGCGGAGCAGGTGCGCGAGGCGCGCGAGGAAGGGTTCATGCTGCTGCAGGGGTTTTACTTCTGCCGGCCGGTGCTGATGGAAAACCGCAGAGTGCCGGCCAACCGGCTTTCGCACATGGAGATTCTGCGGCTCATGCAGAACGAGTCGCTGGACCTGCACGAGCTGACGCGGCAGGTGGAGCGCGACACTTTCCTCACCTATCGATTGCTGCGGCTGATGAATTCGCCGGCGTGCGCCACGCAGCAGGAGGTGCGCAGCGTGAAGGCGGCGCTGATCGCGGTGGGCGAAGAGACGTTCCGTCGCATGGCCACGGTGGCGATTACCAGCGAGCTGAATGCGGGCCAGCCGGCAGAACTGCTGCGCATGGCGTGCGTGCGCGCGCGCTTCTGCGAATTGGGGGCATTCTTTGCCGGGCTGGATCAAACGGAGCAGTACCTGCTGGGGATGCTGAGCCTGCTTCCGGCGATGCTACGCCAGCCGATCGAGGAACTGGCACCTTCGCTGCCGCTGCGCGATGAGATTCGGCGCGCGCTGGAAGGCGAGAATATTCCGGAACGGAGCATCTTGTGTTGGCTCGAGGCTCACGAGCATGGCAACTGGGATCAGTGCGATCTGATCGCGGATCGGCGCGACCTCTGGCAGGAGGACCTGTTCCGGTGCTACGAGGAAGCACTGCGGTGGGCCGCGACGGTTCTCGAGTTCTAGGGCCGCGGACGACGTCGAAAGCGGAGTTTCAAGTCTACCGGGCAGCATGCCGATAGGCAATTCGGAGGCCATGAGTGGCAACGGACGTTCAAAGTTCGGTTGGCGCCTGTGGCTCTGCCCTGGTGCAGGGCGATGGCGTGCGCTATGTGACGCGCCAGCCGATCCTGGACCTGCACAGCAAGGTCCATGCCTATGAGCTGCTGTTTTCAAGCGGCCCACAGACGGCGTTTCGCGGCGACGGCGAAATGGCCGCTCGCACGCTGCTCGACAGCACGGTGCTCTTTGGCCTGGAAAAGCTGACCTGCGGAATGCCGGGATTCGTGAAGTGCACGGCGGACATGTTGGCCGGGACGCTGGTGGAGATGCTTCCCCCTGCAATGACGGTACTCGAGATCGTGGACCCGGCCGACGTCTCGCTGGAGCTGATGGGCGCGTGCCGCAACCTGAAGGCGGCAGGGTACCGGCTGGCGCTGGACCAATCGAAGTGGGCGCCGCAGACGAACCTGCCGGTTGGGACGCTGGTGGAGATGGCCGACTATCTGAAGATGGATTTTTCGCGCACGAATTTCCGGGAGCGGCAAGCACTGCGCGGGCAAGTGCGCGACGCAAAGGCCACGCTGGTGGCGGAGAAGGTGGAGACGCAGGAACAGTTCAGTGCGGCGCGGGATGAAGGATTCGCGCTGGTGCAGGGCTATTTCTTTTGCCGGCCGGTCGTGTTGGGAAGCCGGCAGATACCGGCCAACCGGCTGTCGCAACTGGAAATTCTGCGGCTGCTGAAGGACGAGTCGCTGAATCTGCACAAGCTGACGCAACTGGTCAAACGCGATGCGTCGCTGACGTATCGATTGCTGCGGCTGATCAACTCGCCTGTGTGCGCGATGCCGCAAGAGGTACACAGCGTGCAGGCTGCGCTGCTGGCCGTAGGCGAGGAGACGTTCCGGCGCATGGCCACAGTGGCGATTACGAGCGAGATGAACCTGGGCCAGCCGCTGGAGTTGCTGCGCATGGCGTTTGTGCGTGGGCGATTCTGCGAACTGGCGGCGAGAGCGAGCGGCCTGGATGGCACCGAACAATACCTGTTGGGACTCATGAGCTTGCTGCCGGCGATGCTGCGCACTCCGATGAAAGACCTGGCGCCAACGATGCCGCTGCGCGAGGAGATTCGGCGGGCGCTGATGGGCGAAGCAATCGCGGAGCGCAGCCTGCTGGCCTGGCTGGAGCGCTATGAGCTGGGCGATTGGGCGGGATGCGGCGAGATCGCGAGCGCAAACGAACTCGAGGAGGGCGGATTGCTTTCGAGCTACCAGGAGGCCGTGGCCTGGACCGAGGCTGCGCTGTATTTTGCGTGAGTGGTGGGGCGACTATGGTCGCGGCGAGGAATGAATATAGAGGGTTGCGGCGATCGTTTGAGGGCCGCGGCTTGGCACAGCGCCGATTCCGGAACCGGTATAAAATCCCTGCGAGTCTTTAACTAGGCGATCGGAGGGATTCAATGAACGAACCGGTGAGCGACCAGGGCTTTCCTTCTTCTTCAATTCCACCTGCATTTCCTTCTACGAATGTGCCGCACGGAGCGATGACCTTCGGACAGATTCTGGACCGCGTGCTTCAACTGATGCGGGCCAACTGGCGGCTCTTTGTGGGGATCGCGCTGGTGCCTGGCACAGGGATGATTGCGTACTTCGGGGTTATGTTTGCAGCCTTCTTCCCGCTGCTGAAGCCGCTGATGATGAATCAGCCGCCGCATTTTTCGCTCATGACGATCGTGTGGTTTTCCGCGGCATACATCTTCGGCGTCATTCTGATGATTTTGATTTGTGCGCTCTACGAGCCTGCGGGTGTCTACGCCGCGCTCGAGGCAACCACAGGAACGAGGGTTACGTTTCGCAAGGCATGGGCCGTGGCGTGGAGCAAGGCCGGGCGCTACGTCTGGCTGGCGATTCTGCGCGCTGATTGTGATGCTGCCGATTCTGGTTTTTGGCGCGGTGATTGCTGGGACAGTAGGACTCGCGATCCTGAGTGGAGCGCACTCCAATCCGTACAACGCGATGCTGGTTCCCCCGTTGTTCATGCTGCTCTATGTGGGAGCGATGGTCTATGCGGTCCTGGTGATGCTGCGGCTGGTACTGGCGGTTCCGGCGTGCGTGGCTGAGGATGTGAGCGCGTGGAAGGGGCTCCGCCGCAGCAATCGATTGACCTACGCCGCCAAGGGACGCATCTTTCTGCTTTTCATTTTGATTTATGCCATCGCGTACGCCGCGTTTCTGGTGGCGGAAGTGGTCCTCTTCTTTCTGGGTGCGATCGTCGCGCTGGTTGGAATGTTGCTGCACCTGGGCATGGTTCCATGGGGCTATATCGGAATTGGTGTTGCGGCAGTTGTCTTCCTCTGCGCTTACCTTCTTTGGATGGCGTGCATCTGGGCCGCATACACCACGCTGTTTGCGGTGGTGTACCGGGACCAGAGGGTGCGGATGGAAGGCGCGGCGGGGGCGCAGGCCTGAATGCAGGAGCGAAATGTCGCGATGTGGTGGCTCTGGTGAATCCCCGCAAGCGCGCGGCTCATCTGAGAAAATGATGGAAGTGAAACGAGAGGAACATTTCGTCTTGCGTTGGGCCGCGACATCTGACTTGCGGCGGCCTGCGATGGGCCTTCTCGCCTTTCTGGTTTTGGCCGGGGGCATCGCCGTGGGCGCGCGGGCGCAGAATCCGTCGTCGGCGGAGAATCCCTTTTGGGGCAGCGTGACGGCGCAACCGGTAACAGGCGAGCCGCTCAGGCTGTCGCTGGACGACGCCATTGAGCGTGGCTTGAAGAACAACCTTGGGCTTAAAGAGGTGGAGAACGAGGAGAAGACCTACCACGCCGAGGTGGATGAGGCGCTGCAGTTGTTTCTGCCCACGATCAAGCTAACAGCCGACACAGGCTACCACATGCACAACCTGGCGGCGCAGGGGTTCGGTCCCAAGGTGATTGGCGAGTTTTCGTCGCTGTTTCCGGGAGGCCAGATTCCGGCGGGGCTTTCGCTGATTACGCGCGACTATCTGACCGAGGGGAAGCTCGAATACAACGAGATTCTGTTTTCCGGGCCGGTGATCCAGGGGTGGAAGGCGGCGAGGGCGGCGGAGCGCGCGGCGCACTTTGGCAAAATGACGGCGCGCGGCGAGGTGGTGCAGCAGGTGGCTGTGGAATACCTGCGCGCGGTGGCGGACCAGAGCGAAGTGGAAAACGCAAAGGCGCTGGTCGCGCAGGCGCAGGTGCTCGCGGATCACGCGCATGAGTCGCACGTGGCGGGAGTGGCGGCGAATCTGGACGAGTTGCGCGCGAAAGTGCAATTGCAGTCGCAGCAGCAGACGCTGATCACGGCCGAAAATCAGCAGGAGAAGGATTTGATTTTGCTCAAACGGGAGATCGGAGTCGATCCGGAACAGGAGATCGAGCTGACCGATCCGGCGCCCTACAGCGAGCTGGCCGAGGAGACGCCGGAAGAAGTGAAGGCGGTGGCCTACCAGAACCGGCAGGACTACCAGAACTACGAGAACCAGGCGGTCGCGTTCAAGGCGCTGCACAACGTATATCGCAGCGAGCGGCTGCCGACGCTGAGCTTCTACGGCAACTACGGGACGAGTACCGTGAACGGCGCGGGCACTCACGGCGACTTTATCGCGATGGGGACGTTGGCCTTTCCGATTTTCCGCGAGGCCAAGCTGCGCGGCGATAGCGACGTGTCAAAAGCAAAGTTGGAAGAGACCAACGCGCAGCTCGATGACCTGCGCAGCCACATCGACGAGCAGGTGAGGGCGGCGCTGCTGGACGTGAGCGCGAACAAGCAACTGGTGGCAGTGGCGCGGTCGAATGTGAACCTGGCCACGCGCGCACTGAGTGATGAGACCGACCGCGTGAACGCCGGCGTGGACGACAACCTGCCGCTGGTGACGGCGCAGGCTACGCTGGCAACCGCCGAGAACAACCTGGTTGAGAGCTTGTACGCGTACAACGTGTCGAAGATCGGGCTGGCGCGCGCGACGGGCGTCCTGGAGCAGCAGTACCGGACGTATTTGGGGCGGTAGCCTCGCCTCGATCGCACAAATTCCCTTAAAAATATTGCCTCGCTCGGATGTACCGTAGAAGCGATAGGTGCACGCTCATGCCTCAGAATCTGAAGATCGTTTATTACGTCGAGCCGAATGCGGCAGCGCTGGCGCGGCGCGCGGCGGAGTTTTTTGTCGTCGAGGCCGAGCGGGCGGTGGCAGCGCGCGGCGTGGCGCGGATCGCGATCAGCGGCGGGTCAACGCCCAAGGCGGCATTCAGGGCGCTGGCAGAGCAGGGCGAGGAGTGGCGCGAGCGGATGCCGTGGCAGAAGCTCGACCTGTGGTGGGTAGATGAGCGCTGCGTGCCGCCGAACGACGCCGACTCAAATTACAGAATGACGCGCGAGGCGCTGCTGGACCATGTGCCGCTGAAACCGGAACAGATTCACCGCATGGAGGGGGAGCTCGAGCCCGACGATGCGGCGGCCAGGTACGAGGCGGAGCTGCGGAAGTCCTTCGGACCGAATGGGGCGGGGATTCCGCGATTCGACGTCGTGCAGCTGGGGATGGGCCCGGATGGACACACTGCGTCTCTTTTTCCCCACACTGAGGCACTCCGGGTGACAGATCGGCTGGTGGCGGCCAACTATGTGGAGGCGCAGGACATGTGGCGGGTGACGCTGACCCGGCCGGTGATCAACGCGGCGAGGCAGGTGTTCTTCCTGATTGAGGGCGCGGGGAAGGCGATGATTCTAAACGAGGTATGGGAGGGGCCACGCGACGAGGAGCGTCTGCCGAGCCAATTCATTGTGCCCGTGGACGGTATACTGACGTTGCTTCTGGACCAGGCGGCGGCTACCCTGCTGCCGGCGCCAGACGCGCAAGGCTATGGAGTTTTAGAGAGGACTGAATGATTCTGGCAGGCGATGTAGGCGGCACCAAGGTTCACTTGGCGCTGTTCGATTTTACCGACGGAAAGTTGAAGCACACACGCGATAAGCAGTTCCCGGCCAAGGAATACGCCGGCCTCGAAGAGATCGTGAAGGAGTTTATTGTTGCGGAGAAGGTGACGTCGGCGTGCTTTGGCGTGCCGGGCCCGGTGCGGGATGGGCGGCTGCGGCTGACCAACCTGCCGTGGACCCTGGACAGCCGCGAGCTGGCGCGCAACCTAAAGATCGATTACGTTTTTCTTATCAATGATTTGCAGGCGAATGGGTACGGGATTGCGGAGCTGGCGGCAGACCAGATTTATACGTTGAGCGAGGGCGATTCCCGGCAGGTGGGCAATCGGGCGCTGCTCGCGGCGGGAACGGGGCTCGGCGAGGCGTATCTGGTGTGGGATGGGCGCGACTATGTTCCCTACCCATCGGAGGGCGGCCACTCGGACTACGCGCCGCGCAATGAGGACGAGATCGACCTGCTGCGTTTCCTGAAGCAAAAGTACAACGGGCGGATCAGCACCGAACGCGTGGTGAGTGGGCAGGGGATCACGAATTGCTATGAGTTTTTGCGCGAGGTGCGCGGGCTGGAAGAGCCGGCGTGGCTGGCGGAGCAGATGACCGAGGACGATCCGAACGCGGCGATCACCGAGGCGGCACTGAACGCGAAGAGCGAGATCTGCGTGAAGGCGCTGGACATGTTTGTTTCGGCGTACGGGGCCGAGGCGGGGAACCTGGCGTTGAAGGTTCTTTCGGTGGGCGGCCTGTACGTGGGCGGCGGGATTGCGCCGCGGATTCTGGAAAAGCTGAAGGACGGAACGTTTATGAAGGCGTTCACCGACAAGGGACGGCTGAGCCAGTTGCTGGTGAACATGCCGGTGCGGGTGATTCTGGAGAGCCGTACGGCGCTGATGGGCGCGGGGGCGTATGCAGAAGCGCGCGCGGCGGAGCTGAGCGGGATTTCGCCGCGAGCGGCGAGCGTGAAGTTCTGAAGGCGAGCTATTAGCTTTTAGCTCTTAGCTGAAAACCACTCACGATGAGGGCGCGGTGCGAGCCGCGCCTTTTCTGTTTATCGCGCTCGCCGCTTGAAGTAGGCGACGCGGCTATTGCGGACGCTTGATCCGGTCGGCGAGGATCTGGCGATAGAGGTCGCATTGAGGGGCGCGGAGGGGGCGTATATTTTGAACGAGGCGCGGAGGTTGAGACTGACCGGCGTTGCGCTGAAGGCGGACTCGCGGCGATTTGAGCCGGAAAGCCGGCACTGAAGAAAGTGGGAAAGATGATGCGCTGGCTGGGACGGTGGGCGCTGCGGGTGCTGGTGGCGATTGCAGTCCTATCGCTGGCGGCGTTTGCGATCGATTGGACGGTCTACAAGCTGCGCGGCTCACCTCACTCGACGGTGACTGTGAGCCGCTTCCTGGCGGTCCCACTTAAAGGTCAAAAGACAGAGTACGACTTTATGGGAACTGTCGATCTTCCCTGCGCCGTTGCGCTTTTTCCGCAGGGAGGGCAGGACCCCTGCTGGAATCTCAGGCGCAATCCGAACCAGTGGGAATAGGCCGGAACGCCCGCGTACTGATCGCAAAGGAGAGCAGGGCGGATGGCTGAGCGCGCGTGAACATGGGTAGGTGATGCGAGTCACGACCTGAGGATACAAATTGTGGCTAGGATCGTAAAACCGGTCTCAAGAACCGTCCATGCCAATTCGTTGGAATCGTGGGACCCGCTTCGTTGCTGAGTCCCACACGTGCTCATGATGCAAGAGAAGCATTTATGAGACCGGTTGAAGGGTATTTCCTCAGATCGCCATGTATAACCGCACACAAAACGAAAATGGCAGCTACAACTCGCGCTGCCTCGATTGCTTTATGACCATAGCTTCCTGCGTGGAAACGGAACAAGAGCTGGAGCAACGCGAGGCGCACCATCTGTGCCCGGAAAAAGTGCTGGCGCAACTGCTGGCCGAGGGCAGGGCTGCTGCAGCGCACGCGGCGAGGAACTAGGGCGAGTTAGACAGGCCCGATGGACCTGGGGAAATCCCTCAGGGGCCAAAGCCCACGGTCAATTTGTGCGCGAACGGTATGGCTGAAGCGGTGCCCTTTCAAAACCAAGCTGAATCGCAGCGATAGCAGACCCGGGCCGGATTTTGCGAATCCGGAAAACGGGTGCATACTGCCTGCAGGCAGCCTTCGCACGACTAGCCAAACGATTGGGCACTGAGTCTTCCCCTTTTTCTTGCTGACGCCGAGCCGGTTTCGAATCTAGATTTCATTACCAGAGGATTTCTTCATCAGAGCCGGCCAAATGAGCGGCCAGACCTAACCAACAACGAAAAGAGTCACGGGATTGCCGCAGCAATTCCCCGCATCGAACGTCCTATTCAATACCGCCGGTACTTCCCCAGACAGAACCGGACAGGAGGCTAAGAATGCCTGCTTCAACTCTTCGTCAAACGGTGGGCCTTCCCCAGACGCTGGGCGAACTGCGCGCCAGCAAAGAGTATTCAGAAGTGCAAATAAAGACGCGCAGCGTGAAGGACGAGATGCGCCAGAACCTGATGGCGCGGCTGAAGGCGCGGGAGACTGTGTTTCCCGGCGTCGTAGGCTACGAGGACACGGTGATTCCGCAGATTGTGAACGCGGTGCTGTCGAAGCAGAACTTTATTCTGCTGGGGCTGCGCGGGCAGGCGAAGAGCCGGATTCTGCGTGCGCTCACGGCACTGCTGGACGAGCGGATGGCGTACGTGGCAGGCTGCGAGATCCGCGACAATCCTTACCGGCCGTTGTGCCGGCGATGCCGCGACCTGATCGCGGAGCGCGGGGACGCGACGCCAATTGCGTGGCTCGACCGCGAGGAGCGCTACGTGGAAAAGCTGGCGACGCCTGACGTGACGGTGGCGGATTTGATTGGCGATCTGGACCCGATCAAAGCAGCGCGCGGAGGCGAAGACCTTTCGAGCGAGCTGACGATGCACTACGGATTGCTGCCGCGGGCGAATCGCGGATTGTTCGCGATCAACGAACTGCCGGACCTCGCGGGAAAAATCCAAGTGGCGCTGTTCAACATCATGCAGGAAGGCGACGTTCAGATTAAGGGCTATCCGGTGCGCCTGGCGCTGGATGTGGCGCTGGTGTTCAGCGCCAACCCCGAAGACTACACGGCGCGCGGCAAGATCATCACGCCGCTGAAGGACAGGATTGGATCGGAGATTCGGACGCACTATCCGGAGACGCTGGAAGAAGGCGTGGCGATTACGGCGCAGGAGGCGTGGGCGGCGCGCGGAGACGCGGCGATCGAGATTCCGCAGTACCTGCGCGAGGTGGTGGAGCAGGTGGCGTTTAGCGCGCGCGAAGACAAGAAGGTGGACAAGCGCAGCGGCGTGAGCCAGCGGCTGCCGATTTCGACGCTGGAGCTGGTGGTTTCAAACGCGGAGCGGAGGGCTCTCGCGACCGGCGACGCGCCGGTGCTGCCGCGCGTGAGCGACATCTACGCCGCGATGCCGGGGATCACGGGCAAACTCGAACTTGAGTACGAGGGCGAGATGAAGGGCGCCGATACCGTGGTGCGTGAACTGATTCGAATGGCAGTGGGCAAGGTGTACGACCGCTACTTTAACGGCGTGGACACCGAGCAGATCGAGCAGTGGTTCAATCTGGGCGGAACGGTAAAGCTGGACGAGGATCAGCCGGCGCCCGCGGCGCTGAAAGAGCTGAAAGGGATTCAGGGACTCCTTGAAAAGTTGCCGTCGCTGGGCGTGAAGTCGAGCGACGCCGCGCCGAAGGTAGTTGCCGCGGCGGAGTTTCTACTGGAGGGTCTGGTGGCGCATCGCAAGCTAAGCCGCAACGAGCAGCATGGATTTGCCGCGGAGAAGAGTGTGCGGCTGCGCGAGCGCGAGGAAGCAATCCCGGAGCGCAAAGAACTGGAGATGGAGTATGAAGACTGGCAGCGCGGGCGGCGGTCGCGGAAGGGCGGGGGGCTGAATTAAGGCAGGGGTCAGAGATCAGGGGTCAGTGGAACGGGGCTGAGGAAGCGATGAAGCGCATTCGATATACGAAGTACACCGGCGATCTGGCCTCGGAGATCGATCTCGAGAGCCTGCTCGACGCGCT
The DNA here is from genome assembly GCA_003138515.1 of Acidobacteriaceae bacterium. Lineage (GTDB taxonomy): Bacteria > Acidobacteriota > Terriglobia > Terriglobales > Acidobacteriaceae > Telmatobacter. The sequence goes on along the minus strand of PLGG01000065.1, from coordinate 64,768 downwards.
GTCTGACTACTTGCTCGATTCCGGTTACTACGATCCGTTCATGGGCTTTCAGGACCTGGATCACACGATGGACGACCTGCGCGAGGCGCTGCGGCGCGTGCTGGAGTCAGGTGATTTTTTCGACGGCGAGACGCGCGAACTGCTGGACCGGATGATGGCCGAGGGCACGCTGGATGAATTGATCGACAAGCTGATGGAGCGGATGGAACGGGAGAACTACATTTCCGCGATGCCGCAGAATGGGCCGACGCGGTTTGACGAGGCGAACGGGCGGGGGGGGAAGGCGGATGGCCGCGATCGCGAAAGCGCGCGCTTCGAGGTGACCGACAAGAGCCTTGACTTTCTCGGCTTCAAAACGCTGCGCGATCTGATGGGGTCGCTGGGCAAGTCGAGCTTTGGACGGCACGACACGCGAGACTGGGCGACGGGGATCGAGACGAGCGGCGGATCGCGGCGATACGAATTCGGCGACACGGTGAATCTGGATACGACGGCGACGCTCAGCTCGGCGATTGCGCGCGAGGGGCTGGAGCTGCCGCTGAATCTGGAGTACGAAGACTTACACGTGCACCAATGCGACTACCAGAGCTCGTGCGCGACGGTGGTGATGCTGGACTGCTCGCATTCGATGATTCTGTATGGCGAAGACCGGTTTACGCCGGCCAAGCGTGTCGCCATGGCGCTGTCGCATTTGATCCGCACGCAATACCCGGGCGATTCGCTGTCGCTGGTGCTTTTTCACGATTCGGCTGAGGAGTTGCCGGTTTCGCATCTGGCGCGGGTGAAGGTGGGGCCGTGGCACACGAATACACGCGAAAGACTGCGCGTGGCGCAGCGCGTGCTGGCTCGACAGCGCAAAGACATGAAGCAGATTGTGATGATCACGGACGGAAAGCCCTCCGCGCTCACGCTTCCCGACGGAAGAATCTACAAGAATGCCTATGGATTGGATCCGCTAGTGGTGAGCGAGACGCTGGAAGAAGTGGCGCGCTGCAAGCGGTCAAACGTGATGATCAATACGTTCATGCTGGCGCAGGATTACGGGCTGGTGCAGTTCGTGCACAAGGTTTCGGAGATGTGCCGAGGCAAGGCATACTTTACTACGCCCGCGACGCTGGGGCAGTACGTGATGATGGATTATATGCAGCGGAAGTCGAAGACCATCCACTAACCGCCGAGCGTCGCCGTCCTCTATTCGTTCTTGCGCTTCCAGAAAAGAATGCTCTCTTTCTGCCCGTCAACGGCCGGTTGCAAGAAAGATGAAGAGATTGCCGTCGGGATCGCGGACGAAGACGAGTCCGCCGTTGCGTTGCGCGTTGGCGCCCGCGTACTCCAGCGCTTCGTATGCTTTCTTCGCGTCGGGAACGAGAAAGAGGAACTCCGGTTGTGAGCCGGGGCCGGGAGCGCGCAGCTCCATGTGCAGGTCAGGCGCGCCGGGCGTGGTGAGGCGCACGTTGCCGTTCGTGTCTTCGGCTTCGAAGCCGAGGTCGGCATAAAACTCCTTCATCGCGGCGCCTTCTCTTACCGGCAGATCGATTCCCATTAGCTCAGTGGAGACGCGGGCGGGGCCGAGGTGCTGCCCGACGTCGAGAGTATGGCGCGAGCCCGGCATGTACTGCGTGAATTCGGTGATGCGGCCTTCGGGATCGTTAAAGGAGAAGATGAGATTGCCGGCCGCGGCCTTGCGCACGGGCGAGGGGTTGAGGCCTTCTGTGGCGTAGTAGTGCTGCAACACGTTCAGGTCGCCGGCTTCGAAGCAAACGTGCAACCAGCCGAGGGGCTGCGAGGGATCGGTTCGGGGATACAGCTCGATGAACTCGCGATCGTTGATCTTGATGAAGGCCTCGGCGGTTTTGCCGGCGTTGGTCATGGTGAAGGACTGCTGAAAGCCGAGCTTGCCGAGGAAGGCGATTTCGCGATCGAGGTCGCTGACACGGAAGGCGATGTGCGCGATGCCAGTAACGCCGGAAGCAGGCGGTGGCGGCTGAGCGATCAAAGTTGCCGAGCAAGCACCGGCGACCGCGAGTGACAAGAGCCAACGAAATATCGTGGTCATTCTCAAAAAACCTCCAAAGCCCGATGGGGGCGGACCAGGTAACAAAGGGAAAGCAACCGCAGGCTAAGCGTACTCCTGGCGGTAAGGGGTAAAGACGTCCAGAACCTCGGAACCTTCGACAGCCGAGGCCTCGTGTTCGACGCCGCCGTTGACGACGATGCTGTCACCGGCGCGCATCTCCCAGCTTTTGCCTTCAGCCTGAAAGAGGATGTGTCCGCGCACGACATAAACCATTTGATGATGGGGATGGCTATGGCGCGCGCCCTTCCAACCCTTCTCAAGGGTGTGACGCACAAGCATGAGGTGCGGATTATAGGCGAGGACCTGGCGGATCATACCCGGCTCGGGGGTGGTGGTCCCGGTTGCGTTGGTGGCAGTGTAGATGACTCCGGGTTCGCTCATTTTTTCGCCCTCATGCGCGGCGGCCGCGTGGGCGGGAAGCCGCAATGGATAGAATCACCGGTTGAGCCAGCCTCCGTCCACTACGAGAATGTGGCCGTGGACGTAATTGCTGGCCGGGGAGGCAAGAAAGACGGCAGCGCCGGCCAGGTCTTCAGGCTTGCCCCAGCGGCCGGCGGGAATGCGCTCGAGAATCTGCCGGGCGCGCTCCGGATTATTGCGCAGCGCCTCGGTGTTGTCCGTGTCCATGTAGCCGGGGGCGATGGCGTTGACGTTGACGCCCTTCGAAGCCCACTCGTTGGCGAAGGCCTTGGTGAGCTGGCCGACACCGCCCTTGGCCGCGGCGTAGGAGGGAACCAGAATTCCGCCCTGAAAGGTGAGCAGCGAGGCGATGTTGATGATTTTTCCCGAGCCGCGCGCGAGCATGTGGCGGCCTGCATGCTGGGTGAGGCGAAAAACGCTGGTGAGATCGACGTCGATGACCGCTTTCCAGTCTTCTTCAGAATGATCGGCGGCGGGCGCGCGGCGAATGATGCCTGCGTTGTTGACCAAAATGTCGATGGCCCCGAGTTGCTGAACGGTTTCTTCAACGAGGCGCGCGCAGACGGCCGCGTCGCCGACATCGCCGGCGAGGGCAATGGACTTGACGCCGAGAGCGAGCAACTTTTGCTGCGTTGCCGCGGGCGGGGCACTGGAGGCGTGAACGGCGACGTTGGCGCCTGCCTCACCGAAGGCGACGGCGATGGCAGCGCCCAATCCGCGGGATGAGCCCGTGACAAGTGCGGATTTTCCTTTCAGGCTGAATCGATCGAGGAATGTTTCCTGGGAGGTCAGGGGCTGGAGTCCTTTCCGGCTTGTGCCACGCCGCAAGTCTTGATGTCTTTATTATGTGCGAGCGAAGCGGGGAGAGGGCAAAAGCCTCTGCTCTCCAATCCGATCCGATTTCAAGAGCACATCAACTCCGGGGCCGTCGGAATGATGACTCGGTGGTTGCGCCGGTTGGACGGTCAATCACCAGCAACGCGGAACTTGCAGACCGCGAGCGGCAGTGTGAGTCGCAGAAGATGACCGTCATGCAGGCTTATTTGGCGCTTGTAACCTTTTTCCCAATTCTCCTGTACTTTCCAAGAACCAAATCCTATCTCCACGGTTCGATTCATTGACAAACGCTCGCAGGGCGGGGTTTTCAAGCGCCACCGGAGAGATGGCGCCAATGATAGCGAGCCTCATCCCGTAGGTCACAAACTTTTGCGCAATTGCGCCGGCGAGCCCAGTGCGCAACTCGAAAAAGGATGGAGAGAGCCGGTCGACTGGAAGCAGAACCATTTCAGCCTGCTGCGCCATGGCTTCGCCTAGAATTGCGAGGGCATCTTGTTCGGACTGGACGGCTGGCCCGTTCGATGGACATTCGAAGATTCGCACGCCATGCAAGTTATATGAAGATGCAACCATACCTGATCCCATGTTTTCTCATTATGAGTCGATCAAGCCGCGCTCTTCAAATCCGCGGCGGCAAGAGCTCGCTCGGATGACCTGGATGGAGCATCGTGAGGGCGAGTGTCTCGCGTACAATTGGCACTCCGGGCGTCCGAGGCGGAGATCGTGACGCGAAAGACGGAAGCGAAGCGAGATTCTCGTCGTACACGTTTTTCCGTCCCAAGAAAGTTGCTCGCATGATTGCCGAGCGCACGGGTCTAGCTATACAAAAAGCCTGATCGCCGCGCATTCCGCGCCGGACACACACCATGCAAATTGCTCTGCTGATCTTCTGCTTTCTGACGATCGCCGGCGCTTACGCCGGCTGGCGGAAGAGCCCGCTCTACTCCGCCAAGACCACATTGAAACTGGGCGGCGGATTTTTGCTGATCGTCGCGGTTGTTGCGGGCACCGCCTATGTGATTGTGAATGGCACCCTGAGCCGGTCACCCCTCGTGCAAGGAATTGCAGGGTTTGTGGCGTTGCTGGCCGTGGCGTGCGGATCGAGTATCTTTATCGTCCGCATCACCGACGCGCATGTTGCCGCGCTGCCTCCGTCGGCCAGGCTGGTCAGCTTCAACCGGCACAAGGTCTACCAGTGGATTTGGCGTCTCGTGGTCTTCCTGCTTATCTGCTCGGCTGCATCCCTGGTGCTTCCAACTGCGTGGACATGGCTGCCGGTGGGCCTGGGCGGGTTTGTACTTCTCTTTTGCGGCCCCATGCTTTCGATCTTGTTCATGATGGCGCGGCGAAACGACCGGGGCATGTCGGCGGTGATCGCCAATCCATGGGCGCACTGGCAATACTCGCAGGAGAAATGGGCGCAATGGGCGGCGAATCAACGCGAGTGGGAGATAGCCAAGGAGGGCCCATGGAGTTGGAAGGGCGTTTCGGGGTTCGTTTTGCTGTGCGTGGGGCTTTTCGCATTAGGCGCTCTGTTTACCGGCGCAGGCCTGCAAGAAAACGAGATCATCGTAGGCGGTTTGACGGGCTTTATCATCCTGCTTGTAGCAGTGGCGTACTGGTTCAAACGCACCAACTTTGACCGCCGCTATCGGCGCCTGCTGGCGGCTTCGCCGGAAACATGGTTTGGCGACGAGGGCATGTTCTCGAACGGTGCATACATGCCGTGGATTCTCTCTGGCAGGTACCTGTTGAAGGCCACTGCCGCGATGGATCAACCGGCTCGACTGATGTTGGTTTTTGAATCGTTCAACGGAACGACTTCAATGCAAATCACCCAGCGGATTGCCGTTCCTGACGGGCATGTCGCCGATCTGCCGATGCTCGAGGAAAAGCTCAGCACTCATTGCCCCACTGCTTCGGTTCATCTGAACGCGCAGTAGATGCATTCTGCCCGCGGGCTGTGAGCGCCGCACCTTCAAATCAGATCAAATCTGGTTCATCGCCCTGCGGTCAGGGGTGCGAATCGGCGATTTGCCGTGGTTTGGCATCGCGCGGAAGAGGCTCGGGTTTGAAGCCACGCTGGATGGCCATGAGGCCCGCGCGCAGAAAGCCCAGCGTGTGCGCCATGCCCGCGTGCCAGGGCGCGGAGCAGGTCATCTGCGGAGCGTGGTCGGGAATGACGACGCCATCGAAGCCGTTCTTCGAGAGGAGATAGAGGATGCGGAGCATGTCGACTTCGCCGTCGTCGATGAAGGTCTCGTGATAGTGCGGGGCCTTGCCGGCGATGTTGCGGAAGTGGACGTAGGCGATGCGATGCTGGCTCGAGTAGCGCTCGACAGTCTGGTAGATGTCGCCCTCGGTCATTTCGGCGAGGGTGCCGAGGCAGAACTCTAGCATGTTCGAGGGGCTGGGAGAGATGTCGATGAGGCGCTGGTACATGGCCTGTTGATAGACGAGGCGCGGCTGGCGGCGCATGGTGGGGGTGGGTGGATCGTCAGGGTGCGCGGCGAGGCGCACGCCGGCTTTTTCGGCGACGGGAAGAGCTTCCTCAAGGAACCGCTGGAGGCGGCGCCAGAGTTCGTCGTGGGTGATGGTGGGCAGCGTGTCCGGAGGCGCGTTGGGGTCGACAATCATGTTCCAGACGACGCCGTTGGGGATGGGTGTGTCGACGAGGCCGTCCATGCCAACCGACTCCGCGCCGCCGCGCGCGAAAGGCCCGCTGGTGCGGCCGGCGACTCCGGCGATGGAGAAGTTGTAGCCGAAGGTGGGAATGCCGGCTTCGCCCACGGCGCGCAGAATGGCGAACACGTTCTGCATGTGCTCGGCGCGTTTGGGGCCGTCGAGGAGAACGTCGTACCAGTGAGCGGGGTCGAAGTTTTCAATGCCCTCGAGCTTGAGGCCCGCGGCTTCGACCTGCTTGCGAAGCGCGATGAGCTCAGCGGCTGTCCAGAGGCGGTTGGGATCGCCGGCCAGGCCCCAGGGCTTGTCTTTGCCGCCGGTGGGCTGATTGTTGGATGGATTGGCCTGGCCCTGACGGAAGTAGTCGACGAGATGGACGATGACGTGAGTGCAGCCGGCCTGCACGGCGAATGAGTAATATTCGTCGTTGAGCATGTGCCGGTAGAGTCCCAGGCCGAGCTTCATATTCGCCCTGAGCCAGTGTAGCGGAGACCGCGAAACGCCGCGCTGGCGAGGGTGAACGGGGAAGATTTGCTCCCAAATTGAAAACGCCAGAGACCGAAGCCTCTGGCGTTTCAATCTTGATGGTCGCGTAGTACAACCGGCTGTCGCGTCCTCCGGCTCCCCCAGCGGCGAACCTGCAGCTTTCGCTGCCGCTCCCTCCTCTGGCTGCGCCGGCACGGAACTTTCGGCTTGCGCCTACTGCCCCGCACTCCGGCTCGACCGTCGGCCGACTTCCCCGGCTCGGATCGGCGTGGTTCCGCTCGGCTCGACCGGTGGCTAACCCCCGACTCGCATCGGGTGTTGCGCGCTTCCGATCGACCGATGGCGATCCATCCGGCTTTCACCGAACGACCCCTCCACCGGCAAGGCCGGCGATCAACTGCCGACTCACACCGGATTTTGATCCTTTAGCTCGGCTGGTTAGAACAACCTCCGGCTTTCACCGGCTGTTGTTGCAGCTTCGGGCTTGCGCCGTCTGCTGCTGCAACCTCCAGCTCGCGCTGGCTGTTGCCCCCATTTGCCAAACCGGCGGCGAACCTCCGACTCGCATCGGCTGTTCCACCCTCCGGCTTCACCGGTTTCAATTCGCCCGGCTTGCGCCTGGCGTCTCTACCTCCGACTGGGCCTTTGATACGCCCCTAACTTCAACCGAACCTTGCATCGCCAGCTGAGCCGTCGATGAGTATTCAGTTTCCGCCGGTTCGCGTACCTTCCGGATCTGCCAGCTTGACAACTTCCGACTTGCGTCGGCTTTTGTAATCTCTGGCGCGGCCAGCGATCCCTCTTGGGCTTTCGCCCCAGGTTTCACCCTCTGGCTGGGCTGGCGGCGATTTTCCGATTCTCATCGGCCTTTCGTTCCACCAACCGTCCCGGCGACCAACTCCCGATGCCCTACAGGCTCATCAGTTGTTGTGACCTTACGTCTGCCGAATCTGTGGATGCAAGTGCAAAAGTCAAGTAAATATGTGAATTTCACCAGGGTTGGTGCAGAACGAATCTTTTCGAAGGCCGCGAGTGTGTTTGGGCGCACATTTGCACAGGAATGCGAACAAAGAAGAGGAGATGCTGGGCGTGTCGTCGCGAGGAATCCGCGTGGAAGCACCCAGAGTTCGAGCAACGTTCGCGCTACGGTACGTCATCCGCCAAGGGCGAACACCAGTCTTATTGTTGTTTCAACTTCTACCGGCTCATTGTTGAGCTTGTACGGCTTGTAGCGCCAGTTCCGCACCGCATCGACGGCGGCCTGCTGCAACATGGCCGGCCCGCTCACAACATGCAAGTCCTTAATCGTTCCGTTCTTGGAAATCGTGGCGTGCAGCTCCACAGTGCCAGACACGCGGGCTGCTCTCGCGATGGGCGGATAAATGGGCGGCGTCTTTTGAATCAACATTCCTGCGGCGACGCCGGATGAAATCGTAAACGGTCTGGAAGGTGCAACTTTAACGACGGGCTGTGCGTGTCCATTCAAGACGCCGGCATTCGCGCTGCTGCCGCCCAGGCCATCCGCACCTGCCGCGCCCAGGCTCACGGGAGGAGGCGCGTCTTCTGCAACATCCTTCCGATTGCCTTGCGGAATCAGTGTTGGCGCAGTGAGTTGATCGTCCATGACTTTCGCCTGCAGTTTCGTCGGCACCTCTGCCGGATTCGGACCCCTCTGTTGATCGGCCGGTTGGTTGTCCGCTGCAGGTTGCTTCCCGGTGGTTGCCAGCCGCTGGTCCGCAGTTGCAGGATCATTAGCCGCCGGATCCGGCGTCTGCTGCGAATCTGTTGCCGCAGGGACCGCCTGAACCGGCGGTTTCGCCACGGACTTCGATCCGTGATAGAACAGCGGGATCAGGAGCAGAAGCAGAATCGCACCGAGGCTAACAGCAGCAACGGTGATCCATTTCTTTTTCGCCGTCTTCTGCTGCGCCGTCTTCTCCTCTCCCTTAACTTCGATATCCTTCGATGAATACCACTGGAAGAGAGCCTCGTCGGCTTCGCGTTTCAATGTCGCCGTGGGTTTGGGCAAGTTGCCTATTCCATCCACGGCAGCGGCGGTTGGCGAACCCTGCGCCACGGGAGCCTCAATCGCGGTACGGCTGGCCTCCGGCCCGCGCAAAGCGCTGCTGGGCGGCGCATTTACCGGCTTCACGGTCAACTCTGGTTCCTTAACCAGGACTTGAGCGGCCGCGGCTGAAGCAGAGGCACGGGGCTTGCCGGAATGTAGCAAGCCTGCTTCGCGGGTTGGCAAGCCTGCTTCGCGGGCGGGCGACAAGATTGCTTTGCGCTCAGCGGATTGCCCAAACGGCTTAGGAGTCTCGCTGAAGGAATGAGCCTCTATCCATGCTTCCCATTCGTCACGAGAGCTGACAGGCTTGGACGCAGGAGATGCTTCTCTATCTCCATCGCTGAAATCTATTGGCTGCTTAATATCGGCCGGCGCAGATGAGGATGAGCTCGAGACACGCGGCCTGTCTGCCAAGGATGCCTTGCCCGCATCGCGATCAAGAGGTTTCCCAAGCGGCTTTGGAGTCTCGTTGAAGGGATGAGCGGCTGCCCATGCTTCCCACTCATCGGAGTTGACAGGCAAAGACGACGCAGGCGAAGCTTCGCTATCCCAATCGCCGAAATCCTCGGGAAGCGTTTCAGGTAACAGCGGAGTTAGTTCTTCTGGAGATGCCATTGACCGTCCTCACGTTTCTCGTAGACAGAACCTTTGTACGTGCGTGTTTCGCGCGGAGTTGTGTTGGTTGCCGTGTGCTCACCTTTTACTTCCGCCGGCGCCGAATCCGGGGGGGCGGACCTGGTTGCGGTGAAGGTCTGCGCGGATGCTGGGTCATCGGCTGTGGTTGGCAATGAAGCAGCGTAAGCCCGGCCTTCCACCTCGAGCACGACCGAGGCTTCGGCCGTCGCGTATTTTTCAGAGTCCGATGGAGTGAACAATGCGGTGAGGGTATATTTCCCCGGCGCGAGTACGTGGCCCTCTGAAGGAGTGTAGACAAATGTTCCCGGAACCGATGCCGTGGCATTCAACTGAGCGGCGCTCAGCGCGGCGCCGTAAGAAATTGCGGATGGGGCCGGCCAGTTGATGAGGGTTGGTGACTTTTCGGCAACGGTGAGCGGCACGACTGCACTCACAGTTGTGTAATTCAAAGTGTCGGTCGGAGTGAAGGTCACTGAGAGCTCATGCACTCCCGGCGTGAGTATCTCGCCCGCGGCGGGTCGAAAAGCAAAAGATCCCGGAACCGATGTTTTGGCATTCAGCTGAGTTGCGCCGAGGGCAACGCCGTAGGAAATTGGATCCGGCGTTGGCCACGTGACGGCGGGAGTTGCCTTGGCCACAGTCACGGATGCGGCGGCCCGCGATGTAGAGTAGCCCACGGTATCTGCTGGAGTGAAAACAACCGACAGTTTATGCTCTCCAGCCGCAAGCACCGCCCCCAAGCCAGGGTTGTACTCGAACGTTCCCGGAATCGACGCCATGGCGCAGAGTTGCAAGGTGCCGAGCTTTGTCCCGTACGTAATAGGATCGGGTTTCGGCCATTGGATTTCAGACGCTGCCTTGGACACAATCAGCGACACGGTAGCCTTTGCTGTTGTGTAATTCGCGCTGTCGGCGGGAGTGAAGGTTACGGAGAGCGTGTGCATTCCGGGAGGGAGCACCTCGCCCGGCGCGGAAGAGTAGTCCAAGGTTCCAGGCACCGATGCCGAGGCATTGAGTTGTGCCTCGTCTAATGCAGCGCCGTAAACGATCTTGGCCGGAACTGGCCAGGACAGAACCGGCGTTGCCTTGGCCACGACGATTGAAACCGAGGCCTGCTGCGGAGCGTAGCTGCCGGAGTCTGCCGGAGTGAACGTGACCCATAGCGAATGCGTTCCGACCGGCAACACATAGCCTGGGCCGGGTGTGTAGACCAAAGTTCCCTCAACCGATGCCGTGGCATTGAGTTGGTCGAAGGTGAGCTTGTTCCCGTAGGTAATCGGGCCGGGCGCCGGCCACGCGATGTTTGGATTGGTGCGCGCATCAGCCGAAGCCAGAATCGCAGGACTCATCGCTTCATATCTTGCAAAATCTACTTGGGGCATATTGTTACCGAGACCTCCAACGTCAAAATTCCTCTTCTTTTCCTGTGGAATCGGGCGTCCGGTAATCGAGCCGGCCATCTCCAGGCTTATGCGCGAAATGCGTGTTTCAGGCAGCCCGGAGTCGCCGCTCTGGAGCGCCCGCGCAGCGTCTCGATCATCGGGAATCATCCATCGCACCGGCCTGCCGAGAGCTTTGGCAATGACATCTTCGTTCGCCGGTTCCAGGAAGCGAGACTCAAACCGGTTGATTACGACTTCCAGGTTGGGAGTTCCCTCAGCGAAGAACTGCGAGATAAGGCGATTTGAATTCCGCAGTTCGGAGATTCCGGTCTGGGTGACCAGGTAGATGGTTGAGGCGTCTTCGAAGAGAACCTTGGCTGGCCCATCGATCCTCGATCCCACATCCACGATCACATGTTCGAATTCGCGCCGCGCGATCGCGATGAGCTTGTCGATGGCGCCTTCAGAAACCTCAACGTCGGGAACTTTGGTGGGAGCCGCCAGGACGAATACTCCCGAGCGGTGCTCGACCAGGAGATTTTGAAGAGAACTTGCATCCAGCCGGTCGATATTCCGGAGTGCGTCCTCCGTCGAGTAACCCGCGGTAATCCCAAGGCACAGTGCCGTGTCTCCAATGGGAAGAGCGAGGTCGATGAGCAGGGTTTTTTGGCCGGAATTCTGCGCCAGGGCGATGGCAACATTGCACGCGACCGTCGTAACGCCGGATCCCCCTTTGGACCCGACAAAAACGTGCAACCCTCCTCGAGTCTTCTCTGCGGGCAGAGCTTTCTCGCGAAGGAAAGTTTTGGTCCGACCAAGAGCCCCGGCCACAGCGCCCTGGTCGAGGGGTAGAAGGAGGAACTCACGAGCGCCTGCACGCATGGAGCGGATGGCGAATTCCGGATCTGACTTCTCCGAATAGACCATGAACGTCGCCGCGTCGTTGGCACTCGCTCTTTCCACTAATTCCAGAGCGACATCCGGGTCGCTGTCGATGTCAAGGACGACAACCTCAAACGACGCCAGCAATCCATGCAGGTGTTCACGTTTCGGCGGGTAGGAATCGAACTCGCGAACATCGGCCCGGCGAGTTTCGGCGAGAGCCCTGGCCACGACCGAACGCCTTTCCGCGTCTGGGCCAATCAAGGCAACCGACAAGAGTGCGGCTCCTGTTGTGTCGGCGTGTTTCATCTCGAATTTGGGTGATACGCCCGCTGAGGTCACGGTTTGAATTGCTCCTCGAGATACCAGCCGCTTTCGCGCACGAATCTCAAATCGACATGTTGTCCGCGAGCCGAACTCGCGGGTTTCTTCGGCCCATAACAAACAAATTTCGGCAATCCGGGGAGAGCCTTCAATGCGAGCGTCAAGCGGTGACTGCCCGCTAAATAAGGTGCCGTGGGACGATGGTAACCATTTATGGGTCAATAAGGAACTTAGATAACCATATAGTTGTGTTACCAAAGTGTAATCGGCCATTTCGGGCACACCGCTCCTCCGGCCTGGCGCGAGGCTAGTTCTCTTGTAATTTGCGAAATGGGCATGCTTTGTGACCGCGAATCGGCAGGCTGGCTGCTCGAATCGACTGCGGTCGGGCCACCCGGTGTGGCCGGGCCCACCTACACTCCGCCGGTCAGAATTGCATCGATGCGGGCCAGATTCTTGTCCGTGAAGGCCAGGTCGGCGAGGGCGGCCACGTTCTGCTCGATTTGCTCCACGCGGCTGGCGCCGATTAGCGCTGAAGTCATGCGGCCGTCGCGCAGCACCCATGCCAGCGCCATCTGCGCCAACGATTGCCCTCGCTCCCGCGCCAGCTCGTTCAACGCTCGCACCTTGGCGAGGTGGCCCTCGTCGATGTCGCGCTGCTTCAGAAAGCCGTGGGGCTTGGCAGCGCGCGCATCGGCGGGAATGCCCTTGAGATAACGGTCGGTGAGCAGGCCCTGCGCCAGCGGGCAGAAGGCGATGGCGCCGACGCCTTCGTTGCCCAGCACACTGAGCAAGCCGCGCTCGGGGGTGCGCTCGAACATCGAGTATTTTGGCTGATGAATGAGGCAGGGCGTGCCGAGCCCGCGCAGAATTTTGACGGCGGCGGCGGTTTGCTCCGGGTTGTAGTTGGAGATACCGGCATAGAGAGCCCTGCCGGAACGCACCGCCTGATCGAGCGCCGACATGGTCTCTTCGAGCGGCGTTTCCGGATCGGGACGATGCGAGTAGAAAATATCGACGTACTCAAGGCCCATGCGCTTCAGGCTCTGGTCGAGACTCGCAAGCAGATACTTCCGCGATCCCCAGTTGCCATACGGGCCAGGCCACATGTCGTAGCCGGCCTTGGAACTGATGATCAGCTCGTCGCGATAGGGCTTGAGATCGAGGCGCAGAATCTCGCCAAAGTTGCTTTCGGCACTTCCCGGCGGAGGGCCGTAGTTGTTGGCGAGGTCGAAGTGGGTGATGCCGAGCTCGAAGGCGCGGCGCACCATGGCGCGGGAGTTCTCGAAGTCATCGACGCCGCCAAAGTTGTGCCACAGGCCAAGGGAGATGGCGGGCAGGCGAATGCCGCTGCGCCCGCAACGGCGGTATTGCATTGTGTCGTAGCGGGTCTCGTTGGCGGAATACAAAGCGGCTCCTTGGTTCACGGAGAGATGCAACGGCAGCGCTAGCTTAAAACTGCCGAGCCTAAAGCCGCCACAATCGAAACTTCTTTGCGGCCGTCGGCAGGAGGAGGCACGATATTTCCCTTGATCGGCGCGCCGTCGACGGTCAGCGCGACACTGTTTCCGTTGCCCTTGCGCTCGATGGCGATCTTATATGTCACTCCGCGGAAGATGCGCGTTGCGGTGAATCCCTGCCAGCCGGCCGGAATCACGGGAGCAATCTCAAGGCCATCATAAGTTGGGCGCACGCCGAGAATCCACTGCGCGATTGCGTAGTAATTCCATGCCGCGGTTCCTGTGAGCCAGGAATTTTTGGCCTCGCCGAACGTCGGCGCGTCCTTGCCAGCGATCATTTGCGCATAGACGTAAGGTTCGCAGCGGTGCACCTCGCTGATTTCTTCGCGCGCCGAGGGATTGATGCGCAGATAGTAGTCGTACGCCTCATCGCCGTGGCCCAACAGCGTCTCGCCGATCATGACCCAGGGATTCACGTGGCAGAAAACGCCGGCGTTCTCCTTGTAGCCCGGCGGGTACGAAGAAATCTCGCCCAGGTGGAGATAGTAGCGAGTGTAGGCCGGCTGATGCACAACGAGCCCATGCTTCGTGGCGAGGTGCTCGCGCACGGATGCCAGAGCTTTGGCGGCCCTGCCGTCGTCGAGCCCGATGCCTGCCAGCACGCAGAAGCCGTTGGACTCGATGAAGATCTTGCCTTCCTCGCGCTCCTTTGAGCCGATCTTTTCGCCGAAGCTGTCGTAGGCGCGCAGGAACCACTCGCCGTCCCAGCCGTGCTCCTTAATCGTCTGCTCCATTCGATCGGCCGCTCTAAGAAAACACGTGGCGTCGTCCGAATGGCCGTGGCGACTGGCGATGGCAGCCAGCTCGTGCGAGGCATGCACGAAGAGTCCGGCGATGAACACCGACTCGGCCACTTTGCCATCCCGATTGGTTGTGGTCTGGAAGGAATTGCCGGGCGTGTCGGAGAAGCAGTTCAGATTGAGGCAGTCGTTCCAATCGGCGCGGCCGATCAGCGGCAGCCCGTGCGGCCCGAGGCGCTCCAGCGTGTAACGGAAGCTGCGATGAAGATGATCGTAGAGCGGCTCCTCGGTGCCGGGCTTGTTGTCATAGGGCGTTGGCTCGTCGAGGATGCTCCAATCGCCTGTTTCTTTGATGTAAGCCGCGACGCCGAGGATGAGCCAATGCGGATCGTCATTGAATCCGCCGCCAATGTCGTTGTTGCCGCGCTTGGTGAGCGGCTGGTACTGGTGATAGGCGCCGCCGGTGTCTAGCTGCGTGGAGGCCAGGTCGAGAATGCGCTCGCGCGCTCGAGCAGGCACCATGTGCACAAAACCCAGCAGGTCCTGGTTCGAGTCGCGGAAACCGAGGCCGCGGCCGATGCCCGACTCGAATGAAGAGGCAGAGCGCGACATGTTGAATGTCGCCATGCACTGGTACGCGTTCCAGATGTTGACCATGCGGTTGGTGTGCACGTCCGGCGTGTCCACCTGGAAGATGCCGAGAAGCTTGTCCCAGTGCGCGCGCAGGCGGTCGAAAGCCGCGTCCGCTTGTTTGGCGGCCAGGTACTTCGCGATCGACGGCTTGGCTAGCTCCTTATTGATGATCTGCGTTCCGGGCGGATCGAATTTCCGGTCGACCGGGTTTTCCTGATAGCCGAGGACGAAGACGATTTGCCGTGTTTCTCCGGCGGCGAGGTCGAGCTTTACCTGGTGCGCGCCAATCGGAGCCCAGCCATGCGCGATGGAGTTGGTGAGTTGGCCGGCGGCGACGGCTGCGGGATTGTCCCAGCCGCGGTAGGGGCCCAGAAACGCATCGCGCGCGGTCTCGAAGCCGGATGTTGGCTCGGAGCAGGCAAAGTAAGCGAAGTGATTGCGGCGCTCGCGGTACTCCGTCTTGTGATAGATGACGCCGTCAACCACCTCGACCTCGCCAATGTTGTAATTTCGCTGGAAATTGGTGGCGTCGTCCTGCGCATCCCATAAGCAGAACTCGACGCTGGCGAAGACCGAGATCCGCGCCGGCATCGCGCGGCGATTGGTCACCGTGAGCTGCCAGATTTCGAGGTTTTCGTCGAGCGGGACGAAGTAGCGCGTGCTGGCTTCAATGCCCGCGAACTTCGAGCCAATGGTTGTGTAGCCCATGCCGTGGCGGCAGGAATAGTCCTCGGCTGCGTGCCGTGTCGGCTGCCAGCTCGGCGACCAGAAGCTGCCCGACTCTTCGTCGCGCAGATAAATGTAGCGGCCACCGCAATCCCATGGCGCGTTGTTATACCTGTAACGTGTCAGCCTCCGCAGCCGCGCGTCGCGATAGAACGAATAGCCGCCCGCGGTGTTCGAGATGATTCCGAAGTACTCCTGGCAACCGAGGTAGTTGATCCACGGCAGCGGCGTATCCGGCCGCGTGATCACATACTCGCGGTTACGATCGTCGAAATAGCCAAACTTCATCTTCAGTTCCTCTTGGGACCCAGGGCGGCAGGAGATCAGCAAAACAAGCTGAAACGTTTTTGCAGAGAGAATTCGCTACCTTTGAAAGCGAAGCGCGATTATAGCCGAACCAACGGAAGTGCAACAAGGAATATTCCCGCCGATGATTCGCCTGGGCCGAGGAATCCGTTGCCGGGGTGCGTGACGATGTGAGAGACTGATCCGTCTTTTCAACCGACCCTCGCGAGTGAAGCGAATGAACGATAGGCCGCCTTCATCGATTTGGAACCTTCGAACCTGCCGCCGCGCGCGACTCTGGCTCTTCTTTTTATGCGTTTTGGGTCTGGCATTATGCCCCGCTTTCCAGCTTTATGCGGCCGAGAACCCAACCCCAGCCATCAAGCTTGACCAGGTCGGGTATCTTGCCGGCGCACCCAAGGTCGCCCTGGTCGCGAGTCCAGCTAAAACCCCAGCTAAAACCTTTGACATCAGGCGCTCCAGCGATGGAAAGGCCGTTCTTCGTGGAGCGCTTTCGCCGGCCTCGACCGACCCGCTCTCAGGCGACACCGTCGAGGCAGCGGACTTCTCCCAGCTGCGCGAGGCGGGAACCTACTACGTCCAGGTTCCTGAGGTGGGAAAGAGCTGGACCTTCACGATAGGTAGCAACGTCTTCGAGCGCACATACTACCTGGCCATGCGCGGCTTTTACGGGCAGCGCTGCGGAACAGCGGTCGATCTGGGTCCGGAGTTTCCCGGATACTCCCACCCAGCCTGCCACCTGCATGGTGAGTTTCATCCCAGCTCAGGCGCTTCCGGACCACGAGACAACATCGGCGGCTGGCACGACGCGGGCGACTATGGCCGTTACACGGTCAACTCGGGCATCGCGACGGGAACGCTGCTGTGGGCATGGGAGATCTACGGTCCCCGGCTCAAGCCCATTCAACTCAAGATTCCAGAAACCGGGAACGGCACTCCCGACATCCTGAACGAGATTCGCTGGAACCTGGAATGGATGCTGAAGATGCAGGACAGCGACGGCGGCGCATGGCACAAGCAGACGAGCACGCATTTCCCGGACTTCATTGCTCCCGACAAGGACACGCTGCCCAGCGAGGTCATCGGGACCGGCTCGGCACCCTACAAAAGCACCTGCGCCACTGCCGATCTGGCCGCGGTGGCAGCGATCGCCGCGCGGGTCTACAAGCCGTTCGATGCGGCGTTTGCCACGCGGGCTCTCGATGCCGCGCGCCGCGCGTGGAAGTGGACCGAGCAGTATCCAAATGTGACGTTCCGCAATCCGCCCGGCATTTCAACCGGAGAGTACGGCGATTCGAATTGCGCAGACGAACGCCTTTGGGCGTCGGCAGAGCTTTGGCGCACCACTGGCGAAAACGCCTATCACCAATTCTTCTTGAGCAACTATGCCGCTTATCTTCCCATCCTCGATTCGCCGGCCGCGGAAGGTTGGCGCATGATGGCCCCCATGGCTCTGCGCACCTACGCTCTTTCCCGGCGCAAAGACGCCGACGCCAAGGCGCAAGCGGCTATTCGCAGCCGAATGTTGTCGGCAGCGCGCGCAATTGTCAGCGCTACTGCCGCCAATCCATACCACGTAAGCCTCAAGCCGACGGACTTCGTCTGGGGATCGAACGGGATTGCAGCGCAGTATGGCATGGACCTGATGATCGCCGACGCGATCGCACCGGATCCTGCCTTTCGGAATGCGGCGCGCGACGATTTGCACTATCTGCTCGGCCGAAATACCTTCTCGCTCTCGTGGGTCACGCAGGTTGGCGAGCACTCGGTCCTGCACCCGCATCACCGGCCCAGCGGATCGGGCGAGCAACCGGGGCCGTGGCCGGGATTATTGTCCGGAGGGCCGAATGCCGGCCGCCAGGATCCTGTGCTGGCCAAGTTTCCGAGCGGGTTACCGCCGGAGAAATACTATGCGGACCAGACGGCCTCATACGCAAGCAACGAGATCGCTATCAACTGGCAGGCAACACTGGTCTTCTTGTTGGCCGGGCAACTGTATTAAGAAACTTTCAAACCAGTACTCCGCTGGCCGCGATCGGCAACATGCGGCAGGGAATTCTGGAGAGATCGATCAGTAAGTAAATCCGGGGGACTCGATGCATCTTCAACCGTTGGATATCGCAATCATTCTGGTGTACCTGCTGGGCACCGTGTTCGTGGGCTACTGGGTATCGCACCACGGCTCGCGCGACATGACCGCATATTTTCTGGGCGGCAACAAGATGCCGTGGTATGTGCTGGGCCTTTCCAACGCTTCGGGCATGTTCGACATCAGCGGCACCATGCTGCTGGTGTACTGGATGTTCGTCTATGGCCTGAAGAGCGTGTGGATTCCGTGGCTATGGCCGACCTTCAACCAGGTCTTTCTCATGGTCTACATGTCGGCGTGGCTCCGGCGCTCGCGGGTGATGACCGGAGCGGAGTGGATCAAAACGCGCTTCGGCACCGGCCGCGGCGCGCAGTTGTCGCACCTCATCGTTGTTCTCTATGCCTTCATCAGCATCATCGGTTTCTTCAGCTACGGCTTCAAGGGCATCGGCAAATTCGCGGCCACGTTTCTTCCCTGGCACCTGTCGCCGAACCAGTACGCGCTGATTCTTGTCCTGATTACGGCTATCTACGTTATCAAGGGCGGCATGATCAGCGTGGTGATCACTGAGGTGGTGCAGTTTTGCGTGCTTTCCATTGCGTCCTTCGCGGTGGGCATCATCGCCATGCGCCGCGTGGCGCCGGAGATGCTGCACAAAGTGGTGCCGGCTGGCTGGGACAATGTATTTTTCGGCTGGCACTTGAATCTCGATTGGTCGACGCTGATCCCGGCCACCAGCACGCGAATCGCGCAGGATGGTTATGGGCTTTTTGGCTTCTTCGTCATGATGCTCCTCTTCAAGGGCGTGCTGATCTCCGCCGCGGGCCCTGCGCCCAACTACGACATGCAGCGCGTGCTCGCTTCAAAAAGTCCGCGCGAGGCTTCGATGATGAGCGCGTGGGTCAACGTCGTGCTCACCTTTCCCCGCTATTTTCTTACCGCCGGTCTTGCCATCCTGGCCGCCGTGTTCTTCTCGGACAGCATCCGCGCCATGGGCGCCAACATGGACTTTGAGCTGGTGCTTCCGTATGCGCTGGCACGCTTCGTTCCCGTCGGCTTGCTCGGCTTCCTCATCTCCGGCCTGCTGGCCGCCTTCATGGCCAACTTTGCCGCCACAGTGAATGCCGCGCCGCCGTACTTCGTCAACGACATCTACAAGCGCTACATTCGCCCCGACGCTCCGCCGCGCACTTATGTCCGTTTGAGCTATCTGGCCTCATTTGCCGTCGTCGTCATCGGCGTGCTCATCGGGTGGAATGTGACTTCGGTCAACGCCGTCGTGGTCTGGATCGTCTCCGGATTGTGGGGAGGATACACCGCTTCCAACGTCCTCAAGTGGTACTGGTGGCGCTTTAACGGCTATGGCTACTTCTGGGGCATGCTCGCCGGAATCACATCCGCTCTGGCGCTGCCTACGCTGATCGCGAAAGTTCCACTCGTCCAGCATCTGCTGGCCGCATACTCCATCAATATGGATGTCTCGATCGTCTTTCCGGTGGTGCTGGTTCTCTCGCTCATCGGATGCTTTGCCGGTACCCTGCTCACCAAGCCGGAAGACGACGAGGTGCTCAAAGTCTTCTACCGGCGGGTGCGGCCGTGGGGCTTCTGGGGCCCCATCTACCGCAAGGTTCTCGCGGAGGACCCCGGCTTCAAGCGCAACAAAGACTTCAAGCGCGACATGTTCAACGTCGCCGTCGGGATCGTCTGGCAGATCGCACTCGTCGTGCTTCCCATGTACATCGTCATCTGGGAACTGAAGCGCGCCGCTGTCACTCTGGCTGTGGTACTGGCTACGTCGGCAATTCTCAAGTTCACCTGGTACGACCACCTCGAGCGCCGCGAGGTCGAGGCTGCGGAAGTCGCGCCTCCTGCTCGATCGTCTCCTTAAGATTCTGGCGTGTGTGTTACGAGAGGAGAAAGTGAGAAAGAAAGCAAAACCAAGACACGAGCCGAAGCCGGGAGAGCCGGTGAGTCTGCGCATTTTGGGCGAATACCTCGATCTGTCGCCGGCCACCATCTCGCTCGTGCTGAACGATGCGCCCGGCGTCCGTGCGATTCCGCAGGAGACGCGGGACCGAGTGAAGGCGGCAGCCGCGAAGTTCGACTATCGGCCCAGCTTTTACGCGCGTTCCCTGCGCAAAAAGCAGACTTTCTCCATCGGCGTATTGGTTCCGGAGCTGAGCGACAGCTACAGCGCGCTGGTGCTCACGGGCGTGGAAGAATCGCTCATCGAGGAGGGTTACTTCTACCTGACTGCCAGTCATCGCCGCAAGCCCGACTTGATCGAAGAGTACCCGCGCCTGCTGATGGAGAGGTCGGTCGAAGGTTTCATCCTGATCGATACGATTCTGCAGCACGGCTTCAAGATTCCCGCAGTCGCGGTCGCCGGCCATCGCCAGATTCCCGGAATCACGAACGTAGTGCTCGACCAGCGCCGGGCGGCAGAACTTACGTTGCGCCATCTCTACCAGCTTGGTCACCGCAGAATCGCCTTCATGCGCGGTGGCAGCCACAGCTCCGACGCCGAGGACCGTTGGGATTGCCTGAAGGCGGTAGCCCGTGAATTTGGCATCGTAGTGCGGCCCGAGTTGACCGTACAGCTCATGCTGCTGGTTTCCACGCCCGAACTGGGGTTCGTGCCCGCTTGCGAATTGCTCAACCGCAAGGCCGGCTTTACGGCCATGGTCTGCTACGACGATATTGCCGCTATCGGCGCTATCCGGGCCATACGGGACCACGGACTGCGCGTTCCTGAAGACATCTCCGTGGTCGGCTTCGACGACATCCAGAGCGCGGCCTTCCAGAATCCAAGCATTACGACCATCCGTCAGCCGCTTCATCAGATGGGAACCATTGCCGCGCGTGTGCTCTTGCAGCGGGTTCGCGGCCAGGATTCCGTTCCGGACACGCTGGCCGTCCTGCCGGAATTGGTCATTCGCGAGTCAACCTGTCCGCCGCCCGAGAAACCGAAACTCTCCGGTCGCGGTTCAAGCCGCAAATGAAGCCCGCGCCAGTGAAGGGAACTCGCAGCACGCGGATTTCACCAGGGCGCGCACTACTGCACCGCAACCGTCTGCGTGGCCAGGTTCCAGCCGCGCACGCCGATCGCGGGTTTCGCGCTACCGGTCGCAAACGCCACTGTCACTGTGCGCTCCTCGCCGGGCAGGAGCGAGACGTAGTTGTCGCTGTAATAGGCGGGCAGGATGCGTTGGCCCGTCGCAGAGTCAGTGAGCGTGAGTTTGATCATGAGCGCCGCCGCGGAACCCGTATTCTTGATCCGCACCGTCACCGTGCGCTCACCGTTCGCCGCTGCGGAGGCCGCCGAGGCCGATAGCGTCGCAGCCGGAAGCGAATTCAACTCGCGGAAGCTGGCTTCGTCCGCCGCCCACCAATAGAAGTTGTCGCTCACTGGCGCACCAGCCGCATCGCTCACTTCCAATTTCACGAGAATGGTATGCCCCGCCGCCAACGTCGCGAGGTCGGGTTTCGCCACCGCGGTGCGATCATCGGCGGCGGCCAGAACCTGATTCGTCTGATCGCTCAGCGTCTTGCCGTCAAGGCCCTCCACGAGCGTGCGCACCTTGAAGGCCCGTGCTTCGCCCAGGTTGATCAGATCCACCGAGCCATCGGACAAATTCAGTTGCGCGTGCACCGGCTCGCAAGCCTTCTCGGTGCCGTAGAAACTCGATTGCGTATCGTAGTCCCAACTCAGAAAGTTCCACTCCATGCTCGGCCACGAGGGCTGCGTCATCCAGATCATGCGGGCGGAGTTGGGCTGCCAAAGATGCGCGGCAAACCCCTCGAAGATGGCGCGATGGCCAACGTAATCGAGCATCTGCGCCTTGCGCTCGAAGTCCTCCAGGCTCGTAGGCGCACCAAACTCCGTCTCCATATGAGCCATGTACGGCTGCACCGCGCCGTTCTGGCTCTGGTGCCAGTCGTGATAAGCCCAAGTGTCGCTGATCGGCCAACGGTCGGGTTCGGGAATAAAGGATTTGAGGCTTTCGAGCGTGGGCACGCTGGGAATGCCGAGCTCGACGCTGAATCCGCGGTTGATGCGGTAATAGGTTTCGAGCGGCTGGAATTGATAGGGCCCCGAGTTGCGCAGATTCACTTGATTCGAGCTGCCCGTGTAATAGCGCGTGTGGTCGAGCGTGCGCACCAATTCTGCCAGCCCCTCGTTGATCGTCGGCTGCGGCACGCCCTCGTTGCGCCCGCACCACACCACAATCGACGGATGATGACGGTAGTGCAGGATCGTGTCGCGCGCATTCGCCAGAAACAGCGCCGGGTCTTCGGCTTCCAGGTTGTAGGTCTGCGTCGATTCCCAGAAGTCGTTCCACACCATCAGTCCGTATTTGTCTGCCAGCGCATAGAAACTTTCCTCCGTATTCTGGCCCATCCAATTGCGGATCATGTTCACGTGCGCGTCGCGATGCAGCCGGAAATACGGCTCCAGGTGCTTGATGCTTACGCGCTTCAACATGTCGTCCATGCCCCAGTTGCCGCCGCGCGCAGCAATGCGCACTCCGTTCACCTTGATCACCAGGTCCGTTCCCGGCCATCCACCATCAACGGGGCGGATTGACGGCGAATCCACGGCCTCCGGCTCGAGCGTCTGCACCCATGACTGCAGCATCCAGTCCGGCAGCGTTTGCCCGGGCAGCACCTGATTCGGTGTCCAGTCGAAAATTTGCCTGATGCCCTGGTGCGTCCCATCGATCAGCGGCAGTGCCTCATCGTGGGTGCGGCTGGGCAGCACTTCCACGCGCTGCAGGTGTCCCGGCGCATCGAAGAGCGAAATCTCGTAGCTCACCTCTCTCATGCCGAACTCGATTTGTTTCGCTGCGCTGACCTTCCCACCGGCGACCAGCGAAACTTTCAGCGTGTGCAGCACGGGATCTCCGTACCCGTTCGGCCACCACAGCCGAGGATTCTGAACTTTGAGTTCAGCAAACTCCGCAGGCTCCAGCCGAATCACCGTCTCCCCCGGAGCCAGATGCACTTGCTTCGTCACCCTTACGTCGTCGAAGCTAGCCGTGAGCTCGCCATCGATCGCGGTGCTGCCCTTGTTGGTCAGCGGCGCTTCGATTTCGATCTCGGCCTCGCTGCGGTCGGACTTGGGCAACGTTGTAATCACATTCAGGTCGCCGATCTCCACCGGCCCGGTCGCTGTCAACGTCACATCCTGCCAGATGCCTGTGTCGCGGTCGCGAATGCCGGGAATCCAGTCCCAGCCCTCGGTGGCAGAAAAGGTCGGCCCGTCGAGCACTTCAATTCCGCCGTTCTCGCCTGGACCACCCCTGAGCGACTGCTCGTTCGGAATCCCCGGATGCGGCGGCGGAGAGACGCGCACGGCCAGCGCATTCTCGCTGCCGGCGGCAGCATCCGTCACGTCAAATTTGCCGCGCAAGAAAGCGCCCGCAAATCCGCCGAGTTTCTTGCCATTCATCCAGACTTCGGCCGCGTAATTCACGCCTTCAAAAGTGAGCGTCAGGCTGCGTCCACGCGCCGCGACCGGCGTCCTGAACTCCACGCGGTACCAATAATCCTGATGAGCCAGGCTCTCGGGAATGGCCAGATTGTTCAGCCCGTAATCGGGATCGGGATAGAGGCCGCGATCGATCATCGTCGTCAGCACCGTGCCTGGCACCGTGGCCACCTGCCAGTTTTTGTCGTCAAAACCGGCCTTGGAAATCTCCTCGCCCGTTGCTTTCACCTGCGGCGCCGCCTCAAGCCTCCAGCCGCCCGCGAGTTTCCACGGATCATCGCCTGTCAACTGGCAATGCAGGTCCGCAGCGGTCAACTCTTTCGCCGCTGGCTTCTGAATCTCGCCTTTGCCGTGAGGCCACGTAGACGGATCCTGCGGCGCGCTGTATCCGGCCTGCGCGCGGGTCTGCACCGGCCAATGCTGCGAGGCCTCCTCGAACGTGACCAGGCTGAAGTCCGGCGGCGCATCGGCAATTGCTTTCACTTGTTCGGCTGTCAGTGCTCCACGATAAATTCTGAGCGATGCAATCTTGCCGCCGAAGTGGGTGTCCGCGACATCCGGCAATGGCGACGGCGCCATCTCCAAAACGGCTGCAACGCTGCCCTGCGCAAGCGCGGCCGCAGCTACCTGCTGGCCGTCGGCATACAAAACCACATGCTCTCCGTCGCTCGCCGCCGCGGCAAAATGCCACCTTCCCGCGTCGAGCGCCTGATCGCCCGGCACAAATCCTGCCGAACTCTGCGCCCGCCCCAGCCACAAGCCGAGCCGATTGTTTGCAATGCCAATAAAGCGCGCATCCTCCGCGGCAGGGTCGCCAATGCCGGCAAGCAACATCGTCCCTTGCTCTGGCTGCGGAGCCTCGAACCAGAAAGCCAGCGTCCATGAAGCGCGCCCTGCCAGCAGCGGGTCCTGCATCGCGGGCTGGCCCGATCCCTGGCCATCCATCGCAACGGCTGCGAGACTGTCAAGCGATGTCGACGGAGACAGCGTCTTGTTCAAGCCGGCGCCGTCGGCAAGAGCAACGGCATTGAAGGGACCATACGCTACCGCGAGTGGCGCCGGCGCTTGCGCATGCAACGGAGCGGCGAGCACAGCCGCAACCAAGGCAAAGGCCACTCGCAGGCCCGCGCGAATCCGAACAAAAACCGCAGGAATGAATGTGAAATGCTTGAGCATGGCAAACCATCCTATAAGACACGCGAATCGGAGCGCAAAGACCCCACTTCGAAATCTCCCGATCCACGCGATTGCCGGAGCGCACCGCGAAGGCCCAAAGGTAGCGTAATCACCTTCAGAGGCGCGCGTTATCTGCGCGAAGAATTCTCGCCTCCGGAAACCGGAAGCCATCGCAGCGGCAGCGGGTCAGAATTGCCGGTGGTTCTCTCCGCAAATCACTTGATTATCTCCGAAGGATTCCAATCTTCCTGCCGCAAGCTGTGATACAAATGGCAACAATCTCATTCCGCGTGGGGCGCGCTATCATCGGTTGGGGTTGCGGTGTTCGTGATGGCTGACCTTGCGGAGAGTCGTGTGCTTGCGTTCGATGTCGGCGGCAGCCACGTTGCCGCTGCTGTGTGCTCGGTCCCGGGTTTCTGCCTTGGCCCGGTCGCCAGCGCTCCTCACGCAGGTGTATCCAATTCCGGCGTCTTTCTCGATCTCCTCTACGACCTGGGAATGAAGGCTCGGATAGGCCAGGACGGGATCATGGGAGCGATGCTCGCCGTGCCCGGACCTTTCGACCTTGAGGCAGGCGTGAGCCTGATGCGCCACAAGCTGCCTTATCTCTATGGAGTCGACCTGCGCCGGGCCCTCTCCGCGCGATTCGCCCTGCAGGCTGCCCAGGTGCGCTTTCTCAACGATGCCGATGCCTATCTGCTCGGCGAGGTTGGCGCCGGGGCTGCACGCGGGTTCCAGCGTGCCGTAGGTCTTACGCTGGGCACGGGCATTGGTTCAGCATTTGCCGTCGATGGTCACCTCGTAACCGGGGGACCTGGCGTGCCCGCCGGCGGCGAGATCTGGAATCTTCCCCACCAGGGCGGAATCGTGGAGGACCTCGTCTCGTCGCGAGCTATTGTGGGGAACTATGAGCGCCGCACCGGCAAAAAGCTTGAGGTTGTTGATCTTGCGGCCGCCGTTTCCAGCGATCCTGCCGCACGAGAGGCCTTCACTGAATTCGGCAATCATTTGGGAGAAGTGATTCAGACTCTGCTTGCCGGATTCCAGGCGGATGTGATCGTGCTGGGAGGCGGAATCTCCCGTTCGGCCAATCTTTTTCTGCCCGCGGTGCAGGCACAGCTTGGCGATTCCACGGTCCAGTTGCGCGTCTCCGAGCTCAAGGACAAGGCGGCGCTCGTAGGCTGTGGCGTGGCCGCCTTCCGCTCCGCGACCGGCTCGCCGGATCCCGGCAAATCCACGCCGATGCGCAACCCAACGGCCTGAGTTCTGACTTCTTCTCGCTGTCCTACTGCACAAACGTCACAATGCTCTGCGCCGGAAGCGTGTAGTTAAACTGTCCTCCGGTGACTGTAACTGCAGACTGTGCCGCCAGGGTCGAAGTAGCCGTCGTTTCATAGGGCGTAACCGACGTGACCGTCCCATTGGTGAGTTCGAAGGTCAGGTTATCCGGCGAAGTATTGGAGTTGATCGCCACAATCACGTGGTGATCCGGCGAACTATTGCTGTATGCCGAAACATACACTCCAGAGAGGGGACTCGCGGTTGCCGACACCCGCACATAACCCGGCTGGATGAACTCCGAAAACTGCCCGATCGCATCGCCGTAGTACGTTGGCGCCGGATTCGTCGTGCTGGAGTTGATTAACCCGTAGTTGATCGCGTCGTTGGGATCGTCCCAAATCCACCAGTAGACGTAGGCGTTGTAGTAGCCCAACGTCATCGAATTGTGAATCTCCTCGGCGAGCGCCAGCGCATCGGTGATGTTGGGCTGGCTCCCAGACGGTGTCAGGTAATGCTCCGTCATCCAAACATCCTTAAGGTCACTGATCGCAGTCCCATAATAAGTGGGCGAAGCGCCGTAAAGGTGCCCGCCAATGATCGAGACATTGCCCACCGCGTTGGGATCGGCCAGCGTCGGGTTCGATTGCGCGGGATTGAAGTTAAGCGACTCCGGCATGATCAGCTTGGTGGTAATGGGATTGGTCGCGCTGTTCGCGGTCAGCGAGGCCACCCAGGTATCCATCTGTTGCGCGGTCCAACTGCACGACTCATAATTCTCCGTCGGTTGGGCTGACCAATCCG
Source organism: Acidobacteriaceae bacterium (assembly GCA_003138515.1). Taxonomy (GTDB): domain Bacteria; phylum Acidobacteriota; class Terriglobia; order Terriglobales; family Acidobacteriaceae; genus Telmatobacter. The sequence continues at coordinate 38,211 of PLGG01000065.1, read as the reverse complement.
GCTCGTTCTGCATCGAGATGGCGTGTAGGTCCACGTTGTTGTTCTTGAAGTAGGTGACGAAGTCCTCAAGGTAATTGGCGTAATCGCCATAGTGCGACGGATCGAGGTAGCCGCCGCAGTAGTCGGGACCCGGGCTGCAGGCACTGGCGCCGGAGTAGTACGGCTGGTTGGCAGAGCTCGTCTTCATCGCAGTCGGCGGCGTCCACGGCGATGCAAACACAATGGCGTTGGAATTGGCAGCGATCGCCGCCTGCGCATTGGCAAGCTCCTGAGTCCAATTGACCGTCACATAATTGCTCCCTGCGGCACCGGTCGGATCAATGCGCACGCGCAGGATGCTCAGGCCAAGGCCAGTCGTCGGGCTGAACAGCGCGTTAGCCTGCTGCGTAGTCAACTGGCCCAGCCACGCGGTCGAGCCGCCAAACCCGCGAATCGTTTGGTAGGTTGTTCCAAAATCCACGGCCGCCACGCTCGGATTCGCGCTTGTCGTGAATGTCCACACGAAATTGGCAGCCAGTGCAACGCCTCCGGAGCTCTTCACGCCCGTGGTGATGGTCGCGGTGTACGACGTGTTGAAAGCCAGGGCCGCAGTGGGCGTAAACGTCGCCGTTGTAGTGCCCGCGCTGTAGGTCACCGTGCCCGCCACAGCGGCACCGCCCGTGACCGACAGCGTGAAGGTGGAAGTAGTGATCGTTGACGCGTTCATCGCCTCATTAAAGGTCGCCGACACAGGATTGCCCGCGTCCACGCCAGTGGCTCCGTTCGCCGGCATGGTCGTCGAGACCACCGGAGCCGGAATCGGCGCCGTAGTGAACGACCAGGTGAAGTTCGCAGTCAGCGAGGTTCCTGCGGTGCTTTGCACGGCGGTCGTGATCGTCGCCGTGTATGTCGTGCTGTATGCGAGCGGACCGCTCGGCGCGAAGGTTGCAGTCAAATTAGCCGCACTATAAGTGACCGTTCCAGTGGCTGCAGGTCCGCCCTGAGGCGCTAGCGAGAAGGTCGAGCTCGTGATCGTCGCCGAATTCATGGGCATGTCGAAGACGGCCGTGACGGTCGAATTGATGGCCACCCCTGTAGTCCCGTTTGCAGGCGTGACCGAGGCGACCGATAGCACGCCGGTAGCGCAATTACTGGTACACGTTCCGCCCCCGCCACCGCCGCATCCGGCCATCACGAGAGTCGCCGCCAACATCCACCAAGCCGTAGGAATTCGCATGACGAACCTCTCCTTGGGAGTGCCCAAGCGGCAGAGCGCCGCATTTGACCTAAAGCCCGGCGCGCTCGTAGTCGCATGCGCGTGCCGTCGGTTTGCAGTGCGTGCCTCCAACCGTCAACCGGCACCTGAGGGCCCGAAAAGGGGCGCGTGGATCAACGCGCAAATCGAGTCCTTCCCTTTGCAGCCCAACATGCTAAATCAATTTACTTCACCGTGCAATGCGAAGCGAAACACCCTGGCGCATCGTTTTTGATTTGAAGGTTATGGCCTTCCGCTCGTGCGCCGGATGAACAGAATGGAAGCGGTTCTTGGCGGCCGTCTGCGCTCTTCCGCTTCGCCGCAATCGGCTTTTACGCGAAACGCCCTCAAACAAAAACGACCTCTCGGTTTCGAGAGGCCACGCCGCATCCGCTTAGGTTTTCGCCTGATGCTGGAGCCGACGGTCAGACTTGAACTGACGACCTGCTGATTACGAATCAGCTGCTCTACCAACTGAGCTACGTCGGCCTGCTTTTCTTGCTGTCCTGCCTTTCGATTGTATCGTTGCGCCGGATCGAGGTAAAGCCGTACGCGGCCGTTCGCAGCGTCAGAATCAGCGAATCAGCGTTACAATGCTGCCCATGCAAGCCGACCCTATGCTTGAGTGGCAAACTCTCACCGCGCATTATCGCGAGCTGAGCGACGACGAACTGCGCGAGCTGGCCGCGGACTTCAACGACCTGACCGAAACCGCGCAGCAGGTGTTGCGCAGCGAGATGAGGAGCCGTGGCGTGGGCGATCCTGAGGTGCCAGACACCCCGACGACGACGAACGCGACGCCATCGAATGCGCCGCTTGCTTCGAATGCGCCGTCAGCGCCAGCCGCTGCCCACGTTGAACCAGAGCCTGGCCCCGAATATCCCGGTTTTTACGCCGGGTACTTTGGCCGCATGCCCGAGATTGTTCCCGATGCTCCCGACGGCTCGGACGACGAGGGCACGCATGACTACACATGGAAGACCGACCTCTGCGACTGCGATACCAATGAACAAGCGCAGGAACTCTCCGCAGCCTTGCGGCAGGCCGGAATCGAAAGCTGGGTTCAGCAGGCGCGCGAATTCGGTCGCCGCTATCCGCTCGTGCTCGTCGCCGCCGATCAGCTTGAGCAGGCGCGTGCCATCGCCGCCCGGCCCATTCCGCCCGAGATCGTCGCGGAGTCGGAGATCGAAGTTCCCGAGTTCGTTCCGCCCTCGTGCCCAAAGTGCGGCGCCGGCGACCCCGTTCTTGAAGCCGTGGATCCCGCTAATTCCTGGAAATGCGAGCAATGTGGTGAACGCTGGACCGAATCCGCGCCTGCCGCGGCCGAACAGCCCCCAAAAGCAGGTTAGCGGCCCCTCCAAAAACGGAAAGAGCCGCCCGGCAACAGGGCAGCTCTCTCCTCAGGGAGAATAGTTCCAACGGAGGCAAAGCCATCAGAACTTTCTGGCTGCATACTAGGAGCGGGGGGAAGCGGTGTCAAGTGAAAATGTTTATGAAAATAAGTAATTTTGTTTCAATACTTTAACAATGCAACCCTTCCACCGTGAGGGTTGATTTATTCGCCAATCATTCGCCTCGAATCTTCGGGCATTTCCCGTGATTTCGCGGTGTTTCTTCGGGTTTCCGGCCCTTTTTCCACAACCCTCGCACGGCATTAACCTTTCGGATGCGGACCCTCAACGGCCTCGCTTCGATCGATCCATTTCTCTGCCAAATCGAGATGAATAAACTCCTCGTCGTAGACAGACGAGATCGGTCTGCCTCGCGCCAGCCTGTAAAGCGCTCTTCCGCCGCCCAGGAACCCTCCCAGCACGATGGCTGCCGCAGCCCCGATGACCGTCAGCACGGCGATCCCCATCAGCAACTTGCTGGTCTTCTCCACCTCTGACTCCACTTGTTGCGGAATCGACGTCAGGTTGGCCTCGAAGTGCACGGTCTCGAGCAGGCGGTGGCTGTCGTCAGGCACCGCATCACCGCTCACCAGGACCACCAGCGGCCCGCTATGCCGCACCTCCAGCGACGCCTGGTCGGAGTCAGTCAATGGCTTGGGCCAAGCCGGCTGCGCCTGGCTTCCGGCCTTAAGATACGCGCGAATGGCCGCTTCCTGCGCTTCGGCAATCTGCGGGGTGGGGTAGTCGATAATGGTCAGCGTCGCCGGGCCCGAGGTCAGCGAGTAGTTCGCCGTCACGGCCTCCGCGCCCTTGTCGAACCCCACCAGCGACGCCGGCAGCTCGCCACCGGATCCCGTGTAGCCCGCCGGGCCCTCCGCATAGTGCGTGGTTTGCCCGTCAAGGTTCTCCCGCGGCAGGCTAGCCAGAATGGGCGGGATCATCCCGCGGTTTCCCGTCGGCACCGGAAGCTGCTTTGCAATCTCGCGAAGTTCCCCGCCCATCATCGGCCCGATGCGCGAATACGTCGCATCCACAACGGTCGTCCCCTTCCAGAACAGAACGCGCTTCATATCCGAGGCCGCTCCCGTACCGATTTCCTCTTTCGGCCAGCCATTCTGGCGGTAGTAGGTGTATGCGCCGTAGGCTCCGCTCGCATCGTCGAATCGCAGTGCGCGCAGGCTCAGCGCGTCGCCATCGCGCTTGTAGTTGGCCAGCACCGCGGCATTAAACCCATACTCTTTTAGCGCCGCCGCATTGGCCGGGTCGGCCTGCGCCGCGTCGGTCAGCACCTTCGATGGCCCTGTCGCCGCCCATCCGTCAAACTCGTCGGGCAATAGAGCCTTTGGCGACGGCGGCAGAACGATCGTTGTCGCCGACTGCTTTTCTGTTGCCGTCGGCTGCTCGCCCTGCGCCTGGGCGAAAACCGCGCCGCAGACGAGCACCATCGCGCCCGCCAGAATGGCCATCTTATGCATCAACCGGACTCTCCAGTCCCCGGGCGCGCATCGCAGTTCCGCATCGCACGCCCCAACCTTCAGGGTACACGTTGGCGTGGCGCCCCGGCAGCACGCAGACCCTTCCCTGTTTTGGACACTGAAAAGTTCCGAAAGGTTCCCGCCTTCATTGCTGGCGCCGCGGTCACGCAGCTCCGGTTGTTCCCCCAACAATTGCCGGCGGCGGGTACAGGATGTCTCCAAGCGCCTTGTAGCGGCCGCCGTAGAAGATCAGCGCATATTCCCGTGTCCCTGTGCTCAATGGCCCTCCAACGCAGATGCTGGCCAGTAACGCGAAGCCAAATGCAACCACGCCGAAGAACACCTCGAGAAGAATGCCCACAAGCCATGAGCTTCCCGTCGCACCGGAGAACATCGAGTGAACGCCCCACTCAATCGCCGCAAGGGAACCTGCCAGCATCAGTCCGGGAAGAGCGAGCACGATAAACACGCCTATCGTCGCAATCGTCGGCAGAATGACTCGCAGCAGCCCATAGACAATGAACTGCCTCTTCTCGGCTCCGATGCGCGCCCTCACCTGCCTCCACGCTTCGCCCGCAGTCGCATCTTCGAGCGCCATGTGCGGCATCATCCCATCGCGCAGAATCAGGTCGCTGAGTATTCCTGCCACCGTCAGCAAAATTACGATCGGAATCAAGGGCAAAACAAGAGTCAGCAACAAACCGATGTCGAAATGGCCGCCTTGTTGACTCTCCTGGAACAGCCGCCAGAACCCGGCTGCGAACGGAAGCGAGATCAGCACCAGCAGAACCATAAAGCAGATGCCCACCACGATGTTCAGCCAGAAAAAGCGCGACGCCTGCCCGCGATAGAGCCGCCAACGCGGCTTAATCTCTTTCGTGTTGTGGACAAGGCAGTGAAAGAAGGCAAACCGCAGCCGCGTGATCAGGTAGAACACGAAAACCGACAACACAAACGCCAGCAGAACAGCCGCCACGCCGATTGCGATCCATTGCGGCGTTACGTGAAACGGCCAAGGGACACTTGGCACGTGGCCCCCGTTGCCCCCAACGCCATGATCCACGTGCGACCTCGAAGAATTGAAGTTTTCGCCCAGCCCCTCCGTGATGATGGCCACCAGGCCAAGCTTCAAATAGGTTCCCCATTTGAATGGCCGGAAGAGGAACTCCTTGGTGCGTTCGATGGCAGGCGAAACAGCATCTACGGCGGATATCGGCTGCATTGGCGTCCTTTCAGGGGAAGAAACAGCGTACAACAGGTTTACGCATTTGCTACGGGCGAAGTTCCGCTGCCGGGTGCCCAATCGCCACCCGCCACGCCTCAAACGCGTCCAGCGCCCGCTCGCACACGATCCGGTGCCGCTCCTTCTTGTCCCGAACCCGCCGCCGTGTCCCCTGGTCCAGGGAATCGAGATCTAAAGGCTCGAGCAAGTCGAAGGTGATGTTGGCCGGCTGAAAATTTTTCGCATCGGCGTGCGTAATGTAGTGGACCAGCGATCCGAGGGCTGTCGCGCGCGGCACAGGCGCCGGCTCTTCGCCCCGTGCCAGCGCCGCAGCGTAGATCCCCGCCAGCATTCCCGAGGCAATCGACTCGGTATACCCCTCCACCCCGCAAATCTGCCCCGCAAACATCAAGCGCTGGCGCGCATTTCCCTTCAGGACGAGCGTCTCGTCCAGCAGCGCCGGCGCGCAAATATACGTGTTGCGGTGGATCTGCCCATAGCGCAGAAAGCGCGCATTCTCGAGTCCCGGAATCAGCCGCAGCACCTTCGCCTGCTCGCCAAACTTCAAATGGTTCTGGAAGCCGACCAAGTTGTAGCTATCCGCGCGCAGATTCTCCTTGCGCAGTTGCACTACCGCCCACGGCGTCTTGCCCGTCCGCGGATCGCGCAGCCCCACCGGCTTCATCGGCCCAAAGCGCAACGTGTCGCGCCCCCGCCGCGCCAGCACCTCGATGGGCAGGCAGCTTTCGAAGTAGTCGAGCTTCTCCCACTCCTTGCTCTCGGCCGCCTCGGCCGCCAGCAGCGCATCCAGGAACCGGTCGTACTCCGCCCGGTCCATCGGGCAGTTGATGTAATCCGCCGTTCCCTTGTCCCAGCGCGCGGCAAAGTACACGCGGCTCATCTCGATCGATTCCGCGTCGACGATGGGCGAGATGGAGTCGTAGAACGCCAGATGCCCCGCGCCCGTCAGCCGCTCAATCTCCCGGCTCAGCGCATCCGAAGTCAGCGGCCCGGTCGCAACGATCGTCGCCGCCGTCTGCGCATCGCTGCATTCCAGGCTCGTCACTTCCTCGCGCACCACGCGAATCTTCGGCTCCGCTTCAATCGCCTCAACAATGCGCCTCGAAAACTCCACGCGGTCCACGGCCAGCGCGTGGCCAGCCGGAACCGCCGTGTCATCTGCAATTCTCAAGAGCGCCGACCCCCCGCGCCGCATCTCCTGCTTCAACAGCCACGGCGCGGTGTTTGGTGACTCGCTCTTCAGCGAATTCGAGCACACCAGCTCGCCGAACTCCGTAGTCTGGTGTGCGGGCGTCAACCGAGGCTTGCCGTCCACCATGGCGCGCATCTCATAGAGCTCCACCTCGCAGCCCAGCCGCGCCGCCGTCAGCGCCGCCTCGGGTCCGGCCAGCCCTCCGCCAATTACGCGAATCCTCACGGTGTCCGATCCTTTTCAACTTCTGCGCAGTTCACCGCGCCCGCCGCGAGATCCTGCAGCGCCTCGCCGCTCAGGCGCACGTTCCGCCACTCATCCAGAAACTCGGCTCCAATGGCGCGGTAGAAATCGATAGCCGGAGTGTTCCAGTCCAGAACCTCCCACTGCAGGCGTTGGCAGCCGTTTTCGATCGCAATCGCGGCCACCTGTTTCAGCAGCTCTCTGCCGATGCCCAGGCGCCGGAACTGTGGCAGCACAAACAGGTCTTCGACGTAAATGCCCGGCCGTCCCACCCACGTGGAGTAATTGAAGAAATAGAAGGCGAAACCGGCAGGCTGGCCGTCGTAATCGGCGATCAGGCAACGGTAAAGCGGATTTGGCCCAAATCCATCGCGGATCAGGCCCTCCTCGGTCGCCGTAACCGCGTCCGGCGCACGCTCAAAAGCCGCCAGCGCGCGAATAAACTCCAGAATCTGAGCGGCATCGGCCGCGGTTGCCTTGCGAATCACGGTCCTCATATTCGGATTCTAGTGTGTGATACACGCCACACGCGACCTCGCTCCTCCCGCTTTACCATGACACTCGTTGATCCACAAAAACGCCCCGCTGCTCCGCTTCTGAAGGGTTGACCTGCTTGCTGGCGCCAGTTCGACGTAGTTCTGGCGGTGGTATTGTCCAGGCCCGGCGTGGGACGATCGGAACACTCCCTCTTGTGCAGGGCGCTGGGTTGGATTTAACGTTGGTTTTGCTGGAAATGCGCCTCGCCGGACGTAGCCGAGTCTAGGTCTCCCGGTTGGCGCCTGAACTTTGAATTTTTCGAGCCTGCGGGCAGCACTTTTCCCGCCGCACTCAAGGAGAAGACATGAAACGCACTTTTTCACTTTGGCTGGGTCTGACCGCCGCGGCTTGCCTGCTCACATTGGCCCTCCCGCCTGCGCATGCGCAGGCGCCCGCAATTCCTAACGGGGGCAAGATTCACGGTCACGTCATCAATCCCACGGGGCAACCCCAGGGCGGCGGCACCGTGGGTCTCTCCACCGATGGCGGCCTCACGTTAAAGTATTCCTTCCCGGTCGATTCCACGGGCGCCTACTCCGGCGAAGCGCCGGCTGGAACCTACATGTTGGTCTATCGCGCGGCCGACACTCCTGCGGGCAAGATGGTTGACTCCATCCGCGGCATCAAGATTGTCGTGGGTGTGGATCTTGCGCAGGACGACGATATGTCGCGCCAGGAATACATCGACAAGATGACGTCGGACGAAAAGAAGCAGCTCGAGGATCTAAAGAAGGCGAATTCCGAGACGCTCAAGGCAAACGCCTTGATCAACGTGCTCAACGCTGACCTTAAAATCGTTGCCCAGGACAAGAAGGACATCGACTCCGCATCCACCACTGCGACGCAGGCGCTGGGCGCGACTGCCTCCAAAGCCGATATCGCTGCCAAGGTCGAGGAAATCAAAACCGCCAAGTACACCGATATCCAAAGCCTGATGACCAAGGATACGGGACTCAAGGCCGATGAGACCTTGCTCTGGAACAATCTGGCGTACGCGCAGGCGGGCCTCAAGGAATACGACGATGCGATCGCGACCTATAAAAAGTCGATTGACCTCGAGTCGGCCTCAAAGAAGCCGCGCTTGCCCGTGATCGCCGCAGCCAATGCCGGGCTCGGCGAAGTCTACGCGCGAACCGGCAAGGTCCCTGAGGCGAATGCAGCCTATGACGCGGCCGCCAAAGCCGATCCCGCCACTGCCGGTCTCAACCTGAGGAATGAGGCCGTCATTTTCTATCAGGAAAACAACGGTACGGCCCAGGTAGCCGCCGCCGATGAGGCCATCAAAGTTGACCCGAACCAGGCGATCCTTTACTACATCAAGGGCCAGGGATTGATTCAGAACGCAACCGTCGATCCCAAAAACCCCAGCAAGATTGTTCTGCCTCCCGATTGCACGGCTGCCTACCAGAAGTATCTTGAACTCGCGCCCGACGGCCCCTATGCCAGCGACGTCGCGAGCATTCTGCAGCAGGCGGGAGAAAAGGTCCCCTCCTCCTACAAGGCGCCGCCCAAGTCCCACTAGCCGGGCCGCATGCGCCATTTGCCTCAAAGGGCGTCCGCTTGCGGGCGCCTTTTGTATATGCCGGGCCGCCCTACTTCGGTTTTTCTCGCCTCTCCTTACCTTCTACAATCCGTTGCATGAGTTCCGCGCTCCGCTTGCGCCTTATTTCGCTGGCGTGCCTTCCCGCTCTGGCCGGCCTGTTTCACGCCGACCTCATTTCCGCGCAGGCGCAACAGCCGCCCGCTCCGGACATGGGCCGGATTCACGGCCGTGTCATTAATCCCGCTGGAGTGCCTCAGAAAAACGGCACGGTCAGCCTCTCTGTCGACGGCGGCGAGACATTGAGCTATAACTTTCCCGTCTCTCCCTCCGGCGAATTCTCCGGCCCGGCGCCTCCGGGCGAATACACAATCGTCTACCGCGCTCCCGATACACCCGAGGGCAAGATCGTCGACTATATCAGCGGTGTCGAGGTCGTGGCCGGACAGGATGCGGCACAGGACATCGATATGACCCGCCGGGAGTTCATCGCCAGGCTCTCGCCGGACGAGCAAAGGCAGTTGCAGGAGTTGAGGGATGCGAACACTGCCGCATCCTCCGATGCGAAACGCGGCGCCTCCGCCATCGATGCCGACCTCGAGATTGTGAATCTCGACTTTCAGGCTGCGGGAAACGCGCGCGTCACCGCAACCCAGAATCTTGGCGGTGCGGCCACCCGCGCGGACGTCGACTCCATGTCCGCTGAAATCGAGTCCGCCAAGCTGACCGAGATCGAAACCCTCATGACCAAAGACGTGGCCGCCGATCCCACCGAACCTGTTGTTTGGATCGGCCTGGGGCGCGCCGAGTCCGGCCTCAAGAATTATCTCGACGCTGAATCCAACTTCAAGAGGGCCCTTGACCTTGCGTTGAAGGAGGATCCGCCTCGGCCTGAAGTCGTGGCCGCGGCCCAGGCCGGTCTGGGCGGAGTCTACGCCCAAACGCTCATGGTCGACGATGCCAACGCCGCCTTCGACGCCGCCGCTAAAGCCGACCCTTCCAACGCCGCGAAATACCTCCGTAGCCAGGCCATCGCTTTCTTTAGCGCGAAAAACTTCGACGCGCAGGTCGACGCTGCCGACCTGGCCATCAAGGCCGATCCCGATCAGGCCATCCTGTATTACATCAAAGCCGACGGCCTCGCCCACAACGCCCGAGTCGATCCGGAAACCAACAAGCTCGTTCTGCCCCCCGGTTGCGCCGATGCCTTTCGCAAGTACCTTGAGCTGGACCCCAACGGCCCGTACGCCGCCAACGCCGCCACCTTCCTCCAGCGGGCAGGCGAACCCTCGGCCACTCCCAGCCCAACTCCGCAGAAATAACGCGGCGCTTCGGCAGAATCGAAAACGCACGGAACCCTCTACAATCCATTGCATGAGTTCTGCGCGGCGCCGCTCCAAATCTTCCAGTCCGGCTTTGCCCAGTTACAACGAGGCTGCCGAGCTGGTCGCTGCCTACGCTGCCAGGCTCGCCCGCCTTCGTCCCGGCCCCCGTAGTTCGGGCGCCAGTAATTCGGGCCCCCGCGGTTCGGACCCTGATGGTCCGTGTATCGAGCGCGTGCCGCTCGACCAGGCCCTTGGCCGCGTTCTCGCCGAGCCGCTCCGAGCCGACGCCGATCAGCCCCCCTTCGCGCGTTCAACCCGCGACGGATTCGCCTGCCGCGCAGCCGAGGCCTCATCGCATCGTCCTCTCGCCGTAGCCGGCTCAACCCGCGCCGGGCAAACTCCGCCCGGTTCGCTTCCCCGTGGCTCAGCTTGGGAGATCATGACCGGCGCGCCCGTTCCCGCTGGCGCTGACGCCGTCGTCATGCTGGAACACGTCAAAGAGTTTGACGCCCATGTCGAAGAATCCGGCGGACCATCCGCGCGCGCTGTCCGCCTCGTGCCGCCGCGCACCATCCGCAAGGGCGAAAACATCGTCGCCCGCGGCGCACAGGCGCGCAAAGGCGACAAACTTCTTCTCGCCGGCTCCTGGATCGGCTCCGCTCAAATTGCGCTGGCAGGCTCCTGCGGCTGCGCCACGCTCAACGTCTTCATCAAGCCGCGCGTGGCCATCCTTTCCACTGGCGACGAGCTTGTCCCCATCGGCTCCGCGCCCGGCCCCGGCCAGATTCGCAACTCAAGCAGCGCCATGCTGGCCGCGATGGTTCGCGCCGCCGGCGGCGATCCCTGGATCCTGCCCATCGCTCGCGACACTGCCAAATCCCTCGACACCGCCCTCGCCCGCGCCGCCTCCGCCGATCTTCTGCTCATCACCGGCGGCGTCTCCGCAGGCAAATTCGATCTCGTCGAGCCGGCCCTCATCCGCGCCGGAGCCCGCTTTCACCTCACCGGCGTTCGCATCCAGCCTGGCAAGCCGCTGGTCTTTGGCGAGATTCCTTTTCGAAGCATTAAGCCCGGTCCAAAACTCCGCCGCACGAAGTGCCCGATCTTCGGCCTTCCCGGCAATCCGGTCTCTTCCGCCGTCACTTTCATGCTCTTCGCCGCGCCAATTGTCGCCGCGCTCGCCGGTCGTGGCGGCACCGACCCGAGCGACGCCCGCGGCCCGCGTTTTGCCTTAGCGCGCCTCGCCGAAGACGTTAAAACGAAGACTAGCCTCACGCGCTTCCTTCCCGCCGCCTGCACTTTTTCCGGCGCCTTTCCTGAAGTCGCGCTCGTTCCGTGGCAAGGCTCGGGCGATCTCGCAGCCATGGCTCTCGCCAACTGTTTCCTCGTCGTGCCCGAAGATTCCGATCGCCTTCGCGCCGGTTCGACCGTCCGCATTCTGCTTCCTTGAGGATTCCTATGCCCAAGCCTTCGCGCCCCAAGCGCTCCCGCCTTTCGCATCCCAAGCCTGCGCGCCTCTCACATTTCGCCGCATCTGGTCAGGCCACCATGGTCGACGTCGGCTCCAAGCGCCCCACGCGCCGCACCGCAACCGCATCGGCCTTCGTCGAGCTTTTCCCGGCCGTGCTCGCCGCCCTGCCCTCCAACCCCAAGGGCAATCCACTCGAGGTCGCGCGCTTCGCCGGCATTCAAGCCGCCAAGCGTACCGCCGATCTCATCCCCATGTGCCATCCCCTCGCGCTCACGCACGTCGACGTCCAAGCGGCCATCGTCCGCGGCGGCGTGCGCATCACCTCCACCGTCTCCACCACCGGCCCGACCGGCGTCGAAATGGAAGCCCTCACTGCCGCAGCCATCGCCGCGCTCACTGTCTACGACATGACCAAGGCGCTCGACAAGGCCATCGTCATCCGCGACATTCGTCTCGAATCCAAATCCGGCGGCAAGAGCGGAGATTTCTCAAGAGATAAGAAGTAAGATGCGTCCCGGCGCGCGCACTACCGCATCCGCATTGCCACCCGCGTCGTTTTCACTCTAGACTTGAAGTGGTGCAGGCCCGGCCTGCGCCGCCGCACCGTGCGGAAGTGGTGAAATGGCAAACACACCAGCCTTAGGAGCTGGCGCCCAAAAGGCTTGCGGGTTCAAGTCCCGCCTTCCGCACCAATCCTTGCTTGCGCCACCCGCGCCGGTCGGTTTTGCACTCCCCTGCTCCAAAGGTTAAAAGAGCGGAGCTCACTTCAGCCGCGCGCCCAGCGGCACATCCTCAAGGAACCCGGCCAGCACCGGCGCTCCGCCCTCAAGCGAAGCAGCCAACAGCATTCCGTTGGACTCAAGGCCGCGCATCTTTCTCGGCGCCAGGTTCGAGACGATCACAATCTTGCGACCAATCAGCTTTTCCGGCTCGTAGTATTCCGCGATCCCGGCTAGAATCTGCCGCTTCTCGGTTCCAAGATCGACCTCCAGGCGCAACAGTTTGTCGGCCTTGGGCACGCGCTCAGCCACCAGAATCTGTGCCACGCGCAGCTCCACCTTGGCAAAGTCATCGATCGTGATGTGCTGAGGCCCCTGCGCCGCTGCCTCCGTCGCTGCTTGCGGCGCAACGGGCGCAGCGGCAACCGGAGCTGTCGGCGCTTCAGCCTTCGCAGCCAAAGGCGCTACCGGCTTCGCCGCCGTCATGGGTGACTTCGGCACAGACGGCCGCGCCGGCACCGCCGCTGGTTCCTGCTTCTCTGGCGCGGGCGCCGGCGCCTTTGCTTCCTCCACAACACTTCCGCCGCTCACTGCTTCCACAGCCGTCCGGCTGTTTTCATCCTCAAGACTCTGCATACGCTCGATCGCTTCCTTTTCCGCGCGCGGAAATAGAGGCGAAGGCTCGCCGAATTTCGTCCCCGCCTTCAATCCGCCCCACGCAAGATCCTTTAAAAACCCGTGCTTCGCCGCATCCACCAACTCGCCTAATCCAAGCTGTGCCCACACCTTCGCCGCCGCGTCCGGAACAATCGGATACACGAGCGCTGTGATCACGCGAATCGCTTCCGCTGCCGTCGCCAGCACCCTCGCCTGCAGCTTCGCGTGCTCCGCATCCGATCGCTCCGGCGGTTTCTTCCACGGCGCATTTGCCGTCAGGTAGCCGTCCGTCTCCGCCACCAGCGCCCACAGCGACTTCAGCGCATCGGAAAAATTCAGCTCATCGAACGCCGGCCCAAACGTCGCAATCGCTGCGTCCGCATTCGCGTGCAACGCCGTTTCGGCCTGCGTCTCCGCGCCCGCCTCCGGCACAACCCCGCCGAAGTACTTGTGCACCATGTTCACCACGCGGCTCACCAGGTTGCCGTAACCGTTGGCCAGGTCGCCGTTGTACCGCTGCACCAGCGCGTCGAAACTGAAATTTCCATCCTGCCCGAACGGAATCTCGCGCAGCAGGAAGTACCGCAGCGCATCCGCGCCCAGAACCTCTTGCACCGTCTCGGCCCGCACAATGTTTCCGCGCGACTTCGACATTTTTCCCTGGTCGAAGAGCAGCCAGCCATTCGCACGCACCGAGCGCGGCGGCGCAATCCCCGCCGCCATCAAAAACGCCGGCCAGTACACGCAATGGAATCGGCTGATCTCTTTCCCGATCAAATGAACGTCCGCCGGCCAGAACTTTTTGAACTTTTGGTCGTCATCGGAGCCGTATCCAAGTGCAGTAATGTAATTCGCCAACGCGTCCATCCACACGTACACCACGTGCTTCTCGTCACCCGGCACAGGAACGCCCCACGACAAAGTCGAGCGGCTCACCGAAACGTCCTTCAGCCCGCTGCGCACAAAGCTGACGACCTCGCGCCGCGTCGACTCCGGCCCCATGAACTCCGGATTCGCTTCGTAAAACTCCAGCAGCTTCCTCTCGAACGCCGACAGCTTGAAGAAATAATTCTCCTCGCTCACCGTCTCCGTCACGATGCCGTGAATGGGGCAGACCGTTCCCGGAGGCCCCTCTATCCACTCTTCGCAGCCGATACAGTACTGTCCCGTGTACGAGCCTTTGTAGATGTACCCTCTGTCGCGCAGCGTCGCGAAAAGGTGTTGCACGCCGCGAATGTGACGAGGCTCTGTGGTTCGAATGAAGTCGTCGTACGTCAGCCCCAGCCGGTCCCACAGCCCGCGAAATTCCCCCGCAAGCTTGGTCGCAAACTCCTCCGGCGTGCATCCGGCAGCTTTGGCGCTGCGCTCGATCTTCTGCCCGTGCTCGTCCGTACCCGTCAAAAACCACGTCTCAATGCCCAGCGCCCGCTTGCGCCGCGCAATCGCATCGCACACGATCGTCGAGTACGCATGGCCCAGGTGGGGCCGCGCGTTCACGTAGTAAATCGGCGTGGTCAGGTAGAAGCGGCCCGAATTCGATTCTGATTTCGAGGTTGATTCGGTCATGGGTAGCGCATTCCGTTCGCGCGCGGGAAAAAACGCGGCGTGATCGGCAATCATTTTCCATTTTAAGGCATTGCGCCTGAGGCATCGCGCATAGGCGGTACGCCTCGCACATCGACGGCCCGCCTCGCGCCTCGCTCGTCGCCGCGTGCCGTTCGATGAAAGCCCGTCGCACCTCAGGTGCTAGAATCACTAGGAAAATCAAGCATTTTCCTGAGGCTCTCGCGTGGTTCTCGAACTCGAAAAGCGGCTTGGCCGTAGTCTTCGTGCCGTCCTCAAAGAGAAATACGATTTAGAGATCGGCACGATCCCTCTGGAGACGCCGCCCGATCTCCGCCTCGGCGAGATCGCCACGCCCATCGCTTTCGAGTTGGCCCGCAAACTGCGCAAGGCGCCAAAAATCATCGCTCAGGAAATCGTCACCGCCCTCGGGCCGGTCCCAGGCTTCGTCAGATTCGAAGTCGCCGGCGCTGGCTACATCAACGCGTATCTCGATCGCGCTGCGGCCGCGCTATTAGTCGTTCCCGCCGGAAGTCCGCCGGCGTCTGAGCGGGGACACGCGCTGGTCGAGCACACCAGCATCAATCCAAACAAGGCCGCGCACATCGGCCATCTCCGCAACGCTATCCTCGGCGACACATTCGTCCGCCTGCTTCGCGCCGCCGGCTACAAAGTCGATGTGCAGAACTACATTGACAACACCGGCGTCCAGGTTGCCGATGTCGTGGTCGGCTTTCTGCACCTCGAAAAGAAATCGCCGTCCGAAGTCCGCGCTCTCATCGCCGAGCTTGCGCGCAAAGGCGAACGGATCGATTTTTACTGCTGGGACCTCTACGCTCGCACCTCGCAATGGTACGGCGAAGGCACCGGCGAGGAAAAGGCCGAGCGCAAACAATTGCGCCTCGACACGCTGCACCTCATCGAGCATGGCGGCAACGACACTGCCGAAATCGCCGACCTCATCTCCACCGCCGTCCTCCGCCGCCATCTTGAAACCATGCTCCGCCTCGACATCGAGTACGACTTCCTCCCGCGCGAGAGCGAAATCCTACACCTTAAATTCTGGGAAGCCGCCTTCGAAAAGCTCAAGCAGTCCGGCGTGCTCTATTTCGAGAACGAAGGCAAGAACAAGGGCTGCTGGGTCATGACTCGCCCCGGCGCCGAGACAATCGAAGGCACCGACGACGACGCCAAGGTCATCGTTCGCTCCAATGGCACCGTCACCTATGTTGGCAAGGACATTGCCTACCACCTTTGGAAGTTCGGCCTGCTCGGGCGTGACTTCGGCTACAAGCGCTTCTTCACCTACCCCGATCACGAGTGCTGGATCTCCGCCGAATCCGGCGAGCCGAACCATCCCCGCTTCGGCGGCGCCACGGCCATCTACAACGTCATCGATGCGCGCCAGTCGGACCCGCAGGCCAATGTCATCCAGGCTCTGCGCGGCATGGGATACACCGATCAGGCCGATCACTACACGCACTTCAGCTACGAGATGGTCGCGCTCACGCCCCGCTGCGCCGTCGATCTTGGCTACGACATTTCGGAAGAAGACAAGCAAAAATCGTACATTGAGGTCAGCGGCCGCAAGGGCTTCGGCGTCAAGGCCGACGACCTCATCGACAAACTCATCGCCGCCACGCGCGCCGAAGTCGACACGCGCCAGACGTCCAACGACTCAGCCGTGCGCCAGAAGATCGCCGAGCAGATCGCCATCGGCGCTCTCCGCTACTTCATGCTCAAGGTCACGCGCAACTCCGTCATCGCCTTCGATTTCAAGGATGCGCTCAGCTTCGAGGGTGAGACTGGCCCCTACATTCAGTACGCCGTCGTTCGCATTCGCAACATCTTCCGCAAAGGCAGCACAACCCCTGAAGCGGCGTTAGCGGGGCTAGCGAAGTTAGCGGAGCAAGAACAGAAAGCGAGTCAGCAAGCCAGCGAGTCGGCGGGTCTGCAGGCCGGCGCGGCACACAGCGCAATTTCGGATTACCTGACCGGCGAAGCCAACGAAGACATCTGGTCTCTCTGGCTGCGCGCCGGCCGCCGTGCGCAAATTCTTGAACAGTGCATCGGTACCTCCGAACCCGCCTATCTCGCCAAGCACGCCTTCCAGCTCGCGCAGGAGTTCGCCAACTTCTACCATCGCCATCACATCCTCACGGAAGAAGACCCCGCGCGCAAAACATTTCTGCTCGCCACCGCCGCTGTCACTCTCCGTGAACTCGTCGGCGCGCTCGCCCTGCTCGGCATCGAAAGTCCCGAAGCGATGTAAGAGCGGTTCTCAGCGATCAGGTGCGCCGGGTTCTGTTGCAGCATTTTCACCTGAAGCGAACCTCCGCCGCGCGTTCTTTAACGCGTTCATCATCAGTTCGAAATAATCGCCTGCTACAAAACCTCCAGCATCGGTGAGTCGTCCTCGTTCCCCTGAGCATCGTGGACGACGCGCACCCACTCGTGCCAAAAATCCCCAAAATCTGGAGGTTCGAATGTCTCTCTTCCCTCGTCTCCGAACTCTGGCTGCGTTTGCGCTGCTGGTTGCATTCGGCTGCTGGTACGCGCGCGCCCAGGACCGCGATCACGATGGCGACGATCGCGACGTCAAGCACGTCTTCGTCATCGCCCTCGAAAACCACAATTGGACTCAACCCACGACCGTCACCGGTGGCATTGAGCCCGTCTTTCAGAATCCGAGTGCCCCTTTCATCAACAGCCTTGTCAACGGAACCGCGACAGCCTTTATCGACGGCCGGCTTTTGAACATCAGCAAGCAGGTTTCCTATGCCACGGCCTACCACAACGTTCTGGCCACGGAAGGCGGCAGCAATCCACACATCCATCCCTCCGAGCCCAACTACCTCTGGGCTGAGGCCGGCACCAACTTCGGCGTCCTCAACGATGACGATCCCTATAAGGACAATCCGCCCAACGCGCAGACTACGACCCAGCATTTGAGCGGGCTCCTGCAAAGCGCGGGAAGAACCTGGAGGTCCTATCAGGAAGACACCGACCTGACCACGAGCAGCGGCAAGCTCATCAACCTGCCTCTCGCCGAGAGCAATTGGACCGTTCCGCTGGTGAGCCTCTCCGGCGTCTTCGGTCCCGGCAACTACCTCAACGAATATAACGATTCAACCCAATACAACTACGCGCCCAAGCACAATCCGATGCTGTTCTTTGCCGACACCAACGGCGGCAACAATGCCACAACCACGAACCCGCTACGGCTCAAATACGCGCCACTGCAGCAGCTCGCCTTCGATCTCGCCAATGACCGCGTGGCCGATTACAACTGGATCACTCCCGACCAGTACAACGATCAGCACAGCGCACTCACCGGCGGCTTCGCGGGCCTTACAGGTGATGCATCGCAGATCAAAGCGGGCGACAACGCGCTCAGCCGCCTGGTTCCCCTCATCATGGCTTCGCGAGCCTACAAAGATGGCGGCGTGATCATTCTCTGGTGGGATGAAAGCGAAGCCGACGGTGAGACCGGCGACAACGCCGACGACTTCAACCACACCGTCGGCGAAATCGTCATCTCCCCGCTCGCTCACGAAAACGAGAATGGCTTGCCCTACGCAAGCTCAATCCCCTACACCCATTCGTCAGATCTACGCACGCTTCAGGAGATCTTCCACGTGAAAGCGACCGGAGGATCGTCACCCTATTTGGGCGACGCTGCCAACGCAAACGATCTGTCGGATCTTTTCCAGCCCGGCGTCATCCCGTCGCGCCCGTAGCTGGCAACTTCCAACTTCCGGCAACTCACTGCCGGAGCGCAGAATCCGTGCGGCTGGGCTAGTGATTTCCCAGGTTTCGATTCTGAGATCTGGGAAATCGCTGCGCCTACCTTCGCGCGAACATGTTGAAAGCTGATAGCTGAAAGCTACGGGGCTGGCTTTCAGACTCTCTTCCGCCTCTGGTGCGTCGAAGGGATCTGCATGTCCTCGCGGTATTTCGCCACCGTGCGCCGCGTCAGTTGAATTCCCTGCGACTGCAGCATCGCCGCAAGCTGGTCGTCGGTCAGCGGATGCCGCGCGTCTTCGTCTTCGATGAACTTGCGCACCTTGCGCTTCAACACCAGCAGCGGCGTGTCCGCGCCCTCCGGGCCGTTCGCCCCCTCTGAGAAGAAGAACCGCAACTCCAGCACGCCCTGCGGAGTGTGCGCGTACTTATTGGCTACGGCGCGGCTCACCGTCGAGGGGTGTACGCCGATCTCCTCGGCCACTTCCTTGATCATCATCGGCCGCAGCCCTTCCACGCCCTTATCGAAGAATTCCTGCTGCCGCCGCACGATCACTTCGCAGGTCCGCAAAATCGTGCTCTTCCTCTGCGCGATGTTCCGCATCAATTGCAGCGCCGAGCGGAACCGCTCCTTCACGTAATCCTTTACTTCCTTGTCGGTGTCTGCCGAGACCAGCATGCGCCGGTAGCGCTGGCTCAAACGCAGGCTGGGCAAGTCCTCTTCGTTCATGCTGACTACCCACTCGCCCCCGCGCTTCACAAAGTACACATCCGGCTCGATCAGTCGCGCCTGCTCGCGGTTATACAGCCGTCCCGGCCGCGGGTCGAGCGTGCGGATAAACTCCACTGCCGCGTGCGCCTCTTCCGTCGTCACCTGCGTCGCGCGCGCCAGGTCCTTCACGTCGCGTTTTTGCAACAGAGGCAAGTGGTGTTCCACAATCAGCGTCGCCACTTCCATTGCCCGCCGGCGCTCATCGATCTTGGCCTCGGCCTCGGCTTGGAAGCCCCTGTGCGCCTGAGTCTCCGGCTCCTCATCGATCTCCTCAGAGCCTTGCCCATACAAATGGTCGAACTCTTGCTGCTGTGCCGCGATCTGTAGCCCAAGGCACTGCCGCAAATCGCGCGCGCCCACTCCGGCCGGATCCAGACTCTGCACCAACTCAAGCCCGCGCCGGATCACATCGAGCGCCGCAGCCAGCTCTGCCGCGTGGCCGTTGCTCGCGGCGACGTCAGCCGGAACCCCGCAAAAAGCAGCGGCGAGCTCCTCTTCGCTCGCCGCCAGATAACCGTCCCCATCCAGGTTGCCAACCACAAACTCCGCCGCCTCAAGCAGCTTTCCATCCAGGCTCAGAGCCCCCAGCTGCCACGCCAGGTGATCGGACAAAGTCGTAGGCTGGGAGAGAAAGTTTTCAAACGAGGGCTTCTCGCTCTCTTCGTACTCCGGCTGCGTGCGGTAGCCGGGATCGAGATAGTCCTGGAAGTACGAGCCAAAATCGATCTCGTCGAAGACGTCCTTGGGCGGAGCCGCCGTCTCCTCGACGCTGCGCTCCAGCCGCTCTTCGCGGCCTGCGACCTCATCCAGCATCGGAACCGTTTCGTCAATCTCTTCCAGGACGGGATTTTCAACCATTTCCGCATCGATCATCTCCTTCAGCTCGAGCTTGTTCAGGGCCAGAACGCTCACCATCTGCATCAGGCCCGGCGTCAGGACCTGACGCTGTGCCACTTTTAAAGTCAGTCTTGGTTGCAGTAGCGCCATAAATGCGTTTCTTCCCGTTTTGGCTCAATGCGAGTGTAATCGTGCGTGATAAAGCTTAATCCAGATATTGGCTCGAATCGAATCACCTATTCGCGTCATTATCCCGAATTGGGTAATGACCCATCTTGGCATCTTCACTAGAAAAGACTTGCACGCCGCCGGCGCGCTTCCGCCCCCGGAGCCCTCAGGATATGCCTGCTTCGGGTCGAGCGTCCACCACCCACCAACCTACGACAGGGAGAAGCTTTCGCCCAGGTAAATCCGCCGTACCTCTGGATCGTTGCCCAGCTCGCGCGGCGTTCCGGTGCGGAAGATCCGCCCCTCGGCAATAATGTACGCCCGGTCGGTGACGGTCAGCGTCTCGCGCACGTTATGGTCCGTCACCAGCACGCCAATCCCGCTCGCCTTCAGGTCGAAAATGATCTTCTGCAGCTCCAGCACCGCAATCGGATCGATGCCGCTGAACGGCTCGTCGAGCAAAATAAAGTTCGGCTGGATGCACAAGGCCCGCGCAATCTCCACCCTCCGCCGCTCGCCGCCTGAAAGCGCGTACCCTCGCGTGGTGCGGATGTGTCCCAGGTTCAACTGGTGGATCAGCTTCTCGGCGCGCGTGCGCCGTTCCCGGTTGCCCAGCGGCTGCGCTTCCAGCACCGCCAGGATGTTCTCCTCCGCGGTCAGCTTGCGGAAAACCGAAGGCTCCTGGGGAAGATAGCTGATGCCAAAATTCCGCGCCCGCAGATACATCGGCACCCGGGTGATGTCGGTCTCGTCCACCAGCACGCGGCCGCTCTCCGGCTGCACCAGCCCCACGATGATGTAAAAGCTGGTTGTCTTGCCGGCGCCGTTCGGCCCCAGCAACCCCACCACTTCGCCGCGGGAGATCCTCAGGTTGACGTCCCGTACAACCTGCCTCCGTTTGTAGCTCTTGCCGATTCCCTCGGCAATCAGTGTTTCCATGCGTCTCGCTGGCGCGAACCCTCGCGCCTATTTCCCGTGCGCTTCAGGAGCGGTCGTCTTTGTTTCGGTCTCGCTGCCGCCGCCTTCGATACTGACCCTATCATCGCGGCTATGGAAAATCAAAGCCTCGCCCGTCACCATTCCGCGCTCCGGATCGCTCATCTTCGGCGGCTCCGCAGCGGTACCGGTCAGCACGTAGTCCCCGCTTCCGCCTGAGTACACGAGCCGCTCCCCGGTCCCGCGCCGGCCCTGCATCGTCAGAACCACGTGCCCCGTGGCCGTCATGCGATCCACTTGCGCCGTCCCGCCGCCGGCGCCACTCGCCTCGTGATCTCCCGCCGGCAACAGATCGAGCTCCACCGCATCGGACGACGATGTCGCTGTGCCCGTTTCCGCAACCACGGCCCCCAGCGACCCTCCATGCATCACGGATCTGCGATCGGCATCGGAATACCTCAGCTCGCCTCCGTGCACTCGAATCACTGCAGGCCCCGCCGGCTGCCCGCCCGCATTACTTCCGGCACTCTGTCCCGCCGGTTGCCCTTGAGGTTGTATTGAACTCTTGCCCGCGCCCGCGCCGCCCTCGCTCAGCATCACAACCCTCACCGGCTCGGCCGCGTCGCTGCTGCGCGCCACCAGTGTGTGCATATGCTGGTTCAGCACAATCTCCGGTCCGCTCACGAAGTTCGTCTGTTGCCACAGGCGCGCATGACCACGAAAGGTCGCTTCGCCGGTCCACTGGTTCAGTTGTGCCTCGGCCGCAACCACATGCGCCGGCCCCTTGCCGCCCAGTGTCACCCCGCCCCTGCCTCCGCCGTTGTTTGCATCGCCGCCCGTCGCCGCATTCTGACCGCTCGCGCCCGCGTCCGTCCAAGTTGCCTTCACATCGCCTCGCGCCCACGCGTCCCCCGACTGCTGCGACACGTCCACTTTCTCCGCGGTCAGTTCCAGTCCGCCGTTCACCACCCGCGGACTCATTGTCAAATGCAGCCACTCGCCCTCACCCTCATACACCGCTTTGCCGGCCGTCGCGCGCAACGGCGGTTGCGGCTGAGTTCCGGTCTTGGCCGCCGGCTGCTCGAACAGCACGACATTCCCGTCAAGCTCTGCCGACTGCACACCGCCTGCGCTCCCGCCAAGCGCGACGGCCCCGCTCCCGCGCACAGCTACCTTGCTCCCTGGATCCCTCGCTCCTTCGCTTTCTTGCTCCCTTGCTCCCTTGTTCCCTGTTTGGCGGCTTTTCTGATCCCTGATCCCTGCCGGGGCCCCCAGCGAGCGATTCTTGCTCGTTGGGGTGGCTGATCCCTGGTCCCTGGTTTCCTCAAACTGCGCCTCCAGCCGGTCGCCGTTCGCGGTCTGCCGCGTGCCCGCCGCAGTCGTCTGCTCAATCCCCGCATGTCCCACACCGCTCAACGCGCGCAGCATCGAACCCGCCCCGAAGATTCCCGTCACTACATCGGCGCTCATCTCTTGTGGCGTTGCCGCCGCATTGCCGCGCTGGCTTTCGCTCACGATCGTTACTCCGCCCGAGCCGCGCATCGTCTCCACTTCCAACTGTCCCTTGCCCTTTGCCCCCGCCAGCCTGAACGCAATGTCCACCACCGGTGAGCGCCAAGTCCGGCTCACGCGCAGACTGCCTTTTCCCGCATCCATTCCCGCATCCTGGCTCGCGCCCGCGTCGCTCGTCTCCAGGCTTTTCATCTCCACGCCGCGCTCCAGGTGCGCGCTCTTCAGTTCGCCCTTTGTCCCGAACGCCAGCTCAGCAGTCGGCGCCGTTCCATGCATCGTGCGCCCGCCATTCGCGGAATCGGTCGCGGAATCCATCGTCACGCCGCCCTCCATGTGCCCCTGGCGCGGCTCGTTGTGCTCGTCAAAGTCCATCCACGCAATGGGCGCGGCCACGTTCCCGCCGTTCGCGGTCGTGAGCGTAAACCCACCCGTCGTGTCCAATCGCTCTGCTGAGCCATCCGCGCGAAACAGAATCTTCGCTTCAGCCGCGTTTGCCTGCCCCCCGTGATACGCCGCTTGCGCTTTCTCCAGCAGGCAGGTCTGCGCTCCCCGGTCGAACTCCGCGCGCTGCGCGTGAAGCTCGACCTCATCCGCGCCCCGGTGCGCAGTCAGCTCCACAGCCTGTTCCAGCGTCAGGGACCCGCTCTGCGAATCGTAATTAGCCCCCATCGCGCTGCCGCTTCCCTGCACCGTGGAAAAGTCCACCCGCTGCTCCGTCGTCACCAGTCCTGAGTTCCGGTCGAAAGTCACTCCGCTCGTCTTCACGTCAATCTGTCCCGCCGAGCCTGTCGCCGCGCCAACCGCGGCAATCACGTGCCCTCCCGCCTTCCCCGGGATTGACTTGCCCGCTGTCTCCATGGCCGCTGCGGTGCCCGCCGACGGCCGCGTCAACAGCATCTCCACCGGTCCTTGCGCCGTGGCCTTGCCCGTCTTCTGGTCGTACTCGAACGTGTCGCCGGAAATCCGGTCAATCTCGTTGCCGTCTTCTCCGTAAAGATCGATCTGCACGTCGTGCAACTCGATGAAGTCGTTCTTCAGTTCCACCTCGCGCGATGCATGAATCCTGTATTGCGAGTGTGCCCCAAACGCATGCACGTACGTGTACCCGTCGGCCTCCTGCACAATGTCCTTGGCCAGCCGATGCGGCAGATCGTGCCGGTTCAGCAGGTTCTTCCACTTGGCTCTCACCAGGAACACGCCCAGTGTCACCAGCAGCAGCGCCCCCGCCACCAGCACCAGCGTCCGGATTCGCTCGATCGTCAACCGCACGGCGTTTGCGCTCCGTTCCTATCGCATGGTGCGAATGAATGCTTTCATCCTGAGCGAAGGTCGCCCCGGCGACCGGAGTCGAAGGATCTGCGGTTGCCTTTTAACGAACTTCAGGCTGACCACTCTAATTCCCCATTCCCAAGCGAGCCGCCAGCCGCTGCGCTAAACTCTCGCCCAGCTCGCTCCAGAGCAGCCGCGCCGTCGCACCCGACGCCTTCTCCACCCCCGCCGTCAGCTCCACCAGTTGGCGCACATTCTCTGCAACGTGTCTCGCGCCGACTTCACTCAAGTCGACGTCCTCCTCGAGAAACGGCGCGTCCGAGCCAAAGTCGATCCTTATGTGCCCATCCTGTTCGTATGTGCCCTCGTCGAACAGCGGCCCGTACCCCGTCACCCGCACCAGCCTCGGGCCCCGTGCCCATCGCGCGTCAAGCTTTCCTTGCTTGCTATCATCCTGACCGTCTGTTCTTGGATTGTCATCCTGAGTGTCTGCTTTTGGACTGTCATCCTGAGCGAGCCCATCGCGAAGCGTGGGGCGAGTCGAAAGCCTGCCCTGAGCGGAGATCGCGGAAGCGATCGAAGTCGAATGGGGACCTGTGGTTGCTTTTCGGGGCAAATTCCGCACTTCCGGCCCCGTCTCCAGCTCCCACAAATTCCACCCAATTTGGAACTCATAGGCGTAGTCCTCATGCAGCAGCTCGGTCGCCTCTTCCACAGCCAAGCGCGGCTCGGCACCGGGAACCTCACCCGGTTCAAACGAGCCGATCAAGCGCCCGTAGATCCGCTCAAAGACCGGAGTCTCGTTCCAGCTCACCGGCCACACCGTCGCCGAATACACCTTCGCCTCGCCGCCATGAGCGGCAAAGGCGCCCAGCACCGCAACCAGCTTGTCGGGGAGCGCCTCAAGGCGCAGGTTCGGATACCACAGACTCAAATAAAGCGTGTCCGCCATCTGTATTGATTTTAGACGTGCTGCCATTGCCTTCCGTGACGCAGAAAGCCCAGCGCCCTCTGCGATGTAGACTTTCTGTCATGCGAAAACATGCCTTCCGGTTCCTCCTTGCGCTCTTGGCCTCCTTCGCGGCCTTCACGGCCTGCGGGGCGCAACAACCTGCGCCCACGCCGCAGCCCGCACCCGACGGCCAACAGCTGTTCGCCGATCTGGGAGCCTGCAAGCTGGAGAATGGCCAACAAATCACCGGCTGCAAGCTGGGCTACCGCACATTTGGCAGGCTCAACGCCGACCGCTCGAACGCCGTGCTCTTCCCCTCGTATTTTTCCGGCACTAGTTCGAGCCTGGCCGGCTTTGTGGGCGCGGACGAACTCGTCGATCCGTCAAAGTACTTCGTGATTGCAGTCGATGCATTCGGCGACGGCGTTTCCTCGTCTCCCTCAAACTCCGCCTCGCAGCCGGGCCCGCTCTTTCCCGCGTTTAATATCCGCGACATGGTCAGCGCCGAATACCGCCTGGCCACTGAGACGCTGGGGCTCAAGCATCTGCGGGCGGTCATGGGCATTTCAATGGGCGGCATGCAGACATTCGAATGGATGGTGGATTACCCCACATTCATCGACGTGGCGATTCCCATTGTCGGTTCACCGCGCCTCACCGGTTACGATTTGCTTCTCTGGCATGCGGAAGAAGATGCGCTTCGTTCCGATCCCGCCTGGCAAAACGGCCACTATGCTCAGCGCCCGCCCATGGGGTTGGTTGATGCAATCCACACCATGCACCTGACCACTCCAGCCAGCTACGCGCGCGCGCATCCGCCCGAGAAGTTTGCTGCCGATTATGCCGCCTATTACTCCAAGGGCATTCTTCCCTTCGATGCGAATGACTGGCTATCGCAGCTGGAAGCGATGATCCATCACGACGTGTCCCACGGCGGCTCAATTCCCGGTGGTTCAATGCCCAGCGGTTCAATGAATGACGCGGAGAGTCGCGTCAAGGCACGTGTGCTGGTGGTGGTGGCCGCTCAGGACCACATGGTCAATCCCCTGCCGGCAGAGGATTTTGCCAAGGCCATCGGCGCCAAAGTGTTCGTTCTCGATTCAGACTACGGACACATCTCGTTCGCCTACGAAACGGATAAGTTGGGACCGGTTGTGCGCGCGTACCTCGATGGCAGGTAGACCCGGGAGCTGAAGGCTGAAAGCTGACACCAGAAACCTTGTTTCTCTACCCCGTCACGATCTCGCTAAAGTCCGCAATGGTCGAAAAGTTGCGCAGAACTTCGGCGATTAGCCCAAGGTTCGCGCTGCGAACTGCCTCGTTAGCATCGAGCACCATCACCTTGTCGAAGAACAGGTCGACCGTCGGCCGCAGCGTTGCAATCAGCGCCAGCGCCTCCCCGTAATTCCGCTGCTCGCGGAGCTTGGAGACCTGCGGTGCAAGCTCTTTGGACCGATCCCACAGGTCAATCCCCTCCAGGGCGAGTTGGCCGAGCTTCCGCGGATCGGCACGAAAACCTTTTTCCTCTGCCTGCTTCAGAATGTTTTTGATGCGCTTGCACGCGGCCGAAACGGCGGCGAAATCCTCCGAACCCCGTACCGAAGCCAGCGCCTCGGCCCGCGCAATCGCGTCGCGTACATCGTCCGCGCCCGCCGCCAGCACCGCATTCACTACGTCGTACGCAAACCCGCGCACATCTCTCAAGTAAAAATGCAGCCGCTCGCGGAAAAACTCGTTCACCTGCGCTTTGCCCGCATCGCTCACGCTCGATGCGTTCACTACATCGCCAACCGTCAGCGGCAGTTCCGATTCCGCCAGAATCTTCACGATCGCATTCGCCGCCCGCCGCAGCGCAAACGGATCCTTCGATCCCGTCGGCGCATTCCCAATCCCGAACATCGCCACAATCGTCTGAATGCGATCGGCCAGCCCAAGCAATTGTCCTTCAACTGTTGACGGAATCGCACCCTCCGTCGAAGCCGGCGTGTACTGGTCGTAGATCGCCTGCGCAATCCGCTCGTCCAACCCCTGCGCCCGCGCGTACAGCCCGCCAATCACGCCCTGCAACTCAGTGAACTCCTTTACCAGCTCGGTCGTCAGGTCGGTCTTCGCCAGCTCGACAGCCTTGAACAGCGCCGCTTCGTCGAACGGCGCATCAGCGCTCTTGAGTATCGTGGCCAGCGCATTCGCAACCGCGAGGTTCTGTTCGCTCTTCCAGTAGTAGCTGCCCAGCTCCTTCTGGAAGGTCACGCTCTTCAGGCTCTCCATGCGCTTGGCGAGCGGGGTCTTCTGGTCCATGTCCCAGAAAAACTGCGCGTCCTTGAACCGCGCCCGCAGCACTCGCGCATTCCCATGACGAATAATCGCCGCGCCTTCCTCGTCCGCCTGCGTGTTCAGCACCGCCAGAAAATGCGGCGCCAATTTGCCCTGCGCGTCTTCCACCGCAAAGTACTTCTGGTGGTCGCGCATCACCGTCACCAGAACTTCTTCCGGCAGGTCGAGATACGCGCGCTCAAAGTCGCCCAGGATCACGCTCGGCCACTCAGTAAGGTGCGTCACCGTCTCGACGAGCCCCTCGTCCTCGCGCCACCGCGCGTCCGCAACCGTCCGCGTCGCCGCATCCAGGGCTTTCCGAATAATCTGTCGCCGCTCCGCCACATCAACCACGACGCTCGCCGCGCGCAACGCCTCGACGTAGCTTTTCGCCGCGTCGATCGTGACCGGCTTCTCACCAAATTGGACGCGATGTCCGCGACTCGTGTTACCCGCCGCGATCCCCGCGATCTCCAGCGGCACTACGCTCGAATCCATCAGCGCAACAACCCAGCGCACCGGCCGCACGAAACGCTCCGGCTTCCCCGCGCGCCAGTACATGTTCTTGGCCCAGTAGATCGCCAGAACTTCTTTCGGCAGGTCCGTAGCCAGAATCTCCGCCGCCGTCCGCCCGATCAGCTTCACCGTCGCGCCAACGTACTCGCCCTTGGATGTTTCGATCTTTTTCAGTTCCTCAACCGTGATGCCGGCCTTCTTCGCAAACGCCTCGCCTGCCGCCGTCGGTGTGCCGTCCTTGAACGCGATCTTCCACGACGGGCCCATCACCACTTTCTCGTTGTCGGCCTGCTTCGCCTGCACGCCTTCTGCCAGCACTGCCAGCCGCCTCGGCGTGGAATATGTCGCCACCTTCGCGCCGTTGTTCGCCAGCCGCTCACGCTTCAGCAGCTCGCCGACCCGCTTGCCCAGCTCGGCCTCGGCCCCGGCAATCATCCGCGCCGGAACCTCTTCCAACCCGATCTCCAGTAAAAAATCCGCCATCGCCTGGTCTTCTTCTCGCTAACTTGCTGACTCGCTCATTTGCTGACTTGCTTCTTGCTGCATCGCCCACGCCTTCGCCACGCCTACCGCCAGCGCGCGAATCCGCCCAATCACTCCCACGCGCTCCGTCACGCTGATCGCACCCCGCGCGTCGAGCAAATTAAAAAGATTCGAGCACTTTAGCGCCAACTCGTACGTCGCCAGCAGCGGAAATCTCCGCTTCTCCACCACGCTCGCCTTTTCGTCCTGCAGCACAGCATTCGCCTTTTCGAGCAGCGTGTGCGCCTCGGCCTCATACGAATTGAAATGCTCCCACAGCCGGGCCACATCGGCCATCTCGAAGTTGTACACCGAAAACTGCAGTTCCTCGGCCAGCCGCACGTCGCCGTAAGTCACCACAGCGCCCGTCTCAGATCCGTCTGTTTGGGGGTCCCGCGCCCACACAATGTCGTAGATCGAGTCGACATCTTGTAAGAACGCCGCAATGCGCTCCATGCCGTACGTCAGCTCGGCGCAAATCGGGTCCAGATCCATGCCGCCGCACTGCTGGAAGTAGGTGAACTGCGTAATTTCCAGCCCGTCGAGCATCACCTGCCAGCCCACGCCCCACGCTCCGCCGGCCGGCCACTCCCAGTTGTCTTCCTCGAACTTCAGGTCGTGGTGCTTCAAGTCGATCCCCATCGCCTCCAGCGATTCCAGATACAGCTCCTGCACATTGACGGGTGGTGGCTTAAGGATCAACTGGAACTGTGTGTGCTTGAACAGCCGGTTGGGATTCTCGCCATACCGCCCGTCGGCTGGCCGGCGCGAAGGCTGCGCGTAGCCCACCTTGTAGGGCTTCGGCCCCAGCACGCGCAGAAATGTCTCCGGGCACATCGTCCCCGCGCCCACTTCAACGTCATAGGGCTGCTGGATCACGCACCCGCGCTCTGCCCAGAACGCCTGCAGGCTGAACAATAGATCCTGAAAGGTTAGCGATGTAGGTTTTACGCGCGCTTCGGGCTGGGCTGCGGACACAGGCAAATCTCTCTCGTCGGGACTAAGCGTCGATTTTATCAGTCGGGGTGAATTGAGAAGGCGAGTTGGCAAACCTTCCCATTACTTTGGAGAGAAGGCCGTGCACTATTCCGCGTGTATCATTTAGTCCAACCTCCACCCGCCCAGCCTCGCCAGCGCCTTTATCCGCCTACGGCCAGTCCTGCGCGCCGTGGAAGATTCTCGCGATTTCAATCACTTCATCCCCGACCCTATAAACGGCAATGTAGGGCAGTGGCGCAAACACTAACTCGCGCCAGCCGCTCATGCGGCTGCTTACGCGGCCTAAACCGGGAACATTTCTGAGCTGTGCAATGCCGTTGTAGATGGTTGCCGCGACGCGTTTGGCAGCTTCCGGGTGATCGCGCTCAATCCAGGTGCAGATGCGTTCCAGATCCTCGGCGGCGGGGATCGACCACCGGATCTCCATCACGGCTCGAGGAAGCGCCGCAGCCGGTCGCCGACCTGCTCATGAGTCAGCGATTCGCCGTGCGCCAAAGCAGCCTCACCGCGTTGTACGGCTTCGACAAAGCGGTCCTCCTCCTGAAAATAGCGCGAGACCACATCCCGCACCGCTTCATCAGGGCTGAGGCATTGCCGCGCCGCACGCTCCGCGAGCCGGGCTTCGATTTCGGGAGTGAATTGCACTTCCATGCGAATAGTGTAGGAGGAATCTGGTTTCCGGGCAACGCAGTCGGCTTCGGCTCCTCACCCGCCCAGCCTCGCCAGCGCCTCCGCCGTCTTCAGCTTCCGCTCCAAATGCCGCTCCAGCATCTGCAGCGTGAAGCGCCGCAGATCCTGCCCGCGCTTCCGCGGCCACGCCTCGCCGGCAAAATTCGCCGCCGGCGCCCGCAGCATCCGCTGCGCCAGTTGCCACGAGTCGGCCGAGAGCGCGCTCCCGCTCCCATTCGCATGCAGCCCGCAAAACAATCCGTCGGCATAGGCGTTGAAACGCACTTCGCCCTCGCTGAGCGTGTCTCCGCACACCATGCAGTGGGCGATGTCCGGCAGCAATCCCATCAGCCGCGTCATCCATAGCGAAAAATACGTCAGCGCCATCCAAGGCTGGACTGTTTCCGATTTGGCGGCCGTGGTCTGCTCCAGCACACTCGCCAACAACCTGAACACTGTCGCCTGCGGATCGCGCTCCGGCAGCGCCTCGTCGATCACCTCGGCATAAAAGCTCAACACCGCCATGCGTGTTTGGTCCACCGGCGTCGAAAGCGGCGATCGCAGAATCTCCAACTGGTCGAGCCTCACTAATTCTTGCCGCGGGCGTTCCGCGAACCACGCCCGCGCCAGCGTCATCGGCTCCAACGCCCCGCCGAACCGCTTGCGGCTCTTGAGCGCCGCCTTGGCCATGCCCTTCAGCCGGCCGTAATCGCGCGTAAAAAAGCTCACCAGCAGGTCGGCCTCATGCACCGGCCAGGTGCGCAGAACCACCGCTTCCGAAGTGAGCACGCTCATGCGATTCCATCATCGCACTTGCCGGTCCCGGCAATTCCGACGTTGTGATAAGATGTAAGGAACAGGATAACCATGTAAGGAGAAAGCTGCAAAAGAAAGGAATCCCGCAGTGTATAAGGCAAAAGTGACATCGAAAGGTCAAATTACTATTCCTGCAGAAGTAAGGAATGCGATGGGTTTGAGCCCGGGCGAGAAAATCGTCTTCATCAAAGGCGAGAACGGCGACTTCATCGTGCGGAAAGTCGGGTCGATCATGGATCTCGCCGGATGCCTTGCGGGATTCGCAGTCCCGAAATCGGATGAGGAAATGAATCAGTTGCTGGCGGACCATGCGGCGGAGCTCGACGACGCCACGAAAAGCAACGCAACTCCAGTCTCGGACGGAGAGGCCGCGTGACCGGGTTAGATACGAATCTCTTGCTCCGTTACTTCCTCGACGACGATCCGGTTCAAAGCCCAAAGGCGCGCCGGCTCATGAAATCACTCAGTGAGGTTGAACCGGGGTGGGCCTCGCTGGCGGCCATTCTCGAGTTCGTCTGGGTACTAAAGAGCAAGAATCGCGCCCAGCGGATGACAATTGCCATAACTCTCGACCGGCTGCTCGCGCTGGACACCGTGGTTGTAGAACAGGCCGAAGTGCTGGCGGAGGCGGTCCGGCGATTTCGCTTTTCCAAAGTCGATTTTGCCGATTGCCTGATCGCAGCCTCGGCGCGAGCCGCGGGATGCAGCAAGACGGTGACCTTTGATCACATCGCGGCGCGCGATGCCGGGATGGAACTCATCGCCTAGTTTTTTGCATCGTCAACCCAGACACAAACGCGCATTCCGCCGGGCGGGATGCGCGTTCTCTTGGGCTACTGCCGCTCGATGCTTTTCAGCCGTCTACCGGCCGAAGTGCGTGGCGTTCTTCTCGGTAAAGTGGGCCCACTTCTCGGGCAGATCGTCCTGCGCAAAGATGGCCGACACCGGGCATACCGGCACGCATGCTCCGCAGTCGATGCACTCGACCGGGTCGATGAACAACTGATCGGCCTCGGCATGACCGGCTTCATCTTTCTTGGGGTGAATGCAATCGACGGGACAGGCGTCTACACAGGCGGTGTCCTTGGTGCCGATACAGGGTTCTGCAATGACGTATGCCATCTCTGCTCTCTCCGGGGATTCCCGCGGCCTCGCGCTTGCGCGCCGCTCTGATCTTTACGACGCTGATAGTAGCATACGGCCCCGCGCCCTGACTTCCGCGTTGTCCGCCCGCGTTTTGCCATGCGGGAACGGAAAAAACAGGGACCAAGACACCGAGGGACCAAGGGAACAAGAATGCCCGACCCGTTCAAAATCCAAGGCTGACGGCGGCTGGTATCAGCCCTGCTGGCGTCCAAAACATCGGTCATCTAAATCTATGGACTTTATGAATGCTCACCCGTTGCCCTCTTGGTCCCTCGGTCCCTTGTTTCCGGCCGGGGTCCCCAGCGAGCGATTTGTGCTCGATGGGGTGGCTCGTACCCTGTTTCTCGCAAACTCTTCCGGCGTCGGAATCGGCGACAAGCCACGTCCGGCGAACATGTCGGCAAAGAGACCGATCAGCTCTTCGTGGATCAATCCGTTCGACGCCAGAATCTCGTCGCTCTTGAGCTGGAACCGCGCACCCGCAAAGTCCGTCACCCGCCCTCCGGCCTCTTCCACCAGCAGAATCCCCGCCGCCGTATCCCACGGATTCAGATTGAACTCCCAGAACGCATCCATGCGTCCGCAAGCCACATAAGCCAAGTCGAGCGCCGCCGAGCCCGCCCGCCGCACCCCGTGCGACCGCAGCGTGAACTCCTGGTAAAAGTGAATATTGGGGCTCGCGTGCCGCTTGCGGCTGGGAAACCCCGTTGCGAGCAGCGCCTCAGCCAGCTCCCGCGTGCGCGAAACTCTCGCTGCCTTCCCATTCAGTTGCGTCCCCTGCCCGCGTTCCGCAGTGAACAGCTCGTCCCGCAGCGGATCGTAAATCACCGCCGCCACCAGCGTTCCATCTTCGCCGGCTTTCATGGCCGCCCCTCGGTGCTCCAGGCCTAACGACACGCAGAACTGCGGGAATCCGTGCGCGAAGTTGGTCGTTCCATCCAGCGGGTCCACGTACCAGCGGAACTCGCCTTCCATCCGCTCGCGCGTGCCCTCTTCGCCGTAGACTCCGTGATCCGGGAAGGCCTCGCCGAGCCGCGTGCGGATCAGTTTCTCCACCGTGCGGTCGGCCACGGTCACAATGTCCACGTCGCCTTTGTACTCGGTCTCCACGCCCTGCGCGTAGTATTCGCGCAGCCGCGCACCTGCTTCGCGCGCAATCTCCGCGACCTTGGGAATATATGTCAGGTTTTGCGCAATCGCCGGCTCCGCTCGGCCGCTCACAGCCCTGCCCCGTGCGGTCCGGGTCCGTCCGGTCCGGGTGCGTCCGGTCCTGCCCCGTCCGTGGGCTCATAGCGCGTGACTCGCCGCCGGCCCGCTTCGCTGATCGTGCGAATCTGGTTCTTGTAGATAAATAAATTGGGCTGACCCTCGCGCGTCAGCCGCAGCATCGAGTCGTCGAAGTACTCGATCCACCCGCGCACCGACTCGCCGTCCCTCAACTTGATGTTCACAATTACCTGGCGATCGCTCAGGGAGCGCAGATAGAGCCCTTCCTGACCGGTTTCGCCCGGAGGCGGAGTCTTGGAGCGGCGGCGCGAAGACAATGGAGAAGTCATAGTGTCATTTTAGATGCAAATGCCTGTAACGGCGTTTGCACGACGTTCGGGCTGCTGCAAATCCGCAGAGATCAACCAGTTTTGGGTGGAATTTTCTCTGCCAGCGTCAGTTGCTCTTCACCGGCGTGTCCGCATAGTAGCCGGCTTTGTTGCGCACGCTGAACTCGTCCGCCGCCGCGCGCGGAATTGTCACCACCACGCGATGAAAGTCTGTGCCGGGAACCTGGTGCTGCGGATAGTACCCGATCAAATATTGCGTCCTCAGGTCGTCGCTCACCTTGGCGAATGCCTTGTCCAGCCCGCCATCGCTCACGTAGAAATGCTTTCCGCCGGTTTGTTCGGCCAGTGTGATCAGCGCGTGCTCGCCGCCAGTATCTCGCCCGGCGCTGGCTTCAATCGGCACGTCGATCAGCGAATAAATCATCACCTCGTTCCGCAGGGCCGCCTCCAGCGCCTGCGCGTAGGTTGAAGACTTGGCCGTGTCGTCCCCGTCCGAGACAAGCACCAGAACCTTGCGCCCCTTTCGCTTGCCCAGCCCCTCGGAGCCCAGGCGAATAGCGTCGTACAGCGCGGTCGCAAAATCCGAGCGGAGCCCACCGACGGCGTGATCGATCTGCGAAAGGTTGTTGGTGAACGGAGTCAGCTCGGTCACGTCCGTGGCGAACTCGATCACGCTCATCTGGTCTTTTGGCTGGAGAATGTCGTGCGCAAAATGCCGCGCCGCGTTCGCCTCCTCGTCGAGATCCTTGCGCACGCTCCCCGATGTGTCGATGGCCAACGTCAGATTCAGCGGCACGTCGGTTTTCCGCTCGAACAACGCGATCTTCTGCGGCCGGTTATCTTCGAAGACCGCAAAATCGTCTTTGGTAAGCCCGCCTACGAGGGAACCATTCTTGTCCGTCACGTTGACGAAGATGTTCACCAGCTTCACGTCCACGTGGAACGTGGCCTCTTGCGCTGTCATCGCGATAGGAGCCGCCGCCACTACCGCACACAGGCCGGCAGCCGCGCACAATCGACGAAGACACGTTGAGCTAGTCCTCATGCGGGGCCTCAGCGGCGTCCACCGTCATCCCCTCGGGGAACGGCTCGCCCGGCGCCCACACTTGACCGTCGGCAAACGTCTCCTTTTTCCAAATGAGAACGGTCTGCTTGATCGTGTCGATGAGCCAGCGGCACGCCTCGAACGCCGCCGAGCGGTGCGCGGAAGCCACCGCGATCAGCACGCTCGTCTCGCCAATCTCCAGCCGCCCCAGCCGGTGAACCACCGTCACCTGGCGCACGCCGAATCGTTCGCGCGCCTTCTCACCCAACTCCCGCATCTGCCGGATCGCCATCTCTTCATAGGCCTCGTAGTCCAGGTGAAGCGTCCGGCGTCCGCGCGAATGGTTGCGTACGATCCCGTCAAACACCACCACCGCTCCGTCCTCGCCGCTCTTGGCCGCCGCAACAATCTGGCCCGCTTCAATTGCCTCCCGCGCCAGTGCGACAATGACCTCTTGTTCTCCCTCGCTCTCCTCCAAATCGTTCGCCGTGCGCGCAGTCCCCGGACGCGCAGTCTCCGTGCGCTGATCACCTGCACGCCCAGTCCCCGTGTGTGTAGCACCGCCCGAGACCGGCGGCAACAAACCCACTTCATCGCCGTCATGCAGAACCTGCGATGCCTTCGCATATTCGGCGTTCACGCCCACCGCGATGCCGCGGAATGCATCTTTGGGCGCGCGCTCCGGCAGTTCCGCGCGCAAGTGTTCGAGCAACGTCTCCACCGTCGCGCCCTCCGGCAGCTCGACCGAATGGGCGGCGGGGCTAAGCCACTCCTTCAAAATCCCAAAGGAAATCACGCGTACCTGCATGGTTAGGGAAAGCATACCGCCTGCTGGTTAGACGCAGTTGACTGAAATCAGGGGTTGAATCAACAGCCGTTCAGACGGCCTTGTAAAGGAATCCGGTCGGCGTGCCCCAGAGATTCCGGGCCCGGTCTTCGTAGAAGATGCTGAACTCGATTCCCGAAATGTCGAAGTCGAACAACGGGACGCGATCGAAAGTGTAGTCGGCCCGCGGCGAATACTCATCGCCTCCGCAGTCGATCATGAGCGAATCGCCGCTCGATAAGCGCTCCGGGTGAGTCAAAAGCATCGCGCCAATGGCGAACACGCCCAGGCCGAATTCATTTCCGGCTAGGGCCACGCGCGTCCGCCGAGCCGAAGATCCGCGATGCAAAAGGCCGGCCTGCGCGGCAACCACCAGAATGTCGTTCCCGGGCTGCTGATCGGCCAGAATCGTTTCTGCGAGTCTGCTGCGCTCGGTCTGCCGCAGATATTTCTCCCCGAGGCGTCCCGCGATTCGGTCGGAAAACCTGCGCCGCGAGGCCAGAACCCCAAGCAGCATCTCTACAGCTTCGTTGTACGTAGGCGCCAAAGCCTGCCACCGCGGAATCGCAAACCAGCCTTCGGGTTCATCGGGCAACGGAACGCGCCCCAGCTTCTCCTGACAGTTGCCAAGGGCTGGGAACGCCTTTCTCAGCGCCGTTACTTGCGCTTCAATGGGCCGCAGATGGTACGTCGGAGGATAGACCCGGTCCGACGCCACTTCCTCGTCTTCAAACTTATGGCTCACGGTATGGCTGCGGATGATTTCGAAGACCGCCGCGCTCACCTCGGCTTTGAGCTTGGCGTCGTTTTCAATGACCGCCTGCGCGCTTTGCCGGTCGAGTTGCTCGATGGACTCGCGGTAGGCAGTCTGCACAGCATCGCCAAGGCTTTCCTGGAGCAGTTTATTTTGCTGCTCGGTCGTGTTCCCCGACAGATGCAGTGGAACAATCGTGTGAGTTGCCGCCATAATCCCGCTCTTCGAGCGATCTCGCAATGCCGGCGCCCCAGTCCCACTCCGTGCGAAGAAGCACGTAAGAATGAAAAAGCCACCTTGCTTCCGTGGCTCCTGGGTGCGGCGATTGTGGGAATCTCAGCGTGCGAACGCAGTGGGTTCCTCGGCTTATATCGGCAAATCTGCCGCTTCCCCAGCCGGATTCAGACTTGTAGTGCCGCGGCTTGTGCCAACTTTGAACCACCCATCTTTCGAAATCAACCGCGCCGCCCAAAACAGGACAAGCTCCGCGTTTTGCTACTCAAAAAAAAAGGGCCGGCAGTTTCGCCGGCCTGCTCACACAAAATGGGAAAAGGTCACGCTGCTACGCTCGCCGCCAGGATCGCCGGGGTTGGTTGAAGTTGCGGCCGCGCCGCCAGCAGCGGCAACGCCACCGTCAGCACGTCCTCGATCTCGCTCGCGTAGTGCACCGTCACGCCTTCCATCATCTCCGGCGTCAGGTCCTCCTCCACGTTCTGGCGGTTTTCTGCCGGCAGAATGATCTGTTCAACTCCGGCCCGCCGCGCCGCCAGGAACTTTTCCTTGATCCCGCCCACCGGCAGCACGTTCCCGCTCAGCGTGATCTCGCCGGTCATGGCCGTTAACGGCCGCACCGCAGTGTCCGTCAGCAGCGAAGCCAGCACCGTGGCCATGGTCACGCCGGCCGACGGCCCGTCTTTGGGAATCGCCCCCGCCGGTACGTGGATGTGGATGTCCATCTCCTTGGTGAAGTCCTCTGCCAAACCAAGCCGCGTCGCGTTCGAGCGCACCCAGGTCAGGGCGGCCTGCATCGACTCCTGCATCACCTCGCCGATCTGCCCGGTCATCGTAAAGCCGCCTTTGCCCTTCATCTTGTTGGCCTCGATAAACAGGATGTCGCCGCCAGCCGGCGTCCACGCCAGGCCCACGGCCACGCCGGGCCGTTTCACTCGCTCCGCCACCTCGGTCTCGACGCGCACCTGGATGCCGCCAAGGAATTCCTTCAGCGTCTCTTTGGTCACCACCAGCTTTTCTGTATGTCCCTCCACCACGCGCCGCGCCTGCTTTCTGCACACTGTCCCGATCGTCTGCTCCAGCTTGCGCACGCCCGCCTCCCGCGTGTAGTGACGGATGATGTACCGCACCGCCGCCTCAGGCAACTCGATCTGCTCTGGCGTGATTCCGTTCTCTGTGATCTGCCGCGGAATCAGGTACCGGCTGGCGATGTGCACTTTTTCCTCTTCGCTGTAGCCCTGCAACGGGATGATCTCCATGCGGTCGATCAGCGGCGGAGGCACCGTGTCCAGCATATTCGCCGTGCAAATGAACAGCACCTTCGACAGATCGAACGGCACGTCAAGGTAATTGTCGCGGAACGTGTTGTTCTGCGCCGGGTCCAGCGTCTCCAGCAGCGCCGATGCCGGATCGCCGCGGAAGTCCCGTCCCAGCTTGTCCACCTCGTCGAGCATGATCACCGGGTCGTTGGTCTCGGCCCGCCGGATGCTCTGAATGATCTGTCCCGGCAGAGCCCCGATGTACGTTCTCCGGTGGCCCCGAATCTCCGCCTCGTCATGCATGCCGCCCAGCGAGACGCGCTGGAACTTGCGGCCCAGAGCGCGCGCAATCGATCGGCCCAGGCTCGTCTTGCCCACCCCTGGCGGCCCAACAAAGCACAAAATCGGTCCCTTCATGTTCGGCTTCAATTCCAGAACGCTCAGGTAGTCCAGGATCCGGTCCTTTACCTTTGTCAGTTCGTAGTGGTCCTCGTCCAGAATCTGCTTGGCCACATTGATATCGACCTTCGATCCCGAACTCTTGGCCCACGGCAGCACCGCCAGCCACTCGATGTAGTTCCGGGTAAGCGAGTAGTCCGCGGCCATCGGCGACATCCGCTGCAGCCGCGCCAGCTCCTTCAAGGCTTCCTTCTTCACATCCTCGGGCATGCCCGAGGCTTCAATCCTCTGCCGCAGCTCGTCGATGTCGCGCTGTCCCTCGTCCTGCTCGCCCAACTCCTTCTGGATGGCCTTCATCTGCTCGCGCAGGTAGTAGTCGC
>PLGG01000039.1 GCA_003138515.1 Acidobacteriaceae bacterium | reverse complement strand
AACTGTGGAGCCTTTAGAATCAGTAGCTTGCAGTCCACAGTCTCACAGTTTCACAGTCTCACAGTTTCGTTTTCGGAGCTTTGCTGCTGACTCGCTAACCAGTTCATCCTTTCTGCGCCTTAAAATCGACGAAGTGACCAACGCAGCCAGCGAACAGTTTTCTTTCCGTCAGCGCATCGCGCTGGCTGTAGTTCCGCGCCTCGTTTGCTCGCTGCTCTCGGTCGTCGGCCGAACCTGGCGCTTCGAAACCATCGCCGAAGAAGGAGCCACGCCGCTTCCCTTCGGCGCCGGAGCAGCGGCTGAAATCTTCTGCTTCTGGCACCAATGTGTTCTGCCCTGCACGTTTTACTTCCGCCGCACCGGCGCGACGATCATCGTCAGCCAGAGCTTCGACGGCGAGCTCATCGCTCGCACTCTCGAGCTCTTCGGATACAAGACAGTGCGCGGTTCCAGCTCGCGCGGCGCACGGGAAGGGTTGCTCGGCCTCAAGAGCGTCATCGAATCCGGCCGTCCCGCGATCTTCACCGCCGACGGCCCGCGCGGCCCGATTTTTCGCACCAAGCCTGGCCCCATCAAGCTCGCCGCTCTCACCGGCGCGCGCATCGGAGCGTTTCATCTGCAGCCGCGCCGCGCCTTGTCGCTGCATTCCTGGGATCGATTCCTCGTGCCCATGCCGTTCACGCGCATCGCCGTCAGTTGGTCTCGCTGGACAAAAGTTCCTGCCGATCTCGCCGAAAGCGACGTCGAGCGGCAGCGCGAACAACTCAACGCTGCCCTCGAACGCGCCCGCAAAAACGCGCTTGCGCACTTTGGAAGATCCAATGTCTGAACAGACTTCCGCAAAGAGCAAAAGTGCGGATCTCCGCGTAGAAGACTTCGACTACGATCTTCCAGAAGAGCTGATCGCGCAAGAACCTCCAGCCGAGCGCGGCTCCAGCCGCATGTTAGTTATGGACCGCGCAACGGGCGCATTCCGCGACGATTCTTTCTTTCGTTTTGGAGAACATCTGCGCCGCGGAGATCTTCTCGTACTCAACGACAGCCGCGTCATTCCCGCGCGTCTCTACGCGCACCGCACATTAGTCCGGGATCGAGAGAAGCCCACTGGCCGCATCGAAGTCATGCTGGTCGAGCCTGCAGGCGATAATCGCTGGCGCGCCCTCGTTCGTCCCGGCCGCAAAGTTGCCATAGGCGAGCGGCTCGTCTTTCCCGCGCCCAACGGCGACATCGCGCTCGAAGCCGATGTCCTCGAGCGTGGCCAGTTCGGCGAGCGCCTGCTCGAGTTCGCGCCGGCCAAGGATTCTACAGCCGACTTCTTCGCTGTGCTCGATTCGATCGGCCACACGCCGCTGCCGCCGTACATCCATCGCGACGACGCCGATGCCGATCGCGACCGCTATCAAACCGTCTTTGCCCGCGAACGCGGTTCCGTTGCCGCGCCCACAGCGGGCCTTCACTTCACGCCGGCTGTTCTTGAACAACTCTCATCCAAAGGAATCGAGATAACGTGCGTCACGCTCCACGTTGGCCTCGGCACATTCGCTCCGCTCCGCGTCGAGCTCGTTGACCAAGTCCATCTCCACAGCGAGCGCTATACCATCGGCGCCGCAGCCGCCGAAGCCATCAATCGCGCTATCGCGGAGAACCGCCGCATCGTCGCCGTCGGCACAACAGTTGTCCGCACCCTCGAAGCCGCCGCGCTGGCCGCTGGAGAAGGCCCCATCAAACCGCACTCCGCAGCAACTAACATCTTCATCTTTCCCGGCTTCCAATTTCGCATCGTCGGCGCCCTGCTCACCAACTTCCATCTGTCCCAGTCCAGCCTGCTCATGCTGGTCAGCGCCTTCGCTGGCCCCGAGCGTGCCAACTTTGACCGCACTGGTCTCGACCGCGTTCTCTCGGCCTACAAGCACGCAATCCACGAGCGCTACCGCTTCTTCAGCTACGGCGACTGCATGTTCATCGCCTGATAGACGGCTATGGTTCAACTTGTATCGCCGGCCAGGAGACCGGCTTAGGTGTCGGCGGTACCGCCGGCGTCCTCGCCCGCACCGCAGTCACCACGCCGCCCACGCGCCTGTTATTCTCACTACCGATGACCGAGCAATCCAGGCCGCCTGTCTTCCTTCTCGACGCGATGTCGTTCATCTTTCGCGCCTATCACGCCATGCAGCGCTCGCGGCCCATGTCCACGCGCTCCGGCTTGCCCACGGCAGCCACCTACGTCTTCGTCAACATGATCAAGAAGCTCCGCCAGGACTTCGCACCCAAATACTTTGCCGCCGTCTTTGACGTCAGCGGCGAAGTCTTTCGCGACGAGCGCGCGCGCGCCATCGGAACTCTGCGCCGCTGGAACGGCAAGACTCAGAGCTTCGAAGACGTGAGCTACGAGGGCTACAAGGCCAAGCGCGAGGCCATGCCCGAGGACCTTCGCCGCCAGATTCCCTACATTCGCCGCGCCCTCGAGGCGCTGCGCATTCCCATTCTCCAGGCCGAAGGTTTTGAGGCCGACGACGTGATCGGCACCCTGGCCCGCGAAGCCGCCGAGCAGCAGCACGAGGTCTTCATCGTCTCCGGCGACAAGGACATGATGCAGCTGGTCACTCCGCAGGTAAAGATCCTCAATCCGCAAAAGGACAACCTGATTCTCGATCCAGCCAAGGTCACCGAGACGCTCGGTGTCCCCCCTGACAAAGTCGTCGACGTCATGGCCCTGCGAGGCGACTCGGTCGACAACATTCCCGGCGCGCCTGGCATCGGCGACAAAGGCAGCGTGGAGCTGATCAAGGAATTCGGCACTGTCGAGGCCGTGCTCGACCGCGCTGCTGAGGTCAAGCGCAAGGCCTACCGCGAATCGCTCGAGCAGAATCGCGACACGGTTCTGCTTTCAAAAGAACTCGTCACCATCGACACTCATGT
The DNA here is from genome assembly GCA_003138515.1 of Acidobacteriaceae bacterium. Taxonomy (GTDB): domain Bacteria; phylum Acidobacteriota; class Terriglobia; order Terriglobales; family Acidobacteriaceae; genus Telmatobacter. The sequence goes on along the minus strand of PLGG01000039.1, from coordinate 7,348 downwards.
GCCGCTGGCGCTGGACCTGGCCGCGATGGAAACCCAGCCGCCCGACCTTGAGGCCTGCCGCACGCTATTCACCGAGCTCGAGTTCACATCGATGCTCCGAGACCTTGCTCCTGCGGAGGGCGGAGCTTTGGTTGAGCTCATCGATGAACCTAGCGCCCAGCAGGCCGCCGCCTTCTACGCCGCAGCGCGCGAACATGGCTTCGCCTTTGCGCTCGATGCAGTAGAGCCGCCAGTGGACGAATCCGAAGACGAGCAACCGCCGGAGTTGTCGCTGCTTGACGTGGCTGAGGCTGCCGAAAAGAAGATCCACTTCCACGTGGGAGTCTGCGCCGATCCCGCCCGCGCTCTGCGCTTGCCACTTACCCCGGAGCTCTGCGCGCTCCTCGAAAACGCCGCCGTGCCCAAGCGCGTACACGATTGGAAGCTTGCGCTGCACACCCTCGGCGACATGAGCGTCGATTTGCATGGTCCCGTAGACGACTCCATGCTTCTCTCCTACGCCCTCAACCCCACCCACGCCACGCAGGCATTGGCCGATGTCGCCGCCCGCAACAACCAGCCGCCACCCTCGTCGCTGCCCGCGGCGGCCGCCGCGATTCATGCGCTCGTTCCCGATTTGCGCGAAGAAGTCGACAAAGTCGGCCTCGCGCGCATCTACGCTGAAATCGATCTGCCGCTGGCGCCAGTGCTCTATCGCATGGAAAAAGCTGGCGTGCGCATTGATACAACTGCGTTGAGCAGGCTGTCGGACAAGTTCAGTGGCGAATTGACCCGCGTCGGCGAGCGCATCTTCGAGTTGGCCGGCGAACGCTTCAATATCAACTCACCCAAGCAGCTTGGCATCGTTCTCTTCACAAAGTTGGGCCTGCCTGCTCCGCCGGCTCGGGGTAAAAACAAGGCCATCTCCACTGCGGTAGATGTACTGGAATTCCTGTCCGACCAACACGAAGTTCCGCGACTCGTTCTCGAGTACCGGCATCTGTCCAAGCTTAAATCCAACTACGTCGATGCTTTGCCGCTGCTCGCCGATGTTGATTCGCGCGTGCACACCACATTTCAGGCTGCGGCCACGGCTACCGGCCGCCTCTCATCGGTCAATCCGAATTTGCAGAACATTCCCGTGCGCACGGAGCTGGGGCGCGAGATTCGTGCCGCATTTACCGCCGCGCCAGGCACGCAATTGCTTTCAGCCGACTACTCCCAGATCGAGCTCCGCCTGCTGGCACACTTCAGCGCCGATCCGCTGCTGATTCGCGCCTTCGCTGAAAACATCGATATTCATACGCTTACAGCCAGCGAAGTCTTCGGCATCCCCGTCGACACCATGGACAAGGAGACCCGCAATCGCGCGAAAGCCGTGAACTTCGGCATTGTTTACGGAATCTCCGCATTCGGCCTCGCGGCACAGTTGGGCATTCCGCAGGCCGAAGCAAAGGCTTACATCGATCGATACTTTGCGCGCTACCAGGGCGTGAGAGCGTTTATTGAAAAAACGCTCGAACAGACACGGCGGGAGGGTTCCGTGCGTACCATGTTTGGACGCCTACGGCCGATTCCGGATATTGAGAGCCGCAATCCGAATCAGCGCGGATTCGCCGAGCGCACTGCGATCAACACACCGCTTCAGGGTACCGGGGCCGATCTCATTAAATTGGCGATGATTAGTCTCGACCGCAAGCTGACTGACGGAAAGCTCAAAGCGCGCATGATCCTGCAGGTCCACGATGAGCTCTTGTTCGAAGTGCCTCGTGACGAGACCGACGAAGCCGCGGCCATGGTGCGGGCGGAGATGGAGGGTGTCGTCAAACTCAAGGTGCCGCTTGTTGCCGATCTGTCGTTCGGGCCAAACTGGCGAGATCTGAAGTGAAGCTTGTCTGGAATTCGATGCGATCGAGCAATGAATTCCGTCATCAACGAGGCCCTCGCACGTATTGCCCGTCGGGTACCAACTTCTGCACTCCCCCAAAATATGTGTTGCATACTTATACAGGCCTACCGTATATTTATACAAGCGCGGTTTCCGCCATGCGGACCGCGCCTTTGATTTGCCTGCATAAGGAATCGATACTTGGGAATGACTGCCCAGCGGCTCAATGTAATTCGCGAAGTGCTTGCCAGCTCGCCGGTAGCGAGCCAGGATGAGTTGCGCCGCAAGTTACGCCGCCGCGGCATTCATGTGACGCAGGCTACGCTTTCGCGGGACATTCATAAGCTGCGGCTGTCAAAGGGCCCCGGCGGCTACTCGCTTCCCAATGGGCACAACGTGCCAACAATCGCGGCAGCGGCAGAAGAGGATCAACCGCTTTCCCTCGGTGAAATGATCGACAGCTTTGGTTTGCGCGTACGCCAGGCTATGAACCAGGTGGTCTTGAGTACGGTAATGGGCGGGGCGCAGCCGGTTGCGGCGGCCCTCGATCGCGAGGAATGGCCGGAAGTCGTCGGCACCATTGCCGGCGATGACACAGTTCTGTTAATTTGCACGGATTCGCGCCACGCGAGTGAAGTCGAAACGCGTCTAAGGACGATGCTCGAAGTATGACGAAGACGATACAAACCGCGGTTGTGGGAGTGACCGGTTACGCCGGAGCCGAGTTGGCGCGGCTGCTGCTGCATCATCCTCGCTTGAAGGGAAGGCCGCCGGTGTTTGCCGGACGTGTAGATGCCAAGGACCAGGCGCGAGGTGGAGTTCCGCTCACCGAGATTCACCCTCAACTGGCAGACAACAACGGAAGCGCCGAGCTGAAGCTCGAACCCTTCTCATGGGAGCTCCTGGCCGAGCGCAGTGCTGAAGTCTTGTTTCTCGCCACTCCGCACGAGCAATCGCGCGAGTGGGTTCCGGAAGCCCTCAAGCGCGGGCTCCGCGTCATCGACTTGAGCGCAGCCTGGCGGTTGACGGAGCCAGCCAACCGTGCCGTGTATGCCTTCGCGGACGAAGCAACCGAACTGGCTGCCTCTACGCAGGCGCGGGCCGTCTACGGTATGCCAGAGCTGCATCGGAAACGGATTGCGTCTGCGCAACTGGTCGCGAATCCAGGCTGCTATGCAACCTCGATCATTTTGGCTCTGAAGCCTCTGGTTGCAGCCGGCCTCGTCGATCTCGAGCATGGAATTGTGGCCGACGCCAAAAGCGGCGTCAGCGGAGCCGGTAAACTTCCCTCTGCCAGAACGCACTTCATGTACGCGGCGGACAATCTTTCCGCCTACAGCGTGTTTGCGCATCGCCATACCGGCGAAATATTGGAGGAGATCGGCGTTTCGGGCTGCCAGATTGTCTTTACGCCGCACTTGTTGCCGATTCCACGTGGAATTCTATCGACGATCTACGTGCACTTTACGAAGGCGCAGACGCATGAGAGTGTGGCGCGGGTGTATCGCGAGTTCTTTGCAGGCAGCCCGATGGTTCGGCTTTACGAAAAGACATTGCCGCAGATTCAGTATTCCGTGCGGACCAACTACGCAGACATCGGATTTCAACTCGATGCCGGCGGCAAACGCGCAGTCATCATCAGTTGCCTCGACAACCTCCTGAAAGGCGCTGCCGGCCAGGCGGTGCAGAATCTGAACGTCATGCAGGGCTGGCCCGAATCGGAGGGTCTCGCATGAAACCCGCCACGGAGGGCTTGAAATGAAGTACGTCGTCAAACTCGGTGGCGCTGGCCTTGAAGACCCCAAGCTGCTCGAAGGCTGCACACGAGCCATCGCCGAACTGGCGCGTGATGGCAACCAGGTGGTCGTCGTTCACGGCGGCGGATTGCAGTTGACCCGGACGCTCAAGGCGCTGGGCAAGCAGAGCGAGTTCATCGATGGCCTGCGCGTCACTGACGCGGAAACACGCGACGTCGCGCTGATGGTTTTTGCCGGCCGCGTGAACAAAGGCCTGGTCGCGGCTTTGGGCGCATTGGGCCAACCGGCGGTCGGCCTCTCAGGTGGCGACGGATTGCTCTTTCGCGCGCGCAAGAAGCGTACGTCGCCCGATCTCGGATTCGTGGGCGAGATCGCCGCGAGCGACCCCCGCTGGATTGAGGCCGTGTGGCAGTTGAATGGCGTTCCGGTCCTTTGCTCCATGGCGCTCGGATTCGACGGCGAGTATTACAACATCAACGCTGACGAGATGGCCGCAGCCTGTGCCGTTGCCTGCCACGCCGACGCGCTGGTTTTCCTCACCGACGTGCCCGGCGTCAAAGGAGCCAACGGCGAAGTTCTGCGCTGGCTTTCCATCGATCAAATTGCGGAGATGGTCAAGAGTGCGGTGATCTCCGGCGGCATGTTGCCCAAGCTTAGCGCATGCCGTGAGGCGCTTCTGAACGGCGTGAAGCGCGTGCGGATTCTGCCCGCCGAAGCTGCAGGTTCTCTGCCCGATTTGTGCAGCTCGCGAGTAGCGCAAGGCACTGAAGTGATGGTTGCCTAGGAGGTTTTTAGAACAATGAAACTCGAAGAGATTCGCGCCGCAGAAGCCCGCCTGCTCCTCTCGACCTACGAGCGGAGTCCGGTGCTTTTCGTCGGCGGCGAAGGTGTATCCATCATCGATGAAGCGGGTAATCGCTACCTCGATCTGCTCAGCGGCATCGGCGTCAACGCCCTAGGCTACAACCATCCGGTAATTGTGGAGACGATTGCCCGCCAGAGCCGTGCGCTCATCCACTCGTCGAATCTCTACTACCACGAGGGCCAAGCAGAATTGGCCGTGCGTCTCGCCGAGCGCACCGGGCTGGACCGCGCCTTCTTCGCCAATACCGGCACCGAAGCGTGGGAGGGCGCGCTCAAACTTGCGCGCGCCTATGCGGGACTGAAGCGAAGCGAGGGCGCGAACATCGGTACGAAGTTCCTTGCCCTGGAGCAGAGCTTTCACGGCCGCACGTTCGGCTCCATGTCCACCACGTTCAAGGAAAAGTACCGCGAGCCGTTCGCTCCCGTGGTTCCGGGAGTTGAATTCGTACGCTTCAACGACGTTGCCGATCTGTGCGCCAAATTCTCGAATGAAGTCTGCGCCATCCTCGTCGAATCCATTCAGGGCGAAGGCGGTGTGCGGCCACTCACCCAGGAGTTCTTCTCTGAGGCGCGCGCGTTGGCCGACTCCACCGGCGCTTTGCTCATTGTCGACGAGATTCAATCCGGCATGGGACGCACTGGAAAATGGTGTGCGTATCAGCACTACGGAATCCAACCCGACGTGACCACGTTCGCCAAGCCACTTGCAGGCGGGCTTCCACTCGGAGCAGTGCTGTGTACCGAAGAAGTTGCGCGGGTGATGCACGCAGGCATGCACGGCACAACCTTCGGCGGTGGCCCGCTGGCTTGCGCTGTCGGCATCGCCGTCATCGATGCGATCGAGAAGAACGGCCTGTTGGCGCGTGCGACTGAGGTCGGCGGCTATTTTATGGAGCGCCTGCGCTCGCTCGCCTCCCGGCACGAGACCATTGTCGACGTCCGCGGAAAGGGCCTGATGATCGCCGCGGAGCTCGACTCAGCGGAGCTTGCGAAGCTCACCGTTGCTGAAATGCTCAGGCGCCACATTCTCATCAACTGCACCAGCGACACCGTGCTGCGTTTCCTGCCGCCGTACATTCTGGAACGCGCCCACGTGGACACGGCGATTGCCGCGCTCGACGAAATCTTCACTGAACATGCTACGGCGCACAATGCGCCGACGAGAGGTCACCATCATGGCTAGCAGAACGACCCTTGAAAGTAAAAATCTCGACCGTAAAGAATCCGCGGTTCCCGTGCAAAAGGACCCCGATGTCCTTGCCGCGGCCGCGCGAATGGCCGGCGAGGATCTTTGTTCGATCGCCGATCTCTCCAGCGCTGAGGTGCGTGCCCTCATGAAACTTGGACACGACGTCAAGCGCAATCCCCGCGAGTACCGCCATGGCCTCGACGCCAAGCAGATGGTGCTCATGTTCGAAAAGGCCAGCCTGCGCACACGCCTGGCATTCGAGGCCGGCATCAACACCATGGGCGGCAATGCGATTTTCGTCGATCAAACCAATTCGCCGCTGGGCGAACGCGAAACGATTGCCGACGTCGCCAAGAATCTGGAGCGCTGGGTCGACGTGATTGTCCTGCGCACATACGCGCATGACACCATTACAGAGATGGCTGCCAACTCGCGTGTGCCTGTCGTCAATGCGCTCTCTGATTTTGAGCACCCCTGCCAGGCGCTTGCCGATTTCATGACGCTTGAGGAACACTTCGGTACTGCCGTTGGTCTCAACTTCACTTACGTTGGCGATGGCAACAATGTTTGCCACTCGCTCATGCTGACGGGAGCGCAGTTGGGCGCCAACGTCACCGTGGCTACGCCGCGCGCCTACTCGCCCAAGAGCGAAATCGTAGCCATCGCGCGTGAGATTGCCCAGAAGAATCACAGCGAGCTGCGGCTGATGCAGGATCCGCGGGCAGCCGCCGAAGGCGCCGATGCCGTCTACACTGACGTCTGCGTCAGCATGGGATTCGAGCATGAGTCCACAAGGCGCGCCCCGATTTTCCGGCCCTACCAGGTGAACGAGGCACTGATGCAGAAAGCTGCGTCCCATGCGGTCTTCATGCACTGCCTGCCTGCGCGCCGCGGAGAGGAAGTTACCGACGCCGTCATCGATAGCCCGCAGTCGATCGTCTTCGATCAGGCCGAGAATCGCCTGCACGTGCAGAAGGCGTTGTTGCTGTTGTTGCTGGGCGGCTTGGCTAACACAGCCAGTTTCAAAAGTGAACAAGCGCTGAGCTAGGCGTAACTAACGGTTTAATTCCTTTTTGAGGTTTTTCGAAGCATGTCCGTAATTCTCGAGTCCCTGCCCGTCGGCCAAAAAGTTGGCATCGCCTTCTCCGGCGGGCTCGACACTTCCGCCGCCCTGCACTGGATGAAGCAAAAGGGCGCGATTCCTTACGCCTATACAGCCAACCTTGGCCAGCCCGACGAAACCGACTACGACGCCATTCCACGCGCAGCCCTCGAGTATGGCGCCGAAAAGGCTCGCCTCATTGACTGCCGCGGCCCGCTCGTACGCGAAGGCATCGCCGCACTCCAGGCCGGGGCTTTCCACATCACCACCGCAGGCGTTCCCTATTTCAACACCACCCCCATCGGCCGCGCGGTCACGGGAACCATGCTCGTGGCCGCTATGAAGGAGGACGACGTCCACATCTGGGGCGACGGCTCGACTTTCAAAGGCAACGACATTGAGCGCTTCTACCGTTACGGCCTGCTCGTCAATCCCAACCTCCAGGTCTACAAGCCCTGGCTCGACGCCGTTTTCATTGACGAATTAGGCGGCCGCGCCGAGATGTCTGTCTTCATGCAGCGCTCCGGCTTCGCCTACAAGATGTCGGCGGAAAAGGCCTACTCCACCGA
>PLGG01000067.1 GCA_003138515.1 Acidobacteriaceae bacterium | reverse complement strand
TGTTGATGCACCACAATTAGGGACCAGGGATTAGTCCCATCGTGCGGAGTTGAGGTTCGTGCTATCCCACCCTTCACCAGGGTTCCAAGAAGCAGGTCCTTTGACTCCCATCGCTGCGCTCCGGTCGCTCAGATGGGATCACAGCCAGGATGGGGCACCCGGCGATCTGCAAGACTGTGGACCTACTTCTTGACTATCTCCACGCGCCGGTTTTGTGAACGGCCCAGCGCGGTGTCGTTGCTGGCGACGGGACGGCTGGCCCCAAATCCCTGGGTTGTCAACCGGTTCTCATTCACGCCGGCGGCGACCAGGTAGGCTTTGACGGAGATTGCACGCTTTTCAGATAGCGCCTGGTTGTGGGCGTCGCTGCCAACGTTGTCGGTGTGGCCTTCGATGGCAAAGTTCCACGACGGCTGGGCGCGGGCAGCAGCCACCAGTTCATCCAGCGTGGGTTTGGATTCGTCCTTAAGGTGGTCGGAGTCAGTATCAAAAAGAATCCCGTAGAGGCGAGCGCGCCCTTCACTCTGGAGCTGCTCCTCGACCGCGTTGCCGGCCCCTGGCTTCCAGTAGGGGCATGAGCCAACGTCCCGGGAGACTCGCGTGCCGTGCCAGTCTCCATTGGGACTCCCGCTCGTGTTGCCGTCGTGCCACCAAAAGCCGGTAAACGACTGGCCGTCGTCGGCGAAGATCAACATCGCCGGGCCGCCATGGCGGTTACCGCCGACTTCGCCTTCGGTCCACGTGAAGCGGAGCACCCTGCCGTCGAATCCGCCGTTTTCTATGAGTCCGTTGTTCCACTCATAACAGCCGTTCACCGTGGCGCCGGTTTGCTGCATGTGGAAGTTTCCGTAGCTGGAAGAAAAGGTGCCGGAGTTGTTGGCCAGCGCTCGTTGAACGAGCGGCTTGCCATAGGCGTAGACATCCATGATTTCCATGTACTGGCTATCGCCCCAGTTGCTGAGCACCGTCAGCCTGAGGTAACGCCCGGCGGCTGGTGTTTTCAGCGCGAACTTCTGGTGATCCATGACCGGCGCCAGAGACGGGGTGGCGATTGGAGTGAAGCCGCCGTCCTTGCTGTCGGAAATTTCCACCTTCAAATCCTTGGCTCCGCGACCCCGGTTCTCGGCCTGGGCAGTATCGAAGGCCAGGCCGGTGATCTGGCTCCTGTCCGCCAACTCAAACACGAAGACCTTGGGCGTCAGGTCACCTGCCTTGGTGGCCCAACCCGTGTTGGGAAGCTCGTCGAGAAGTGCATCGGGCGACCAGTTGCCGCTGTCAGAGTAGGAGGGCGGCGCTTGCACGATGAGCGCGCCGGCACCCCAGGAGAGCAGATTTACCGGAGCGGCGGCGGTTTGGGCCCAAGCCGTTGGTTTTGGTTGAAGCAACAGAACTGCGCAAGAGAAGACGATACATGCGGAGGCCTTGGACATTCTCATAGAATCCTCCTGAGCAGGGGAGTTTAATTCCCTTGATCACTCGGGTCAAGCGGCATTTGGGCGCGGGATCCGGCCCAGTGGGTATCCCGGTGCCTCGGAGCCAGGATGGGGCACCCGGCGGCGTGAGGGTTCCGTGCCAGTTCGTCTCACGCAAAGTGGTCAGAACTCGCCGGGCGGCAAATGAGCCGAGGGGACAAACAAAAAAACTAGGGGAGATGAATCTTGAGCTTGTAGCAGATGAAGAGAACCAGGATCGCGCCCAGTGTGGAAAAAATGAGGCCGGCGGGATGAAATCGCTCGTTTTTCGAGCGAGAGATCATGTGGGTGAGGCCGCCGCCGAGGATCGATCCGACGATGCCGAGCACGATTGTCCAGAACATCGTCATGTGCTCATGCATGACTGATTTCGCGATGAGCCCCGAGAGTAGCCCGATGATTACATACCAAAGTATGTGAAACATGCCTTCTCCTCCATGGTTTGGCTTGAGCTGGAATCCCCTTGTACCGGCGTCAATTCCCCGGAATGGCACTGCTGCCGAGGAGAATTGCACCAGCAACACAACGATTGCGGCCGGACAGCGGGGCGATCCGGTGTCGTGTTGCGATCACCCGCCGAATCGAGAGTTCGTCGTCGATTTTTCCGACAAAGGTCCCTCCACTGTTTCTTCCGCGATTCGGATTCTGCCGGGAGACGGTGTGTTGAAGCTGGTCAATTTTATACAGGTTGACGCGGCAGGGTTCGGCGCGCGACCCGCAAGGCGGAGCGCGCCCGGGGCGCGGCGGGTTCATGCGGTGGAACGAGACGAAAAGCAGAAGCAGATCTTTCGTCGGCTGTTTTCAGAGCAGGATTTAGCTGTAACGGAGCCAGCGGAGGAGTTCGGGGAGGGTGGCGCGCTTGCCGTACATGAGGATTCCGACGCGATAGAGGCGGGAGGCGAACCAGATGACGACCCAGATGCTGAGGACCATGAGTGCGAGCGAGATGGCGAGCTGCGACCAGGGATAGGGGACGGACATCATGCCGATGCGCGGGACCATGACGAGTGGCGCGGTGGGAGGAAAGATGGAGGCAGCGACGACCCAGGGTGAGTTGGGATTGTTGAGAAGGAAGGGCAGGATGGCAAAGCTGGTCCAGGTGGGAATGACGGCGAGGGTGATGTACATCTGGAGATCCTGCGCGGTTTCGCAGGTGGCGGCAAGGCCGGAGAAGAAGGCGCTGTAAAGGAAGAAGCCGAGGATGAAGTAAATGGGGAAGAGGACCGCCTGAAGAATGCTGAAGTGGATTTTGATGTCGCCACTGAGCATGGGCCCGAGCAAGGCTGAGCCCGAGAGAAGAGCCGCGGCGGCGATCCAGATGGCGATTTGCGTGAGGCCGACGGCGCCGACGCCAAGGAGTTTGCCGGCGAGGAGATCTTCAGGACGGGCGACGGCGAGCATGACCTCGAAGATGCGCGAGCTTTTTTCTTCGATGACGGAGCGGGCCATGTCCATACCGTAAAGAAGGATGGGCATGGTCATGAGAAAGGTCATCAACATGGCGGCGTAGAAGGGCCCCATGCCCTGACTCTTGCCGGTTTGGCCGCTGCCGGACACGAGGAGCGTGTCGATGGTCACGGTCTTGACGACGGTTTGAACCTGCTGCGGCGTGAGCCCATGTTGGCTGAGCCGGAGATCGAGAAGGCCGTGGTTGACGGCGGCGTCGAGCCGCCAAGTTTCCATCAAGTCGCCGGACGATTGCGACAGGTAGCTGACTTTGGGCGTGCCCGAGGCGGAGTTTTCGACGATCAGAACGCCGTCGATGGATTTACTTGCGAGGCGGGAGAGAAGGTCGGCGCGGTCCTGAGGGGTGAAGGGAGCGACGGTGTCGACGGTGAAGTGGGCTTGCTTGTCATCGAGAAGAGTAGCGCGGATATCGGCGGCGAGCGCGGCGTTATCGGCGGCGACGGCAATGTGCTTGCCAGAGCCCATCTTGCGGCCGGTGAAGGCGCTGACGCCGAGAAGAAAGACGAAGAGCAGGGGAACGAGGAGGGTGGAGATGCGGAAGGCGCGGCCGCGAATCTGCTCGAGGTACTCGCGGCGGGCGACGAGGAGCATATTACGCATTGGCGCGGCCTCCCACGGTCTGGATGAAGATTTCCTCGAGTGAAGGCTCGACCAGTTCGAAACGGTAAATGGCGGCCATGGACGCGGCGAGGTGAAGGAGTTTTTGCGCGTCGCCGTGAGGCTTGAGGGTGATTTCGGCGTGGCCGGAGTAGTTGCTGGCCGTGGCGATTTCGTCGGACTTGAGGAAGTCGGCGTTGCCTTCGAATTCAACGATGACGCGATTGCGCTCGTAGCGGCTCTTGATCTCGCGCAGGTTGCCGCTGAGGACGGCGTCGCCGTTGTTGATGAGGCAGATGGAGTCGCAGAGTTTCTCGACCTGGTCCATGCGGTGCGTGGAGAAGAGGATGGCTTTGCCGCGGGATTTGAGATCGAGGAGCGCGTCCTGAAGGAGCGTGGTGTTGATGGGATCGAGGCCGCTGAAGGGCTCGTCCATGACGACGAGGCCGGGGTCGTGGAGCAGCGTGGCGATGAATTGGATTTTCTGCTGCATGCCCTTCGATAACTCCTGCGTTTTTTTGTCGAGGGAATCAAAGATTTCCATGCGGGAGGCCCAGTCGACGGCGCGCTTGCGGGCGGCTTCGGCGGTGAGGCCGTGGAGGCGGCCGAAGAAGACGAGCTGGTCGAGGACGTTCATTTTTTTGTAGAGGCCGCGTTCTTCGGGAAGATAGCCGACGCGGTCGAGGCTGCGGCGGTCGAAGGGTTTTTCGAAGAGAGTGATGCGGCCGGAGTCAGGCATGGTAATGCCCATCATCATGCGAATGGAGCTGGTTTTGCCTGCGCCGTTGGGACCGAGGAGGCCAAACATCTGGCCGGCTTCAATGGAGAGCGAGAGGTTGCGGACGGCGACTTTGCTCTCGTAGGCCTTGGTGACTCCGGCGAGCTCAACGACTGGCATGAAGTCTCCGGCGGTGGTGGTGGGGGATTGGATGCATGGTGGAGCGAGATGAGGCGACAGGAGAAGTGTAGCAAAGAGGCAGCGGAGTTAGCGGGGTTGGCGGAGTTAGTTTTGTTGGCGGAGCGGGCGGATTGCGAGCGCGATGAGAATTTGCTTGAATGGCGGATTGCGGGGGTATACTGCAACAGCCTTCCATCCCCAAGAAGGAAAGTTTCCAGAGAAAGGTGATTCCCCATGGCAAGTTATATGGTGCAGGTGTCGTACACCTCCGAGGTGTTGAGCGCGTTGATTGCGAAACCGCAGGATCGCGCAGGACATATCGGCAAGGTGATCGCGGGTCTGGGCGGCAAGTTGGTTGGGTCGTGGCTGGCGTTTGGCGACTACGATCTTGTGATGGTGGTGGAAATGCCGAACAACGTGAGTGCTGCCGCGCTGTCGCTGGCTGCAGCCGCGGGCGGCAGCTGCAAGACGGTGAAGACGACGCCGCTGCTCACGATTGCACAGGGATTGTCGGCGTTGAGAAAAGCGGGAAAGTCGGGCTACAAGCCGATTCTTGCGGCAAAAAAGTAGATCCAGTTATTTTGTTGGCCCATGGTGCGCTAGACGCGTGCAGGGATTCGTGTGGCCGCGAGGGGAATGGTCAGATTGAGACCGGCGAAGATTTGAGCGCGCCGGCTTCGTAACTACATGAGGCGGCGGCGGACGAGGTCGAGGGCGAACTGGCTGGCCCATTCGCGAACACGAATGCGATCGCCGCGGAAGGTGCGGTCGATAGCGTCGGTTCCCTGAGCGTCTGACACGGCGATGTGGACGAGGCCGACAGGTTTGGATTCCGTTGCGCCGGTGGGGCCTGCTATGCCGGTGACGCCGAGGCCGATGGTTGCGCCGGTGCGCGCGCGAATGCCTTCGGCGAGGGCTTTGGCGACTTCAGCGGAAACAGCGCCGTACTGCGCGATGAGGTCGGCGGGGACGCCGGCAAAGTCGGTCTTGAGCTCGTCGGAATAGACGACAACTCCGCCAAGAAATGAGCGCGATGCGCCAGGAACAGAGGTGATGCGCTGGGCGATGAGGCCCCCGGTGCAGCTTTCTGCGACGGCGAGCGTGGCCTGGCGCAGGCCGAGATAGTAGAGAACGATTTGCTCGAGCGTGTCGCCCTCGGAGGAATAGAACCAATCTTCGAGAGCAACTTCGATGCGCTCGGCGAGCTCGTCAACGCGGGCCTGCGCGGCCTCGGCGGTGGGCTTGGAGCAGATAAGTGTGATTTGCAGGTCGCCGGCGTGGGCGAGGAGGGTGGTTTCAACGTCGGCGTAGGTGGAGTAGATGGGAGCGAGGAGCTTGTCGGCCTGCGACTCGGGAATCATGGCGGCCTTGAGCGTGCGGACGGCGATGGAGCGCAGCGGGGCGACGGCGCGGAGACGAGAGAGACATTCGGCGTCAAAGAGGGGGCGGCACTCGTGGGGCGGGCCGGGAAGGAGCATGACGAGCTTGCGGAAGCCGGAGAAGGTGACGTCGAGCCACTGGCCGGGCGCGCTGCCGTTGGGATTGGGGAGAACGATTGCGCCGTCGAGAACGTCGGCCTGCTTGAGATTGTTGGGCGGCATGGTGATGCGCCAGGTGGCGGCGCGGGCGTGGAGAGCGGCGACTTGCGCGGCGTCGCGGCGGAGGGTGAGCGAAAGGGCATCGGCGACGGCTTCGCGGGTGAGGTCGTCTTCAGTTGGCCCAAGGCCGCCCATGAGGATGAGAACGTCGGTGCGGGTGAGAGCGGTTTTGATGGCGGAGACGAGGTCTTTGCGGCGGTCGCCAACGACGGTTTTGAAGGCGACGGAAATGCCGAGGGAGTTGAGCTGCTCCGTGAGATAGAGAGAGTTCGTGTCCTGGCGGAACGGGGTGAGCATCTCGGAGCCGACGGCGATGATTTCACTCTTCATAAAGGCAGGGATCAGAGGTCAGGGCTCAGGGGTCAGCGATCAGAGAGCTAGAAGAGGTTCAGGCCTTCGACTCCCAAGTCCACATCATAAACGGCTTCGTTGGTGGCGAGGATCGTGGAACCGAGGGGGGAGAAGGCGACTCCGATGAGGTTGGAGGCGGAGACGACGAGCGAAGCCTCGGCGTTGGGCGTGACGCGGACCAATCCGTGACGGCCGTGGAGGCAGGCGGCGAGATAGACGTCGCCTTCGCGAGAGATGGCCAGGCCCTGCGGGCGGCCGAGGCCGCGATACCAGGCGCGCGTGTCGCCGTTGGACTCGATGGCCCAGATGGCGTCATTGGACGAGAGCGACGGCGCGGTGACGAAGAGCGTGCCGGCGGCGTTGACGGCGAGGTGATAGGCAGCGACGCTGGGCTCGAGCGTGGCGTGGACGAAGATCTGGCGTTCGCGGTTGATTTTGAAGATGGTGCCGCTGCGATCGCCGACGAAGAGATTGCCCTCGACGTCAAAGGCCGCGCCGGTGGCGACGCCCATGCCTTCGACATAGACGGTTGATTCGCCCGCGGCATCGATGCGGTAGACGTTGCCTTCGGCGCGCGAGGTGACGAAGAGATCGCCATCGGGATTGAAGGCGAGGCCGGTGGCGTTGAGGATTCCCGTAACGAATGGAGTGGCGCGGCCGTCGGGGCTGACGCGAACGACGGAGACAGGAGTTTGCTTGCCGCGCGGGCCGGAGATGGTGGCGTAGACCATTCCGGAGCGGCTGACGGCGGGGCTGGTGACGGGGTGGAGGCCGTCATTGAGCTGGCGGGCGACGCGCAGAGCGGCGGGATTGGCGACGCCGGCGGGAGTACGGACTTCAATGAGTCCAGCGGAAGCTGTGGGCGGAACGCGAAAGACGAGACGAGTGGGGCGGCACATGAGAACGTGAGCCGGCTGGTTGTCGACGGAGACAGAGGGCAGGCCGAAGCCGTTGGGGCCAAGATAGATTCCGGTCAACTCGACTTCGCCATTGGGCAGAGCGGCCGCGGGGAGGACATCGTCGACGCGAGGCAGCTGGCCGACCGGAGGCGCGGGTTGAGGGGAGGTGCGAGCCATATCTACGACCAGATGCGAGAGCCGTCAGAACCAGATTCGAGCCAAGTCAGAACCAAATTCGTAACAAGGTCCGTAACAGGGACGCTATACCCAAAGCATACAGGCCGGCGGCGACGTCGTCGAAGACAATGCCCCAGCCGCCGGGAAGGCGCTCGAGGCGGCGGACGGGAAATGGCTTGACGATATCGAAGAGGCGGAAGAGGACGAGAGCGATGAGGGCGTGACGCCAGTCGGCGGGGCTGAAGAGGAGGGTGATCCACTGGCCGGCGACCTCATCGATGACGACGAATTGGGGATCGTGGCGGCCGCTTTCGCGCTCGACGATGGTGGCCGCGGGAATGCCGATGACGAGCGTGAGGGCGATACCGATGAGGAGTGCGATGAGAAGGGTGAGCGGGCTGGGATGGGCGAGCCATGCGAATGCGGCCCAGAGAAGGACGGCGGCGACGGAACCCCAGGTGCCGGGGCCGGGCTTGAGGAGGCCAGCGCCGAAGAAAGTGGCGACTCCCCAGGCCCAAGGGGTTTTCTTCATCGTTTGTACGGAAGGGACGCGAGATTCGGGCGAAGAAGTCTCACTGCTCATCTGAATCTCCGCCGCGACTGGGGCCGAGGCCGCCGAGGTCTTCGAGGACTTCGGGGTCGAGGATCGGCGAAGTGATTTTGTAGACGCCCATAGCCCATTTGCCGAGGTCGATTTTGCGGCAGCGGTCGCTGCAGAAGGGGAAGTCTTCGTCCGCGGGGCGCACGATCATCCCGCAGGATGGGCAGTGGAGGAGCTTGGCGGATTTTTTGCGGGGCGACATATTTTGGCGCGGACTCGAGGGCCGCGGTCAATCAATATGGTAGCGCGGAAGGGCCGTGGATCGTGAGTCGTGGATCGTGAAGCGGCTACATCGTTTTCAGCAGCGATTCCAGACGCTTGAGGGCTTGAGTGCGGGCGGTTGTGTTGGCGGGGTTGGTGTTGGAGGGGTCTTCGCCGGCGCGCATGAAGCCGTGTCCCGCGCCATCGTAAATCACCGGGTCATACTTCTTGCCGGCGGCGGCCATTGCAGTTTTTGTGTCAGGAACGGTGGAGGAGATGCGCGCGTCGCTGGCGGCGTAGAAGCCGTAGACGGGAGCGGTGATGGTCTTGAGGCTGTCGGAGGAAGGCGGAGGGCCGTAGAAGACAAATGCGGAGGCGAGATCTTTGCGGTTGGTGGCGAAGCGGAAAGATTGTCCTCCGCCCCAACAGAAGCCGATGACGGCGACCTTGCCGTTGGCTGACGGGAATTTGAGCGCGTAGCCGGCGGTGGCGTTGAGGTCGGCGGTGACGGTGGCGGGATCGAGGCCGGAGACCGCTTTGATGATGGATTGTTGGTCAGGGAAAGCGCTGGTGCCTCCGCCGTTGGGGCCGAAGCCGGAGAGAAGGTCGGGCGCGATGACGATGTAGCCCATGGCGGCGATGTCATCTGCCATGGAGCGCGCCCAGTCGGAGAGGCCGAAGATTTCGTGGATGAGCAGGACGACGGGAGCTTTGTGGCTGACTTCGGGATAGACGACGAAGGCGTCGACAGTACGCGCGTTGGCGCCCGTGCCGTATTTGACTTTCACCCATTCCTGATGGCGAGGGGATTTGTCGAGGATGGATTTGGCCCAATCCTGAGCGGCGGCGGGTGTGGAGGCGGGTGCGGAGAGAGCGAGGGCGGCGAAGAGGAGCAGGATTGTGGAGACGGGGCGGGGAAGCGGGTTTTTCATGCGGGAAGTCTACTACAGGGACCGAGAGACGCGGAAACTGAGGACTCGGGAGCGCATGGACGGGAGTCAACCGTTCGTGTGGGTAGGGGCGGCCGGTTATTGAGGATTGGTCGCAGGCGGAGATTTCGGAGGGCCGGGGCGCGGCTTAGGATTGAGAAATTCGCCAACGTGCCGAGCGGATGTGCCGAGCGCATGGACAGTGTGCCGGTAGCTTTTCTGGAGCGCGTTGCCGGTGGATCCATTCGCGACGGAGATGGAACCGTCGGCTGCTTTGGCCGCTGTTGAAAGTCCAGCAACCGCATGACTTTCGGTTTTGCTGCTGATAGCAATGACACCTTGCGACGGATGTTTGCCTTCGTTGAACCAGGCAATCTGAGAATCGGGAAGCTTGTTGAGCCGTGCCAGGACCGGAGATGGAAAGTTTGTCTCGGTCATCTTGGCCGCGAGCGGCCAGGCGGCGGAGGCAATGAAAAGCGATCCGTTCATGGGATGCCCCGGCTCGCCGAGGTTGACGAATTTTGCGGGAGCAAGGGGCGTCATCCTTTCGCAGCGATCGGCTCCGCAGCCGCTTTGGCAGAGCGGTTGGTTGAGATAGGAAGCATGCTTGCCGGGCGAGATCCAGATGGATGGGCCCGCATCTTCAGCGTGAAGAGTGGATGCGCGGGCGATCTGACTCACATCGCAGACGGTGTTCTCGTGGGCGGCG
Source organism: Acidobacteriaceae bacterium (assembly GCA_003138515.1). Taxonomy (GTDB): domain Bacteria; phylum Acidobacteriota; class Terriglobia; order Terriglobales; family Acidobacteriaceae; genus Telmatobacter. Next base: position 25,857 of record PLGG01000067.1, on the reverse strand, counting down.
GCATACCAGTAGAGAGCCTTCCATGTGGCGACGCGGAGATCAGGGCCGGAGGCGCGAACGAGGACAGAGACATGCTCCGGATCCAGAGGGTGCCCGTGCCTGCCGCAGTCGATGCGCCAAAGATGGTAGTAATGGATTTCGACAACCGAAGCGCCGTCGATCAAGTCCTTCGCCGGGAAAATCTGACCATAGATGGCGCCATTCTCGGTTTTCACCTGAGGAGCGAGGATGCCCGGCTGGAATTCAGCGGGAACATTGGAGCAGTCGCCCTGGCCAATAAGAAATCGCGGGGCGAACTCGACGAGCAGCGCCTGTTCCAGTTCGTCGGTCAAGCCGTCCTGATCGGAATCAATTTGCGCGAGCGCGGGATCGACCTGAGAGGGCGGGGGCTGCGACAGCGCCTGTGCGCTTGCCCGGGGGATCAGCGTTGCGAGTGACAGAGCGAGGAGTGCGGCCTCGACGAGACGAAGCTTCATGCGACGATTTGGGGGCGGAAGGCGGGGCTGAGAGGAAATCAATGAACCCTTTCAGGCAAAAGGCCGATGGTTCGCTCATTCTGGTGGAAGAGCGAGGTGACCCTGGCCAGCGCGATCGCGGTCGTTCTGCCTCGATTATCGCTCAAAACTTCGATCGGGTGTGTGAGGCGCCGGGGGAGGGAGCGGAATTGGCGAGTTGGCGTGTGCTGCGCGCACATGGCGAGTTGGCAAGTTGGCGGAGCTGTTAAGGGAGCGAAGGATCGAATATTTAGCAATGCGCATTCGATCCCGTGCTATCAATTGATGGGTGGAGGATTGACATGCGATGGCTGATCACCAACAGGAACATTGAGCCGACTGGCTTCGGCACCGATCAGGATCAACTTACCTATTGGACGCTGAAGCAGCCGGGCCTGCCGCTGGACAATATTGCGTCGTGGAGCTGGCAATCGTTTGACAGCTTCAAGCAGATGCTCGTCAGCGTGGCGGATCAGTTTCCGACTCCGTATGGATTGCCGCCGGAGGAGCAGAAGCACATTTGCCTGTTTATTCACGGATACAACAACGACTGGACCTCGGCCATGAGCACGTACGGCTCAGTGGCGGAGACGCTGTTCGATGGTCCGAATTCGATGGGCGAGTTGATTTCGTTCGACTGGCCGTCGAAGGGTTCCTTGCTGGGATACCTTCCGGATCGCGCCGAGGCACGGCAAACCGGCGACGACCTGACCGAAGTGCTTTCGGAGCTCTACGATTGGCTGGCGGCAAAGCAGCTTGCAACCAAGCAGGACACAGCGAACGCCTGCAAGGCGAAGACCTCAGTGATTGCGCACAGCATGGGCAACTACGCGCTGCAATATGCGATGGAGGCGACCTGGACGCGGAAAAACCGGCCACTTTTGGTGAGTCTGCTTCAAGAGGTGCTGATGGTGGCGGCCGATGTGGACAACGACATCTTCAAGAGCGGCGAAAATATTTCGGATGGAGACGGAGAGGGTTTGGCCAACATGAGTTACCGCATTACCGCGCTCTACACGGGGCGGGATAATGTGCTGGGCTCGTCGGCGGGGCTGAAGCACTTTGGCAAGCGGCGGCTGGGGCGATCGGGGCTGGACCGGACTTACCCTGTGCCGGATAACGTGTGGGACATCGATTGCTCGAACATTATCGACGCGAACGTGAGCGGGATGGCGATTCACGGCGAGTACTTCAACCCCCAGGAACAGAAGTGCTATGCGCTGATGCGGGGGGGTGCTGGAAGGAAACGACCGCAGCGTTCTGATCGTAAGAGGGCTGGTGCCGGCGTCGATTCCGAAGCAGCAGGCGGATATTTCGGCGGCGTAGGGAGTGTCAGAACGCAAAGGCACCGAGAAATGGCGATCTGCGGTGGTGGCTTGGGGATTGCGGCAGATGAAGCGCTACGCTACGACTTCCAGAAGGGGGAGGGGCCGAGCCACTGCATGTCGTAGCGGTTCATGAAATCGGCGGTTGTAGCGAGAGAGGGATGTGCGGCGCCGTCGATGAAGTACTGCTCGATTTTGTCGGCAGGCGTGAAGGCGGCGAGCATGTGCGCGGGAGACCCGGTGGCAGAAAAGCAGTGAGGGATGCGGCGCGGGGCGAGGATGGACTCGCCAGTGCGGAGGCTGAGGCGCTGATCGCCGACCTGGAAGCGCACTTCGCCTTCCAGCACGTAGAACCATTCTTCCTGGGACAAATGCATATGCAGAGCCGGTCCCTTGTCGGGCAGAAGATTGCTCTGCTCGATGACGAAGAGGTTACTGCTCGTGTCGGATGTGACAACTTTGAAGGCGAGCGAACTGAAACCGAGGGAGTGGAGATGGCCGGACCGGTCTTCGCCAGCTGGAACGGGGTGGGGGGTCGAGGCGATCGGCGTTTGGGGTGAGCTTTGTGCGAAAACATTCGGGAAAGCGGCGGCGGGGATGACCGAAGCGGCGGATTTGAGAAAGGTGCGGCGGTGGATGGACATGGAGCGATGGTAAGGCAGGGAGTAGAGAGTAGCCAATAGGGAATAAGGAAAAAGCTGCCTTGTCCCCAGTCGGATAGATGATTACGTTCTTATACTCGTCGGAGTCCAGGGCATCGTACATGGCAGGAGCCCGCACTATGCGGCCTGATTTCTCTTGCCTGATCCAATCAGCCGAGCCGTGTAGCTTAAACTCTATTTGGCTTTTCCGAACCAACGTGGGACCCGGTTCTTGTATTGAAGATAGGACTCACCGAATGCTGCTTCCAAATCGCGTTCCTCTCGCGGCACAAGGTTGAAGATTGCGACCAGACACCAGAGCAACCATACGACGAGGACACTGATGCTGCCGAAAAAGATCGCCCATCCGAGCCAAATTCCCAGGTAAGCGATATATATCGGATTGCGGCTGAATCTGTAGGGGCCCCGCACTAACAGACTTGAAGGAGCCTGTATGACTCGTTCAGCGGGCCACCACTTCCGGGCATAAATCCAAAGCAAGAATGCGGTTGCGACGGCGACCGGGATCACACCGATCCAATTCCATATACCCGGGGATGATCGCCCTGCCCATCCGTGACGGGACGTGAGGGTGGAGATCGCCCATGGAATCATTCCATGCACCAGCGGGACCACGATGAGCCAAAAGGCTAAAGGAAGCCCCCATCGCAAAAGCCGCATCCTGCACCTCTCCCCAGATTGGTTGATCTTCCTATCACGATACGCCGACGATGCTTCCCGAAGGGCCACGCCTACTGTGGGAGAAGTGTTCGTTGCAAGGTGCAGGGCGGATTAACGGTGCAACGGTCAATGGCTACTTGATCAACAGTGCCGACTGCTTACGCGGCGATTTTCAAGACCACTACCCGAAGGTCTGCCAAGGTTCATGAATAAGGCTAGTTTGCTGTGGAGAGGATGCGGGCGACGAGGTCGTAGTCGTGGGATTCGGTGATCTGGGCGCGGTAGAAGCGGCCGGGTTCGAGGGCGTCGAGAGGGCCGAAGTCGTTGATGAAGACTTTGCCGTCGATTTCCGGGGCGTGAAATTCGGAGCGGCCTTCCCAGAGGAGCGGGGTTTCGGCGCTGGGGCCTTCAGCGAGGAGGGTGACGTCGCGGCCGACCCAGTTCTTCTTTGCGCGGCGGGAGATGGATTGCTGGAGCTTCATGAGACGCTTGCGGCGCGATTCAATAGTGCGTTTGGGGGTCCGGTGATGGGTCTGTGCGTCGAGGGAATATGCTGCTGAGCCTTCTTCGTGGGAGTAGTTGAAGACGCCGAGCCAGTCGAACTGCGCTTCGGTGATGAAGTCCTGGAGGACGGCGAAATCTTCGGGCGTCTCTCCCGGAAAACCGACAATGAAGCTGGTGCGGAGGGCGATGCCGGGGACAGCGGCGCGGACCTTGGAGAGCGTCTTGAGGAAGATGTCGGCGCCTGCGCCGCGCTTCATGCGCTTGAGGACATCGGGCGAGGCGTGCTGGAGCGGAAGGTCGAGGTACTTGCAGATATTGTTGTGGCGCGCGATGGTTTCGAGCAGCTTGCCAGTGATGCGATTGGGATAGGCGTAGAGGAATCGGAGCCACTTGAGGTTCGGAACGCGGGCGAGGGTGTCGAGGAGGGTAGCGAGACCGTCGCGGAGGCCGAGGTCTTCGCCGTAGCAGGTGGTGTCCTGACCGATGAGGGTGATTTCGCGAACGCCACGGGCGACGAGCTGCTCGGCTTCAGCGACAACAGACTCGAAGCGGCGGGAACGGAATTTGCCGCGCAGGTTGGGGATGACGCAGAAGGTGCAGGGGTGGTCGCAGCCCTCGGCGATTTTGATGTAGGCGGAGGCGCGAGGCGTGGAGAGAAGGCGAGGGGTGGTTTCGTCGTAGAGGTAGGTGGGCAATGCGGACGAAGCGCCGGCCCAGGCATCGCGAAGGAAGCGGCCGGAGCGTTCGCGAGCGTCGCCCTCTTTTCTGGAGGAGCGAGATGATTCGGAAGATTTGTGCGTGCCGGATTGGGATTCTTTGCCGGGACGGGTTTCGGCGTGGACGCTGGTTAGGATCGTGAAGGGTGAGGACGGTGTTGGTGCGTTCCCAGGTCCCCAAGTGCGAGGGACCTGGGGCACCCTGGTTTCGAGGCCGGCGGCTTGGAGAATGGATTCGAGCTCGCCGGTGCCGACGACGGCGTCGACTTCAGGGATGTTTCTCCGGATCTCGTCGCGATAGCGCTCGACGAGGCACCCGGCGACGATGAGTTTTTTGGCGCGGCCGGAGGTTTTGAGGCGAGCCATTTCGAGGATGGTGTCGACGGATTCCTGTTTCGCGGTGTCAATGAAGGAGCAGGTGTTGACGACGAGGATTTCGGCGTCTTCAGGGCGGGCTGTGAGGCGTGCGCCGGCGCGGTCGAGGAGGCCCATCATGACCTCGGAGTCGACGAGGTTTTTGGGGCAGCCGAGAGAGATGAAGCCGACCGTTGGGGAAGGTTTTTCCTGCGTTTTGCTCACTACGTATCATTGTACCGGGAGCGAGAATTTCATGAATCGGGACGAAACGAATACGATAATCGCGCGGCACTGGCGCGGATGGACAAAGACTGAAGATGCCGATGGTTACGAGGACTTCCTAAAGAGGAAGGTTCTACCTGAATTGCAGTCAATCGACGGCTATCGCGGCGGTTATGTGCTGCGTAGCGAAGGCGCCGACGAAACGGAATTCGTCGTGATCAATTTCTTCAATTCGCTCGATGCGGTCAAAAGTCTTGCCGGCCCAAACTACACCGTTCCCGTTTTCGAGCCGGAAGCAAGGCGCCTCCTGAGCCTGATTGAAGATTTCGCAACGCACTACGCTGTGCGAGCTTGCACGATTTGAGCCAGCTGCAAACTCAACTGTCTTTGCGGTAGAGGAGGTCGCGCATGGCGCGGCGGCGGGCGGCGTTGACTTCGAATTCGGCGCGGCGCTCGGCGTAGTCGGTGGAGCGGCGCGGTTCGGGCTCGGCTGCTTGTTCGGGCTCGCTGCAGGAGGGGCAGCGATTGGCGAAGCCAGGCTTATCGGGGCGAAGCTCGAACTCCTCGTGACAAATGACGCAGGTTTTGATCGGGAAGGGCATGCGGAAATATTTTAGCGAAAGTTGGCTGTGGAAATCGAGAGGAAGCGGATTGCGGGGCTAAGCCACCCCACACAAATCCTGTGGTGAGGCGGGCGCTCGGGGGTATATTCTCTCGTGACCGGGCGGGTAAGAACGGGCGCCCCTAGTTCGGGAAGCCCGAAACCGGACGAGCAACCGCAAGGCAAGCAAGCGAAAACAATCAACAAAGGATGGAGGGAACCGATGAGAGTCCGCGAAGCACTGTCGATATTCACCGGTGTTGCCATGGTGGCGCTGGCGGCCACGATGATCGCGCAGGGCCCGGGCACAGGGGGTGACAGTCCCGATGTGGTTGAGGTGCGCAGCTATGTGCTGACGCTGGCCAAGGCGCAGGAAACGGCGACGGCCATGCAGAGCATCAATCAATTGGTTGCGGCCAATCCCAGCTTGAATGCAGCGCTCGATGCCGGGAGCGCCTCGACGGGCAAGAAGCCGATCACCCAGCAGGCGCAGGACATCGACTCGCAGTATCCGCAGATCGCCACGATCATTCACGCCAATGGACTGAAGACGCGGGAGTTCATCGTGATCACGGGCGCGATCATCAACGATGTTGGATTTGTGGGGATGAAGATGCAGGGAATCCTCTCGTCGTACCCGCCGAATTCAGTCACCCCGGCAAACGCGGCATTCGTCGAGGCGAACTGGGCGGCGTTCCAGGAGATCGCCGCGAAGATGACGCCGCCGAATTCGAATTAATCCAGTTACCCAGTTGTTGCCGCGGGAAGAGGGATGATCGTGGTATCCCATGTCCCAAAGTCGGGACATGGGTCACCCATTTTCTGTGGTGGGTGAAGATCGCGAAAAGCAACCGCAGGTCCCTCGACTCGTTCGCCTGCGGCGAACTCGCTCGGGATGACAGCAGCAACTTAGTTTGAGTTACTTGGCGGCGAGCTGGCGCAGGACGTATTGCAGAATGCCGCCGTGCTGGTAATACTCGATTTCCTGCGGTGTGTCGATGCGAACGCGTGCACCAAACTCCGTTGTCTTCCCGTCCGCTGAAATTGCTTTTATGAACATAAATCGAGCGTCGCTGGTCCGCTCCTCTCTGAAATGCTTTGCGAGAATTTCGACCTCTTGGATTGCCTGCCCGTTTCGCATCGCTTTCAAGCGCATTGCCAAATGTGGAAGGTCGAACGTCTCCTCGCCGGTGAGGCCGAGGGATTCGGCATTTTCGCCCGCGGCGAATTGCAGAGGCAGGATGCCCATGCCGACGAGGTTGGAGCGGTGAATGCGCTCAAAGCTTTCGGCGATGACGGCACGGACGCCGAGGAGCTTCGGACCTTTGGCGGCCCAGTCGCGCGAAGAGCCGGAGCCGTATTCTTTTCCAGCCAGGATGATAAGCGGGATGCCGCGCTCGGCGTACTTGACGCTGGCGTCGAAGATGGACATTGGCTCGCCTTCAGGAAGCAGGCGCGTGACTCCGCCCTCGGTCCCAGGGGCAAGCTTGTTGCGCAGGCGCACATTGGCGAAGGTGCCGCGCACCATGACTTCGTGATTGCCGCGGCGCGAGCCGTAGGAGTTGAAGTCTGCGGGACGCACGCCGTGGGCAGATAGATATTGGCCGGCCGGGCCGTTGGCTTTGATTGAACCTGCGGGCGAGATGTGGTCGGTGGTGACCGAGTCGCCGAGAACGGCGAGGACGCGCGCGCCAGTAATGTCGGTGATGGGCGCGGGCGTCATGGTCATGCCGTCGAAGTACGGCGCCTTGCGAATGTAGGTTGAGTCCGGCTCCCACTGGTAGACGTCGCCGGTGGGGAAGCTAAGGCCCTGCCAACTGGCGTCGCCATCGGTCACGGTGGCGTATTCCTTGCGGAAGCCATCGCTGGAGACGGCGCGCTCGATGGAAGCGGAGACCTCGGCTTGCGTGGGCCAGATGTCGCGCAGGTAGACGGGCTTGCCGTTTTGGTCGGCGCCGAGAGGATCGGCGTCGAAGTTGTGGCCGATGCGGCCGGCGAGCGCGTATGCGACGACAAGCGGTGGGGACATGAGGTAGTTGGCGCGGACGTCGACGTTGACGCGGCCTTCAAAGTTGCGATTGCCCGAGAGGACGCTGACGGCGACGAGGCCGTGCTCGTCAATGGATTTTGAAACGTCGGCGGGCAGCGGGCCGGAGTTACCGATGCAAGTGGTGCAGCCGTAGCCGACGACATTGAAGCGCAGCTTATCCAGATAGGGCAGCAGGCCGGCCTTTTCGTAGTAGTCGGTGACGACGCGGGAGCCGGGAGCGAGCGAAGTCTTGACCCACGGCGGAACGGTGAGGCCTTTTTCGACGGCCTTCTTGGCGAGGAGTCCGGCAGCGATCATTACGGATGGATTCGACGTGTTGGTGCAACTGGTGATGGCGGCGATTACGACCGAGCCGTGGTCGAGATAACGGTCGGGATCGACACCGAAGCGGGCTCTGACTGTGTTCGCGGCGACAGTCGTGGTGACGTGAGCGGCGACGAGCGGTGCAGCAGGGGAAGTGGGAGAGCCCTCGTTTTCCTCGGCGGCAACGGCGACGGCTGTGTCGGTGACAGACTCGCGCTGCCACGCTGCGGCGGTACGCGATCCGAGCGGTTTGGCGGTTGGCGCGACGAGCGATGGCAGTTGCTCGGCGAAGCTGGCGGCTGCGTCCTTGAGCAGAACGCGGTCCTGCGGGCGGCGAGGACCGGCGACACTGGGCTCTACGTCGCCAAGTTTGAGCTCGAGGGTTTGCGAATACTCTGCTTCGGGCGCGCCGGCGGTGTGGAAGAGGCCCTGCTCCTTGTAGTAGGCCTCGACGAGCGCGATTTGTTCTTCGCTGCGGCCGGTGAGGCGCAAGTAGCGGAGGGTCTCGGCGTCGACGGGGAAGATGCCGCAGGTGGCGCCGTATTCGGGGGCCATGTTGCCGATGGTGGCGCGGTCGGCGAGCGGGAGTTCGGTGATTCCGGGGCCGTAGAACTCGACGAATTTGCCGACAACGCCGAGCTTGCGTAGCGCCTGCGTGACGGTGAGAACGAGATCGGTGGCCGTTGCGCCTTCGCGGAGTTTGCCGGTGAGCTTGTAGCCGACGACCTGCGGGATGAGCATGGAGACCGGCTGGCCGAGCATGGCGGCTTCGGCCTCGATTCCGCCGACGCCCCAGCCGAGAACGCCGAGGCCGTTGATCATGGTGGTGTGCGAATCGGTGCCGACGAGCGTGTCGGGGTATGCAAGAAGCTCGCCATTGATTTCGGCGGTGAAGACCACGCGGGCGAGATATTCAAGATTGACCTGGTGGCAGATGCCCATGCCGGGCGGAACGGCGGAGAAGTTGCGAAACGCGGACTGGCCCCACTTGAGGAATGCGTAGCGCTCGCGGTTGCGCTGGAACTCGAGGAGTGAGTTGGCCTCATAGGCAGCGGGTGTGCCGTACTCGTCGACCTGGACGGAGTGGTCGATGACGAGCTCGGCGGGGGCGAGGGGATTGACGCGCTCGGGATCGCCGCCGAGGGTCTTGATGGCGTCGCGCATGGCGGCGAGATCGACGATGGCGGGGACACCGGTGAAGTCCTGCATGAGAACGCGTGCCGGCATGTAGGCAATTTCGCGGGAGGGCTCGGCTTTGGCGTCCCAGCGGGCGAGGAATTCGATGTCGGCGGCGGTGACATTGAGGCCGTCTTCGCGGCGGAGAAGATTTTCGAGCAAGATTTTGAGGCTGAAGGGAAGGCGGTCAAGATTGAAGGCGCAGGCGCTATTGAAGCCGCGAGCGGCGAGGGGGGGGAGGCGATAGATGGTGTAGGAGCGGCTGCCGGAGGTGAGCACGGCGCGGCTATTGAAGCTGTTCATCGGAAGATCCTCTCAGCGGAGCTAGCGGAGTTAGTAGTATTCGCGCAGGTAGCTAGCCGGCGCGCCCGGAGGCGGGGGCCGGCGCAGACAATAGCGCTGACAAGAACCTGCAGAAAATAGATTACTCAGCGCGTAGTGTTAGCGTCCACGGTCGGGGCGGCCGTGGCGAAAGCGCCTGAGGAGGGGCGAGCCGGCAATGTTGGGACGGCGGCGCATGGGTACAACAAAATTCTAGCGCGGATTATGGGCGCGATGGAAGCAGAATCTGGGCCCGTTGAGTTGACTTGGGAAAATCAGGCCGTAATCGAGGCCGTAAGGCGGACGCCCAGAGCATGCATAACCTTGAGCGCCGTGCCGAGCTCCGGGTTGCCCGTTTCACTAAGCGCGCGATAGAGGGATTCGCGGGTGACGCCGGTTTCGCGCGCAAGCTGGGCCATTCCGCCACGCGCTCGCGCCACGGCCCCTAGCGCCTTTGCAATGGAACGCGGGTCGTCGCTCTCCAGCGCCTCCGTCAGATAGGCGGCGATCGTCTCGGGATCGGTCAGGAATTCTGCCGCATCGTACGGCTTGGTCTTGATTGCCATCTCGTCACTCCGTTTCGGCCCATTGCATCGCGAGGGCCTTGGCCCGCTTGATGTCGTTCGATTGCGTACTTTTGTCGCCGCCGCATAGCAAAAGGATCAGGATCTGCCCGCGCTGGATGTAATAAACCCTATAGCCGGGGCCAAAATCGATTTTCAATTCGACGACGCCTGCACCAACGCTTCTCGTCTTCCCTGGGTTTCCATCCTCGAGCCGATCGATCCGCGCCAATATCTTCGCGCGACCCTGTTTGTCCCTAAGGCCGCCCAACCAGACCGCGAATTCTTCGGAGCGACGAACTTGCACTATGCCCAGTCGATTCGATCTCCCTTAGTGTAACCCATAGATTACATCAATGCAAGTCTTATTAAGACTTTGGCCAACTGTGCAGAGACACGGCCACGCGGCAATCGTTCGGAGAAATCGGTATGAATCTTTCATACTTATGTTAGACTTCATCCGAGGAGCCGAGGGTATGCCAACTTCCCCCTGCGAAAAGCGTACATTCAGCCTGCCGAGGGAGCAGGACCGCTTCATTGACCGGCTGGTCCGGTCTGGGAAATACGCGTCGGCCAGCGAGGTCGTGCGGGCCGGCTTGCGCGCGCTGGAAGAGCGGGACGCTGCTGTGGAGCGATGGCTGCGTGAAGAAGTGGTCATCGCATACGACGCGCTTGAAGCCGATCCGAAGCGAGCGATTCCCGCGGGTGATGTGTTTGCGGCCGTTCGCGCCCGGCATCGGGAGAAAAGGTCTCGGAAAGCGTGAAGCAGAAAGTGGTCATCGCGGACCGATGTGAGCATAGCTAAAAGCAACCACAGGTCCTTCGACTCCCTTTGTGCGCTTGCGCGCACTTCGGTCGCTCAGGATGACAGCGCAATCATGCAGAGAACTTGAGACTCCGCGATTATCGCGGTTCCGTGTTGTACAGGAAGTAGGCGCGGAGCTCGAGGTAGGGGCCGTGGAAGTCCCGAGGCAGATTGGGATAGCTGGAACCGCTGATTGCGCCCCAGGCCGCGCGATCGAGGCCGGTGTCGCCGGAGCGGCCGTCGAGCTGCATCTCGGTAACCTGGCCGTTGGGCAGAACCTTGAAGTGAATGACGACAACGCCCGACTTGAGGATGGGCGGGTTGACTTCGTCGGGGATGAGCGGGTCCCAGGTCATTTGCGTAATGTAATGCCAGCGCGCGAGCCACTCGCTGAAGTCCACGCCCTGCGTGTCGGAAAGAACCTGGACGCCGCCGGTGCCCGCGCCGGGGTGCATCTGCAATCCGCCTGAAGGCGCATCACCATAATTTGACTGACCGCCGCGCATGGCATTTCTCATATCCTGCTTGAGCTGATCGGCGGGATTGGCAGGGCCCATGGCGAAGTTGGGCTTGGCCGGAACGGCAGCGGGACGCGGCGCTTCAACCTGAGACTGGGGATTGGGCGGAATGGGTTGCGACGGCTGAGGCTTGGACTCCGCGGGGGGCTGCTGCGCGGGAGGAGGAGGCGTGGGCGGCGACTGTTGATTCAGCTCATCCAGAGTCTTCTTGTCGATGAGCGGCCGGTTGAGCGGAGGCTTGGGAGCAACTCTGGGCTGGGTTTCGCGGAGGGCGTCGGGCGGAAGGTCGAGGTACGTGAGGTCCTTGCGCCGATTGATCGCGTCGAAGGGGTCAACGACCTTGGGCACTTTGAAGATGTAGGTAGGAATCCAGGTGATGGCCGAGAAAAGCAAAATATGAAAGAGGAGAGCGAGCCAGAAGCCTTCGCGCAGGCGGGACCAGCGGCGCTCGTCCTCGAGCTCGCCGATCATCTCCAGCAATTCGTGGGTATCGTAGTCGACCCAGCGTGAACCGCGGAGAGCGGAAGGACCAGACCCATTGGTCTTCAGCGGGCCCTTGGGGTTCAAGGGAAGGCCCAGAAACCCGCCGGGAACGGAAGGCTCGGGCGCGGAGCTTTCGGGCGCGGAATCGTCCGTTTGCGGGCTCTGGGCGACGGATGCCCCAGGGGATGCCTCGGGGGTTCCTTCGGGCTCGGTCACTTCAGTTGGCGCTTGGCTGGTGGGCATTCGATGTTCAGGAGCATCTGCAGGCACACAAAAATCCCTCGCTCCCCGTATGGGTCCTTCCTGTCTATTCTCTCATTTTCGATTAAGACTGGTCTCTCGTCCCCGTGAAGTATTCGAGCAGTAGCATCCCTCGTACAATGGTTCTTATTGAATTGACGCAGGATAGGCCGGAAGGGGATTGCGTTTGAAGCAGTTTTTTGCGCATGTGGCAGCGGAATGGAAACTGGTGCTTCTTCCGGCGCTGATGAAGTGGGGGGTCCTGGGAGTGGGCGCGATTGCCGTGCTGGACTCCTCGAGCATTCCGGTGCCGATGGACGCGATTCTGGCGCTCTATGTGTGGAACGACAAGCGCCACTTCTGGATTTATTGCTTGATGGCGGCTGCGGGCTCGGCGCTGGGGGGGCTGTTGCCCTACGGGCTGGGCCGCGCCGGGGGCGAGCTGTTCCTGCTCAGGCGCGTGAACCGGGCAAAATTCGAGCAAATGCGCGACCGCTTCCAGCGGCAGGAGTTCCTGGCGGTGATGATTCCGTCGATGATGCCGCCGCCAGCGCCGTGGAAGATGTTTATCTTCGCTTCCGGCGTCTTCGAGATGCGCGTGCCTGTTTTTCTACTGGCCGTGTTTGTGGGGAGAATGTTGCGCTGGTTGGCGCTGTCGCTGCTGGTTCTGAAGCTGGGCCCGGGCGCGGTGGACCTGGTGGCGCGCCACGCAGTGCCGGCGGTTATCGCTGTGGGCGTGCTGGCGGTGATTGGCTTTGCGTGGTGGTGGATGCGGAAGAAGCGGAGCGGGAAGCTGCTGGAGGGGTGACCGGAGGAACCGCCGATTTAGTCCAGCAGCTTTTCGATTGCTGAAAGATCGAAGCGGCAGGCGCTGCCGGGAAGATCGAATGGCTCCGGGGGAAGAGGCTCAAGGCGCCCGTCAACATAGCGGAAGTGGCGGCCCTTGGGATCGAGAATCAGGATTGTCCTGATTCCCATGTGCTCGTAATCGGCCAGCTTGGTTATCATGCGGTTGAGCAAGTCTTCGGGCGACAGAATCTCGAAGACGGCGATTGGCGGGTGCGTGATGATTTGCTCGATGGGAAGATTGCGGTCGAGGACGGTTACGTCGGGAACGCGGAATCGGTTCCTGGCCACCTGAACTCTGAGTTCCGGCCTCACTCGGATCGCCCATTCCTGGGCGTGCTGTGAAAACCAAAGCTCAATTGCATGTTGCCAGGAAGAATGGTCATATTCGCCCATCGGTCTTTCCTCAATCACGCCATCGACGTATTCGGCGTCGGGCTCGAAAGAGGACTTTAGGTAGACTTCGAGGGGCACGTGCGCGGGTTGTGTTGCGGTTGCCATTCGTCCTCCTTTCGCGAGGGTAATTCTCGCAGCAATCCTGTTATTTGCCCGCCAGCGCCCCTTGCGTACGGCCCACGTTCATCCGGCGCACCAGCACGGGTACGCCAAGTGCCACGCCGAGAACGATCGCGGTCGAGACCAGATCGTTGCGATAGAAGGGAATTCCGGCCATGTAGCAGGCTCCGAGCCCAGCGAGGGTGTGTGGATAGCCATTGAAGCCGCTGGCCCAGACGCCATAGTTCGAAACGAGGAAGAAGCCGGTGGGCCCGAGAAGCGCGCCCGCAGCGCCGCGCGCGAAGGTTGTTTGCTTGCGCAGCAGGATGGAGCCCAGCGCCATGGCCGCCAGGTACCAGATCCAGGTGATCACGTAGCTCTGCCAGCGGAAGCTGTAGTGGTAGACAACGATGGTCAGAAAGCCATCCGTGGCCATGAGAACGGCGAGAGGAACAAGCATCTCGCGCCAGGGCCGCCGCGCGCCGAAGTACAAAAGGCCGCCGGTTACAGCGGTGAAGTTCCACAGCCCCGCATGGGGCAACACGCGCGACAAAACAGCAACCAGCAGCAGCAGATAAGCAACCATGACCACCTCATTTGAATGGCGACGGGGAAGCCCCGGCCTTATACGGCGGTCCCACGAATCAAGGGACTGCATCTATTCTGGGGTCCACGGGCCGCGCGGTCAACCCAAAGCGTTCCACGAGATGAAGAAAATCTTGCGCGGGAGCAAATTTGTTACCGTTGTTTACGGAGTGATTGAGAAGGCGGGCGGTTGCGGGCGGGGACGCCCGCACGACAGCCGGCGAGGACGCCGGCGCTACAAAAAAGCAAAGGGCCTGCTTACATCCGGATTCGCCTCGCGCTTCGGGGCCCCGATATGGAGACCGGCGGTACATTTCTAGCGTTGTTCGCGGCCATTCATGACTTCGCCGGCATCGTCGCGGCCGTCGACGATGTAGACCCAGCCAGCGAGCGGCGAGCGCATGGATGCGCTGCGGGTTCCGATAAACGCGTAGTCGAAGCGGAGATCGGTGAATTCGACGGTGGTCCAGGCGCGATTCGGAGGCAGTTGCGGAGGGTCGAGGCCCGGCACCGGACCCGGAATCGGCTCGGGGCCGACGTCGCGCACTACGGCCCAAGTCCCCCAGTCGAGATACACCTGGCCCAGCGGCGTGCGCTTGGCAGCTTCCACAGCCGGCGTGTCGGTGGGCTTGTAGAGCACATCGCGCAGAGAGTCGCTGTCGATAGAGTTGGCCCGAGTGTTGATCTCGGCGGTCTGATAGAAGTCTGCCGTCTCGAGGATCGCGTGCCAGTGGAAAGGATTCACCGGGTAAGGCTCGGCGGCCCTGCGCGTCACCTGCTCGGAGGCGACGTTGGTGTTGTCGAGCATTGTCAAAGCGTGCGCGTGCTCGGCCCAGCGCAGGCAGCCGAGAAGCAGCATTCCGGCGAGAGCGAAGATGGCCCAGCCCTGTCCTCGGAACGGCGTTCGGCGCGCGCCGATCTCGCTATCGGCAAGACCGAGCAGCCAGGGCATCACGAAGGCCAGAAAAAACAGCCCCCACAAAATTGGCTCGGCGATGAACATAAAGCTGCCGGCATACCAGTGAGCATTGAAGGGGAAGAACGGCCGCAGGCCGTAGTTGTTGGTCCAGTCGAGCAGGAGATGGCTGAGCGCGGCGACGCAGGCGGTGAGATAGAGCCAGCCCCAACGGACAGGCTGATGTAGCTGGACCTGGGATGCCGGAGATTGTCCGATCCCACCCTTTCCGTCCGCTGGCGCGGATGAAAAGGATGGGGCACCCCCTGCTCGATCGCCACCGGCGCGACGCTGGCGCTTTTGACGCCAGAGATGGAGCAGGGCCACCGCACCCACCGCTGCGCCTGCGACAACAGGCACGGCCCAGAAGGTGTGCGTGATGCCGCGATGGTGCTTTAGCTCGTCGACTGGACCAGCGAATCCCCAGATGACGTCCAGGTCGGCGGCCTCGGCGGCCAACACTGCGACAAGCGTGGCGTAGGCCGTTTTGCGATTGAATCCGGCGCGGCCCAAACAAGCGCCGGTAAGAAAATGAGTGACGGGTTCCATGAGTGCGTGGGTTCAGCTAGGCCCATTCTCCCTTACGCATGAGCGGTTCGGTAGCGCTGGTTGCGGTGATGCCGTCGATGTCGAGCTGAGGCGAGCCGATCATCCAGTCAACGTGAATGAGGCTCGTGTTCGCGCCCTTGGCGGCGAGTTCCTCGGGCGAGAGCTTGTCTCCGTTGCGCAGGCACGATGAGTAGGATTGGCCGAGCGCGATGTGCGAAGCGGCATTCTCGTCGAAGAGCGTGTGGAAGAAGACGAGGCCGCTTTGCGCGATCGGAGAGGAGTTGGGAACGAGCGCCACTTCGCCCAGGCGGCGCGCGCCTTCGTCGGTGTCAATGAGCTTTTGGAGAACCTCCTGGCCACGCGTGGCGCGGGCCTCCACGATGCGGCCGTGCTCGAAGCGGACCTGAATACCCTCGATCATTGTTCCTTGATGAGAGAGCGGTTTGGATGCGGTGACCGTGCCGTCGGCGCGGTCCTTGTGGGGAGTGGTGAAGACTTCTTCCGTTGGCATGTTGGGGATGCAATAGTTGGCGTTGCCCGCGGTGGTGCCGCCGCCGAGCCACTCGTGATCGTCGGCGAGGCCGAGGCGGAAATCGACGCCGGGGCCGCGATATTGCAGAGCCGAATAGCGCTTTTGGTTGAGGATGGCGGCGCGTTTGTGCAGTTCCGCGTCGTGAGTCTTCCAGGCGCTGACTGGATCGGGCGTGTTGATGCGCGTAGTGAAAAAGATCGCCGTCCACAGCTTGGCGAGGGCTTCATCGGGCGCGTCGTTGGAGAACATGGCCGCGGCCCATGCAGGCGTGGCGGCGGCAACAATGGTCCAGTTGATCTGGTGACGCGTGATGAGCTCAAGGGCCGGGCGATATGCCAGCGAGAGGGCGCGATTGGCGCGACCGACTTTGTCGGGATCCTCATTGGAGAGCAGATTCGGATTGGCTCCGGCGACGGCGAGACGCGCGGCGCCGCTTTTGAAAGCCTCGGCCATGCCGTTGTAGAGCCACTTGGCGGCGCGGTCGAAGCTCGCGTCGGGAGCGTGATGATAGCGCAGCAGCGTGGACTCGTCGTCGGTGAGGAGCGTGGTGACGAGCGAGGCGCCGGCGCGATAAGCCTGCTCTGTGATGCGGCGCGCCAAGGGCAGCGTGTCGACGGACGCGGTCATCACGAGCTCTTGTCCGGGCTTGAGGCCGAGGCCGACATTCACCGCGACGGATGCGAGTTGATCCAGGCTCTCGGACTGCGTGCGGGATTCAGGGGCGGTTGCGGTGGGTGGCATTGCCTGTTTGTTCTCCGGAATTCAATCGTCCGGGGCAGGCCAGAGATTCTCTGACTCGCTCATCGAACGGCTTGTGTTTCCATTTTAGGGGTTGGCGCGGGATGGGGTGGCTGTTCGCAGCAAACGTTCGATAGGCCTACAATCGACGGTGGTCGATTTGGCCATTTGAGAGGCACATTCTGTCATGATGCATCCACGGATTGATTCGAGATTCAAGAGAGTTCTGGGACCGGGAATCGGCCTTCTTCTTTTTGTTGCCGCAGCAGGAATCTGCGCCGCGCAGACAAAAAGCGCAGCCAGCAAATTCGGGCCGGGCAATCCTTTTTATGCGGCCAGTGCGCTGCCGTTTCAGACAACGCCCTTCGAGAAGATCAAGGACAGCGACTACCAGCCGGCAATTGACGCGGGGATGGCGCAGCAGCTCGTGGAGGTTGAGGCGATTGCCAATAACCCCGCGCCGCCGACCTTCGAGAACACGCTGGTGGCGCTGGAGCGTTCGGGCCGGTTGTACGACCGCGCGTGGAACGCGTTCAACTGCGTGACGCAAGCGAATCTCGATCCAGAACTAGAAAAGGTGCAGGCGTACGAGGCGCCGCGCACTGCCGCGCAGACTGACGCGATTGACTTGAACTCCAAACTCTTTGCGCGCATCAAGGCGATCTATGACCAGCGCGCGTCGCTTGGGCTCGATGCCGAATCACTGCGGCTGGTGGAGTACCAGTACCAGCAGTTTGTGAAGGCCGGGGCGAATCTGTCGAATTCGGACAAAGAGAAACTCAAAAAGCTGGACGAAGAGGAGTCGACGCTCGAGAACACGTTCATGACCAAGCTGCTTGACGCCACTACGGCGGGCGCGTATTCGACGACGAACCCCAGCGCGCTGGCCGGACTGAGCACGGGGCAAATGGCCGCGGCAGCCGAGGAGGCAAAGGCGCACAAACAGCGGGGCTGGCTGCTGCCGTTGCAGAACACCACGCAGCAACCAGATTTGACCTTTCTGAAAGACCGCGCCACGCGGAAGAAGATATTCGAGCACTCGTGGAACCGGGCCGAGCGCGGAGACGCGAATGACACGCGCACGACGATCGCGCGGCTGGCGCAGTTGCGCGCGGAAAAGGCAGCGCTGCTCGGCTACCCGAATTACGCTGCGTGGAACTTGACCGACCAGATGGCCAAAACACCTGAAGCGGCGATTCATTTCTTGGATGCGCTGGTGCCGGCCACGACGGCAAAGGCGGCGCGCGAGACGAAAGAAATTCAGGCTCTGGACGATTTTCCAACCGGGGAGTCCACGCCCGATCCGGCGGATTGGGAGTTCTATGCCGAGCAGGTGCGCAAGGCAAAGTACGACTACGACCAGTCGCAGGTGAAGCCTTACTTCGAGCTGAACAACGTGCTTGAGAAAGGCGTTTTCTACGCGGCGCACGAGCTTTACGGTTTGACCTTCAAGGAGCGCAGGGACATTCCGGTGTGGCAGCCGGACGTGCGCGTCTTTGAGGTCTTTGAAGCCGATGGCACGCCGCTGGCGCTGTGGTACTGCGACTACTTCAAGCGCGACAACAAGAATGGCGGGGCGTGGGAAGACTCGCTGGTGGGCCAATCGAAGCTGCTTGGCACGCTGCCCGTGGTGTACAATGTGGCCAACTTCGAGAAGCCGGCCGCGGGACAGCCGGCGCTGCTCAGCTTCGACGATGTGACCACAATGTTCCACGAGTTTGGCCACGCGCTGCACGCGATGTTTGCCAACACCAAGTATCCGAGCTTATCGGGCACGGCGGTGCCGCGCGATTTCGTCGAATTCCCCTCGCAGTTCAACGAGCATTGGGCCAGCTATCCCGCGGTGTTTGCGCACTACGCACGGCACTACAAGACCGGAGAACCAATGCCCGCCGACTTGGCGGCCAAAATCGTGAAGGCGAAGACCTTCAACCAGGGCTATGAATTCACCGAGATTCTGGCGGCGTCGGAGCTCGATCTGGAGTGGCACACGCTGCCGGCGGGCGCGCCGCTCCAGGATCCCGACGCTTTTGAGCAAGAGGCGCTCAAGAGGACGCATTTGTCGGTCAGTTATGTGCCGCCGCGCTACCGGTCGAGCTACTTTCTTCACATTTGGCAGGAAGGCTACCAGGCGGGCTACTACGCATACACGTGGAGCGAGATGCTGGACGACGATGCATTCCAGTGGTTTGAGGATCATGGCGGAATGACGCGCGCCAACGGAGAGCGTTTCCGGCGGATCGTGCTTTCGCGCGGCAACACCGAGGACCTGGAGAAGATGTACGACGCGTGGCTGGGCGGGGAGCCGAGCATCGAGCCGATGCTGAAGGACCGCGGGCTGAAAGAGGCGGCGGAGTAACGAGCGAGTCAGCAAGTTAGCGAGTTAGCAGGTTAGCGGAGCTAGTGCTCGGACTGCGTGAGTTGGTGATGCTGGCGTCAAAGTGCGGGCGGGGACGCCGGCGCTACAAAAGCGACGGGCAGGGGCCCGGCGGTACAAAAGCATCCGGTCGGCGGGTCACTATAATTCGTAGCTATGGCCGAGACGGCGGTTGCGCGCAAGATCGAGAAGCTGCGAGACGAACTTCGCCGCCACGAGCATCTGTACTATGTTCTCGATGCGCCGGAGATTTCGGACGCAGAGTACGACGCGCTGTTGAACGAATTGAAGAAGCTTGAAGCGGCGCACCCTGACCTCGTGACTCCGGACTCGCCGACGCAGCGCGTGGGCGGCAAGCCGGCTGAGGGATTCAGGAAGGCGCAGCACTCGCGGCCGATGTTGTCGCTCGACAACGCCTATTCGGCCGAAGAGCTGGCCGACTGGGACCGGCGCGTACGCGAGCTGGCGGGCAATCTTCCGGTTGAATACACGGCGGAGCTGAAGCTCGACGGCCTGAGCGTGGCGCTGAGCTACGAGGCAGCGCCGAATGGCGGAGCGCGGCTCGCGATGGGCCTGACGCGCGGCGATGGGCAAACCGGCGAGGACGTCACCTCGAACATCCGCACGATTCGCAGCGTGCCATTGAGCCTTCCGGCCGAGCGGCTGAAGAAGGCAAAACTGCCGCAGGGGATCGAATTGCGCGGCGAAGTGGTGATGCCGGAGGCGGCTTTCCTGCTCATGAACGAGGAACGCGAGCGGGAGGGGCTGCCGGCATTCGTGAATCCGCGCAACTCGGCCGCGGGCACGCTGCGCACGCTCGATTCTTCTATTGTTGCGAGGCGACGCCTGGTGTTCTTCGCGTACTTTTTGCTCGTCGATGGCGAGTACTTCGCCGCCGGCCAGACGGCCACGCTGGACGCGCTGACCACGCTCGGCTTTCGCGTGAATCCGCATCGCCACCTCGTCAGCTCGGTCGAAGAGATGATGAAGTTTATCGACGACGCGGAGAGCAAGCGGGCGACGCTGGGCTACGAGATCGATGGCGTGGTGCTAAAGGTGGATGCGCACGCCACGCAGCAGCGGCTGGGCTACACGGGCCGCGCGCCGCGATGGGCCATTGCGTACAAATTCACTGCCAAATCAGGCGTGACACAGGTGAAAAGCATCACCGTGCAGGTGGGCCGCACCGGCAAGCTGACGCCGGTGGCCGAGCTCGCGCCGGTCTTTATCGGCGGCACGACGGTGAGCCGAGCGACGCTGCACAACGCGGACTTTATTGAGCGACTGGGACTGAAGCTCGGAGACTGGGTGAAGGTGGAGCGCGGCGGCGACGTGATTCCGAAGGTGGTGGAAGTGATTGAAGACGCCGACCATCCGCGCGGGAAGCACAGCTTCAAATTTCCGACCGAGTGCCCAGAGTGCGGAAGCAAGGTGGTGCGCGCGGAAGGCGAAGCGGATTATCGCTGCGTGAACGCGGACTGCCCGGCCAAGTTGCGCGAAAGCCTTTTGCACTTCGGCCGCCGCGAGGTGATGAACATCGAGGGGCTGGGCGATGCGGTGGTGCAGCAGCTGGCGGAGAAGCGGCTGGTCAAGAGCGTCGCCGATCTCTATGAGCTTGACGAGAAGGCGCTGGGTTCGCTCGAAAAAGAAGTGGTTCGCGTCGACAAGAAGACACAGCAGAAAATCGCGAAGAAAGAGGCGCTCCTCGGTCCAAAGGCGGTCAAGACGCTCATTGAACAGATCGAGAATTCGAAGAAATCCGGATTGGCGCGCGTGCTGATGGGACTGGGGATTCGATTCGTCGGCGAGCGCACCGCAGAGCTGCTGGCGCAGGAGTTCGGTTCGATCGAAGCGCTGATGGCGGCCTCGGCAGAGGAGCTGGAACGCGTGGAAGAGGTCGGCCCACGGATTTCGCAGGCGATCCTGGAATTTTTTGCGGACAAGGAAAACCGCAATCTGGTGAAGCGGCTGGCAGATGCCGGCGTGGATATGACTGCAGAAAAGAAGCAGCGCACGGCACAGCTTGCCGGCCTGACGTTTGTGCTCACGGGAACGCTGCCGACGCTGACGCGCGACGAGGCGGAGGAAAAGATAGAGGCTGCCGGCGGAAAGACCTCGGGCTCAGTGAGCAAGAAGACCAGCTACGTGGTGGCCGGCGAGGAAGCCGGGTCAAAACTCGATAAGGCGCGAGAGCTTAAGATTCCGGTGATTGACGAGAAGGGACTGCTGGCGCTGCTGGCAGGTGGGCCGGCGCCGAGCTAGTGTTCAGGCTGCGTGAATTCGTGATGGCTTCCGTTAAAGTGCGGGCGTGGACGCCGGCGCTACATTCCCGTGGTTGCAGAAACACGCGGTCCCGGTACTAGACGGCGGCGGAGCTCAATCGCCGGACGGAACGGCGTCCTGCGCGGGAGCCGGCTTCCCGATGAGCAGCGGAAGCAAAGCTAAGAGAGCCAAGGTCAAGTCAAACCAAATAGAGCAATCCCTTCAGCGATCCGGAAAGAACAATCAAGCAAAAAACGATCAAGCAGAAATGCGATCAGGCAGAAGAACAGTCAATCAGAAAGACGATCAAGCATTCGAGGCGCGGCGGGCGGCGATGCTGGGACGATTGTCGATGGCGCGCAACTCGCGCTCGCGTTCGCGGTCCCATGCCTCGGCGCGCCAATTGCGCGAGGCGTAGCGCGGAGTATCTTCGATGGTTGGGACGTAATCGGTGCGCTGCCGAGGTGGCGTGGTCACCAACTCCGGCTGCGGGCGAGACACCGGTTCAGGCTGAGGGCGGTAGACAGGCTTGGGCAGAACCGGCGCTGGCGGCGCGATCACAGGCACCGGAGGCGTGATGAGACGCGCGGATGACTCGGGGTCGATGTCGGCCGCAAGGGGGTTGGCCGCAAGGGGGTTGGCCGCATGGGGGTTGGCCGCATCGGAGGTGAGGCTGGCATCAACGACTGCCGGCGGCTCTGGGTCAATTTGTTCCGCTGGCTCCTCTACCGGGTGCTTCGCCCGCACGGCGATCGACTTGGCCATGAATTCATCCACCAGCTTGTGCAGGCAGGTTTGCCCGCAGAGATGCTTCGAGCCTGGGCGCAACTTGTGGCGCGAACTCCAACCGCTGACGCGCAGTTCTCCGGCTTGCTCGTAGGCGACAAACCAATGGTTGGTCTGGCGCTTCTCCGTTGCGCAGATGTCACACGAAATTGCCTGACGGATCACCCCGAATCCCTCTGTCCACGGCAAATCTTCAAAAGATGCCTGGAATCTCCTACGTCTAGTTCATCGTGCGGCGGAGGGAATTGGATGAGGGGACGAGAATGGCTGGGTGGAAGTGAGTCAAATCGGAACAGAGGAGCGGGAGATCGTCCGGAATTGGGACATGCCGCGCGCGCCAGAGCGAGAATTGGCGCGATCAAACTAAAGAACGCGGCGATGGCCGCGCTCTCTGGACTGGAGAATCCCGGTCGCGACGAAGCAGCGCCGCTCACTCGGCGCCTTGATTACTTTCCGGTCGCGAAATAGCCCTTTTTGGCGCGCACGGTGTAGCGGCGATCGTGGCAGTAGAGATAGATTGTTCGATAAGCGCCGTTGGTCGTGAAGTCAGCGGGCGTATAGATTAACGCGTACTGGCTGCGCAGTTCTTCCTCGATGTCCTTAAAGCTCGTGGCCATCTCTTCCACCGAGGGTGGGAAGAAGACTTCGCCTCCGGTCTCTTCGGCAAGTTGCTGCAGGATCTTGTCTCCGGGGCCGCGGCTTGGCGTCCAATTGGTGCTGATGGCGTAGATGATGGTTTCGGCGCGTTCACACTCTTTGATCGCTTCGGTAAGGTAGACGCGGCTTTGGTTGTCGTCGCCGTCGGAGATGAGGATGATGGCCTTGCGAACGGGCTCAGGGCCGCGCTCGGTGAGGAGCTTGTCGCGGCAGGCGACATAGACGGCGTCGAAGAGCGCGGTGCCGCCGCCCGGTTGCAACTTGTTGATGCCCGTTTGAAGAGCGTCCTGGTCGTTGGTCCAGTCCGCGGTGACCGTCGGCGTCGAATCGAATCCCATGACGAAGGCGCGGTCGCTCTTCGCCTTGAGCACATCGAGCAGGAACTCGGTGGCCGATTGCTGCTCGAACTGGAAGCGGGAGCGGATGGAGGTGCTGGCATCAACAACGATGCCCACGCGCAGCGGCAGGTTGATCTGCTGGTGAAACGAGTTGACGCGCTCCGGCGCCTTCTGGTCATCGAGAAGGGCAAAGTCGTTCTCACCCAGGTCGGGGATGTAGTGCCCATGCTTGTCAGTGACGGTGAAGATGAGGCTGACTTCATTGACGCCGACATGGATGGTCGGCGTGCCCGTATCGGTGGACGGTGCACCGGTTTGCGCCGCGGTCGCGGGGGCTGCTTGCGGCGCGGGCTGAGCGGGCGGCTTAGCCACAGGAGCGCCAGCGGCGGGTGCAGGCTGCTGAGCCGAGGCAGCGGAGCAGGCAAAGGCAACCGCAAACGCAAGCGAGGAAAAACGCCGCGGCCACGAAGTTGCGGCAGCCTGAGGCGTGGAAAGCTTTGTGTTCATCACGTCTTATTCTAACAATCGCTGCGCTGTGCGCTTGCCGATGGGGATTGACCTTTAAGGTACTTTCGTCAGCAGGACTCGCCAGGGCTTCTGAGAGTGTTCCGCGGGATTAGACGGATTCGAGGCGGTTGAGGAAAGCGACTAACTCTTCGGGAAGAGGCGCTTCAAGCTGGATCGGCTGGCCAGTGAGCGGTTGCGCAAATTCGAGCTTTGCAGCGTGGAGAAAGTTGCGGCCGAGTTTCAGGCGCTCGGGTTCCGTCTTTCTGCGGACGGAGCGTGCGCTGCCGGCAGTGGTTTGCTCGGTTAACTGCGCCACGCCGCCGTAGAGCGTGTCGCCCACCACGGGGTGGCCGAGGGAGGCCATGTGCACTCGAATCTGGTGCGTGCGGCCGGTCTCGATGCGAACGCGCAGCAGAGTGAATTTGCCGAAGCGGGTTGCCAGGCGCCTGACCACCTCGTAGTGCGAGATCGCGAAGCGGGCGTTTTCGCTTGGCCGCGTGGTCATGCGCGTGCGGCGGACGGGATCGCGGCTGACCGCGGCGGTGATGGCGCCTTTCTCGCGCGCTACCGAGCCGTGAACCAGCGCAATGTAGGTTTTTTGCACGCGGCGGCCGGAGAACATGGCGCCGAGAGCGGCGTGAGCGCGGTCGTTTTTGGCGACGATGATGAGCCCGCTGGTGCTTTTGTCGAGACGGTGGACGATTCCGGGGCGTAGCTCTCCGCCCGTGGTGGAAAGGGCATTGAAACGATAGAGCAGAGCATTGACGAGCGTTCCACTGCTGCGCGCGTCAAGTTCGTTGGGCGCGGCGCCTTCCTGTCCCGCCGGGACGCCGCTTCGGCCGGCTCCTGCGTGCACCATCATCCCCGCCGGCTTATTCACGACAGCAAGATCGGCGTCTTCGTAAACAATGTCGAGCGGAATCGCCTCCGGTACCGCTTTGAGCGGCGCGGGATGAGGATCGCCGGTGATGGCGATCTGCTCGCCTCCGCGCAGCTTCAGTGAGGCCTTCTCGCGACTGCCATTCACGAGCACGTCGCCCTGGTCGATCAGCATTTGCACGCGGGAGCGGCTGATACCGGCTAGTTGCGTGGCTGGGAGCGCAGCAACAGACGTGGCAGGAAACGCGGCAACAGACGTGGCAAGAAACGTTGCAATAAAAGTATCAAGGCGCTGGCCTTTAGCCTCGGCTGGCACGGCGATTGTGCGCGGAAGGCTCATGTCGGGGCTCATGCTGCGCCGCGGTTCTCGGTGGTGGGCGCGGGTTGTTCCTCAGTGTGAGGCACGCCTTTCGGTTCGCGCAGGACATTTTTGCTCTCGCGGAGTTCGTTTTTGGTTTCGCGGAGCGTCAGGGCGCCTGCGAGTACGAGAAAGACGGCGGCGATCTGCGGCCCGTCGATAGCGCCACTGAAGATCGAGCCACGGCCAGGCAATTCGCGGCCGGTCCAGTCGCGCCAGATTTCCGTCAAGTAAATGGCGACTCCGGCTCCCATCAGACCCAGGCCAGCCACGTCGCCGCGGCGGCGCTCAAGAGGCAGCCAGACCCAAAGCAGGACCGCCAGCGCGAAGAATGCGAGCGCCGCATAAGCCTGCACGGGATGCAGCGGAACGCCAAGCGGAGTGCCGCTCCAGATGGCGGCCAGGGGGTTCGTGTAGGTGACGGCCCAGCCCAAACTCGGCGCGGCATCGATGCCGTAACCGGAGCCGGCCGCAAGCGCGCCCAGTTGCTCGAATGCCAGGCCCGCGGCGAGCGGCGGGGCGAGCGCGTCGGCAGTGGCGCGGAAGGAGAGTTTGCTGTGGCGCGCGTACCAAGCGGCACAACCTGCGCCAGCGAGTGCGCCCGCCCCTGCAAGCAGCGGATGATGCACAACGCCCAAGCCCAGCACCCAGGCCGGATGGCTGCGGAGGACGCTCCAGTTGGCCGCGACCAGGAGCAACCGCGTAGCGGCCAGCGCGGCAAACAGGCTCAGGATGCAGAGATTCCAGACTTTGCCTGCGTCCACGCCGACGATGCGCGCCGTGCGCTGCGCGAGCACAAGCGCCACGAGCACACCAAACGCAGTGATCGCGCCATAGGACGGGATCAGAATAGATCCGATGTGGAAGAGGGCAGGATGCACCTGAGTCAGGATAAAGGATTTGACCGGCAGGGGGATAAATTGCGGCGGGTGAGGGAAGAAGTAGAACCCGACCCGCTGGGCCGTGGGTAATGCGCCGGTGAACCCGTCCTAA
>PLGG01000060.1 GCA_003138515.1 Acidobacteriaceae bacterium | reverse complement strand
TCCTGCGCGCCAGCGCATTGTCTACGTACCCGGTTGCCTGGTGACTGAAACCAATGTGGTCGTTGCGCCATGCATGACTCGTGAGCAGAACATTGAGAGAAGCGAGCGGCCTGCGCCAAGGGAAAGCCTCGCATTGCTCCAGCCATTTGGCATGTTGCGTGGTCATCGAATCGACCACCTGCGCGAAAGCCTCGTAAGAGGACCACATGCCATGCCGGCCGGTAAGCAGGTACCCTTCGAGCCATCCCTGGCAGAGATGTTCGCTCAGTACCTCCATCACGCGGCCATCCGGGCCGAGTTCGTCATCGATCGAGACAATTTCAGCCATCGAGCACCGCTTTGTGGCCTCGAAGATGGAGTTCAGACGATTGGAATTCGATTCATCCGGGCAAAACATTCGAAAGTTCTTCGGATTCATTTTGAAGATGTCCCGAAAGAAATCTCCAAGCTTGCGCGGGGCCTCGGCCAGGACCTGACCGGGCCCCGGAACCTCGAGTGCATAATCGGTGAAATCGGGCAGAGCGAGAGTAATGAGCGTTCGTCCGCCATTCACATGGGGATTGCCTCCCATGCGGCGATTTCCAACGGGCGAGAGAGCCGCCAGTTCGTCGATGAATTTGCCGTTCGCGTCGAAAAGTTCCTCAGGCTTGTAACTCTTCATCCAGGCTTCGAGGATCTTGAGATGTTCAGGATTGTCTTTGACCGATGCGAGCGGAACCTGATGCGCGCGGAATGTGCCTTCAATCGGCGTTCCATCTACTTCCTTCATGCAGGTCCATCCCTTGGGCGTGCGAAAGATGATCATGGGCCAGACGGGCTGCTTTTTGAATCCGTTCTTGCGCGCCTCCTGTTGAATTCCACGAATCTCGGCATAACCGTCCTCAAGCGTTTGGGCCAATAGCTGATGTACGACCTCCGGGTCGTCGCCCTCGACAAAATAAGGCTTGTAACCGCGTCCTACATAAAGGGCCTTCAAGTCGGCGTCGCTGGTGCGTCCCTGGGCCGTTGGCCCAGAGATCTTGTATCCATTCAGATGAAGGATTGGAAGCACCGCGCCGTCTCGCACAGGGTTGAGAAAGTTGACAGACTTCCAGCTTCCTTCCAGCGGACAGGTCTCGGATTCGCCGTCGCCGATCACACAGGCGACGATCAGGTCTGGATTGTCGAAAGCCGCGCCAAAGGCATGCACAAGCGAGTAGCCGAGTTCTCCGCCCTCGTGCATGGAATTCGGGACGTGCGGTCCGCAGTGACTTGGCACGCCGCCTGGCGTCGAGAATTTGCGAAACATAAGCCGCATTCCGTTCTCATCCGGCGTGATCTCAGGATGAACTTCGGTATATGAGCCTTCCAGATAAGAGCAGGCATTCAGTGAAGGACCACCGTGTCCTGGACCAGAGATATAGATAATGTCGGCATCATGCTCTTTGATGAGCCGGTTCAGATGAATGTAAATGAAGTTTTGCCCCGGCGAAGTTCCCCAGTGTCCGAGAAGTCGCGGTTTGATCTGCTCCGCCTTGAGCGGCTCCCGCAGCAATGGGTTTTCAAAGAGGTAGATTTGTCCAATGCACAGATAGTTTGCTGCCCGCCAGTAGCGATTCATCTTGTCGAGCATCTCAGGCGAGAGCGGTCCCTTGGGCTTTGCGACTCTTTCTTCGTTTTTGCCGTCGGCCGCAACTGCGGTCGACAGACTCACGTCGAAGATGAACCCGGATGAATTGCCATATTGATCGAAGTTCTTGCTGAATGATTCCGGGATGCCATCCTGCTCGGCGTTGATGGGGAGTTCCTTGATAGCCATAATGACGGTTCCTTTCCATTTCTTCGCAGCTGGTAACAGCCTGTTGGGGTCTCTGGGACCTCGGTTTGTTCAGAGCTTCCGTTGATGAGCCCCCGGACGTTATTTCGCCAGCAACTTTTTGATCGCGAGCAATTCGAGACGCCGCTTTGCGGTGGTTCTGGGATACGCCATCTTGAGTTCTGCCATTGCATCCAGCACGATTTGAGAGACGATCAGGCGTGCGTTCTCCTTATCGTCGGCGGGGACGATGAACCACGGCGCATGATGCGTGCTTGTCGCGTGAAAGCAGTCTTCGTAGGCCTTCATGTAATGCTTCCAGAATTTCCTCTCGTGAATATCAGAGGTGCTGAATTTCCAGTTCTTGTCTGGCTCATCGATGCGGGCAAGAAATCGCTTTCGCTGCTCCTCGCGAGACAGGTGAAGAAAGATTTTGACGATTCTCGTGCCGTTGCGGTGAAGGTGCTTCTCCAGGTCCGCAATGGAGCCATACCTCTGCTCCCAGATGTCCTTCTCGTCGCGCAATTCTTCGGGCAGTCCCTGGCTTCGAAGAATCTCCGGATGCACGCGAACGACCAGCACTTCCTCGTAATAAGAGCGGTTGAAGATGCCGATCCGGCCGCGTTCGGGAAGGCGGCACGTCGTGCGCCAAAGGAAATCGTGATCGAGTTCTTCTGTACTGGGCTGCTTGAAACTGAAAACCTCGCAGCCTTCTGGATTGACCCCTGACATCACGTGCCGGATGGCGCCGTCCTTGCCGGTGCCGTCCATGCCCTGAAAGATCA
>PLGG01000011.1 GCA_003138515.1 Acidobacteriaceae bacterium | reverse complement strand
TCCACCGCCAGAAAGCGGAGCGTGTTGATGCAGAGCTCATCCAATGCAGTCGGAGCGATGGGCGCTGAGAGTGTCGCGGAAAATGACATGAGGTGCTCTTTGCCTTTCACTGTTGAAATGAGTTGAACATCGCGCGGAGATTCAAGGCTCACAGCTGCGCCAAGAGTCGTGCCCGGCTACATCTTGAGGCCTGTATCACCGCAGCCCGGGTGCTTGCATTGGCAGGGTGTCTTTGGTCCCTTCTTTGCGTCTGCACATGTGGTGCTGCAATGCTTCTTGCCGCTCGCGGGCTGACAGTTACAGCCAGGATTTTCGCACTTTTGAGTGGCGGTCATAAACGCTCCTCTTACCTGAATATGCCTTCGCTCCCCTGAAGGCTCTGTTGTCCGGAAAACTTGCTCATCGTATTGAACTCTTTGAGTATTCCGCTCAGGAGCACACTTGTACTCCTGGATGACAAAAGCGTCCCATGCGCAGAAGCGGCAATCTGTTCTCTTTTGGCCATTAATGGAAGATGTTTAACAGTTGTGTCGACAAGCCTGATGCAGTGCCGTCGTGCCTGCGTGTCAAAGGATGACTCACATCCTCATACCCAGCAGGGCGTTTGCGTAACGTTCGCTTGCATAAGTGGGGATACATCGATGCTTCCAGATCAGAACCAAGATCCACATCCGTTGTCAGACATTTACAAATCGGCTTGCAGCGTTCTTCTCGGCGGCTCGGACGGGAAACCCCAGGTACACAGGTTGCATGCGATGGTCACGAGCCCGTTCGAAGGACTGCATATAAGACTGCGCTACCCTGTTCCAGACCATCTTGCGTGCGTAGAGGTAAGCGCGTTTGCGCATTGCGTGGCGTTCCGCTTCGTTGTTAAGGAGCTCAATCGCGGCAGTTGCGATGGCAGCCGGGTTCTCAAAGGGAACCAGCGCTCCGCGTCCACCGTCCAGGAGTTCGACGGCGTGCCAGTACGGGGTGGAAATGATCGCCTTGCCGGCGCCCAGGGCATAGGCCAGGGTTCCCGATACAGCCTGAGCCTCGTGGCAGTACGGCGTAATGTAAATGTCGGCCGACCCGACCAGCGAAGCCATTTCCTGGGGGCTGTGGAACCGGTTCAGGAATATTACCTCTTGCTCGACCCCAACTTCCCTGGCTAGAGCCTGCAACTGATCCCGGTACCGGTCGCCTTCTCGAGCCCTGACATGCGGGTGGGTCGCGCCTGCGATCACGTAGACGACGTCTCTGTGCCGGGACAGGATCCGCGGCAGAGCTTGAATCACGTTCTCGAATCCCTTGTTGGGGGACAACAGGCCGAACGTGAGCAATACAGACTTTCCGGCGATTGCGAGTGATTCTTTGTAAACATCCGGTTCCACGAAGGGCAAGTCGGGGATGCCATGAGGAATGAGATCGATCTTCTCGGCCCGGGCCCCGAAGACCTCCTGCAAGACACGCGAGGAGTATTGGCTCATCACGATAAGGCGCTCGGAGCGTGCGGCAATCTTGTGCATTACAACCCGTTGGTCCAGATTCGGCTCGCAAAGCACCGTGTGCAGAGTTGTGATGACTGGCATGTGAAGGTGCTTCAACAACTCCATGATGTGGTTTCCAGATTTGCCTCCGAAGATGCCGTATTCATGTTGTAAGCACACCAGATCGACACTGCTCGCATTCAAATAGTCGGCGGCTGCCCTGTAGGACGCGATGTCGCCTTCGCTGATCTCAAATCGCACCCGCTCCGGGTACAGGTAGGATGAATGCCCGTCGTTGACTGCCACAACCGATAGTTGTGACGCTCCGTATTCGGCAGCGATCGCGTCGCACAGATCTGTGGTGAAGGTTGCAATTCCACACTGCCTCGGGAGGTGATTCCCAATCACCGCTATCCTGACCGGGCGTTGCGGTCGAGGCGCCAGTTGAAGGGAGGATGTTGAATCGGCTCCGAATATCTTATCCCGCGCTTCGGGATGGATGAGATGGATTGATTGTGAATTCAAAGAGGTATTTGGGGCGGCCATTCCGCATGTCTCCCATGATCGTCAGGTTGTTATTGAATGCAATCTAAGCCCTCATAAGAACGGGGATTTGTTTCGCGAGCTCAAGTGTCTTATCAGAAGCTGCCATCGAGTAGTCCTGAGCCCTTGAACTCAGCTCTTCCGCGGCTTCGTGATCGCCACGGTGGTGTGCGGCTGCGGCGGCAGTGTGGGCGTGGGCTGCGTAGATATGCAGGTCCGCTGCATCGTCATATTTGCTCTGGGACATTGTGCCCTCCATCTTCCAGTCACCATTCTGGATGCTGCACATGCAGTCTTCCACGGGTTATTTGAAGACGCTGAGCAATCTTATACATCCCCGCCAAGCTGTTCCATTGCCTCCAACGCGACGATGCTGACGGCGGATAAGAAGAGACTCCAGAGGAGAATCGAAGAGCCCCAATGCGTTTTAGAATTCGCCGCACTTTACTCGCGAAACATGCTCAATTCTGTACAGCCAAATCATGGTTGCCACCCGTAGATTCTTCTCACTCGGTTTCGCGTTGCATTCCAACCAGTGACGGGACCGTCAGCGGTTAGGCAATTCGTCATTCGAGGTGCAAGCAGCAGGCTCGCGCTATCCGGTGAAGACGTTTCCTAACTCACTGGCACCAGGCGCGAAGCGATAAACCGCACACTTTAGAAGTTAAGCGATGTACTACTATTTTGGTGGAATGCACTGGATCTGGTGGATTGTATGGATATTCTTTTGGATGCTCTTCTTGTCATTCATGACGCCGATGCGCCGATCCACTTACCGGGAAATGCAATCACCCCTGCAGCTCCTGAAACGGAGATATGCCGCCGGAGAGATCACAAGCGAGGAGTACGAGGAACGGCGGACCAAGCTCCTGCGGGATGCAGATGTGAAATAGGGCTGTCGACCTGGATTCGGGCAACCACAGTCCACAGAAAGTTCAGGAATCGTTAGTTTTGCCGGGCATGGTTTCGTCTGGCCGTCGATCGGCACAATATGATGGCAGATTACTCGGCCAGCAACCGCACCACATGGTTGACAATCATCAGGTCCTCGGCGGGAGGAATGACGCGTACGATGACCGCTGAGTGCTCTGCCGAAATCACCGCCGCGCCATGAACGTTGTTGCGCGCCGCGTCGAGCGTAATGCCCAGCGCGCCCAATCCATCACAGATTTCAGCGCGGGAGGCGATGTCGTTCTCTCCGATGCCTCCGGTGAAGACCAGCATATCCAGCCCACCTAACTCAGCCACATAACCGCCGATCCACTTGGCAATGGTCCAGGTAAACTTCTCTACGGCAAGCCGCGCCTTCGCATTGCCGTGAGCGATGGCGTCGCGCAGGTCGCGCATATCGTTGGAAAGTTCACTCACGCCCAGGAGCCCGGCTTTCTTGCTGACAACGGCCTCCAACAGGTCGGCGGCTTCGGGGGCGTCTTTGGCCGTCTCCGCGATCTTGCGCAGGATAAACAGGAGCACTCCAGGATCGATATCGCCGGTGCGGGTGCCGCTTATGATGCCGCCGAGGGGCGTAAGGCCCATTGAAGTGTCCAAGCCCCGCCCGTCTCGGATCGCCGCGATTGAAGCGCCATTGCCAAGATGGGCGACTATGAGCTTTTGCGGCACGGTGGGTTTCAGTTGATAAATGATCGATTCGTATGAAAGGCCATGGGCGCCGTAACGGCGTACGCCCATCGCGGCATATTCCTCCGGGATCGGCAAGCGGGTGACGACTTCTGGCATGTGGCGATGAAACCAGGTGTCCAGGCAAACGAAATTGGGAATGCCGGGAAACTGCCGGATAGCCTCGCGCATGATGTAGATGGCGATGGGTGTGTGCAGTGGTGCGAAGGCCTTGTAGCGCTCCATCTCTTCAATCAATGCGGGAGTGATTCGTTGGTTTGTCTGAACTGTAGGGCCGCCCGAGACCATTCGGTGGCCGATGGCGGATGGTGAGGGGAAATCTTTCGAGTGCAGCGCATCCGCCACCAGTTTGAAGGCAACGGCCCTGGTAGGCAGGGCCGGGGTCTCATCGACCAGCTTTTTTCCCTTGGCGTCCGTGATCCAGAACTCGCCCTGATCGGTGCCGATGCCGTCGACCGCGCCCTCGTGGAGTTTCCGCGGTTCGCCGTCGCCGGCTCCATACACTGAGAACTTGATGGAAGAAGAACCGCTATTCAAAACTAATACAGGCAATGACGCCATGAACATAGCCTCTCAGTTGGAGCTGAACAAGTCTGCGGGTTGGAGAGTTGAACGGAACGGTACTTTATACCTCCCTATTCTGCAGAGGCGATAAGGCGCTGCTTGCTCAACCCATTGAGTGCTGCCACGAGGCATTTTGTGGAGCAAACCGTTGCGGCGTTCGACCGCAGCGAAACTTGCGGCCCACAAAATAAGCATGGCCGCGCCTGTACGGCGGCGACGGCCGATGTGGTGACCGCCCCGGCGATCCACGCCAAGCCTTAAATCGGATGCCGCCAGTTCTAGCGGCCGTACTCGCCGAGTTCGTGAATCAGAAGTTTCGCCGAATCTGGAACTGGAACCTTGCCGTCCAGGATGTCGTGCCTGTCCACGTTATCTCCGTACAATGCTTGATCCCCACTCTTGTCAGCCTGAACGACGGCGCCGTCTAGACTGACCCCGGCAAAAAGGCCCTTGCTGCGCGAATAAGACAGGATCTCTGCGTTCAGCTTCAAGTCCGTGGAGGCCGCAGCCTTCCGCCCAACAGGCCCTGCAGCCACAGAAGCGTCTGCGCCCAGTTTGAACTTGTCGCTGAGAAGGCTATGCAGTGCGTGCTCGTTCATAAAGAGCA
>PLGG01000019.1 GCA_003138515.1 Acidobacteriaceae bacterium | reverse complement strand
AGACAGTTCACAGTTCGCAGTTCGCGGTTCACAGTTTGCAGTTCCCGGTTGGTTTGGAGTGGGTGGTGAACGGGCGCGAAAACGGTGGACTGGAAGCCGTGAATCGTGGGTCGCGAATCGCGGAACGTGGACCATGAAGCGTGGCCGGTAGCTCGTGCGGCGGTCCTGGGTTCGCCGGCGATTATGGGTTCGGTCATCATGGGAATATTGTGCGCTTAAAGCTTCTCATTATCGGCAAATGGAAGTGATGCGGATGCAGAGACTTAGGGTCCTTTAGACTTGACAGGAAAGACAGCTTTTAGCTGTTAGCTTTTAGCTACTAGCTACCGGGGCGGCGATTCGGTGTGTTCGCCGGTTCGGGGACGATCCGGGCTCGGGTCGGCGTTCGTCGGCAGAACGGGCAATCAAATTCGCAGAAGTGTACATAAATGCGCATAACTGTTGACGATTAGGTTTTCCTCAGATAAGATCACGACGTCATGGCTGATATCGTGCGAACACAGGTTCTTATGTCTCGGGAAGAGGCAGAAAGATTTGAGACTTACTGCCGTGAGCGGGGATTCAAGAAGTCCACACTTATCGCTAGGCTGATCAGGGACCATCTGAGTGCGGAACGATTCAGGCCACAACAGGAGCTTTTCAAGACTTCGGGGGAAGGACAACAAGCACGATGAAAAGGTGCAGCCAAGTGGTCCGGCAAAAGCTCGAGAGAATCGCGGCTGGCGGGCGTCCCCGAGTTCTCGACCTCTTTGCAGGATGCGGTGGCCTGTCCCTTGGGTTCCACAGCGCAGGATTCAAGATTGCTGCGGCGGTTGAGCTCGATCCGGTTGCTGCAGCTTCACATAGCCTTAATTTCCACCACGGCGATCCGCGGCACAGCAAGGCTCGCGACATCACGAAGCTTTCGCCTGAGGCCCTAGCCGCGGAACTCAGAATCAGGCCAGGGCGGAGCTGCCAGTCAACGTCGCAGTGGTCAGTGGCTTTGGGAGCTCAGTTTGTAAGAAGCAAGCGCGGGAATCGAGGAATCTATGCCCCTCCGTACAGCGTCCATAGAAGTATCCGGAACCGAGGTAGCCAAGCTGGTCGCAGCCGAATTGGCCGGAAAGTCTATGTGGTTTACCTGTGAACCCATGCCGGACGATGTCTTCGAGTTCGCCGTAAAAGAGGAGGCTCTCGTGTATCTCGAAGAAACCATAATCTCGATACACGCAGACCATTAGGCCGTGGCATCAAGCACCGTGGTCGCACGGCAACCGGACGGGCAGCAACGGAGTGAAACGGGGCAAGGAGCTGGATCGGTCTTATCCCAGCCTCAAGACCAGATCCGGAAGGGCCTAGGCATCGGAAGACGATCAGCGTCGGCTTACCAAGACGCACTCGTTCTGAGATTGCGGAGGAAGTAGATGCCGCGCACAAATTGGACCCGCGACGAACTGATAGCTGCGTTCAACCTTTACTGCAAGACGCCGTTCGGAAGAATCCATATTAGAAACCCGGAGATCATCACACTTGCAAAGGCGTTAGGGCGGACGCCGTCGGCGGTTTCCTGGAAGCTAGCGAATTTTGCCAGCCTCGACCCATCCCTAAAGAAGCGCAACATCGCCGGGGCAACGCACGGCGGGAAGCTCGAAAAAGAGGTATGGGCAGAATTCAACGAGGACTGGGAGAGACTATCGTTTGAAAGTGAAACCCTTCGCCTCAAAATGGCCGGAGAACCGCAGGAGCAGCGAGATGACCAACTCTACCCGGAGGGAAAGACCCGAGAAGCAATCGTCAGGACGCGAGTGAATCAGGGCTTTTTCCGCGCCGCCGTGCTAGCCGCGTATGATTCAACGTGCTGCATTACCGGAATCTCTGTAAACGCCCTTCTATGCGCGAGCCATATTATTCCATGGAGCCAAGACAAAAAGAATAGGACCAACCCCCGCAACGGGCTGTGCCTGAACGCGATCCACGACCGCGCCTTTGACCGCGGACTTCTAACCATCACACTCGACTACGAGGTGATGATTTCGCCGCGGATCAGGGCCATGAAAGGTGAGGGACTCGAAACCCTCATTCATAAATATGATCACGCAAGGATAAGGGTCCCCGACCGCTTCGCACCCGGCCGGTCCTTCCTGCAATTTCACCGGGAGCATATTTTCCTGCAATAGGGGCTCCACTTTGCAGTACGGAAGTTGAGGCCACGAGGGTGACATAAATTGAAACCGAGAGACATCACCCGACCTGCAAAAGGCCAAATTCGCAGCCGAGATGGTTGGTGCCCTGGGAGAACAACTCGTCAACGCGTACGTTTGTTTCTCGTGCAGCTAGCCGCGTCGCCCGGCCTCGCGTCCTTGGCTGGGTATCCAGAGCCCGTTAACCATTTTGGCTGGCCGATTTTGTTCTTGCGGAGGGAGTAGGGGCCTTCAGGCCCCTGAAACCGCACCTACAATGACAACGGCTTTAGCCACGGGACTTTCGGTTATGCTTTCGATGTGCGGCTCGCACCACAAGAAACGCGGACATACCTCATCACCGCCGTAACGGCGCAACGCCGCCGTCTTTTCCAGGTCACCTCTACGGCGGAACTGCTTCAGCGAACGATCCTCGACTATCGCGGCCAAGGGAAATTCCTTTTGCACGCGTTCGTCATCATGCCAGACCACTTCCACGCTCTCATCACGCCGGCACCGGATGTTTCGCTTGAAAAGGCTGTGCAGTTCATCAAGGGAGGCTTCTCCTTCCGCCTGAAGAGCAAGCTGGACGTGTGGATGCGTAGCTTCAACGAGAGCCAGATCATGAGCAAAGAGAAGTTCACGAGCTGTGTGAAGTACATTGAGGAGAATCCCGTTCGCCGTGGGCTTGTATCGACGCCGCAAGCACATCCATTCAGTTCCGCTGCGGGCGCCCCGTTGGACCGCATGCCTCTCCACCTGCTGGGCTGAGCAGGCCGCCTGCCCTCAAGCCCGGGCCTAAAGGCCCCTAATTGATCTGCCACATTCAGGCGCCTGAAGGCGCCTGCTCCCTCCGCCGTGAAGCGGTTGGGCGAGGAGTCCGCCACCACCCGGTAGCGTTGGGAGGCCTCAAACCGGACGCAATCGCACCTTATGATTTCAAGGTTGTGCCCCGGGACGGCCCTCCCCGCCGTATCGATGCGAAGAGCACCTCAAGCGGCTTCCTGAATCCGATCCACATCTCGCTAGGCGAACTATTCGCCGCGACGGAAGGCGACCTGCCTTACGATATTTACCGTGTTTTCAAGGTCACTGAGTCCTCGGCAGTCCTGCGGGTCGCCAAAAATGTGGGCCCCGCACTCCGACCCGTGCAGGAGGGCCTGGGGGCTCTTCCGGAAGGCGTAGTTGCTGATTCCCTGTCGATCAACACGAACATTCTTCCGTTTGACGCGGCGGAAATAGCCATTTACCTCCCGGAGGAGGGCGCCGAAAACAATTGAAGATGCTCCAGGTGAAGTCCGATGGTTGACGTCTTGACCAAAGACCAGCGCAGGCTTAACATGAGCCGAATCCGCAATGCGAATACTGCGCCCGAATTACTGCTGCGGCGCGGCTTGCATAAGCGTGGATTCAGATTCCGCTTGCACCGCAAGGACCTTCCACGTTGCCCCGACCTAACCCTCCCAAAGTACAAGAGCGCGATTTTTGTAAATGGATGCTTCTGGCATGGCCACAATTGTCCGATGTTCAGAGTCCCCGCGACTCGCCAAGAGTTTTGGACTGCAAAAATTCAAAAGAATCGAGACAGGGACGCCTTCGTTCTTTCCTCTTTGGGGGAGATGGGATGGCGGACATTCGTTTTGTGGGAGTGCGCCGTAAAGGGCAGGGGGCGGAGGCCTCTCGATGCAGTTTTGGACAAGATCACCACTTGGCTTGAGGGAAAACGTGCACGAGGCACGCTCGCCAGACGCCCTCGCTGAGAGCGTACTGCCCCTGCCCCGCGCCTCCTGCCCTCCTGTTAACCCCTCCGCGTCGTCCGCGACCACCCCGCGAACCCCTAGGCTCCGCCTAGAATGAAGGCATGATCTTTGAGTCGTTTCCTGTTGGTCCGCTGGCTTGCAACTGCACGATTTTGGGCGATGAGGAAAGCCGCGAGGCTATCGTGATCGATCCTGGAGACGAGGTGAGCCGCATTGCGAAGCGCCTGAGTGAGCAGGGGCTGAAGCTGAAGCAGATTCTGGTGACGCATGGCCACATTGACCACGTTGGTGGAGCGCTGAAGCTGAGGCGGCTGACGGGCGCGCCGATCTTTATGAACGAGCGAGACCTGGCGCAGCTGGACATGATGGAGGAGCAGGCGGGGTGGCTCGGCATTCGCGCTCCGGAGACGGCGCCGCCGGATGAGGGGCTGGCCGAGGGGCAGGTGGTGGGTCTGGAGCACTATCCGGCGCTGGTGCTGCACACGCCGGGGCATACGCAGGGGTCGATTTGCCTGCATTTTGCGCCGCTGAAGCTGCTGATTGCCGGGGACACGCTGTTTGCCGGGAGCATTGGGCGGACGGATTTTCCGGGAGGGAACTTTGAGCAGATTATGGCGTCGCTGCGGACGCGGGTGTTGGCGCTGCCCGACGAGACGAGGGTTTTGCCGGGGCATGGGCCGCTGACGACGATTGGCGAGGAGCGGGAGGGGAATCCGTTTTTGCGGGGTGAGGCGGAAACGTCGTGAGTCGTGGGTCGTGGACCGTGAGACGTGGGACGTGGATTGTGATTCGGCGCGAGCCCGCAAGGTGCGAGCGCCGGCAGGGTTCGAGGTGACTCGATCAACAGCCGCCAGGTTCGACCGTTTATGCGCAGGCCAAAGCCGATTCTTTATTTACAGATGGATAGGTGGATTAGTTCAAGGAATGGTTGTCGTTACCAGCCGGGATTGTTACGACCGTGATTCGTTCCCAAGTAGTCAATCAGGATGGCAACTCCGTTACTAAATTCGGGCTCGGGCGCGAGCAGGCTGAGGACCAGCCAACCGCTGTCGGGAAGGCCGAAGAAGTAGCCGGGATGGAGCCAGACACCCCGGTCGAGGAGAGCCAGAACTGTGTGGTCGTCGGGGTCGAGGGCGGGAATGCGGAGGATGGCGTACCAGCCGCCTTCGAGGGCGAGGCGCTGGACGGCGGCGACTGCCCCGATGGCCTGGTCGAGCGCGGCCAGGTTTGCGGCGACTCGGCGGCGGATTTGATCTTGGATGGCGGAGCGGCCGGCGAGCCATGCGGGCAGCGCCCACTGGACGGGGGCGTTCATGGAGAGGAACGTGTCGGCGATGACTTCGAGGCGGGCGAGGGCCTGGGCGCGGTCGGGATCGGGGCCAGTGACGGCGATCCAGGCTGCCTTCATCTGCGGGAGGGCGGCAATTTTACTGAGGCCGCTGACGACGTAGACCGGGACGCCTTCAAGGCCGCGGGGGAAGGTGTCGGGCTGCGCGGGGAGGCTCGAGTTCGCGAGGCTGGCGGCCGGCGCAGTGAAGCTGTAGTCGAGGAAGACTTCGTCGACGATGAGCGAGAGGCGGAACTCGCGGCAGAGGCGGGCGAGCTGCTCGGCCTCGGAGGGTTTGGTGAAGTGGCCGGTGGGATTGTTGGGGTGCACGACGACGATGGCGCGCGTGCGCGGTGTGATAGCGCGGCGGATGCTTTCGGGGTCGATTTGCCAGCCGCTCTCGTAGATGAGCGGCACGGGCTTGAGGCGGACGTCGTCGAGGGC
The DNA here is from genome assembly GCA_003138515.1 of Acidobacteriaceae bacterium. Lineage (GTDB taxonomy): Bacteria > Acidobacteriota > Terriglobia > Terriglobales > Acidobacteriaceae > Telmatobacter. The sequence goes on along the minus strand of PLGG01000019.1, from coordinate 18,080 downwards.
GGCGAGGAAGTCGAAGAGCGGGTAGCCGGGCTGCAGGATGAGAACTTCGTCGCCGGGGTCGCCGAGCAGGCGGAAGAGAAAGCTGTAGGCCTCGCTGGTGCTGGTGGTGAGGACGATTTGTTGGGGATCGATTGCGACGCCGTGAGCGGCGTAGTAGGCCGATACGGCCTGGCGAGCGGGGAGGAGGCCGTTGGGCTGCGGGTCGTAGTCGAGGGCGCGCGGATCGGTGAGCGCGGCGAGCAGGGACGGCGGGTAGACGAAGCCGCAGCGGGTGGGATTGGACTGCGTGAGATCGGCGATGGGGAGGCCGGATTCGATGCGCTTGCGGTGCGCGCGAGCGAGGTCGGACTCTTCGGTGTTCCAGTTGGTTCGTTCGGAAAAGGGCATGTGGTGGGTTCCGCGGAGCGTTCGTCTTTCGATCCCGTCGTCGCCGGGCCTATGTCTTTCGCCCGCTCAAGCGGGCTGGCGTCCAATCTCCGATGCGATCCCCAGTCTCGCGACTGGGGCTACTGTATTCCGCCCGCGTCGCGGGCTGGGAGGTTGCCGACAATCATGCACAATGAGAGAGGCGCCCCTCTCCCAACGATACATGGGGGCGAACCATGTGGGCGAGACATGCGGGCGAAGCAGGGGGCGATTGAGATGGGGTTGGCGAAGTGAAGTTTGCGAGGTGATGTGGGCGAGGTGGGGTTGGCTCTGCGCGCGGTGATTTTCGATTATGGCCGGGTGTTGACGGGTCCGCCGGACCCAGCAGCACACGAAGCGCTGGTCCGGATTACGGGGCTATCTTCGGATCGGCTCGACGGCTTGTATTGGAAGGATCGGCAGGCTTACGACGAGGGCAAGCTGACGGGTCTTGAGTTTTGGCGGAGGGTCGCAGGCGAGGCGGGGCTTGAGTTGAGCGAGTCGGCGATCGAGGAGCTGAATCTGTGGGACGCGCGGATGTGGACGCGCGGAGATCGAGCGATGCTGGATTGGCAAGTGGCGCTCAAGCAGCGCGGGCTGCTGACGGCCATTGTTTCGAATATGGGCGACACGGTACACGAGCACATGGAACGCGAACTGGAGTGGCTTTCGCGATTCGATTTGCTGGTGTGGAGCTATCAGCTTCGCGTCGCCAAGCCGGACCCTGCGATTTATCGCTATGCATTGGAGCGGCTGGGAACGCGGCCGGAGGAAACGCTCTTCATCGACGATAAGGCGGAGAACTTGGATACGGCCTTAGCGCTGGGAATGAGGGGGCTGGTTTTCTCGACTGTGGAAGACCTGCGAGACAAACTGAAGGACTCGGGCCTTGTTGCTGAACTGCCATTGCCTTAGGGTCTGTTCCCACTACAGGGGTGGATGTCGTTGCGAGCGAAAACCATCGAGGTACCGCCTTACACTCTTTCTATGGCACTCCGGCTTTATGCTGCGACCACCAGCGCGGGCAAGTTGCGCGACTTTCGCACGGCTGCGCTGGCGCACTCGGTCGACATCGAGCCGCTTCCGGGGATCGAAACGATCCCAGCGCCGGATGAGGATGGCGATACGTTCCTCGAGAATGCGGCGACCAAAGCTGTTTTCTACTCGCGTTTCGCGCCCGGCGAGCTGGTCGTGGCGGACGATTCAGGTCTGGAAGTTGACGCGCTCGGCGGAGCTCCGGGCGTGCGCTCGGCGCGCTATGCTGCGGACTCCGGTCTTGTGGATTCGCCGGACGCGAACGACAACACCGACGTATGGAACAACATGGTGCTGCTGCAGAAGATGGAGGCGTTCCCGGCGGCGCTGCGGACGGCACGCTACCATTGCACCCTTGTTGCCGCGCGCGATGGCGAGGTGGTTCAAGTGGCCGATGGAACGGTGGAAGGGATGATTCTGGATGCGCCGCGGGGGATGGGCGGTTTTGGCTACGATCCACTGTTCTATGTGCAGGAGCTGGGCAAGTCGATGGCCGAGATCGATCTCGAGACCAAGCTCTCGGTGAGCCATCGCGGGCGGGCGATTGCGGCGCTGGTGGCGATGCTGGCGCGCTAGCAGAGGTTCGCCTCGCTCGAGTGCGCTTCCTTCACGCGCCGGCGTTCTGTTCCCACCAACTCGCATCGGCGAGCACCACCGACGTCTCCACCTGCCGCTCGGGGATCTTCCAGTACTTTCGCAGCAGCAGTTCTTTCGTCTCCAGCGAAACCACGCGGAACCCGTGTTTCTCGTAGAATCGAATCGCCCACGTGGCATCGGCCCATGTTCCGACCAGGACCGGCGTATCAACCAACTCGCGCAAATGAAAGAGGAGAAGCGCTCCGATGCCGCGCTTTTGGCTTGCGGTTCGTGTATAGGCGTGCCGAATGAGCGTCACGTCGCGGACATGTTGAAGGCCCATTACGCCCGCCAAAGCGCCAGCTTCTTCGTACACCCAGAATTCGACGCCATCGTCCATCTCATGCCGCAGTTCTTCCTTCGGCATGTAGGGCTCGCACAAGCGGTCGCTCGGGATCACGCCCCGGTAGGCGCTTGCGGCGTCGTTGATGATGGCGTAAATGTTGTCGAAATCGCGATCGTCGCAGCGGCGGATCACGTGTCGAACTCCTGGAAGTGCAAGATGCCTTGACGAGGATAGGATAAGCCTCGAATAATGCATGAGAATCAAAGCGCAAGCTTCCGTCCCTCGATATAGGACTGCGTGGGCTAAGACTGCTTCGGCCCGCACCGCACCGCGTAGGAGCCAAATTCTTCATGGCAACCGTTCAACCCGCCGCGCCCCGCCCTGCGCATATTGTCGGCCGCGGCCCGGAGCCTCTGCGTGCGGGGAAAGGCACGAGTTTTCTCTGGCATAAGCTGCATTCGCTGCTGGGCATCGTTCCCATCGGCGCGTTTCTGCTTGAACACTTGCTTTCAAACTTTGAAGCGCTGAAGGGCCCAATCGCATACGGCGAGCAAGTGAAGTTCCTGAACAGCCTGCCGCTGGTGCGCGTGCTGGAGTGGGTTTTTATCTTCCTGCCGATCCTGTATCACGGCATTTACGGCGTCTACATCTGGCTGCGCGGCAAATCGAACATCGTGTACTACCCGTGGGCCGGAAACTGGATGTACCTGATGCAGCGTTACACCGGCTTGATTGCGTTTGCCTACATTGGCTACCACGTGGCGACGCAGCGCTTCATGGGTGTGAGTCTGCCGGAAAATCCTGGCGCCGCGTTCGCCAAAGTTCAGCACGAGCTGGCTAACCCGTGGATCGTCGCGGTCTACGTGATCGCAATGATTGCCGTCTGCTGGCATTTTGCTTACGGCGTTTGGCTGTTCGCGGCCAAGTGGGGGATTACGCCTGGAGAGACAGCGCGACGCCGGTTCGGTTACATCTGCGTTGCATTCGGCGTGCTGCTCGCTGGCATGGGACTCGCCAGCATCTGGGCGTTTGTTGGACCGAAGTACGAAAATGCGCCGGAGAACGTGCCGCTGAGTTACCAGAGAACAGAGATCAGAGAACAGAGAACAGAAATCAGTTGTATATGCGCGTTCCCTGCGAATCTTCCGGGCGCACCCGATTCACAGGATTCAATTGTTGATCGAGCGCTTTGAAAGCCTGGCTCTCGGTGCTGGACCTTTGATCTCTGTTCTCTGATCTCTGAAAGGAAAGACATGGCTGCACCCAGGATCATCGTGGTTGGCGGAGGGCTGGCGGGGCTTGCGGCGGTGATCAAGATCGCCGAGGCCGGCGGTACGGTGGACCTGTTTTCCATTGTGCCGGTAAAGCGCTCGCACTCGGTGTGCGCGCAAGGTGGAATCAACGCAGCCAAGAACCTGAAGGGCGAGGGCGACACCACCGCGCAGCACTTTGACGACACGATCTATGGCGGCGACTTTCTGGCTAACCAGACTCCGGTGAAGGCCATGTGCGAGGCGGCGCCGGCGATCATCGATCTGCTCGACCGCATGGGCGTGCCTTTCAATCGCACGCCGGAGGGGCTGCTCGATTTTCGGCGCTTCGGAGGCACGCTCTACCATCGGACAGCGTTTGCCGGTGCGACCACAGGGCAACAGCTTCTTTATGCGCTCGACGAACAGGTGCGGCGGTTTGAGGCCGAAGGCAAGGTACACAAGTTCGAGGGGTGGGAGTTTCTCTCCGCCATCATCGACGGGAAGGGCAGCGCGCGCGGCATCGTGGCGATGAACCTGCGCACGATGGAGCTGAAGGCGTTCGCGGCGGACGCGATCATCCTGGCGACAGGCGGAATTGGAGCCATCTTCGGGAAGAGCACCAACTCTGTGGTCTGCACGGGGTCGGCGCAGTCGGCGGTCTTCCAGCAGGGCGCGTACTACGCCAACGGCGAGTTCATCCAGGTGCACCCGACGTGCATTCCCGGCGAGGACAAGCTGAGGCTGATGTCGGAGTCGGCGCGCGGCGAGGGCGGGCGCGTGTGGGTTCCGCGAACGCCGGGCGATAAGCGGGCATTCAAGGCGATTCCGGAGGCGGAGCGATTCTACTTCCTTGAGGAGTGGTATCCGAAGTATGGCAACCTGGTGCCGCGCGACGTGGCTACGCGCGCGATTCACAAAGTGGTGTTCGAGATGGGGCTGGGGCTCGATGGCCAGCCAATGGTCTACCTGGACCTGACGCACATCGACCGCGAGACGCTGCACTACAAGCTTGGCGGGATTCTGGAGATCTACGAGAAGTTCGTCGGCGTGGATCCGTGCGTGGAGCCGATGAAGATCTTCCCAGGGATGCACTACACGATGGGCGGACTTTGGGTGGACTTCAACCAGATGACCAATGTTCCCGGCATCTTTGCCGCGGGCGAATGCGAGTACCAGTATCATGGCGCGAACCGGCTGGGCGCGAACTCGCTGGTCAGTTGCATCTTTGGCGGATTTATTGCCGGGCCAAACGCGCTCCGGTACGCGAAGAACGTGCAGGCGGCGGATGGCGATGGAGGGGCGGCGGCGGAAGTGGCGCGGCAAACGGAGATCAACGGCAATCTCATCAGGAATGAGGGCGGCGAGAATCCTTTCAAGCTGTGGCGCGAGCTGGGCGAGGCAATGACCGAACACGCAACTGTGATCCGCTACAACAAGGACCTGAAGGAAGCCGACGAGAAGGTTGTGGAGTTGCTGGAGCGGTACAAGCGCGTGAACCTGAGCGACAAGAGCCAGTGGGCGAACACAAGCTTTGCCTTTGCGCGGCAGCTGAAGAACATGCTGGAGATTTCGCGGACGGTTACGCTGGGCGCGATTCTGCGGGATGAGTCGCGTGGCGCGCACTACAAGCCGGATTTTCCGGACCGCAACGACGAGCGGTTCCTGAAGACGACCAAGGCGAGCTTTACGGGCGCGGCGGAAGGGCCGAAGTTCGAGTTCGAGGAAGTGGATACGCAGTTCATCAAGTCGCGGCCGAGACATTACTGACGCGGGCATTGCATACAGGCATTGCATGCAGGCATTGCATGCAGCAGACCTTTGGATGAGTGATGTGCGGGGACGAACAGTGATTCAGTAGAAAGGGACAATGGCGACGAGGACAGTCACTTTTGAATTCAAGCGCCAGGCCAGCCCTGAGGCGGCGGCGGTGTGGGAGAAATTCGAGCTGGAGTGGCGGCCGGGGATGAACGTCGTGTCGGCGATGATGGAGATCGCCCGGAATCCCGTGACGGCCGACGGCCGGCCAACGACGCCGATCGCCTACGATTCGAATTGCCTCGAAGAGATTTGCGGTTCGTGCGCCATGCGGATCAACGGCAAGGCACGCATGGCGTGCTCGGCACTGGTCGATAATCTGGAGCAGCCGATCAAGGTCGAGCCGCTGACGAAGTTTCCTCTGGTGCGTGACTTGCAAGTTGACCGGTCGGTTCTGTTTGAAAACTTGATGCGCGTGAAGGCCTGGGTTCCGGTGGACGGGACGTACGATCTTGGCTCGGGGCCGCGCGTTTATCCGCAGGAGCAGGAGGCGAATTATCCGCTGTCGAACTGCATTTCCTGCTGCTGCTGCATGGAGGTTTGCCCGCAGTTCAATGACGTGACCGGCTTTGTTGGCGCGGCGACCATCGCGCAGGTCAAGCTGTTCAACAACCATCCCACGGGGAAGGTCTACAAAGAAGAACGCCTGCGCGCGCTCGCCGGTGACGGCGGCATTCAGGAATGCGGCTTCGCGCAGAACTGCGTCGAGGTCTGCCCGAAACAGATTCCGCTGACCAATGCGATCAGCGACGTTGGCCGCGACGTGGTTGCGCAGAAAATCAAAGACTGGCTCAAAAGCTAACGCGGCGGCCAGTCCCAAATCTTCCCTGTAGTACAGCGATGGTTCAAGGTTGCCTCCCCCGACACTTCGAACGTCGAGCATCACACACAAAACACGAAACAGCAACGACCAAGGAGGTCTTGCAATGGGAATACGTCACATGGCTTTTGCCGCCGCACTAGCTGCGGCACTTTCTGCGACGCTTGTTGCTCAACAAGCGCCGACCGGTTATCACAGCATTTCCTGTGTGCGGGTCAAACCCGGGCAAACCGCTGCCTTTCACACTCTTCTCAACGGCGACTACCACAAGGTTGAACAGGCCCGCGTCGACTCGGGAGCGGTCTCAGGCTTTATTGCGCTGCGCACCGTCATCCCCGCGGGGACCGATGCGGGGTGCGACTACGTTCTCGTCGCCTTCTATCCCGGCTTTCCGCCTGCGCCTCTCGGCGACGACGAGATGACGGCCGTCTTGCAAAAAGCCGGCGTCACCTCGACTCTGCCGGAGTGGCGCGATCGCCTCTCAGCAGTTGCCGACCTGGTCTCCAACAACTACACCCAGTATCAGGTGCTGGTTGGTGGATCGAAAAAGGGCGACTACCTGGTCTTCAACTCAATGAAGGCTGCCGATGTGAACGAATGCGTTGCCGCGCAAAAGAGACTCTGGCAGCCTTTCGCGGAGCAAGGGGTGAAGGACGGCGCACAGGACGGCTGGGCTGTGAACATCCAGGTCATGCCCCGTGGCGACAAAGATCCCAGCCTCGTGAGCAGCGTCGATATCTTCCCCACATGGAACTCGATGTTCACCTACTTCGGGCCCGACTTCACCGCACGCTGGAAGAAGGTCCATCCCGAGATGACCCCCGACGAAGCCTTTTCGGAGATGGACAAGGCATGCACCATCGAACATACGGTCCTTTACAAGGTGGAAGACCAGATCAATTCATCGAAGTAAGACAGGCACTAGGGACAGAGGCAGCAGGAAGGCCGCCCAGGGAATCGGGCGGCCTTCGTGCTTTGTGCCGCAGCGCCGCTTTCAGCTCTCAGCTTTCAGCTTGCTGGTTGGTGAACGGGGCTGTTTATCTTCTAGTACCTACCCCATCCCCCCCACCCTGTTTTGGGGTTAAGGGGTTTGTTTTCAGCTACTTGTACCCCCGATCATTTGCTCTAAATTCCTGATTCCAAAGGGTTTATTCCGTAAAGTCCTCCATCCAAAGGGTTTAGGGGGCGGGACGACAGGGACCAAGGGACCGAGGGAACAGAAAAGCAGGGAGCGAGGGAGCGGGGAGCCGGTGAGGAGCGGTTCTGGACCGGTCGTCCCATCTCTGCCTGGCGATCTCGACTCGCTGAACATGGGACCATTGTGCGCCAAACGGGCATAATTACCGACAAACTTGGGAAAAGAATTTTGGTCGTGTTTTCAGTGAGTTGCGGGGGAATTGGGCGTGAAGGGGGTTGCGGGGTAACGGGCGGCAGGTCGGCGAGTCGGCTGGTCGACTCGAATTCGGTTCGCTAAAGGAGCTTGCGGGAACAGGATTCCAGACGTATTTTTGGTAGCAAGCCGATTGTTAGTCAGCTCCTGCTCTCAAACGTTTGCGGTGCCTTGTGTTGGCGCGGCGTCATTCCTTGCGTTGGGAGGATTGTTCTCGTTTGAGGAAACCGGAAGGTAGGGTTTCATGGATAGTTCCGTTGGTTCGTTCTCGGCCGCGGCATTCGAAATACTTGGCGCGGTGCTGGTCGCGTTGATTGCCGGTGTCGTTTCTTTAGTCGGTCTGATTATTTCGAAGGAACAGAAGCTTTCCGAGTTTCGCGAGCAGTGGATTGACTCCTTAAGGTCAGAGATCTCGTCTTTGGTGAGTCATGCCATGATGATCAACGCATACTGCCACATGTTCCTGAAGAAGATCAACAAGGAGCGCCAGGAAGGCAAGATTGATGAGGATGAATATCAACTGAAGTTCAAGCAGTTTTACGATGACAGTTACGAGGACTACGCTGGCATGAATGCGGTGTCGGCTAGGATAAAGCTGCGCCTCAATCGGACTGAACCCGAGGCGGGCGATCTCTTGCGAAAGATGAAGGACTTGGAAAATCTATTTAACGCTGGCCCAGTCAACATTGATGGGGAGAAAATCCCTGCCCTTGTTTCTGAGATCGAGCAGGTGTCGGTCCCCCTCTTGAAGAACGAGTGGAAAAGGGTTAAGGATGGGGAGCCAACCTACCGCCTCGCGAAAAGGCTGTGCCTCATCATATCGTCGGTGCTGGCGGTCGCTCTGGTTGCCATGATTATCATTGCGTCCGCATTCATGTTTGGATTCGCTACTGGTTCATAGCCCGCATCGGAGCCGTGTACACGGGTCACTTGCGCGGTGCTTCCTCCAAGTCTCCAGCCGGTTCGAGACAGTACCGTTGAGCGGCCTACTGTTCCTCTTTCGGGAAGGTGAGACCGTTGGGTTCTCCTGCGTCGAACTTTCTTGCGGCATTTGCTGGGAAATCTGCTCTCCATTGAATCTCGATGCCGCTGGCGAGCGCGAAATCCAGACGCTGAACATTTATTGCCGGGATGGGAGCCCTCCGGGAGCGCTTAAGTCTGGTTTTGGATTGCACGGTCAAAGTTCTTTGGTGCTTATCCTCTGTTCGGCTCCAGTGTCCGGGAAGGCGAGGCGAAGGATAGAGGCATCGTCATCGTCCTCTGCTGCTGCTGGCTGCGTCCTTGACGGGTTTCGGCGCCGCAGCGCTTCCTGGCTCTCCTGTTCAGCGGCGCTGATTGGCGCTATGCCAGTCATGAATTGTGATTCGCGTTTGAATTGCTTGCTCAGGGCTAGGCCCTGTTGTTGGTATGATGATCCAATTGGGCCGCCGTAGACCTTGTCTGGTGTGGCAGCCATGCTGAAATAATTTAGTCTGCCTACGAACTGGTCGTCCTCTAGGAGAATCGGTATTTCGCTCGCGCGCACCTCTAGCACGGCTCTGGTCCCCGGAATTCCCCCATTCGTTCCAAAACCGAAGCCTGGGTCGAAGAAGCCAGCATAGTGAACGCGGAATTCTTGGGTTGCAAGGTCATACGGCAGCATCTCGGCGGCAAAGTCTGGCGGGACTCGCACCCGTTGTTTTGATGCCAAAATGTAAAACTCCCCGGGCTCGAGAATGAAGCTGCGATTTCTCTCTCGGCTTATGGGGTTCCAGAATTCGGCGATTTCGTAGTAGTCGATCTTGTCGAGTTCGATCGGCGGCGAGCACTTTCTCGCTTGATAGGCGATGATTCCGGAGCCGTTACCTACGAGATCAACTGTTATACGCACCCCCCGGTCGATGTTGGCCGCGCCGCTGCTTTCGTCGGCCCCGATGAGAAGGTCCTCTCTGCCTAACTTCTTTAATCTTGCATCAGATGCGACGTCTGTGCTTCCTCGTCCGAAGCGAAGCTGGTTGAGCCTCAGCCCGGCTCGTACGACCACTGGAAACGTGTGAGAGATCACCTCAATATAGAGTTTCCCTCTGTACCCCTTTCCCACGCGGTCGAACTCGTCGCCGTGCTCCGTGATCAGGCGGGTGAAAATATCGAGTCTCCCAGTCGTGCTCTTCGGGTTGGCGATGCCGTAGACGTCGTCTGGAAGATTGAGACTTTCCATGAGCGGGATTATGTAAATCACGTTTGGTTCCAGAAGGGAGGGGAGGGAGATGTCAATCTTTTGGTTTAGCATCCCGTTGGACGTGGCTTTGTTGAGTAGGGTGGTGGATTTTCCAGGGAGAAAGCTGGCGCGGACGCGATATGCCTCGTTTGATAAGCGCAGGTCTATGCTCGCAGGCTGAATCTGGTCATCCGTTGGTTCGCGAGACGAGCTGACAATGCCGACCTTGATAAAGTGGCGGATTTCTTGAGACGGTAGTATGCCGTCTCCGCCAGGCTGCCAGTCTGTCACTTCAGGAATTAAGGACTCTGATGCCACGGTCTGCTCCACTTCGGTGGTTATTAGTTCTTTGCGGCGGCTGCTAGGCGTCTTGCTCGTTCGGTAAACTCGGCTTCGTGGAACGAGGCAACGCAGTCTAAGCTGCAGAATGAACCCTTCCCTCGAACGACGGCTGTTCTTTCCGGGATCGCTCTTCCACAGTTGGGACAAATGCCCACCTTTGACAGCTCCCCAAGTCGATCCGATTCAGAATTGTCCAATCGGCGCCCCCCATCCCGGAGTGCAACTTGAAACTTAGCAGCCTGTGGGCGGTGGATGCTTTGCAAATCTCGCCCCCATTTGTGAATTTCGCGGGAAATGCCGCGCGAGTTGTGCAATCCGCAAATTTTCAACAGTTCGCATGCTTTTAATTCTATGCGGCGGGTCTTCCGGCAGCGCTCGCGTTCGGCGCGCGATGGGCAAGGAATCGGAAAAAGCGGGGAGGAAGGAACAGAAAAGCAGTGGGTAGTGAACAGTGGTCAGCGGACGGCGTTCGGTGGCGCCGGTCAGTTCGCGTCCCAGGTTTTTGGAACGTTGACATAGGAGCGATCGAGCTCGGCGATGGAGGGGCAACCGAGGAGACGCAAGGTGCGGTCGAGGTCGGCGCGGAGGATTTCGATGGCGCGATTGACGCCGGCTTCTCCGGCAGCGGCGAGGCCGTAGGCGTAGGCGCGGCCGCAGAGCACGGCGCGAGCGCCGAGCGAGAGCGCCTTGACGATGTCGGCGCCACGGCGAATGCCTCCGTCCATGAGGATTTCAGTTTGGCCGTGGACGGCCGCGACGACTTCAGGCAAGACGCGCAGGGCAGAGGGAGTGCAATCGAGCTGTCGGCCGCCGTGATTGGAGACGGAGATGGCAGCTGCGCCTTCATCGACGGCGCGGCGCGCGTCATCGGCGGTCAAAACGCCCTTGACGACGATAGGACCGCGCCAGAGTTCGCGAATCCAGGCGAGATCGCGCCAGGTGACGGCGGATTCGGCGAGAGCAACGGCAACATCGATGAGCGGCATGGGGCCTTTGCCCGGGATGACGACGTTGGGGAGTGGCTGGATGCCTCCGTCGCGCAGAAATCCGATGAGCCAACCGGGTCGCGAGAGGATTTGCGGAAGATAGGGAATTTTCTGGAAGGGGTTGCCGCTGACCAGCTCCTTCATGCCGTTGCGGAAATCGCGCTCGCGCATACCGGAGACGGTGGTATCGATGGTGACAACGAGCGCGGAAAAGCCAGCGATGCGGGCGCGATCGATGGCGGCCTCGGCGGCGGCGCGGCCACCCATGAGGTAGAGCTGATAGAAGACGGGACCGGTGGAGGCGGCTTTTACGTTTTCAAGTTTGTGGCCGGAGATGGTAGAGAGAATGTAGGCGGTGCCCGCTTGTCCGGCGGCGCGAGCTGCACCGACTTCGCCGACGGGGTGCATGAGGCGGCTGTAGCCAACGGGAGCGAGCAGGAAAGGGAGAGCGAGATCGAAGCCGAGAACGCGGGTGCGCAGGTTGCAGTGGTCGAAGGCGACGGCGTGGCGAGGGCGGAAGGTGAGGTCGTCATAGACGCGGCAATTTTCGCGAAGGGTGACCTCGCCTTCGGCGCCGCCATCGAGGTAATCGAAGACGGACTTGGGCACGCGGCGCTGGGCGATGGCGCGGAAATCTCCGATGCAGACTACGCGCGGAGAGGCGACGGAACGGGCGGATGGAGACATGCAGGATTGTTATATCAAAAAGACAGTGGTTAGTGATTAGTGGTTAGTGGTTAGTGGTTAGAAAGGCGGGAATTGGGAATAGAGTAGTGCGGGCGAGGACGCCCGCACTACAGCCGGCGGGGACGCCGGCGCTACAAGGGAACAGAGAAACAGGGAACAGGGAGCAGGGAACGAGGAAACAGAGAACAGGGGACAGGGAACAGAAAGGCAGGGATCCTTCGACTCCGCTCGGGACGGGCTCCGGGATTGGGAAGCCGGCGGAGTTGGCGGAGTTAGCGGGGCTAGCGGAGTTGGTTCGGGGGACCCAGGGAACGGGGGAACAGAAAAGCTGGTGGGTGGGGAGGGTCGCGAGAGGAAAGAGGAGGTTGGTGACTGTTCAATTTGGAACAGATTTGGTTCAGATTCGGTTGCTATGGTGAGTGCGCGGCTGCGGCAGTGCGCATCTAAGAGGATTGTGCGTAAGCCGCGAGAAGCAACGGTTCGAAACAACGATTCGAAACTTTGATCCCGGAGGAAAGCGCCTTGAAAGGTAAACCGATTGCAGAAGGTTCCAAGAAAATATCCCGCGCAGAACTGATCGATTTATTGAATCAGGACCTGTCGCGTGAGTACCAGGCGATTATTGGGTACGTGGTCTATTCGCAGGTGATCAAGGGCGCTGCGTACATGAATATCGCGGCTGAACTTGCGGTTCACGCTGCGCAGGAACTGAGCCACGCGCTGATCATCGCCGAGCAGATCGATTATCTGGGCGGGATGCCGACGGTTCAGCCGAAACCGGTGAGGACTTCAGAGAAAGCCACCGATATGCTGCAGTTCGATCTGGATAACGAGACCGCAACGATTCGGAGCTATCGCGAGCGAGTGAGCCAATGCGAAGAGCTGGGTGAATATGCGATGGGCGAACAAATTCGCCAGATCCTGGTTGACGAACAAGATCACCAGATTGCCCTGGCGACTGCTCTGGGCAAGAACGTGCCGGTTTCGAAGTAGGGCGCCCAGGGCCGCCTAAGGACCGAGAGGAACGGGTGAGAGGCGCCAAATGCAGGAGGCGCGGAATATAAGAGGGGTTTTACTGGGGCGGTCGTGTCCCTGAGGGGAGCGACTGTGCGACACTCGGCAATGGCAACCCGATCGGGCCTTTGCAGTTTGACCGATTGGAAGTTGCCCCGACCGCCCGAGCGCAGTGGGCATATCGGCGCATCCCGATGCAAGGCCCCCAAGAAATCTAATCAGAACGGATGTTGATTTCAATTTCGGTCTGGCCGCGCGCAGTGATGTGCGATGTTCGCTTAGCTCTTGCGCCCGATTGCCGGCCCTTGTGAGGGGTCTTCGTTCGAGCCGGGTGGGTCGGAGCGCTCGGGAAGGCCGCTGATAAGAGCCTGATAGTTTGTGAGACGTTCGCCGAGAATGACCACGCCCTTGGACGTGATTTCATATTCGCGAATATCCTTGGCGTGATTTCCGCCCCGCATCTTGATCACCACCAAAATCTTGCGAAGCTGGCCATCGATGGAAACATAGCGCAGCCGGATGATGTCATCGGTGAGGAATGAAATTGAGTAGGTGCTGAAGGGAAATTCGGTGAAAGACTCATCCACTTCTACGGTACTTAGAATCGTTACCCCGATTCCCGTCAAAGCGAAGATCATGCGATAGAGGGATTCGCGAAAGTCGGCGCGGAAGCCGGGCGACAGAGCCATTTCAAAGCCGGCCAGGGAATCGATCACCAGCCGCTTGGCGCCGATCTTCTGCACTGCGTCGAGAATCGACTGCATGGTTTCATCCACCGACAGATCGAGGGGGCGGAGATAAAGGATTGTGAGCTTGCCATCTTTCTGTGGTGTTTCCAGATCCAAACCTAGACTGGTGGCCCGCTCCGCATACGCTTCAGGACGTTCTTCGAAGACAGCCACGATTCCGGGTTCCCCATTGCGAATGCCTTCGGAAATGAACTGGGTTGCCAGGACAGATTTCCCGGTTCCCGAAGATCCCGCCACGAGGACGCTATCGCCTTCGCGCACGCCACCATCGAGCATTTTGTCCAACTCCGGAATGCCAAAGCAAAGCCGCCGATCGCTAGGCGGATTTCTCTTGCGCGCAGTCAACCCAAACGTACGCGAAAAGGCTTGCATTCCGGCATCGGTGATGCGGAACGTGTGCAGCCCCGGCACGGAATCCTGACCGCGCAGTTTTATGACCTGCAACTTGCGGACGATGGAATTTCGCTCTGCCGTTTGGCGCAGCCAGAACAGGCCATCGGCGACGGTAAAGATGGGATTGTCGCGCAGCTCTTCCTCGTCATATTCACCGATGAGGAAAGTAGTAGCCTGCCAACTAGCCAGATACAGGGCTAACCGCTGAATAAACGATTGCAGTTCCATATCACTATTTGGCTTGCGCACCATGGTGCGGAAGGAGTCCACAACGACGACGGCGGGGTTAGCCTTTTCAACTCCCCTGGTGATTTCCTCCAGGACCGCGCCCAGGTCTTTCTCAAGAACAACCTGGCTGAGGTTGATGAAGCGGATGGAGTCGGGCAGCTTGGCGGGATCGAAGAAGGTGTACTGCTGCTGGTAGCGCAGCATTTTAATGGCGGATTCGCCGAGAACGGTGAAGTAGAGGGCAGGGCGCTCCGGGCTCGCATTGGCAAACACGAACTGGTGAGCCAGCGTCGTCTTGCCGCTTCCGGGGGCACCCGCGATGATGTTGAACGAGAATTCGGGAAGGCCGCCGCCGACAATTTCGTCGAGGCCTGGAACTCCGGTGGATAGTTTGTTGATCTTCACTTTGTCTTCAGTGCTCACACTTTTCTCCCGTTCTCGAATTTGCGATCGTCGACGGCTCCGCCTTGCCACGTCGCGCGCAGCAGCCTCAACGTTAAGGTTTCGCCAAGGAGGAGATGAAGCAGGCCGAGTAAGCAGGCGATGAGGATGATTCCCCCTTCGCCAGCCGGAAACTCGCCAGCCCCAATCTTGTCGATGTCGAATTGATGTTCAATCTCGCCCAGGCCCTGTAAAGATCCGTCGGCGGCAACCCGCGCCGTGCTTAGGCTGGGAGCTTCTGTTCTGGCCAACGCCAAAGCGCGAGAAGCCAGCGACTGAAAACCGGCAACTCCTGCAAACTCACCAAGTTCCTGGCGCAGCTTCTCATAGACGCGAAGGGTTGCGGACTCCGCAGGCTCGGAGGTCTTTCCCGCAAAAGCTTCGTAATCAAGCAGACGCTGGGCCAAATCTCGCATTTTTGGGGGAGTCGTCATGTTCAAGCATGCATTGTTCCATGTAGCAGATTTCGATAACCGTTGCACGCTTCGCTGGGGCCAGTGCGACGATTCCGTCTCTTCCTGGAGCGCCTCCGCGGTTGGGCGTTCGACATCCAGAGCCGCTCTGGATCGAGCGCCGGCGGAACTCAATTCATGTAGCGATTCGTTTCCGGGTTAGGTGCGTCTTCCTGCGAGCCGCCAGCCTTGCTTCGGATCAGCGTAAAAACGTCTAAAACCGTGGCAATACTGCGTATGTTTCCCGCGACACTCACGAGTCCATCTTGCATGCCGGGATGTTTGTCCGCCAGGGTTTCAATACGCTCGCTCACACTCCTCAGGCGGTCAATTTCCAGTAGAAGGTCCTCGAAAGCCGCTGCCATTGCCGGGCCATTGGCCGCCGAGTTTGTTGTGTCCGCTTTGGGCGTGCCCGATACTGTCCCGATGTCGGCCTGAAGGCGTAAGTCTTCAATCAAACGCAACGTTGTTGCCTCGCCGAGGAAGGCAAGAAACAGGCCGAGCAGTTGCGCAATCAGAATGATTCCGGCCTCGCCGTCCTCATCCGCGTTCATCTCGGATTCGACCTCGCCGAGACCGCGCAAGCCACCATTCTCCGTTAACTGGACGGTGCTGAGCCGGGGAGCTTCCGACTTGGCGAGAGCCAGAGCACGGGAAGCGAGCGCCTGAAAGCCATCAATACCCACGGGTGCGCCGAGTTGCCGGCGCAACCTCTCATACACCCGCACAGTTGCAGGTTCGGTGAGAAGGGGGGCCGTAGCTGCATCGGATTCGGAAGCGACGAGGCTGCGGGCCAATTCACGTGTCTTATTCGGAGGAAGCATCGGTTCCGGTTTCTCCTTATACTCTACGCCTTAGCGTTGAGCGCAAAGCACTTGTCACTACGACACATTCGGGGCGATTGCTTCTGCGGTGAGATTCCCAACGGGATTCATCATACTCAATGGGACGCCTTGCGATCCAAGAGTACTTGAGATATCTCTGGAAAGATGAGCAAACTTGAACGGATTGCCCGCCGCCGGAGGAATCCCACGGTGAAGTCTGACTCAGGTGGAACCGCGCAGGGCGCAACGGACGCCTGGTCGAGAAAAGAAGATTGGGGGCAGAAGATCCGGCATCCGGTGACCCTTCCTGTGCAACAGATGATTCTTTACTTTTCACCCATCTGCCCTGTTAGACTAACGCCAATTAGGCGCATGCCCCGTCCAGCGGTCACCCAGCGAAGGCCGTAATCGGAAGGAGGCCCCTCAATGGATGTACTCGAAAAGCCCCGATTCGATGCCGAAGCTTTCCTTGCGAACGCCGGCCTGGGGAGAAGAGTCATCCAATTTGCAGCGAAGGAAGCCTTCTTTTCGCAGGGAGATCCCGCGGACGCGGTTTTTTATCTTCAGCAAGGCCGCGCAAAGGTCACAGTTGTTTCCTCCAGTGGGAAGGAAGCTACCATCGCGCTGGTCTCCCCAGGCGAATTTGTGGGAGAGGGGGCGCTTGCTGCCACAGCGGGACTGCGTTTGTCCACGGCTACCGCCATTACCGCCTGCACCGCGCTCAAAATAGGTCGGGACGAGATGATCCGCGTGATGCACGAGGAAAGCAGCTTTTCCGAGTTGTTCTTGAAGTTTCTTCTGGAGCACAGCATGCGCATCCAGGCGGATCTGGTCGATCAGCTTTTCAACTCCAGTGAGAAGCGCCTGGCGCGGATACTCCTGTTAATGGCGGAATTTGGTAAGCCGGGCGAACCGGAACAATACATTCCCAAAATCTCGCAGGAGACGCTGGCGGAGATGGTCGGCACCACCCGTTCCCGCGTCAGCTTCTTCATGAACCGATTTCGCAAACTCGGGTTTATTGAATACAGCGGACGCATCAAGGTTCACAAGTCGCTGTTGAATGCGGTCCTGCTTGATCGATTATCCGAGATTCATCCGGAGACACTTCCTTCTTCGGCCACTGTCTCTTCTTCGGGCACTGCGCGGGCTCGGTCGAAGCCTGCCAGGCATGCCTAGCACACGCAGAATTCAGCCAATTACAGTTGAAGGTCGCGGGGACGCCGAGAACAGGGATTCACGCTTGCGCGGAGGGCGTTGCGGGCTTGTCAACGGTGGGGCCGGACGGGCCGCTGAGACTGTTACGGACCGACTCCGTGAGTCGCGGCCTATCCATCTCTTTTCTTACATAGGAGACAATGTCTCTTGCCATCTCGATCCGGCTACTCTTTTTCATGAAGCGACCCTTTCTTGAGCGATGAACAGAACAGTGAGTTAGGGTATCAAGTTCGGAGCCGATGATCCTGTGGGCGCCCCGCAAATGGGATCAAACAGCAGCTGAACGTGTTTGTTTGGGGGACTGCGCTAACCGCGCCACCGCGAATATCCCCATCCGCCGCCGCCGAGCAGAAAGAGCACCAGTAGAACGATCAAGATTGTTTCCATTTTGTGACCTCCGTCGCAAGAGGAAGGGGACTCGTCTTTGTTACGACTGCCCCACTTCTTCCCTACACATGATCCTAAGAGTGGGCCAGACGGAAGTCTGAGCACATTGGACCGCTCCGAGCGTCAAGTACGGCGCGCAGATCGTTGCGTCTTGTATCTCCCACACCAGAACGCCAATCATTGAGAGCCATCGGCAGAGCTTCAAGACAGGCTGACTGCCATTAAGCTGCAGGTTTGACGGAAGGAGCAGGTGTTGAGTGTCTCTCTTCATCCGAAGATCCCCTCCAAAACTGCTCCTGACACCCAAAGGCAGGTTCCTTTTGCACCCGGATGACATTTTGGCGAGGCACAACTGACAGAAAGTTCCCGTTAAAGGTTGCTACGACCTCTTCCGAAAAACAGAAAGAGAATCACGATTAGCAGAATAAGGCTGACGCCGCCCCCGCCGTAGTAGCTGATTCCGGGGCCCATGTAGTAGCCGCCACCACCGAACACGAGCAAAACAACGATGAGAATCACTAT
>PLGG01000054.1 GCA_003138515.1 Acidobacteriaceae bacterium | reverse complement strand
GCTCATAGCTCACCTCGGAGGTGATTTCGACATGTCGACTTTTATTCCTCATTCGCTTTGTGAAGCACGCTTTGACCCGATCAACCAGCGAACTGTCCTTATCGCTCCCAAGCGGGCAAAACGCCCAAAGACGCACAATGAGCATCAGTGCCCCGGGTGCATTCCGGCGTTGACCCCGCCCGCAGTATATGTCTGGCCCGAATCCGCCGACCCCCTGAGCGACAAATGGGACATCCGCGTAGTGCCCAACAAGTTCTCCTGTTTTCGGATTCCGGGGGGAATCAGCGATGCGGTACCTCTTCCGGGTTCAAAGCCATCCAGGATCCCGCCGGACGCTGCGAAGTCGTCTTCGAGACGAGGCACCACATTTACCCCGTGTATGCAAGGACGGACACCGAAATCGAGCATTTCTTCAGAGCCTTGATTTCGCGGTACAAATCCGCGAGGTCGGACCCCCGTGCCAGGTTCTGGTTCGCTTTCAAGAATCTCGGCAGAGTCGCCGGCGGCACCATGGACCACGAGCATTGGCAACTCTACACACTGCCTTTCATCCCAACGTCGATTCAGGAGCGGTACGCGCGTGCCGCTCAGTACTTCAACGAAGAGGGGCAGAATCTCTACCAGCGCGTCTTTGAGGATGAGGCGAATTCCGGCAGTCGGGTCGTTGCGATCACCGAGCATTTTCTGACTTTCGTCCCTTTTGCAGCTGGACTGCCCTACGAGATTTGCATAGCGCCGCGCAGGAGCTCGGCCGATTTCTCCACCATGACCGGCGAGGAATTGCGCGGGCTCGCAGCGTCGTTTCGCGACGCGATCTCGCGCCTCAGCTCGGTTCATCCCGAACTGGCATACAATGTCGCACTCCACACGGCGGCCTTTGAGCACGCTGCGGCGACCTGGTACACCTGGCATCTTTCAATTTTGCCGCGCCTTACCACGCTAGCTGGGGTCGAGCTCGGCATCAACATCATGATTAACCCAGTGTCTCCTGAGGAGGCCGCCGAAACACTTCGTAGCGTTCCGGTCCAATAAGGCCATTCCTTTGGATTGCAAAGCTACAAGGTCGAGAAGTTGACCGCGCATGTGCAGGCACCGGTAAGGAAAGGAAACAGAAATGCCTGATCAGAAGCTCGATTTCGAGGCGTTGATGGAGGCGCTCCGATCGACCAGAGAAGCGACTTCCTATGCTCGCGTCCTGAAGTATGTTCCATCCCAATTTGGCGGGGTTACCATCATCCGCGCAATCGGGGGCCGTGCGCTGAAAGCAGCATTCAATGTATGTGCGCGGCTTCTCAAAAACAAGTTGCCGCTCTCCGTCTTTTCGCTTTCCGAGAGCTTTATTTGCAGCGGGTAAATTTTCGCACCCCTGTTCTGTGAGGTGCCCAATGACTGACGTGAATCGGAGCACCGCCGGCGGGTGGAACGATGAGGCCAAAGCAATCGCCATCCAAGCACGCGTCCTGTCCGGCGAGAAACTCGATCAACTTGTTCGCCGCCTGCAACGGCATACTGGCCGATCGCGGGAATCCTGCTGGCGGTTCGTGCTGCAGACAGGGTTGAAGATTCGCGACGAACATCGGCGCTGGACCGAGGCCGAGATCGACGCGCTTCGCGAGCACATCGCTACACACACGGTCGAAGAGACCGCAAAGATGCTGGGCCGCAGCGCTAAATCGGTTCGCTGCGCGTTGCATCGATACGACCTGAAGATCCGCGAGATTCGCTGTGACTGGATGTCGA
The DNA here is from genome assembly GCA_003138515.1 of Acidobacteriaceae bacterium. Taxonomy (GTDB): domain Bacteria; phylum Acidobacteriota; class Terriglobia; order Terriglobales; family Acidobacteriaceae; genus Telmatobacter. The sequence continues at coordinate 5,367 of PLGG01000054.1, read as the reverse complement.
TCCACTCCCTGGCAAATATTCTCCATGTGCGCAAGGCGGAGATCCAGTCCTGGATCGAGAAGGGCTGGCTGGAGGCGACAATTTACACGCACGGCAAGCGGTCGAGCTACGTCATCACGCCGGAAGCCTTCCGGGCGCTCTATACGCGCCATCTCAGCGAGCTCATTGCGCAGAAGAGAATCCCCAGCGTGGCATTGTTCGAGGCCTTCTACAACTACTGCTTCGTGCCCAAGCACACCATTGGCACCCAACTGCTGACCTTACGTAGCGACAAACGGGAACGTGAAGCCTATGACGCAAACAAGGCGGAAGAAGACGAATACGATGAGGATGATGCGGAGTGAAGTACTCCGCGATGCCGTGAACGTAAGCCCAACTCACGCTCCGCGTCCAATAACTTTTGGAAATAGGCTATAACCATTTGGAATAGATACCAGCACGGCGCAGTCCTGCGCACGTGTAATTTGAGACAAATCTGTAAGCACCGGCGTCCAAAGGCTGCCGACTTAGGATTGTGGGGCGAAAGATCAATCCTAACCGCTGGATGCTCAGGAACCCTTCTGTTCTCCTGCTGCTGGATCGAAGCCGAGGTCCTCGCGGATTGCATCAAGCCACAGTTGCGGGGTCAGATCTTCTCTCTTGGGAACGCCGAGCTGCCAGCGCAATTCCGTCGTGTAGCGAGAAGCACCATCCCGATCAGCGTCTGGGAAATCCTGTTCCCTGCAGGTTTGCCTTCCCGAAGGAGCAAAGCCGGGCCGGGAAGTACGGTTCCTTTCTCATCCATACGGAAGTACGGCAAATCTTAGAGGAGCGCGCTGTTGAAACGTCCGGGAAGTGTTTTTTCTCGGTCCTTTGCGAACTCTTAGATTCCGAGACCCGCTGCCGCATTCTCGCGAAAGATCTCGCCCGAGCGGATATAGCGCCGCAAAGTCGCAACCGTCTTGTGCCCCGTTTGGCGCATAATGACGAACTCGCGGACGCCATTCATCGCCGCCTGGGTGACGCATCCGGCGCGGAGGGAGTGGCCGCCGAGCTCCTCCGCCTTCAATCCGGCTCTCGCGGCTGCACGCTTGAGGAGCTTGCCGATCGAGTCTCGGTGTAAACCGCGCCGCGAAACATGACCATATCTTCCTACGGAACGGAAGACCGGGCCCTCTCGAATCCCGGCTGCTTCTAACCAGCCTCGCAATGCCCGGACCGGGCACGTGTCCTGACTGGCTCCGAACGGAAGACCCACTTCCCTTCCGGCTCCCTCCTGGTCTGTCTTCGATTTGCGGACGGTGACGACGACGCCGTCGGCTGAGAACTTGAGGTCACATATATGGATACCTGCCAGCTCCGACCGGCGAAATCCGCCCGCGAAACCGGCCAGAACCAGAGCTGCGTCTCGAAGGCCCAGGAGGTCCTCGCGCCGCGCGGCGACGATCCGGCGGATGTCTGCGGAAAGGAGCGGGGCCTTTCCGTGCTGCGCGGTGCCGATGGTGCGGCGGATTCCTTTGAGAGTTTCGCCGACAACAAAGTGGCGGGTCGTGGCAGGCGAGTCGCTGAAGCCCGCGGCCTGATGCGCCTTGGTGATCGAAGTCAGCCTGCGGGTGATCGTGCCCGACGCCAATGTGGAGGCACGGTCGGCGATGTACAGGGCAATCGTCTCCGGCGTCGAGGGGAGAACTGTCAACTGGTGCTCGCGGCACCAGGACTCGAAGTCGCGCCAGTCATTTCTGTAAGCCTTGAGTGTGGCGGGGGCCTTGGCTGCGGCGACGAAGGTCTTGGCCTTCTGGATCAGTTCTTCAAGGCTGGTTGCTTTAGGGATAAGAGAATATATATGAGGTTGCATTGGGATTTCCTTTCCAAGAGACACAGGTGTGCGGAGTTCCGAGGGGGCCGGAATAGCAAATATGAAGTTAGGGTTTTGAAGGGGAATGCTCGGAGCTTCCGAGGTGAGGTCGGAAATTATGGGAGGGGCAGGTCGGGCAGAAATCCGCTCGGATGCAAGAGCGAGCAGTCCGCAGTTCCAACTGATGAGGCGAACAACAGGTACTGAACCCCCGTCAGTCTTCCATTCACTTATCCAGCCATTGAAACCGACCCTATGCAGCGGCCACGTGTGCAACAGGTGTGCCGCTTTTCTGGTTCTTGGAGGAAGTATGGCCCGCAAGAGCGTGGCTTCCAAGAGTTTCATGTTCTCGGAGGTCAGAGGTTATGCAGCACTTCGACCACAGCTACGCCGTCACCTCCTCCAAAAATCTCGGCCCTCGATATTAGCCTCCCCTCTCGAATCGAAGTCGGGATCAGTATGAAATACGACTTCACTCAGAAGATGCCCATTATCCATTGTTGGCGAATAACGGGATGAATCCGTCAGCATCGGAAGTTAATGACACACTAAATGGAGGGCTGGAGGGACGCCGCAGCGTGATAGCTTCCGACACCATCAGTAGGGATATGCTCATAGGTCTGGACATTACCGAACGTATTCAGTCCCTGCCCGATCAACATTGCCAGGCCGACGGGAACCGCCATGAAGAGGTGAATCGTCCCCATGGGGCGATATGTTTCTCTCGCGGTGCGGATGGCCTCAATGACGGTCGCTGCTATATCGGCCGCTTGCTGGGGTGAGGTGATGTCAAATCGCCTGTGGTCGGAATGAAAGATGCGGGTGACGGCGCGAAAGGCTGGCAAGGACTCCTTGGCCGTTTGAGAAAATGCCGGCTCCACATCCTCCGCTACTGAAACCAAAACCGCTAAATCCCTGGCTGAGATGTCGCGCTCTGTCGTTCTGAAGGCGAAGCCAGCCGGTTCTCGTGCGGCGTCGATCCCCCATAGTTGATCCGGCTTGCCGGGAGTGTACTGGCTCCAGGAGATCGACTGCCCGGCCTGGGCAAGAAAGGCAACGCCGAAAGCGGTTGCGGCGGGAATGGACGGCAAGCCGCTTGCAATAATAGGACGGCCACCACCATGCAGTCGTATTGCGCTCGCGATCTGGTGAAGCGCAGGTAGGAGAACGTCCCGCCAGGTCAACGGTTTCGTTTCACGGCCAGAGAACCGTTCGGACCAATCGAGCATCAGAGCGGTGCCCGCCTGAAAGGCCGGACGGGTCCGTGTGTGGAGCGTAACCCGCAGCGGTAGATCGGGGTCTAGTTGTCGATGTACGGCTTGAATCCTGCGTGCCAGAACGTAGCGGGCGATCTGAGCCGCTTCGTCCATCCCGATCGGATCCGCTGTGACATTGCGTAAGTTCCAGTTGCTCAAATCGTCGATTGAGAGTTGCTGATCGATCACTTCGCCCGCCCGCTGATAGCTGATGCCCCCGGCACGAACAGGGATCAGGAAGAACCCATCCTCAACTCGGATTCTCTTAAGGATGCCCGGAACTTCGATCTTCCGAATCACATCCGAGGTCTCGACATCGGGCGTGATCCAGAGCAGGGCGTTCGCGGTGAGTCTGTCTTCAAGTATGTGGCGTAGCTCATCACTGGTGGGAACCTCGTTCAGGTCCCGCTGGTCCTGCCAAGTTGGTATGCCATGGTCATGCTGAGCGGCTATCAGCAGAGAGGCCTCTGCGGAGCGGGATCTCCGGTAGCTTAGAAAGCTTTTCCCGGTTGCGTCAGTCACTCGAGGCTTCCTGGAACGGTGGTGTGGGGGGATGCTCCTCGATTACTTTCTTTGCGAGATCATAACTGGCTTTGCGCGCAGGGTAGGCAGCCAAAAAGAGTCCTGGCAGAAAGCGCTGTGTCAGATCGGAGTAGGTATACCCGTAACTCCTCCCTTGGCAAGCGCCGGTCGCAGTCACGATCGACTCAATCTGATGCGATGTGAATCCCAGCTCTTCGAGCACTGGCTTTACTACGGCGCGGCGCTGGTCCTCGTTAGGACGCTCAAAGATGAAAGTTGCGGCAGCTCGACGCCGAATTGCAGGGTCGAGCGCTTCGAGCCGATTCGTGCACATCACAATGATGGCCGGGAGATTTCCAGTCGCCAGATCATCCACGCCGCGGATGAGCGCGTTCACCCCGGCCCGATCTTCATGATGCATCTGCGCCAGCTCCCGCGATTGCGCTAGAGCATCAGCTTCATCGACCAGTAAAACGATCCCGGAGGTGCGTTTTCCCCCGCGACCGGACGCTCGCGAGGCGGCTTGCCTAACTTCGGTAAAAGCCATCGACAGAAGGCTCGTCATCTCGCCAACAGCGCCTTTGCCTCTGGCGTTCAAGCTAAGCGCGTAGAGGGTCATGCTGAGCCCAGTTTCGCGCGCCACTGCGTCGCCGAACGTCTCGGCCAGCGCCGTCTTCCCAGTGCCAACGTCGCCGGCGAAGATGAACAACGGTGGACGATCCTCAAACAACTTGATGATTTTTGTCTTCTTGTGGTAGAACTGCTCGCTCCAGTGAGTGAGGCTGTCAGGGTCGAGAAGAAGCCGCGCTTCCTTCAAGAGCCGCTCCTTCTTCTCATCGAGACCGACCAGCCCTGCAAACCGCCTCGCAGCCGAGGGGTCTGGGAACTCCTTGACCTCCTCGAAGATCCCTACGCGCTCTTCTGTGGAGTCATTCATAGGCTCGGTTGAAAGGTCATGCGGCCGATCCCACATCCCCCTGAATAGTAGTTACGGTCCGAGGTCCAGTAGCCGGCGCCGTCGGAGGGGGGATAACCGTAGGTGCGTTGCACAGGCAGGCGCGATTTGAACGAACTCTGCTGATATTCGGGCATGCCGAAGAAGGTCGAGTTTTGGGCAAGATGATTGAAGAAGGTTGCTCCTGAGATGTTCACGGTAGGCACAACCTTGCCTGGCCGGTCGTCGGTCGTAATGTTTCCGTTGGCATCGACGGTGTAGCGCCACGTCACTATGCGCACGCCGCCCTTCTCGTAACCGAACTCAAACGACTCAAGGTAGCCTTCATTGAGATACTGAGCTAGTTCCTCCGCACAATTCCGGATAAAGGCCTCAGACGGCAGACCGTAGTAGGCCGCACAGAGGTGCATGTCTGCCGCAATCTTGGACGCGAGATACCGCGCGTGCGTGATCGTGAACGAGTTTGACCGCGTGAATGTTCCTGTCATCCTTATTTACCCCCTGAACGATGGACCCAAAACATCCTGCCAGCACTCAATTGCGCGACCGCGCGTCGTGGCAAAACGCGCCTCGGTGATTGCCTCCAGTGCATCCTGGGCGGCGTCCACGATTTTCTTCCGCTGCGTGTCGTCGTAGATGGCGGCGACGTTGTTCGTGGAATTCACCGGATCGAAGATCTCGATCGGTTTGCCGGTCGGAGCCGGCAGCGCGGACGCAGCGTAATAATCGGTGAATGAAATCCGCGTCTTCAACTGCGACTTGACGATGTAGGCGAAGACTTTCTCGAGCGCGTTCGGATA
>PLGG01000083.1:37787-37937 GCA_003138515.1 Acidobacteriaceae bacterium | reverse complement strand
AAAACGGCTTTTTACCAGTTCCAAAAGAAATGGCGTGGACACGGTGACCCGGCGCACGCCCAATTCCCCCAGCTTGCTCAACAGGGCCGTCACTTTTCTCTGCCAGGCGCGGGTCCATTCGCGATTGCCAAAACAGGCACCGTTTAGGAG
>PLGG01000083.1:0-37744 GCA_003138515.1 Acidobacteriaceae bacterium | reverse complement strand
ACCAATTCCGGGTCGTAATTCGCAGCCAGTGAAAACTTGGTCGCGCGGGGTGTGGCCCGAACGGTGCCCTGATCGGAGCCGGTTGTTTTCATAACTTCCTCGAATCTTTCGATACTCATTCGACCCCAACACCCATATAAATGATTGAATATAAATCGAATCCCTTGGCCGCATCTCCCGAATATCTCTCCTTACCACATCCGCAAATTCCAAAAGGCTCGTATACGTCTCCCACCCCGGCCGCGAGCTGTATCTGAAATCAAATCCATATTCCTTGGCGGCTTCCAGCGTGACGTTCGGCTTCAAAAATATTTGCGTCTCCGGGCTCGCGATAAATCCGAACACCGTTACCACCGGCCAAGTCAAAACCCGAGGCAAAGTCGCAACGGGACTCATAGACCCACTTTCAGGAAGATCCAAAGAACAAACTCGGGGTATGTCGAAGACATCCTAAATCCATACCCCTAAAATGACAACCTCCACTTCTTCGCCAGGTCTAAACGTGTTGCGATCGCTCGTCCCCAGGCCAAATCGGTCACAACTCCAGCACAGTTGGGAAACTGATAGTTTGTGAAGCTCTGAATCGGTACTGGGAAGTCGGCTTGTGGGAAGCTTTCCGTGGGCACGCCGGCGAAGAAACTGGGTTGACGGTCGATCTGAAAAGCAGGTCCTTCGGCTCCGGTCGCCACGGCGACCTCCGCTCAGGATGACATCTCTTAGGGAGCGCGGCTTCGCCGCGTACTTTTCTATTTCAAAAATGGGTGAATGGATTATGCGCGGATTGAAACCCACGCCTCCCTCCGTCGTAGCTCCTCCGAAGTGCGGAAAAAGCAACCGCAGATCCTTCGGCTTCCCCCCAGCGGCTCTAGCCGCTGACCCCATGATCGCGCTGCGATCACGGGGCCCCAAGCGCGCTCCGTTCAGGATGACACCGCGTGGGGTGGGTTGGTGGAATGGCGGTGAATTCCATCACGTGGTGGGATTCAGGGCCGTCCATGCGGCTAAAGAGTCCATGTAGTCTCTCCAGTGAACGATCTTGCGGTTCTCAATGGTGACGATGGAGATCAGCCTGTTGTCGTAAGGCGCGCCGGTTGCGAGAATCGTGCCGTGTACTTCGTATTCGAGGATCACGACACGGCTGTCCTGACTGCGGTGGGCGACGAGCGCGTCACCGGAGTGAACGCGGATGGTTTTGCCGTATCCGGCGAGGCTAGCGACGAGATTGGCGCGTCCTCGAATGATGAGAGGCCAGCCCGGGAAGTGGTAACGGGACTCGAAGATTGCGTCGTCGGCAAACGTGTCGAAATAATGCTCGCCATCGACAAGCCCGCTCAGGCCCTTCATGACAACTTCAAAAAACGGATTCATGGCTTCGTGTGCTGGATATTTTGAATTTGGCATTGGCGGACCCCTGGTGAAGCGGTATGAATGGCGATATGAGTATCGGGGCGAGGCCGACGCTGCAATGAGCTAGAAGCCGCTCCCCGCCACTAATCCCCCAATCGTCCGCATCGGCGATATCAGCCGCATTGACTCCGGCAATCGTATGAACCCATGCACCCGGTAAAACTCCGCGGCCCGCTCGTCGATCGCATCCACAACCACCATCGACGATCCGACCACAGCGGCATTCCCGTACGCCTTGCGCAAAGCCTCCGCGAGCAGAACGGAGCCAAGCCCGCGCCCTTGTAGCTCCACCGTCACCGCCAGGCGTCCCAGCAGCGTCGCGCTCACTTGCGGATAGCGGGGAAGATGTTTGCTAGCCTCTTCGGGAATCGTTCCCGGCGCAAGGCCGCAAGCGCACAGCGTGAAGTACCCCGCAATGGTTCCCGGCGCGCGCTCCGGAACCAGGACGAACACGGCGTTCGCCTTGCGCCTCATATCCTGCGAGGCCTGCGTCTTCAAATAGTTGTCGAGGCTTTCCACGCCGCACCGGAACGCATCGCGGTCGTGCTGCTTTCCCAGCGGTTCAATACGGTAAAGGCCAGCTTGCGCCGGTTCCATCAGGAAGCGACTCGTTCCTTAGCCAACCGGAACGCGCGGCGAAGGCGCGCATTCGGTTTCGGCGGATGAACCAGCGCATCGAAGAAAACCGCCCGGTCGCGCTCGGAAAGCACCAGGCTCTCATGTCGCGTGATCGTCTGCTGTGCGGCGTCTGTCAGCGCCACCAGGCAGAAATCCGTCAGGCTTCGCTGCTCCAGCGCCGCAGCGCGCTCCACCAGCACCTTCGTTCCGGAATGCACACGAAACCCGAGCCTCATGCTGCGCCTGCGCTGTTCGTCCGTCCTCGCCAATGCTCTGCTCCGAACCATGCCGCCTCCTACGCCCAGCTCTCTCTCTCTCTTCATTGTACGTCCATTGGGCGTACAAATCAATCAGCTCCTGGTCTCTCGGTCCCTTGGTCCCGCCCGTTAGATTGGAGAGATGGAGCGAGAGCAGAGAGGGGGCCGGGCGGAGTGGCGGCGGGAGCTGGGCGCGATGGTGAAGCTCGCCGTGCCGGTGGTGTTGAGCGAGCTGGGCTGGATGCTGATGGGCGTGGTCGACACCATTATGGTGGGCAGGCTGGGTCCGGCGGCGATTGGGGCGGTGGCGCTGGGCAACGCCGTCTGCTTTACGCCGAGCATGTTTGGCATGGGGCTGATTCTGGGGCTGGACACGCTGGTGGCTCAGGCCTATGGGCGCAAGGATCACGACGAATGCCACAGGTGGCTGGCGCAGGGCGTGTATCTGGCGTCGATTGCGGCCGTGCCGATTATGGTGGGGATCGCGCTGGTGAGCTTCTTCTTTGGGCACTTCGGGATCGTGGCCGAAGTCGCGACGCCGGCGAGCGGATACATGCAAGTGTTGCTGTGGGGCACGCTGCCGCTGCTGCTCTATGGCGCGTCGCGGCGGTATTTGCAGGGCGTGGGCCAGGTGCGCGTGATTACCGTGACCTATGTGGCGGCGAATCTGGTGAACTGGTTCCTGAACTGGGTGCTGATCTACGGCAAGCTGGGGATGCCGGCGCTGGGAGTGAACGGGTCGGCGATTTCGACGGTGTTTGCGCGCGTGACGATGGCGCTCGCGCTGATTGGGTTTGCGTGGAGATACGAGCGCAAGCGCGGGCATCCGCTGTTCAGGCACTGGGCGGGACCGCAGGCGGCGCGGCTCAAGCGGCTTGTGAAATTGGGCGCTCCGGCGGCGGGACAGATTGTGCTGGAAGTGGGCGCGTGGAATCTGGCGACGTTTTCCGCGGGATACCTGACGCCGGTGGCGCTGGCCACGCACCAGATCGTGCTGAACTACGCGAGCGTGACGTACATGGTGCCGTTGGGGATTTCAGCCGCGGCGGCGGTGAGCGTGGGGCACGCAGTGGGCGCGGGCGATCGGGCGCGGGCGCGGAGAGCCGGGTGGCTGGCGCTGGGATTGGGCACGAGCTTTATGCTGCTGGCGGCGATGGCGCTGCTTATGTGGCCGCGACCGCTGATTGAGTTATATACAAATGATGCGCGCGTGCTGGCGGTGGGGCCGGGGCTGCTGGCGATTGTGGCGGCGTTCGAGGTGTTCGACGGAATTCAGACGGTGAGTACAGGCGCGTTACGCGGGCTGGGCGAGACGCGCGCGCCGATGTGGGCGAACCTGGTGGGGTATTGGGTGCTGGGATTGCCGCTCGGGTTTTTTCTTTGCTTCGGATTGAAGTGGGGGATTTACGGCTTGTGGATCGGGCTGACGCTGGCGCTGGTGGTGATTGCGTTGGCGCTGATTGCTCGATGGAAGAGGGATGCGGAGAAGCAGCTTTTAGCTGCTAGCTTCTAGCTGCTAGCTTTTTTCGTGTCAGGGGCAGGGGAATGCGATCCCACCCTTTCGCCAAAGCGCGGCGAAAAGGATGGGGCACCCGGCGAAAGAATGGGGCACCCGGCATCGTCCACGCCGAGTACGTGCGGGAGGTTGATCAACCAGGAATTGACGGTTGGCCGGTCATTCACCCTGAGTGCTAGAGAGGCTTCGCCGATCGCGTGTCGACATCGAGCACGAAGGCCGTCCCACCATTCACAAAGGTAGCTTTGCCATTCGGCATGACCCTAAGATCAGTCGTCACCCCTTTGAGGTGAGTAAGCTGCTTAATTTCACTCCCGGTCACCTCGCTCATGGAGTAGACGTTGTGATCATAGTCTCCGCCCGACGTATCCGAAGCTGCAAGAAACAGAATGTCCATTCCGCGATGTATGAATCGTGCTTCGCCGTAGGCGGGCCCAACCGACGATTCGCCGGGCACGTGCGGCTGGAATATTTTGTCCCTTCCTGCAGAACCTACACTAAATTCTTCGATCAAATCTCCTATCGGGTACCCGCTCGTGCTTATCAAAAGTCTCGTACCGCCCTGATCGACTGAATCAGCAACGGCATCGAGGGATCGCATGTCATAAAAGGAGGCGTGGGTGACCTGCGTAGCGGTGCTGCCGGCTGGGATTGCATCCGATTGGACAAGAACTGAGAAGACATCCCAATTGTGGCGTGCAGGACGGACCTCTGGAGCATAGTGTCCGGTAAAGCTTGATGTGGCGTAAAACACCTTCGAGTCATCGGGGGAAAAGACCGGGTGCTGCGCGTCCTCATCCTTGCCGGTTAAGGCGTGAGGATTGCTTTCGTCAGCCGCCACCACCCATACCGTCGATTTGGAATCCGGCGAGCCCGCGAACGAGTAGACCACAAGCTTGCCGTTGTGTGAGAAGCTCGCCTCCGATTCGATTCCGGTTGAGGCGGAGGTGAGCCTGACGCTCGACCCGTCAGAGAGGTTTTTGCGGTAAAGGAACGAGGAACTTCCGCTACCTCGCGAGAAAAGAATCGTATTCCCCGCCGGAGAAATCGCTTGCTGACCTTCAGGGGGCGCGAAATTCTGCTGCTTCGCACTAGAGGACCGCACGAAGAAAAATAGGGCGATTGCGCCTACGGCGATCACGATGACACTAGCGAGACTGACAACCGCAATGGACAGAATCCTTCCAACTCGCATGGTGGCTCCGGACAACTGAGATAAAGCAGAACTCAAGTTTATTCCTACCTTTGGCGATAGGCATCATGATTGAGCGTTCCGTTTGGATTGTCGCCAACCCGGCAGTTACTTCGCAGTAAAGAGGATTGCCGCTGACTGATCCCTCGGAATAAGCACGAGAATCCAGGCGTGATTTTCAGGGCGTTCAAGTCATTGAACTTGGCTCCCGTTCGAGACATGGGGCACTCATCGCCTGGCATGATTGGGACTGATTCACTGAAAATAAAGCGGTTGCTGGATGGTTTGGCCCAAAATTGGCTCGCGTAGAAGAGGGTGAGCCAGGGGGTTACCATCGTGGCGCGGTGTGGGACAGTGTTAGCAAGAAAGTGACTATAATCACATATTGTGGCGCATGGAACAGGCACTGTAGAGGAGCTGGCCGGCGCCCGTAAAGCGGTCACAAATTATTGGAAGGGAATCCCGCCAAATGGCGACTGGACACCTTGCCTTGGGTCAGGAACAGGGCGAAAGCAGCGCGAAACAGCGCATCGTAAACGACTTCAGCATAATCGTAGCCACGGTCAACGGATCGGGTTCGCAGTCCGCTAACAGCGTGCTGCTGAAGAGCATTTTTGGAATGGGCGTTCCCGTCAGCGGGAAGAACCTGTTCCCATCGAACATTGCCGGGTTGCCGACGTGGTACACGATCCGCGCGAGCAAGGACGGCTACGTTGCGCGCAAACGCGAGATCGACGTGCTGGTGGCGCTGAATCCTGAGACGGCGCGCGAGGACATGATGTCGGTCCAGCATGGCGGCGCGGCCATCTACGAAGAGTACCTGAATCTGAGCAGTTACCGCGACGATGTCGTGTGCTATCCGGTTCCCTTCGACAAGCTGACCCAGGCGCTTTGTCCCGAGGCCAAGCTGCGCAAGCTGGTGCGGAACATGGTGTACGTTGGCGTGGTTTCGCAACTGCTGGGGATCGATCTGGGAGTGGTGGAAGCCGGGCTGCGCAAGCAGTTTTCAAAGAAGCCGAAGGTCTTCGAGCTGAACTTCGGGGCGGTGGAGACAGGTTTCGAATACGCCAAGGTGAATTTCACCAAGCAGGATCCGTACTTCATCGAGCGCATGGATCAGACCAAGGGCAAGATCATCATTGACGGCAACGCGGCGTGCGGCATGGGCGCGGTGTTTGCGGGGGTCACGGTGGTGGCGTGGTATCCCATCACGCCGTCGACGTCGCTGGTTGAGGCGACGACGGATTTGCTGAAGAAATTTCGCGTGACGCCGGAGGGCAAGGCGACCTTTGCCGTGGTGCAGGCCGAGGACGAGCTGGCCGCGATCGGCATGGTTCTGGGCGCAGGTTGGGCGGGCGCGCGGGCGATGACGTCCACTTCAGGGCCGGGCATCTCGCTGATGGGCGAGTTTGCGGGGCTGGGCTACTACGCCGAGATTCCCGGAGTGATTTTCGATGTGCAGCGCAGCGGGCCTTCAACGGGAATGCCCACGCGCACGCAGCAGTCCGACCTGCTTTCGACGGCGTTTCTTTCGCATGGCGACACCAAGCACGTGATTCTGCTCCCCGGGTCGGTGAAGGAGTGCTTCGAGCTGGCTTATGCGGCGTTCGACTTGGCGGAGCGGCTGCAGACGCCGGTGTTTGTGCTGTCGGATCTGGATTTGGGAATGAACAACTGGATGTCGGAGCCGTTTGCATATCCCGACAAGCCATTGGATCGCGGCAAGGTGCTGACGGCTGAGGATCTGAAGAAGGCGGGCAGCTTCGCGCGCTATCGCGACGTGGATGGAGACGCGATCGGCTGGCGCACGCTGCCGGGAACACTGCACCCGAAGGCGGCGTATTTCACGCGCGGCTCGGGACACGACGATGCGGCCGGGTATACCGAGCGGCCTGAAGAATATCAGAAGGTGATGGACCGTTTGGCGCGGAAGTTCGAGAATGCGCGCAAGCTGGTTCCGGCACCGGTAGTAACGAAGAACGGAACGTCGAAGATCGGGTTCATTGCGTACGGCTCGACGGATTTCGCGCTGCGGGAGAGTCTCGATCAGATCGAGAAGGAGCACGGCGTGAGCGTGGACTACATGCGCATCCGGGCTTATCCCTTCGCGCACGAGATTCACGACTTTGTGGCCAGCCATGAGCGCGTATACGTGGTGGAACAGAATCGCGATGGACAACTGGCAAGCCTGCTGAAGCTGGATCTGCCCGGCGAGCAGGTGGCGAAGCTGCGCAGCATTCTGCGCTACAACGGATTGCCGGCCGACGCGCGCACCATTACGGAAGAGTTTGCAACCAAGGAGGGCCTCTAAAATGGCAACCACAACGGCGAGTGGGGCGGCCACCGGGCCGGGGGGCCCGAAACTGAATCACATTGGCCTGCCGGTCATTGAATACCGCGGGGGAAAATCGACTTTGTGCGCGGGCTGCGGCCACAACGCAATCAGCGAGCGCATTATCGACGCCATGTTTGAGATGGGTGTGGAGCCGGAGCGGGTGATGAAGATGAGCGGCATCGGCTGCTCGTCGAAGAGCCCCGCCTACTTCATGAATCGCTCATTCAGCTTCAACAGCGTGCACGGGCGCATGCCGAGCGTGACCACGGGCGCGGTGCTGGCCAATCACAAGATGATGGCGCTGGGTGTGTCGGGCGATGGCGATACCGCCTCGATCGGCATGGGCCAGTTTGTCCACCTGATGCGGCGCAATCTGCCAATGATCTACATCATCGAGGACAACGGCGTGTACGGACTGACCAAGGGCCAGTTTTCGGCCACGGCCGACATCGGATCGAAGCTGAAGACCGGCGTGATCAACGAGCTGCCGCCGATCGACACCTGCGCTATGGCGATCCAGTTGGGCGCGACGTTTGTGGGGCGTTCGTTCTCCGGCGACAAAAAGCAGTTGCTTGCAATGCTGAAGGCGGCGATCTCGCACCAGGGAACGGTGATGCTCGATGTGATCAGCCCGTGCGTGACGTTCAACGACCACGAGGGATCGACGAAGAGCTACAAGTTTCTGCAGGAGAACGACGAGCCGATCAACGAGATCGGATTTGTGGCCAGCTTCGACGACATCGAGGTGGACTACGATTCGGGCGAAGTGTACGACGTCGAGATGCACGACGGATCGCAACTGCGGCTGCGCAAGTTGCTTGAGGACTACGACCCGACCGACAAGGCCAACGCGGTGCGCACGCTGATGGAGGCGCAGGACAAGAACGAGGTTCTCACCGGCGTCTTCTACATCGACACGCAGAAACCGACGTTCATCGATCAGTTGAACATGGTAGACCAACCGCTGGGCACGCTGCCCGAATCGCTCACGCGGCCGCCGAAGTCTGCGCTGGAAAGCCTGATGACGAATTTACAATAGCGCGGATTTACAGCTTTAATTCCAGCAGCAGGCGATTCGCGCGCGAGGGTGCGTCGCGTCGATCCGCAAAATCTATGAGCCGATCAGGACGCCTTGGAGCGAAGTGCCAGCTCGGCGCGGAACCAATCTTCTTCGTGATGGCCGTGTGTGTGGCCGCGTTCGATGAAGAAGCGATGCGCAAGTTGAGCGACCTGATCGTGGGAGATCGAACTTCCGTTCGTGCCTTTGGACATCGAACTTCCATTTGTCTTTGTCGAGGCGACGGTCTTTTTCACCGCGGGTTTGCCCGGTTTCGCAGCAGCCTTGGGCGCGGCGCCTGGTTTCTTGACGGACTTAGCCATGTGTAAACTCTCCTCTGCAAGTTCGACAAATTAGCAAGCATTCAACTATAGGATACAGAAAAGCTGATTTGCACTGCACGCGATGCGGCTCCAGAAGAACCATCTGCGTAAACTCGCAGCGCGGAGCCGGGGTTCTTCACACAAGCCGAGCCGGCAAAGTGTATCGTAGTCTCAAGTCATTAAGAATTCATGACAACCCCTGCAATCGATACCGCTGCGCTCACTCGCCGCTTTGGCGATTTCACGGCGGTTCAGGATGTGAACCTGCGCGTGGACGCGGGCCAATTCTTCGGCTTCCTCGGTCCCAACGGGGCGGGAAAATCCACGACCATTAAAATGCTGACGGGCCTGCTGGCTCCGACCTCGGGAACCATTCGCATTCTTGGGGAAGATCTGAAGCAAAACTCAGCGGAACTGAAGAGACAGATTGGCGTGGTGCCGGAAGGGATGGCACTTTTCGGCCGCCTGACCGCGGAAGAATACCTGCGCTTCGTAGGGCGCATGTACGGCCTCGATCGCGCCACTACCATCCAACGCACGCAGGAGTTGCTGGAGTTTATGCAACTGGCCGACGAGCGCAAGAAGCTGATTACCGATTTCTCGCACGGGATGCAAAAGAAACTGGCCATGGCTGCAGCGGTGATCCATGGGCCCAGAGTATTGTTTCTCGACGAGCCGTTCGAAGGCGTGGATGCAGTGGCAGCCGGAACGCTGAAGGCCATGCTGCAGAGAATGATCGCGCGCGGAGCGACCGTGTTCCTCACGTCGCACGTGCTGGAGATTGTGGAGCGGCTGTGCACGCACGTCGCGATTATTCACCGCGGACAGTTGGTGGCGCAGGGATCGTTGGAGGAGCTGCGCGCGGGTCAGGCAAATGCGGATGGAGCTTCGCCCTCAGGCGGGAAGCAGCGCAGCCTGGAAGAAATCTTCCTCGAGATCGTTGGGACCGATCGCGAAGGAAATCCGGCAGCGACGGCGCCTGAGCAGGAGCTTTCGTGGCTGAGCTAGAAGCCGGGAAGTCGCCATCTGCCTCCGCGCAGGACATTCCCGTGAGCGCGCAGCTTCTTGCGGTGGCGTGGCTGCGCTGGCGCATCTTTATCAACAGCACGTTTCGCCGGCGGACAACCGGCACGCGCCAAGCGGCCGGACTTGCGCTCGTCATTCTTGTGCGCATCATTGTCTGGCCCTTCCTTGCCATGATGGTGATTGGTCCGGTTGGCGGCAGCGGATTTTTTGCATGGATGGCGATCGCCGAGAACCATCCACAGCGCCTCGCTCCGCTTCTGGCTGCCATCACGCTGCTGTGGCTGTTTGTCAGCGTCAATGGCCAGAACGTAGCCGCGGTTGTCTCTAATTTCGATCCTTCATCGCTGACACGGTTCCCGCTGCGATTTGGGCGGTACCTGGTTTTGCGGACGCTTATCGGCGTACTGACGCCGAGCACGATCGTGGGTTGCCTCGCACTGCTGGCCGCGGCCGTGGGAATCGGTGTGGCGAAGCCAGCGTTGGCGTTGCCCGCGCTGGTGGTTCTCGCGATTTACGCGCTGATGAACATTTTCCTGATGCGCATGATCGGCGCATGGCTGGAGCGGTGGCTGGTGAATCGGCGCTTCCGCGAGATCTTCGGCGCGCTGATGGCGCTGACCGTCGTTGGATTTCAGTTCCTGAATTTTCAGCGCGCACCGTCGCACGGCCTCGGCGGAAGAAATAGCTGGGTGTTGAATATTCTGCACAGCTCTGGGTCGCAACTGCGCTGGCTGCCGCCGGGATTCGCTGCCAATGCGATTCTGCATGCGTCGCACCCCGTTGCGGCGGTGGCGCAATTGACGGGGCTGTTGGCAAACACGGCGCTGTTTGCGGCGGTGTTTGCGATCAGGTTGCGCAAGCAGTTTCTTGGCGAATACCTGAGCGAAGGGGCGAGCCAGCGCGCGAATGAGCGCTCCAGCCAGCGAAATCCGGCGCGCACGCAACAAGCCGGCGCTGTTGCGAAATCCGCGTCGACGGAAAATGCCCGCCCGGCTTTCCCGCCGATTGTGGCGGCATGCCTGCGCAAAGAGTGGCTCACCCTGCGCGGTAACGGAATGCAGCTGATTGGGATGCTGACTCCGCTATTCTTCGTGGTGATTTTGAATCGTTCGGTTTTTCAAGAGCATTCCACTTACCTTCTTCCCGGAGCGATTGCCTACGTTCTCTTCGGAGTTCTCGCCGGGCTCTACAACATTTTTGGCGCGGACGGTCTCGGCGTGCAGGTATACCTGCTTACGCCCGTCCGCTTGCGCGATGTGATCGTGGCCAAGAACCTGATGAGTCTCGCAGTGATCGTCGCCGAAGCGGGCATGGCCTGGGTGTTGGTTTCGATGCTCGCGCGCACGCCGATTTCGTTTGCGACTCAAGTCTCCACTGGGCTGTGGACGATTTTTGTGATCGGAGCCAATTTGGCCCTGGGAACCATGCGGTCAATTCAAGCGCCGCGCCGATTTGTTCCGGGACAGACGCAACGGAGGCGATCGACGCCAACCAATCGCACCAGCGGCCTTCTGATTATGTTGGTTCTGTTCGGAAGCATGGCGCTGCAGTTTCCCGTGACGCTGCTTTGCCGCTACTTCGATAATCCGTGGCTTGGCGCGTGGATATTTGGTCCTCTTGCCTTCGCGGCTGTGGCAGCGTACGCGTTGTTGCTGCACAACGCCGATCGATTTATTCTTGCGCACCGCGATGTGTTCGCGGAAGAGCTGTGCAAGACTTAGGCCGCGCTTGTATAGAGATTGATGTTCGTCTGCGTAATTCAACTCAGTCGGGGCTAGAGCTGCCAATAATCGAAGAGCGCCATGCGCGGATAGTAGAGACCGCCGCAGAGGTGAATGTCTTTGCCGCGCAGGTTGCGGAGGACAGCCGCATAGGCTTCGATCTGGGGCGCAAATTGGCGGCGCAACTCGGGCAACGCGGAAGCAGGGTCGAGGCCGTCTTCGTGAGCGGTTTTGTAATCGATGATCCACCAGGTGTCTTCGCCTGGCGATGCGGCGATCATTTGTGGCTCGGGTCCGGCGCGGAAGACTCGATCAACCTGTACGGTGCGTAAACTGCCCGCCACGACGCCGGTCCAGCGAACTTCGCTGGCCGCGTCCACATGCGGCGAGAGAATCCACTGGGCGAGCGGATCGCCAGCGGCCTGAAGCACGATTTGCAGTGCTTGCGCGGCGATGCGGTTGGCTGTGGCTGGCTCGACGCCTGCAGCGCGGATGAAGGCGGCGATTCGGGGCTGCTGCTGCGCGAGCGCCGCAAGGGAAGCTTCGCGAGTTTGCGAAACGAGAAGCTGCGCGAATTGCTGAAGAAGCGCGTGAACTGCTTTGCCGAGCGCGCGTGAAAGCAGCCCTCCTTCGTGGCGCTCATAGAGGCGGCCGGCACCGACGAGAGGCTCGTCACCGGCGGGAAGAGACGCATCAACAATCTCGTTGCGGAAGCCGGGGGGCAATCGTCGCAAACGCATTGGCTCGGGCGCGTGAGCAGGCATTTCAAGCAGATTGTCAGCGGCGGCGGCGAGAGACTCGATGGTCGAGGGCTGCGCAGTTGAAGCAGTGCGCACGATCCACTCGTCGAAGCTGCGGCGAATCTCCGCTTCCCATGCGGGCCACGCTTTCAGAAGCAGGCTTTCACGGGGTTCGACGAGAGTGAACAATCCGTCCTTCGCGGTTTTCCACGATGGGCGCGCGAAAAGATGAAGTTCCTCGCGGGCGCGCGTGGCGGCGACGTAAAGAAGACGGCGCGCCTCCTGGGATTCGCGTTCGCGGCGGACGCGATCGACCCACTGCTTTGCCTTGCCGCTGTCTGCGCCTTTCCGCTGGAACGGCGCGACGAGAAACTCCGTGATCTCGCTGGCTGTCTCCGGGTCCGCGGATTCGGCATCGGGCGGCAATCCACGCTCCAGCCAGGAAAGTAATTCGCGTTTGCTTCCGCCGGCGCCGGCCTGCAGATCGGGCACGATCACGACCTCGAATTCCAGACCCTTGGCTTTGTGGATGGTCATCAATTGCACGCCGCAGTCGCTGTCCGCGGCGGGATCGGGAAGGGCGGTCAGCTTGTCGAGCGCCGCTTCGAGCGCGGGACCGAGGAGATCGGGCTCGCCTTGTGGCAGGCCGTCGAGACAGCTCCAGAGCAGATCGAGATTCACGCGGGCCGAGGCATCGACACATTGCGCGCCGCCGAGCTGCAGCCAGACTTGCTCAAGCCGGGTGCCCAATGCGGCTGTGAGTTGGCGCGACTGCAGGCGATTGAAGAACTCGATGGCCTGCAACAACCGGTCGACCGCTTCGCGGCCTTCGGCGCTGAGAAGTTGCCATCGCTCGGAAAGAAGATCGGGGACTGGACGCGCGAGGAACTCGGGCGAGTCGGCGCTGACCAGCGTATGCAGATCGGCGAGCGAAAGGCCGCACCAGGGAGAGCGCAGAACGCCGAGCCATGCGACGCGATCATGCGGGTTGAGGAGCGCGCGGGCCAGGGCGAGCACATCGATAATTTCAGGGCGATCCTGCAGCTTCTCAAGCTCCACCGCGCGAAATGGAATGGAAGTCTGGCGGAGCGCGGCGGCGATGGGCTCGAGCGATTTGCGCGCGCGGCCGAGCACGGCGATGCGATATTTGTTCTTTGCCTCGCGGGCCTGGTCGACGTGGGCCATGTGGCTACGAATCAGCGTGACGAGTTCTTCGATCTGTTTTTGCTGAGCCGCTTCGCGCTCCGCCGCGATCTCCTTTTTTCGATCGGGACCGAGGCTGCGGGAATTCCCGCGCGGCGACTCCGGGATGAACTCGAGATGGAGTTGCAGAAGAGGCGCGGGGTTGGGGACGAGATGCGGACCGGGCTGCTTTGCGCCGTCGCGAGCTGGCGCAGCCTGCGAGTAGGTCACGCCACTGCCGTCGTCAATGGCGAAGATCTGAGTAAATGCGTCGTTGATGTTTTTGACGAGCGCCGGCGCGGTGCGGAAGTTGGCGCTGAGCTGGACGGCGTCGAAGCGCAGCGGCAGGTCGCCGGGAATTTCGAGGCCGAGTTGCTCGACGCGCGGGAACAGCTCGGCGTCGGCGTCGCGGAAGAAATAAATGGACTGCATGGGGTCGCCGACGACAAAACAGGTGCGTCCCTCGCGCTCAGGCCAGGCTGCGATGAGACGCGCAAGCAACTGGTGCTGGCGGCGGCTGGTGTCCTGAAATTCGTCGACCAACAAATGGCAAATGCCATCGGCGACGGCCTGCGCGCCATCGGTGGGAAGGCCGTCGTCGCCTCGGAGCACGTTGAGCGCAATCTGCGCGACCTCGATGTAATCGGCGGCCGCAGCTTCAGCGAAGACGACCTTCAACTGGGCTGCGGCGTGGCGCAGAAGCGTGAAGCAGGCGCGCACGATTTGCCATTCTTCCTCGGTGTAACGGGGATCGAACTCGGCGGCGCGCGCAAAGGGGCGCTCAAGGCGTGCGCGTAACTCGTCCCAGTGCGGAGCGCGGTCGAGCACGAAGTCGTGCATCCATTGGTCGCGCTTCTCGAGCATGCCGACGAGCTGGCTTTCGAGGTCGGGCCAACTGTTGTCGCGCCACAGGAGCAGCGATTCGATGGCTTCGCGCAGCGAAGGATCGCTTCCGTCAATTTGCTCGAGCGTCCGGCGTGCGGCACGGCGGTAGAGCTCGGCGGGCTGCTCGCTGATGTCGAGACCGCCGCCGAGGCCGGAGAGGAGCGGCTGCTGCAATGCAAGGTCGCGGCAAAAGGAGTCGATGGTCTGGATGCGCAATTGCGCGGGAAGATCGAGGAGGTCCCAGCCGAGGGCTTGTGAACGTGCCAGCGCGCGGTGCGCGAGAGCCTGCGTGGAGAACGGGCCGGAATTGGTCTCGGACGCGCCGGGCTCCGCGGCGTTCTCGAGCTCAGAAAGAATGCGGTTACGCATTTCAGCGGCGGCGGGCCTGGTGAAGGTGATGGCAACGATCTGGCCGGGGCCGTCAACTTCGCCGAGCAGGCGCAAGAAACGCCGCGTGAGCAGATCGGTCTTGCCCGAGCCGGCGGGCGCGCGCACGAGAATCGAGCGAGCTGGGTCAAGCGCAAGCTCGCGCTGCGCCTGGTCGGGAGGAGGAGTCCTGCGCGGCGCGTCAGGCATCGCCAGCCTCCTCGTTATTTTCGTCACCCGATTGCGGTGGATTTTCCTGGATGCGGCAAAGCGATTGCAGGCCGCAGTGCTCGCAGGTTTCGGGATAGTCGCGCGGGTCCACTTCCGCGCGGCCGGAAAGGAATTCCTTGGCGAGCTCCGAAATGTATTGTTGCCACGCGAAAAGCTGCTCTGAATCAAGCGGCTTTTTCACCAGATTTGTGTTTCCTCTGAGATCGGCGCGCAAAGTCGTTTTGGCGTTGCGGACTTTTCCTGCAAACTCCGTCTCGCCGGGGCGGACTTTGGCGAAGACGAGGCCGCCGATTGCGCTCGGATCGCATTCGAGAGCGAAGTTGGCGTAGAGAGGAAGTTGCACGTCGTCGGGGCGGGGAAGATCCCAGACGCTGGGCTTGATGTCGCTGGATTTATAGTCGATGACGAGCAGCGAGCCGTCACTGAGTTGGTCGATGCGATCGAGACGCAGGTGAAGATTAAGGCCGGAGATCGAAGCGCTCGTATCCGCTTCTGTTTTGGCGACCGTAAAGGGAACGCGCATGGATTCGCAGCGGAGCCACTCGGTGACGAGCGAGACGAGGCGCATCTGTTCGAGAGCCAGATATCGTGGCGGCATCGAATCGCGTGCGCGCGAGGGGAGTCTTGTTGCGAAGACGTGGCGGACGTGGACTGAGACGAAGGAGGCGAGATTCGGAACGTCGAGAAGTTCATTGTGCGAACGAATGCCGCGCGGCGGGCCAGCCCAAACGGAATGCAGCACTTCGTGAAGAAGCAGGCCACGTTCGAGCGCGGTGAGGCCGGCTTCGGCGGGCTCCCAAGTTTGCGCCGCGAGACGAGATGTGGCGAATGCCTTGAAAGGACATTGCGATTGCGCGGTAAGAACGCCTGATCCGCCCGTGACCGAGCCGGCGGGGAAGGGAATCCGGCTTGCGTCATCAAAGAAAACTGTTGCCGGTGGCGAAAGCGGAGGTGCAATCAAAGCGTTGGAAAGCGGCTGGAGCGGATCGGCAACCTGCGCAACGAGCCGCGAAGGACGGGCGGCAACTCCGGCGCTGTCAGGTCCGCCACTCTGACGGGCATAGCTGAAATGAACTTCAGGTGCGGAGGCGAGCAGGCGGCGCGTGATGGAGTCGGCCAATTCCCAATCGAGACGCGGCGACGCATGAGGCATTCCGGCCTCGCGCTGCACGGCAATCGGAATGAGAGAATGCGTCGAGCCGTGAGGCGGCCACTCTTCTTCGCTGGCGCCGAGAAACCACACGGCGTCGGCAGCCAGACCCGCGGCTTCGGCCGGGCCGGCAATCAGAATTGGTGCATCCTGCGATTCAGGCGCGAAGAGCGTTTCGTTGAGTGCGCGATTGAGAACAGCGAGGAATTCCTTCCACTCAATTCGACGGCCGTCGAAGCCGAGCGATGCGCAATCGTCGACGACTTGTTGCCAGCGGCGGTGAGCCTGGAATTCGTTGCTCGTCAGCGAGCGAACGCCGGGCCAGCCGGCAAGCTCGAGCAACTGCGGCGCCAGCTCAGCCCATGCGATTGGAGATTGCGGGCGGCGCGCGAATTCCTGAAGCCTGCGCTGGGCCTGCGTGATGCGCGCGATCCAGGCTGGGGGCAACTCCGCGCCGGGCTGCTGGCGCAGGAAAGCCGCAAGCGTCCATCTTGCGCGCTGCAAGTTTGTGCGGCGCAGCGCGCGCATGAACGCCGTGAGAGCCAGCGAGTCGCTGGGCGACGCTGCAATTTGGCCAGTCGAGAAAAGCCAGTCGAGTTCATGCTCTTCGATCGACTCGGTGAGCCAGTGCAGGAGCAGTCCGGCCCCGCGCGCAAGCGCAACCTGACCGAGCGGAACACCCAGGGAGAATTCAAAGACGCTGGGGGCAGCGGACGCGGTTCCGCCGTCCGAAACAAAGCGGAGAAAAGCGCGCTCGATTTCGCCGCGGCGTTTTGGCACATCCTGCGTGACAACAAGCAGGCGCGCGTTCGGATTGGCGGCGAGCCGCTGTTTCGACCAAAGCGCGCACGCGGCGAGTTCAGTGAAGGGGTCCGCCGCCTGATGAAACTCGATTCGCTCCGCGGCCTTGCTAAGCGGAACTTGCGTGCAAGCGCTCCAGGCAGCGAAGAGTTCCTGCTGCGCGGGCAAAATGCGATCAAAACCGGCGAGCAGCAGCTGAGGGCGTCCGGTTGAATCCTGTTTCAGCGCTTCAAGCAGTTCGAGCGGGAGGCGCGCGGGACTGATTGTGTTGCCCGCGCGGCAGATGTTGTCGAAGTCCGCGAGCCAGTCGCTGAACGCTGCGGCGTCCCGGTCCCAGGCGATNNCGGTCGCGCGCGCCAGCCAGACGTGCGGCCTCTGGTGCGGCGGCGGCCACAATCCCCGCCCAAAGCGATTGCTCCTGCAGCGAATTCAGAACGGCGCGGCCGTCGGAATTGCGCTCGTCCCATGCGTTGTGGACGAAGGATTGCCAGTCCAGAATGTTGGGAGTTTGCCAGGCCGTAAGACCCTCGGCGCGACGGGAGCGATTGAAGGCTGCCGCGATCGCTCGAGCGGCGCGCTCGCTTGCGGTGACCACGAGTCCGCCGGTGCGCAGCCAGGGATCGATTTCGGACGAAAGTTGAGAGTTCACAGTTTGTAGTTCGCAGCCTTAGAGCGGTTCCGCGGTAGATGTAGCCGTCTCCAATGGTGGTGCGAGGTGGATTCTTCTTGAGGAAGAATCCACTTGGCGTTCAAGGTTTCAGGATAAAGTAACCGCGGAACCGCTGTACGCCTAAGAATACCGCCGAGGGGCTTGCTGCTTGACCGCCGCTGCGAATGCGGCATGTCCAACTGAAAAAGCGAAAACAATGGAAGGGAATCTGCTTCGTCACGAGGTCAGTCCACCAGTTGTACACTAATTTGTGATGCGTATTGTTTTTGCAGGCTGTCTTTTTGCCGTTGCCGCTTTGGCGGGATGCCACTCCAACTCAACATCAGGGTCGCAAGGGACGGCGGGTTCGTCGCCGACGGTTTATCACCTGCGCGGGAAGGTAGTTTCGACCGACACGGCGCATGGGATTGTGGTCGTGGATCATGAGGCCATTCCTAGTTTCATGGATGCGATGACGATGCCTTACCAACTCAAAGACCCGACCATTGCCAGCGAGCTGCACCCCGGTGACACGATCACGGCGGACGTTTTGGTGTCGAAGAGCGCCGAAGAGACCGTGGTGTTGGATCACATCGTCGTGATCGCGCAGGCCAAGCCGGATTACAAGCCGACTGTGTTTTATCATGTGCCCGCGCCCGGCGACGTTGTTCCGGATTTCAGATTGCGCAACCAGGATGGGCGCGCGATTCACCTGAACCAGTTCCGCGGAAAGACGCTGCTGCTGACGTTCATCTACACGCGTTGTCCGCTGCCCAACTTCTGCCCGCTGATTACGCACAACTTTGCCGTGATCGATCAACAACTGGCCGCGAGCCCGGCGCTCTACGGAAAAACGCATCTTCTGTGCGTCAGTTTCGATCCGGAGCACGATACACCTGCGCGGTTGCGCGCTTATGGCGTTGAGTATATCGGCAGCGATGCAAAGGGCGCGTTTGCACATTGGGATTTTGCAGTGCCCACCAAGCCGGAGTTGCTCGAAATGGCGAAGTATTTCGATGTGGGCATCACGCCCGGCCCCGATGAGACGATTACGCACACGCTTTCGACGACGTTAATTGGACCGCACGGCAAGGTGGCGCAATTTTATCCCGGCAATGAGTGGACGCCAGAGCAGGTAGTTGCGGACGTGAAAAAGCTGCAGGGATGAAGGCAGCTACTAGCTCCTAGCTTGACCGTGGTGAGAAGAGTTCTTCGGTATCCCACCCTAGCCACAAAAACAAAGGCGTGGCTAGGATGGGGCACCCAAATGCGAGTTTTGAACGACGGGAAACCTTGAACGAAGGCAAGGAGAGAACGATGAGTTACGGGCTGAATATTCGCAAGGATGGGGAGTTAGATCTTCTTTCACTGGGAGCGTTGGTGCATCGGCTCGATCCGGGGATCATCCCCTTTCGCAAGGCGACGGAGTGCAAAATTCATGTGAGCGGCGGAGAATTCAACGTGGCCGCTAACCTGGCCGATTGCTTCGGGATGAAGACCGCGGTGGCGTCGGCGATGGTGGACTATCCCATCGGCGACCTGATCGCGGAACGCGTGCGCGCCATGGGCGTGAGGCCGATCTACAAGCATTTTGAGCATAACGGCGCGACGGGCCCGAATATGGCGACCGTCTACAGCGACCGCGGGGCGGGAGTTCGGCCGCCGGTGGTTTTCTACAACCGCGCCAATGAAGCCGGCGCAATGCTGAAGCCGGGCGATTTCGATTGGAAAGCGATCTGTGCGAAAGGCGTGCGATGGGCTCACTCGGGCGGAATCTTCGCGGCGCTATCGTCCACCACGGCTCCGCTGGTGGCGGAGATGATGAAAGCTGCGAAAGAAGCGGGCGCGGTCACGTCGTTCGATCTCAACTTCCGCGAGAAGCTGTGGAAGATTTCCGGCGGCGCGGAGAAAGCCGTGGAGACGATCGCGACGATTGTAAAGAATGTCGACGTGCTGATCGGCAACGAAGAGGATTTGCAGAAGGGACTTGGCATTCCTGGCCCCGACGTTCATGCGAAGTCGAAGCTCGACCCGAGCGTCTTTTTCGCGATGATCGATAACGTGGTCAAGAAGCATCCCCACGTGAAGATCGTGGCAACGACGCTGCGCGAAGTGCACTCGACCAACCGGCATAGCTGGGGCGCGGTGGCGTGGATCGACGGCAAGACTTACGTAGCGCCGACGGCAGAGCTTGACGTGGTGGATAGGGTTGGCGGCGGCGACGGATTCGCAGCGGGATTCATCTACGGCCTGCTGACCGGCGAAAAGCCTGAAGATGCGCTGCGGCTGGGCTGGGCGCACGGAGCGCTGCTCACAACGTTCATCGGCGACACTACCATGGCGACTGTGGACCAGGTGCGCGCGTTTGCCAAGGGCGGTTCGGCGCGCATCCAGCGATAGGGCAGAGATCAGAGAACAAGAGAACAGAGTTCAGGGAACCCCACTCGCAACTGTTATTCTTGCCATGCACATGGCTGGAGGTTGGGCATGGCAAAAGTCACTTTTGTATTTGGAATCCTTCTGATTGCCCTGGGGCTGATTGGTTATTGGGGCACGGGCAGCATTCATGCGACGGCACTGATTCCCACGTGGTTTGGCTTGGCGCTCGTCGCGGGCGGCCTTCTCGCCATCAGTCCCAGCGAAGGCCGGCGCAAGCTCTTCATGCACATCAATGTGACGGTTGGGCTGCTGGGCCTGATCGGCGCGCTGGCCGCGGCCCTGCAAGGCTATGGCCATGCCAGATCGATGGGTGTCGACCCGGACTACATCGCGCTCGGGGCCAAGCTCACCATGGCAGGCTTGCTGCTGATTTATGTGAATCTTTGTGTCCGCTCATTCATCCAAGCTCGCAGGTCACGTCAGGAATAATCGATGGGAACAATGCGCGGCGGGATGGGAATGGGAATGCGTGCCGAGCGCTCACCGCGCGGCGGAGGCACGCGCGCGGGCACCGACCAGCAGAAGAAAAAGACAGATTTCCGCAAAGCGATGCCGGAGATCTGGAGGCTGGTGCGACCGCGGAAATGGCTGCTGCTGCTGGGCCTGTTGCTCGTGGCCATCAATCGTGTCGCAGGCCTCACGCTGCCATTCGTCGTCAGACCGTTTGTCAACCTGGTGCTGAGGAGGCACGACAGCGCCAAGCTGATGCCGCTCGTGGCGGCGGTGATACTTGCGACAGTTATCCAGTCGATCACGTCGTTTTTGAACACGCAGCTCTTGTCGAAGGCGGCGCAGCGCATGATCGCGGACCTGCGTCAGGAAGTGCAGCGGCATGTCGGCCGCCTATCCGTCAGCTTCTATGACGCCAACCGCAGCGGCCTGCTGGTATCGCGGATCATGAGCGACGTGGAAGGCGTGCGCAACCTGATCGGGACCGGCCTGGTGGAGTTTGTGGGCGGCCTGCTGACCGCAGTGATAGCGTTTATCTTTCTACTGCACCGCAGCGCGGAAATGACGCTGATCGTCTTCTCGGTGGTAGGCGTTTTCGTCTTTATTCTCCAATACGCCTTCAAAACGATTCGTCCCGTCTTCCGCGAACGGGGCAAGATCACCGGCGAAGTTACGGGGCGATTGACTGAATCGCTGGGTGGCGTGCGCGTGGTGAAGGGATACCACGCCGAGGAGCGCGAAGCGGCCGTATTCAAGGTGGGCGTGCTGCGCCTGCTGGACAACGTGATGAAGACGTTGACGATGACCAGCGTGATGTCGATGACGGCCACAACGGTGCTGGGGATCGTGGGCGCCACGGTGATGCTGATGGGCGGGCATCTGGCGCTGCAAAACCGGATGGACGACGGCACCTACATCCAGTACACGATGTTTCTGGCGTTCATGATTGCGCCGGTGATTCAAGTGGTGAATATCGGTACCCAACTGACTGAGGCGGTGGCGGGGATCGATCGCACCATGGAGATCCTCTCAGAGAAAGATGAGTTCGCGGACTCGGGGCGCGTCGTCAAGCTAAGCGAGATAAGAGGCGCTGTGCGCTTTGAGCATGTGGACTTTGCGTACACGCCGGAGAAGCCGGTGCTGCACGACGTCAGTTTCCGCGCCGATCCCGGATCGGTGACCGCGCTGGTGGGCTCGTCAGGCTCGGGCAAGTCGACGATCATCAGTCTGCTCTGCGCGTTTCACACGCCGGTGAAGGGCCAAGTGCTGATCGACGATATCGATTTGGCGACTGTGGACCTGAATACCTACCGCTCGCAACTGGGCGTGGTGCTGCAGGAGTCGTTTCTCTTTGACGGCACCATCCGCGAAAACATTATGTTCTCGCGGCCCGACGCGACCGAGGAGCAGTTTCAATTCGCTTGCCGCACGGCGTGTGTCGACGAGTTCGCCGAGCGGTTTCCGGAGGGTTACGACACGATCGTGGGCGAACGCGGCGTGAAGCTTTCCGGAGGGCAGCGCCAGCGGCTCTCCATCGCGCGCGCTCTGCTGGCTGAGCCGCGCATCCTCATCCTCGACGAAGCCACCAGCTCGCTCGATTCCGAATCGGAGGCGATGATCCAGAGCGGCCTCGCCGAGTTGATGCGCGGGCGCACAACATTCGTCATCGCTCATCGCCTGTCGACGATTCGCCGGGCCGATCAGATTCTGGTGGTCGAGCAGGGCCGCATCGTGGAGCGCGGCAACCACGCGGAGTTGTTTGCGCTGCGCGGGCGCTACTTCGATCTCTACACTCGCCAGCACGGCCTTGAAGCGAATCTGTTTCTTGCGCCGGGTGAGGGCGGCGAAGTGGAAGAGAGCGAAGACAAGGCCTGACTCCGGCAGCGACGAGACAGCGTTCTCTCAAGCGTGGCGCAAATTCCATCGTCTACGTGCCGGTCCGCTCCAAAGCCAGCGTTTCACCTGTTGACCCGCGTCCCATCATATGAGAAGCTAGAGATGGACCCAAAGCTTGGAACAAAGGATCAACATGCGAGACGCGCTTCCCCAAGGCACATACAAAGTTCAGGCTCTCGACCGCGCTTTTGCCGTTCTTGATCTGCTCGGCGAGAGCGAGACGCCGCTCGGCTTGGCGCAGGTGGCCGCCTCGTTGCAGTTGCACAAGAGCACGGCGCACCGCTTCCTGATGGTTCTGGAGCGGCACCGCATGGTGGAGCGTACTGCGAACGGCAAGTTCCGCCTGGGCCTGCGCCTGTTCGACTTCGGCAATCGCGCGATTGAACAATATGATTTGCGCGACCGAGCGCAGCCGCATTTGCGCAGGCTGGTTACAGAGACTGAGGAGACGGCGCATCTCGCGCTGCTCGAGGCGGCACGAGTCATTTACATCGATAAAATTGAGCCCACGCGTTCGGTACGAATGATTACGCGCATCGGCGCCAGCAATCCCGTGCACTGCACTTCGGTGGGCAAAGCGATTCTCGCGTTCCTGCCGCCGGAACGCGCAGCAGACATTATTCGCCGCATCCGTTTCGAGCGGATGACGAGCCGTACTATCGCCACGGCCGAGGCGCTGCGCGTCGAGCTCGACAAGACGCGCCGCCGCGGTTACGCGGTCGATGACGAGGAGTTGGAAGAGGGCCTGCGCTGCATCGCCGTGCCAGTTCTGGACGCGCAGCGGCTGCCGGTGGCAGCGGTCAGCGTTTCGGGGCCGTCGTTCCGCGTTACCGCGCAAAAGCTGCCGGCCATCGCCAACCATTTGCTGCAATGCGTGCGCGGCATTTCAGTGGACATGGGCTACGTACCTTCGGGGCGCGCCGCGCGGACTGTCGTCAACGCATAATCGAAGGAAACGCTTGAAAGAACTTGCTGTGCCATCAGGCTGTGATTGTTGCGCCACGGGGCGGCGATCGTTACGCCTGCGGCGATTTTGCGCGCAGACCCCACAAAATGAGAACTGTCGAGATGACGATCACAATGCCGACGCTCATGAAGCCGGCCGTGACGAGAGTTTCCTGCCATGGCTGGGCGATGCGCCCCGGGGCCGTGATGGGAGACAGAGCTCCGGTGCCGAGGATTGCGGCGAGTGTGGTGACAACCCAGTTCACATACGTCCCATAGAGCACGGTCCAATATGCAGTTGCTTTAATCGCCGGCCTTAGACTCACGGCGCTCCAGGCGGCGCCCAGAGCAAGCAGGAAAATGCCGTTCATCACGCCCTCCAGGTGGGCGGCAAGCCCCATGCGGACGTTGGCAAAGTGCTGTTCAAGGAATCCAGTGATCAGGCCGAGCAGGAACAAGAACATTCCAT
The DNA here is from genome assembly GCA_003138515.1 of Acidobacteriaceae bacterium. Taxonomy (GTDB): domain Bacteria; phylum Acidobacteriota; class Terriglobia; order Terriglobales; family Acidobacteriaceae; genus Telmatobacter. Next base: position 14,089 of record PLGG01000083.1, on the reverse strand, counting down.
GCCACATCAGACGGCGGTTGGCGTTTTCCATGTCAAATATCTCCTCTTCATTTAAGAAGACCATTGGATGAGTGGGGAAGGTGCGATCCCTTTCTAGCATCTGAGTGACTCGCCGCGCAATGAATACTATCCGGGCCGAAGTTTGGGTAAAGGCCGCGCTTTGGCGCATGCGTCGGGACGTGCGTTTCTGATACACTCATGAATGTTGCCGCCGCGAGAGCGCGCTGTTTTTGTGGCGTTGAAATGAGGGGTGGACGCAATCAAAAAGCCCTCCCAGGGCGCGGAAATGCGAGACTCCCAGGGCTGCTTTTCCGGCTGTACAGATTTTCCTTGGGGACGTAGCTCAGTTGGTTAGAGTGCTGCCCTCGCAACAAATTTCCATAATTGTCAATCACTTAGACGGCTTACTGTCCACTTTACTGTCCATTTCTCATCAAGATTTGGCCTGAATTTACTGTCCATTCTTGATCGAATTGGCACTTCGCGCTATTTGTCCAGAGCACTCCACACGGAGGATTCGGGGACAATGGCCAGAGCCAGGCAATACGCCGATCGCGTCAACATCATCAAGATGGTCAAGGTGAACGGCAAGTGGCCCTTCGCCCGGATTGTCGAACGCAACGGGAAGATCATCCGCGACCATGTCTGGGTAGATGGACGCGACGAGCATCACCCGGAAGGCCGATACTACCTCGAATGGTACGAAGACGGGAAACGGCGCAGAAAGCCCGTCGAGAACTACGATCTCCTTCTTGCTGCCGCCCGCGCAAAATCGATCGAGCTCAATGCCGTAAAAGCTGGACTCATACCGCCACCTGAAGCCCCGGTTGCGCCTGTGCCTACACGTCTGACTATGGACGCAGCGATCGACCAATACCTTGAGTACATCCGCAAGCACCGCAGCCTGCGAACTTACCGGACCTACCGTCCAGTCCTCAACGTTTTGTTCCGGAACTCATATACCAAAATCTACGTGGATGAAGTGACCCGCGAGGACATCTTAAAATTCACCAGCGACTGCTTTGACAAGGGGCTTGTCCCACGAACGGTCTACGATCGCCTTGTTACGGTGCTCCAACTCTTCAAGCGGCACGGTTATAAGGGGCTGGTGGAAGCGAGCGACTGGCCGAGCTATGTTGAGACCATCCGTCCCATCTACGAACCGGAAGAGATCGCGGCTATGCTCCAGTACGCCACTCTGGACGAGGCGATCCTCATCAAGTTCTGTCTCTGCTCAGGTTTTCGCGACCGAGAGATCCGCTACGTGACCTGGCGCGATGTCGACCTTCGCAACTCCGTGGTGCGCGTCACCGCTAAGCCGCTCTGGAAATTCAAACCTAAGAACTACGAAGAAAGAGCAGTGCCCCTGCCTGCGGCCATGATCGAACAGTTGAAGCAGTTGAAGGCGCGTCGAAATGCGACGCCGGCAGAACTGATTTTTCCGAACTCCAAGGGAAAGCCAAATAGTCTCCACATTGAGGTCGTGAAGGAGATCGCGTATCGGGCCCAGCTCAATTGCGGCCAATGCGTGACCAAACATGGCAACCGGTGCACGCAGGGCCCTTACTGCCAGCGGTTTTACCTGCATAAGTTCCGGCACACCTTTGCAACGGAGCACCTCCGTCACGGCATCGACGTTCGCACCTTGCAAGGCTGGATGGGGCACCGCGACATTCAGTCAACGATGGTTTACCTCAAGGGGATTCAATCGAAGGATGCCTTGGAGAAGGTGAATGCCGGGTCGCTTGCCGCATACGTCGCCTAACCCCGGCAGGCGCGGATGAGAGAGATGTTTATCCCGACAGCGGCGTAGTCGGTCTTTCGTTCCATCCTTGCGCGACATTCAGCTTGGGACAATGACCGTAGATTGAAAATAAACGACATTGGCGTCTACGGCGTCTCATCCAGGTGCAAGGAATTCAGCCACTTCCGTCATACGGCATTCGAACCGCCCCTTGAGTGAGTGAAAGTGGAGTGAAGCTTGGGCAAGAGAGTTTGACGCCGAGGGTTACGGCAGTTCCGCCTGACGCAGCGTCCGCTGCACGGCGCGGAAGACCTCATCGAACTCTGGCAACACCGCCATCTGATACCCGAGTCGCTTGTCCCATAGCGCCCTCAGCCTCGCCTCCTTGGCGCAGATCGCAGCGGTCAAGCCTTCGCAGGGCTTGCCACGAAATTCGAGCTTCTGCCGCATGCCATCCGCGAGCGTTCCAAGCGCGATGCTTTCGTTCGACGTGAGATGCCACAGGTCGTAAAGGTCTCGTGGTTCGTTGCGCGCCTTGTCCGCGAGGGCCAGCGTTTTCTCGGTGGCGATTTCCTCCAGAGAATAGGCGCGCAGCGTCCGATTCTCGGGAAGGTCCGCGAATTCCTCATAGCCGCGCAGCACCGCGCGTTCCTGGAGCGCATAGACGAGCTTTTCGCGCAGAGTGATGTCCACTTTCACATCGTTGCCTTTGGGCAACGGCCCCTCGTAGCGCAGATAGAACGTGAAGCCGTTCTCGTGCTTCTGGCGGTCTTCCCTATCGAAGGCGAATACAATGCCTGAGGCCTCGCGCACGGATGCATACACTGACTCCAGCGGCCCCTTGAGTTCATCGAGTGTCACACTCGCGATCAGAGTAAAGTCGAGATCCTCCGAAAAGCGGTAATCGCCGAAATAGCATCGCTTCAGCGCCGTTCCGCCCTTGAATCCGAGAGTCGCCTTGAGGTCCGATTCCGCAAGCGCCGCCAGGAACCAGGCGAGGCAGTAGTCGCGTTCAAGCACGTAGTCGGGAATGCGGCGTCCGCCTTCCTTGGCAAGCCTGTTGGCGAGAAGCGAGATATTGCGCTGGGGAATCATTCAGGTCGTCCGGATCGATTCGAGTTCCTGGCGTGTGATGTTAAGTTGAAGCCGCCAACGGCGCAAGTGCGGCCCCTCTTTGGGCAGCATGGGATCGAGCGGAACATAGGTCTCGCTCAACACATCCCTTAGCCGTGCCAGCTCGCTCTGCGGCGCGATCGCGTAGAGTTCGAGCAGATAACCCAGGCGGCGCAGGACGGCTCCAGTTGAAATGCGAAGCGCATAATCCACCAGCTTTTTCGCCTGCATGTCCTGATGGCGCATCCACAGTCCCTTAGCGACTTCCGTGATGCCACCGCAATATTCCGGCTGGCGGAGGCCGTCGATGACGGTGCGTTCGAGATCGCTGATGTCCACCGACTCCTGCTTTGTGACCCAATGCTTCGCCGTGCCGAAATAGTGCTCAGGCTGGATGAAGACAAAGTGGAATTCCATGCCGTGTAACGTCCGGCTTCTGAGCCGCTTTGAGCTGGAAGCGAAAACGACGAGCTGGGGCTGAGTTACCATCCGGTGTATCTCCATAGCCGATACGTGCGAGATGAAGGACGGCGTGCTCCCCGCCAGCCGCTTTGCCGTCAGATACGGATCGCCCGCGTAGTCGGAAGTGCTGCCCAGTTCCGGGGGAACGATGACGAATACGCCTGGTTTCAGGCGCGAGACAAGGCCACGACGCACAGCTTTGTGCAGCAGGCTGCTTGCCAGTTGTGAGTTCAGTCCCGTTATAGCCTGAGCATCGGCGAGCGTGAACGTCGATTGTGAGCGGTCATAGAGACGGGCCAGCAGGCCAGCCGTTTGACGCCCAACGGTTTTGTTTGAGGTGTTATGTTCTGTGCTCATCAGATAGCCTACCGGGCGATGTACAGCACATAAAAGATAACAAGTATGATGTTTTATGTCAATAAGATCGCCCAGCAAGCGATTCGAAGCACATAAAACATAACAGGCTAAGGTGAGGTGTTCCCGCCTCCCTGCCTGCCCCCACGTTCCCGGCATTCCCAACCCCCCTCGCGGGGTAGGTCCGAAGGCCGTGGCAGCCCGCGAACAAGGCCGATGAAAGAGCGAATGCCGTTGCTCTTTGTGCGCCGCCGAATAGAACCGGCGGGAGTTTGCCAACCCCAGCCTGTTTGACCGAAATCTCGGTTCATTTCATCATTTACCGCTGTTGAGTCAAGAGAAGCGGCGCCGGCGTCGCCAATCGTACTGGCACAGATCAGGGAGGGATCCGCCCGTGAGTCTAGTCGAAATCATAAGGGAGAAGCAGGAGGCGCTGCGAGTTCGCGACCTAGCTCAGCTGCTGGGGGTCTCTCAACAACAGATCTACAAGATGGCGGCTAACGGCGAGATCCCATCGTTCAAAGTGGCCAACGCCGTCCGCTTCGACCCGCACGAGATCGCCGGGTGGTTGACGGAAAAGTATCCTCCTCGTGGCGTAGAGGTGCGATTCGCAGCGGCGAAAAGAGCATAGCCACGGATGACAGCAACATCGCGGGTCGCAGATCGAGGAGCGACGCCTCGCACCAAGCTCACGACTTCGAGATATGCGGCAGGAAAGACGGCCAGGAATTTGACCGAGTTTTGAATTCACCTCATGCTGTCTCCGCATTGGAGGGGGCCCGTGATGGAACGCAAGACGTATCTCACTATCGCCCTATTGCTGACGATTCTCGACGCCGTTGTGGTTTTGCGCTATGGAGGAGCGATCTGGACGGCGTGGTCGGGAGTCGTATGGATTCGACTGCGACTGCTCCTTCTGGCAGCACTTTCGGCAACGGCGCTCGCCAATGTCTGGGCCCAAGCCATCTGCGGGTTAGGTCAAGCGCGCCATGGTGGGCGGAGCGCGCCGGCACTGAGCGCGGCAGCTAATCGAACGGAACCGCAGGGAGAAGGCGATGTTTGATTCGATCACTGACCTCGCTTGCAAACTCGCCGGGACGGGCTATTTCATCGACCCCGTAATGACGCAGGTTGTCTTTCTCGCGGCCAAGCTCCAGAAGCCTCTTCTGCTTGAAGGTCCCGCAGGCTCAGGCAAAACACAGCTCGCCATCTCCGTTGCCGCTGCGGCCGGCACGCATGTTGAGCGCCTGCAGTGCTACCGCGGGGTGACAGAAGAAAAGGCGATTGGGCGTTTTGATGAGAGTTTGCAACGGCTCTACATGGAGTTCTCGAAGACCCAACACGAGAACTGGCAGACTGTGCAGGCAAATCTCAAGGGACGGGATTTTTTTCGGCCCGGTCCATTGATGCGCGCGCTCGAATGCGAACGGCCCTGCGTGCTGCTCATTGACGAGTTGGACAAAGTAGACGACGGGTTCGAAGCAATGCTGCTAGAAATTCTCTCTGCCTGGCAGCTCTCGATTCCCGAGTTCGGTACGGTCTCGGCAAAGAGCATTCCCTTTGTTGTCCTGACCAGCAACGAGGAGCGCAGGCTGGGGGACCCGATCCGAAGGCGCAGCCTCTATGTTCGCGTGGAGCATCCGACTCCGGAGCGCGAGGCAGAGATCATCGCGAGCCGCACGCCTAAAGCCGATGAGGAGTTTCACCGGGAAATGGCGGGGATCGCACTCTCGTTCCGCAATTACTCTCTCGAGAAGCCGCCCTCAGTCTCCGAGATGATCGATTTCGCCAATGCTCTACAGCTGCTCGGAACGGACCACGTGACCGAGGAGCATCGCGATGTCTTGCTGCCCTTTTTAGCGAAAACTGAGAAAGATCGTAGGCATCTTTTGCTTCGCGAGGGATTCAAGAGCCTGCTCGACGACGGCGCCAGGTTCGCGCAGAGCCTGACGATCTCCGGAGGGCCAGTTTCATGAAGCGATGGCCGCTCATCCTGTTGCTGCTCGTGTTTCCTGGGTTTGCATTGGCCCAAGCCGATCCCGCGGTGGCGGAGCACTTCGTACGGCAATATGCGGCGCACTATCGTGTCCCACCCGAATTGATCGCTGCGTTGATCGACGTTGAATCGCGATGGGACCCGCGAGCGGTTTCAGACAAGGGCGCGATGGGACTCATGCAACTGATGCCCGCGACAGCGCGGCGATTTGGCGCCTTTGAACCCTTCGACGTCGAGCAGAACATCGCGGCTGGGATCCGCTACGTCACGGCGTTGATGTGGGAGTTCCACGGGGATCTGCGCCTGGTCGCTGCGGCCTACTACGCGGGCGACCACTGGATCGCGCGGGAGCAGTTGAACTATCGCAATCCGGAGGTTGTGGCCTATGTGCAGGCGGTCCGGCGGCAATACATGATTCGCAGATTTGCGGCCATGAGGCCGCCGAGGAGGTCCTTCCCGTGAAACATTGCTGGTTCATGCCCATTGCGCTCCTTTTACCGCTGCAGCTTAACGCGACGGACGCGGTGGTCGTGGCGCGTGTCGCCACCATCGCCATCAATCCTAGAGAGATCACAGTCCTGCATTTGCATCCGGAGTTTGAGTCGACGATCCGAATGCCGGAGGAGGTCACCTCCGTCATTCTGGGTAGCCCCGGCGAGTTCAAGGCTGAGCATAGTGCAGACGAGCCCAACTACGTCTACGTCAAACCGATTACCAAAGAGCCCGCTCAGTCGAACCTTCTGATTGCGATGAAATCGGGTCAGCATGTGACGTTAGAGTTGGTCAGCGATGGCGCGAGCATCGCGAATCAGTCGCAACCGGTGGACTTTCTGATTGAGTACAGCTCCGCACGGAGCTTTCTAATCTCGTCGGATTCCGGCGCTCTGGCGATGCCAACCCCGCCGAGCAAGGAACGGGAAGATGCCACGAGTGGCTCGGACGCCGGCACGGGCTCAGCGCAGCTTTCCAGCCTCGACGGAGAATTCAAGGAGCAGGCGAGAGTGAACGCGCCCAAATGGACCAAGTGGGAAGGCCAGCAGATCGAGACATCGATTGGCGACATGCGGCAGTTGAGCAACGAGACCATGATCTCCTACTCCATCCTGAACAGTTCGAATCAACCTGTCGAGATCCTTCCTCCGCAGATCCAGATCACGGAGCGCACGGCTACAAAGAAGAAAAAGAAGGAGGGTAAAGGCATCATCTCGGACCAGTTGGAAATTCGGGACTACCGGTTGAGCACAACCCGGCTGGAGCCGGGAGGACGGGCCGACGGCGTGGTTGTCTTCGATCGGCCCAATTTCAAGGAATCAACGGAGAAGCTATTTCTCGAAATCGCGCAGGCGGACCAGGTGGATCATCCTGTCCTAATTCGTCTGCCGTTTACCCCACCCATCTCCGGCAATGGCAACTAGAAGGGAGCACAGAGGCTATGAGCATGAATGACAACAACACGAACGGAAGCCGAGGGTCGTCTACCCCGGTCGTGGAAGCCGCTGAGCCGATGGCTTCGCCCGCGCCGTCTCAGACGCGTGACCCAGCCATCCTGAGCGGCAAAGAAGAACCTGCGACCAGGTTCGCGACACGAGATGGCGTCAAGGGAGCGGACGGGATCAGCAAAAGCAAACTCATTCTTCTCGGGGGCGGTTTGGCCGTCGCGGTTCTGTTCTTTGTGTTCACGGCTATCGTCGGCAAGTCTGGGAAGAAGCCGGCGCCCGTCAAGCAGGCGTCTCAGTCTCAGCAAGCCGAACAGGAGCAGACAACTCCGCCCCAAGGCAGCGTAACGCCACTGATGGACACCCCGCGCACGCCGGCGCCGGACAACACCAGCGGCCAGCTCGGGCCAGGCGACATCCGGCGCACACGCTCATTAGACAATGGCGCAACCACCAAGCCATTTGCCGCCAAACCTGTTGTTGCCAGTTCTCTGGGAGCGGTACCCTCTTTCGCGGACACACAACAGAGGTGGGAAGATCCTGCGCCTTACGGCGGAACTCCACTCGCAGAGACGCCGCAAACGCAGCAGAACAGCCTGAAGGAGACGTCCATCATCTTCGTGCGGAGCCTGGCGCAGAACCAGGCTGGACCAGCGCCCAGGGTCACTTCCGATGACGATGGAGCGCCCCGATTGGATCTGACACCGGGAACGCGCATCCAGGCGAAGCTTGAGACGCAGATATCGAGCGCGGTGGTCACCCCTGTGGTGGCGGTAATCGAATACACCTATGCGATTGGCGACAGGATCGTCGTTCCCGCCGGCGCGCGTGTATATGGCCAACTCCAGCAGGCCGATCGGAGCGGGCTGGTCAGCGTGAAGTTCGACGAGATCGAGTTACTTGATGGCGCGCGGGAGAAGATCGACGCCGTCGGCACCGGGCTCGATCTAGGACCGATCAAGGGGAACGTCGACGGGAAGAACACAGGCAAGAACTTCCTGGTGCGTGCCGTATCGGGGATCGGTTCAGTGCTTGCCGAGGTAGCCGGAAACAATACGAGCGGCGCTTTTTCCGAAGACGACATGCTACGGGAGCGGCTGGCCGAGAACGTCGGCACTGCGGGCGACTCCGAGGTCATGAGCCTCAATGCCAATAGCCGCGTAGTCGTCTCCGTTCCCGCCGACACGAAGATCTACATCGTGTTCACCAAGCACGAACAAACCCCCGCCGAGCTTCATGCGGCAGCCCCCACAGTTCAATAAACCGCGGCACCCACACGCTTCTTTTTCTCGCCCTGGCCCGAGCGCCAGGGCGTTTTTGTGTACGGCGATTTAATGCCACGGACTGCCTGCCCGGGCGAGTTGGGCTGCTCTTGGATCGCGTCTTCAATGCTGCTACGGTGAACGAGTTCTCCCCGTCATTGCAACCCTGCCCGAGCAAAGATCGATCCGCATGACCCAGTGTGCGGTTGAGCAATCTTCGCTCCCAATGCCCCAGAATGTAGTTGAGCAAAGATCGTTCCCGTTGACCCAATTCCCAATTGAGCAAAGAACGGTCCCGATGACTCAGTGTGCAGATGAGCCATTTACGATCCCGATTGCCCAATTCAGAAATGAGCAAAGATCGTTCCCGTTGACCCAAAGTGCGCTTGGGTAATCGTCGGACCAATGACTCGGTGCGCGTGCGAGGCAAAAACACGCGATGTGCGTCAGGAACTGTGGTTATCTATATCCTGCCGCCAGGCTCAATAGTCTGTGGTTCCTGATGTTTGTTCTGGCGAATCACCTCAAGAAGTTTCCTGGAGCATCTCAGCGAGTTCGACGAGACCGATTGCATCGGTCATGTCGTCGAGCGGAAAGCGCTCGCTTCCTGAATAAACCAAAAAGCGTCTTCGGGGTTTGAGGTCGGCACAGGCTGAATAAAATCCGCGCTCGATCTTCGGCGCCGAACTGCGTTTCACCTCGATAGCCCAAAGTTCGCCATTCGGCAGCGTAAGGAGAAGGTCCACCTCGGTCCCGTTGGAGGTCCGATAGTAGTGCGCTTCAGTCCCGTCCGGTGACGCGGTGATGAGGGTTTCGATGACAAAGCTCTCCCAGGTTTGTCCCACAACCGGATGAGCAAGCAACGCTTCTTTATCGCGAATTCCAAGCAAGGCATGCGCTATGCCAGTGTCGCGTACGTATACCTTGGGCGACTTGACCAGCCTCTTCCCGATATTTCTGTGCCAGGCCGGCAGCCGGCGAACGACCAGGAGATCGACAAGGAGGTCGAGATAACCGGCGACCGTCTTGCCATCGACAGCTAGGCCCCGCGCGAGATTGGCGGCATTCAGAAGCTGCGCCTGGTTATGTGCCAGCATCGTCCAGAAGCGTCGAAGCGTCTCAGCCGGTATGCGCAATCCGAATTGAGGAATATCGCGCTCCAGGTACGTTCGTACAAAATCGCGCCGCCACTGCATGCTGAGATCGTCGGATTCCGCCAGGAAGCTGCGCGGAAAACCGCCCCGGACCCATAGTGTGTCCATCGCCGCGGCGCCGGTTTCGAGGACGTCGAAAGGTCCAAGTTCCAAATAGGAGATGCGTCCTGCCAGACTCTCGCCGGATTGTTTGAGCAAGTCCATCGCGGCCGATCCGAGGAGAAGAAAACGTCCATTTGCCTTTCCTCTACGGCGTCCTTTGTCGATGATGCCGCGCAGTTGCTGAAAGATCTCCGGCACGCGGTGTACCTCATCCAGGATCACCAGTTGGTCTTCATGATCTGCGAGGTACTTGTTCGGGTCAGAGAGCTTGGCGCGGTCATTTTCGTCTTCAAGGTCGAGGTAAACAGAATCCTGCTGCCGGGCAATCTCGAGCGCGAGAGTTGTCTTTCCCGATTGGCGTGGGCCCAGAAGGGCCACGGCAGGAATGTGACTCAGTAAAGCGATCAGTCTTGGCCTGAGGAGGCGCGCTATCATGTATGCAATTATAGAGTGTATCTCCATATTTGCATAGTACGATTGTAAGGTGAAATAATTCTGTAATTTAAGGTGTATGTAACTCTCAGAAAAAGTTCATTTCAGGGCGGCCACTCGACCAGAGGAAAGAAGCCTCCGCCTACACCTAGGAAGGGATGAGGCGGAACTTCCCGCAACGCCTGCAGATATAGGTGTGCTCCCAGTTCCAGTGAAGCTTAGGATAGACCTCCCGGTTGTAGCGGGCAATCCTACGAAAATTCACGAGCATACCTCCGATAAACGCCACGCCCAGAACCAAGAAAATACCAACTGCATTTCCAATCGTCGTCGCAGATTTAGGATGTCCAAGAATCCTACCGAAACCGGCAAAGCCCCAGAAGAAGGTAAAGCATATTGGTACCGCCCAAAGCAGGAAAGGGCGGGCGTACCCACGAGGACTAGGAGGCGCAACCGCTTGTGCAGCCTGGGATTGGCTTATCCCCGAATTAAACATGCCGGAATAAGTGCGCGTTCCCTGTTGGTAAAGTACGGGCGCAGCCACAATATTCGCGGTTCTACATTGGTCGCATTGATAAGGGTTTGGCTGCAATACGGATGCCATTGCGTTTTCCCTGACCTGGCGACACCTTGCGACACCGGGCTCTTCGATTGAGATTTTAGCTCGATTCGTTCAAATTGATCCACAGCGCCAGTACGGCCGAGGCCCGGCGCGCATCTCCTCAATTGCCAAACTCACACAGGCGATTGGAGATAGAGCAATTTCCCATCCTGGTCTCTGCCGGATCATTTGACCGAGTTTCGGTTTCATCCCATTCTCTCGCTCGACACGGATGCCCAAGAGCAGCCGTGTCCAGGAGAGAAAACGTATGAGAACCGCACTGGCCTTCTGGCGGCGCTCTCAAGTGTCCGCCTCAACATCCGCACGTGTTCATTATCGTCCCGACGAAATCAACTGGATGCACGTTGCCCTGAAGTTCGGCCTGGGGCTCTTGCTTCTGGGTAACCTCGCCGCACCCTTCGCAGCCAGAGCCCAGAACCTGGGAACATCCCCCCAGTTCGGCCAGGCCGTGCAAGGGCAGCAGGCGACCACGGTCGAAGGCACGGTCCTCAACATTGTGAACTGGGGCTGCAACGTAATCGCTCCGGTCATCGCCGTGGCCTGCCTGGGGGTCGCCGGATGGCACTTCAAGAGCGGCCGTGGCTACCTGGGTTGGGGCGTCACCGGCGTGGCTCTCATGGTGATCTCCGGTCTCGGACGCATGGCCGAGGGTTTCATCACCCAGGCACAGGGCATTCAGTAAGTAAGGCAAAGAGCAATGCAGGCGCCACAGTTCCTCCTCGACCTTCTCCAGCTGCTGCTCGATCTCGCGGTGCCGGCTGCGTTCTGCACGCTGGCCGCCGCAGGAGTCAGTCTGCGGCATGAAGGCGGGATCAACTTCCACGTGAATGGCCGCACCGGCAAGTGGATTCTGTGGACGATTGTCCTTCTCACGCTTCCGCAACTGCTGTCGTGGGTTGCGGCGCAAGGCATCAATATTCCGTCCGCGAGCGGATCTGTGGGAACGAGCTGGCTGGCCAGCATGGAGACGGTTTTCAAGAACTTCGTCAACCAGATCGTTGTTGCAAAGCTCGTTCCCGTGATCGCAGCGTATTTCGTCCTGAAGGCAACGCTCGATGGAGCGGCAGGAGAGAATCCGCTCGGTTCTATTGTTGCCGCACTTTTTCTGATGTCCTTGTCGGCCACGATGCAACTTATGCAGGGCTGGAATTCGGGAGGAGAGTACGCGATGACCGATATGCTGACCTCCCTCTGGAACTACATTGCCGGGCAGATATTACCGGCCGCGGCGGGACTGGCCTGTGTCGGAGCCGTCATCAACTTTGTCCGGCACAGGCCCTGGGCCAGGCTGGTCTTCGCCGCGATCTCTTTTCTGAGCGTGAGCGGTCTTCTCGCGCTCTTTCAGGCGATGGCGGCCTGAGGAGAACTCGATGAGTCTCGATGGGGCAATCACGAATCTCGCTTCCTGGGCCGGCAACACCATCATGCCGACGATGGCGGGCCTGTTCTTCGCGGGAGCCGTGTATCGCTACAGCAAGGGCGCCCCCTGCGAGCAATTCCTGGCCTGCCCGGCAAATCTTGTACCAGCGTCAATGAGAGAAACTGGTATGAGAGGAGCCTGGAATGGCAAGAGGAAAGAAGCATACGCCGGAGCAGATCGTTGGTCATCTGCGGCAGATTGAAGTGGCGGTTGCGAACGGCAAGACGACGCCGGCAACCCACCAACGCAGGAGTGCGGCTCGAAGCGTATGAATGCAAACTAAAGAAGTCTCTGCCCGCTCAACCAACCGTCAACTGTTTATCGACGACTGGGACGCCGGGAAGGTCTCCGACGGCGCTCGCCGCATGAATGAGCAGATGCCTGGTGGACCCGGTCAGAGAGTTGAGATCACCGCCCTCAAAATAGACCAGAGCTTTCAGGCACTCGCTTGGCTGAAACGCGAGACCAAACAAGGAGCGCGCGGCCGCCAAGCCTCTCGCTAACGAAACGCCGTTGCCCAGAAGAGCGGCGACGTCGAGGTAGTCCTTGGCCTCGACTCTCTGCAGGAGAACTTTTACTTTGGTTGCGAGGAGATCCTCCAGTGAAGCAACCTGGACAATTCCGTCGTCCGTCCATTGTGGTTCTCCGACACGGCCAAAGGTAATGGAGCCGAAGAAGGAAACCTTAACTGCACGCTCGTTGGAAGCATCGGAGGAAGCCAGGACGGTGAGCGTGTCTGGACTTTCCTGCAAGACCTGAGCTGTCCTGAGAAACGGAAGTGATTCTTCAAGCGACGTGTGATCGAGAGCGCGCTCCGTGAAGAAATCGAAGTCAATCGACGCTCGGTGGCCCAGGCGAAGTGCAATGGCCGTTCCTCCATAGAGCACAAAACCAAGGTCCTTGATCGGACGCAGCTTATGCCATAACCGCAGCTGCGGCGCGGGCAGTATCTCAAGGTGAGGAGAGAACGGACCCATCACGCAACTCTCCGCTGCGGGAGAGCAGGCACTTCGCCAGGCTCGGAGACTCCCAGCCGGTAGTGCCAGTACGCCCATGATCTCTCATTGAACTCCCCGGCCTCAGCTCCCTGAAGCACGGCCCTCAGATACTCCTCATCCACGAGTTTGAAAAGGGCCCGAACGTCGTCATAGTCTCCGATGTTCATGATCTGGGCAACGATGCGTTCGGGTTGTATGAGGGCCTCATCCGGGGCCTTCCACCAGACATACTTTGTTGCCCACCGGCGCAGTGGCTCTTGTTCCAAAGTTTTCATCAATCACCTCTGGGCCGACGATGGTACCCCAACCTTCCAGCAACTGCATTCCCTTAATTCCATCTACAGGATAATGCAAGGCCCTTCGCTGGACGGCCGTTTCTCTTTTCTCTGGAAGGACATCACCGCAACTGAAACGAGTACTGACGCGTATTGTGACAGAGCTGTGCCGCCGTCTCGAGCAGGCGGGGCGATCCTCTCAGCCGAAGAGGGAGAGCTGTGCATTCTCTTCATTGGCCGTCGGCCAGAGCGATTGCTTCCTGCGCTTTTTCGCGGACACAGCTGGTTCGAGCAAGTGGATGCCGAATGGCGCGGGGGCTGGTTCTGGGACGAACACGCCAGGCAGGCCGAGGATTGGAACCGTTTCCATTTCGGGTTCCGGCTCTACGACCGCTGAGCGCGGTTGCGCTCTCTCGCGTTCTTGGCCGAGGTCCCGCCACACGGCGTCGGCGAATTCTCCGACTCCAGCTTTTTCGACCAGTTCGCGCGCCATCGCGCTCATCAGGTCTTCGTCAGTGTCGAGCGCCTGCAGGCCCTCGCCGGAGAACTTGCCCTCCATCATGAGCGCGACCAGCATCTTCTTGCCCATCAGCCGGAGTTGGCCTGCCCGATCTTTTGTACCAGCGAGCTTGTTAGTGTAGCGCGGAAAGTGAGTTAGATCACTCGCCGCCGCAGTCGGGGGTGTGGGAAAGTGGGAAGCGTTCTTTGCTTTCCACTTT